>CACALC010000006.1:0-79979 GCA_902533225.1 uncultured SAR116 cluster alpha proteobacterium | reverse complement strand
GATAACGTTTTTAACTTAAAAAACGATAATACTATAACTCTCGAAAGGATATTGTAATGAAAGGTAATATTTCAAGAATGATTGATAGAAGATTAAGAACCCAATGTATTGTTGAAAGTCTGCATAAAGGCGAAAGAATTAGTAGAATAGAAGCAATGGTTTTGTTAGCTATTCCAAACCTTACTTCAATTATTAGTAATTTAAGAAAAAAAGGGTTAACTATTCATGCTGCACCAGTTCCTTACGTAGACGTATTGAAACGAATTAATCAATATGCTCACTTCCAACCACCTAATCAACTTCCAATTAATGAGTTGGTTGTTCATGAGTATTGGTTGGATGAAGGCTATATAAGCGGATTAAACGAAAATTGTAATCATAAAGTAAATGAAATCTTTGGGGTTAAAAATGGAAAATAAAAATTTAAATTCTTGTATTTCTGAAGAAATGAAAATTCTTAAGGTATTCGATGATTATCAAAAAGATAAAGAAACTTTTAAGATATCTTTATCCAAGTTGATAGATCTTGGAATTAAAAAAGAAACTGCAATAAAATGTTTGTTTGAACCTGTAAGTAAAAATCCCTTAGATATAGCTCTTCAAAAAAAGTTGATGGATCTCTTCTTTGATGGCTAGGTTTTTTAATAAAAGGCAAAGAAGGATCTTATATATTCTTTCAAATGGAAAGTGTCAAAAATGTTCTGCATGTTTATCTGAGGATTTTCATGCAGATCATGTGAGACCTTTTTCTAAAGGTGGAAGAACCCTGATTATAAATGGACAAGCTCTTTGTTCCGAATGTAATACAAAAAAATCTAATAAATATTAGAAAGGTTTCTAATGCGCATAATGAGAATTAAAAAAAGTACCGTAAAGCCTCGAAAATGGCAAATTGAATGTCAGGAGCAAGGATATAAATGGTTAGTAGAAACTAAAACCCATAAGCAGTTTGTAATAAATGCAGCCCCAGCTTCAGGAAAAACTGTAGCTGCAAGTTTGTTAGCAAAAAAATTATATGAAAATAATAAAATTAATAAAATTATTGTTATAGCGCCACAAGCTGGTGTCACATATCAATGGGCTAAAGAAGTAAATAAAATACTTGGTTTACATATGGAAAAAATCAATTCTCCTGATGATATTAAAATGACTAATATGAATGATCATTTATGTTTAACTTGGCAAGCTTTAAGTAATATTAAAGATGCCGTCCAAGCTATATGTATTTCTCAAAAAGTTTTAGTTATTTGTGATGAGCATCATCATGCAGCATTAGAAGCTTCCTGGGGAAGCAGTGCAGATAGTGCATTTAAAAGAGCTTCATATTGTCTGATTTTAACTGGAACACCTGTAAGAACTGATGGTAAAGAATGTACGTGGTTATCTTTAGGAAAAAATAACGAATTTATATTTCCTAAAGATGGTATTTACGAGTTAAATTATGGTAAGGCAGTTGATTTAGGTTATTGTGTTCCCATTACATTCCATAGATATGAAGGTAAATTTTCAGTTAAAATAAAAAATGGAAAAAATGTAGATGTTTCTAGTAAAAAAAAGCCTGTGGAATTACTA
Source organism: uncultured SAR116 cluster alpha proteobacterium (assembly GCA_902533225.1). GTDB lineage: Bacteria > Pseudomonadota > Alphaproteobacteria > Puniceispirillales > Marisalimonadaceae > Marisalimonas. The sequence continues at coordinate 78,407 of CACALC010000006.1, read as the reverse complement.
AAAAAGAACCCAAGTATTAAAACTGTTATTGACTTCTACACTTTAACCAAAAGGAAAGAGTATGAGATAGACGGGAAAACTCCTCTCAAAAATTCTTATTTAGGCCATATGATTGAATTTGGAATTAAAATTTTAATTGAAAAAAAGAAAGAATTATCGGTAGCAGGGGGTTTGATCATCGCACCTGATATTTCAACTGCTGAATATATGGCTGAATTAGTTGAAATTATAGATGGTAAAAAAGCTCTCATAGTTCATAGCAATATGAAAAATCCTCAGAAAAAAATCAAAACCTTTAGAAGAAATCATTCATTAGATTGGTTAGTTTCAGTAAATATGATATCGGAGGGCGTAGATATTCCAAGGTTAAGGGCTATAATATACTTACCAAAAGCAACTACTGAATTAGCATTTCGTCAAGCAGTAGGTAGAGCTGTTAGAAAGTTTGAAAATAAAGATTATTCGTCTGCTTCATTTATAATGCCACCATTAACTGTTTTTGAAGCTTATGCTAAAAGAATAGAAAAGGAAATGGGTACATCAAAAACTTTTGGTAAAAAATTACTAGAAAAATTTTGCCCTAAATGTAATCAAAAAAATAAAATTACTGATAGTAATTGTTTATCATGTGATTATAAATTTCCTATTTCTAATCATAATAACTTCAAAAGCTGTCAAGTTTGTTCTACTTTAAATCCTATTCAATCTAAAATTTGTCAAAACTGTGGGAATAATTTCAGTATTACTTTTGATGTTTCACTTAAAGAAGCCTTAAGAGATGGAGCAATCATAAGAGGGAATGAGTTATCTGAAGATGATGTCAGGATTGGTGAAATCTATGGTAAAGAATTTAAGTCTACTTTTTCAAAAAATCCAATTGTTTCAAGAATACTATCCCAATTGCCTGATGAAGGGCTTGCAGAAATAATCAAAGCAGCTAAGCATTTTGAAAAAAAAATCAATACGGAAAGAATTAAGAGGTAATAGCAACATTTAATTTTTTAAAACATTTTTTAATCTTAATAGGAAAGGAATTTAAGTTATGGAAAAAATTAATAATGTCGCTATCAAATGCCCTGAATGCTCTCATTCTTTTGAAGTATCTGAAGAATTAATTACTGCTAGTATTAGAGATAGAATTGAGAGTGAGATAAAAACTAAATATGAAGAAATAATTGCTGTTGCTAATTTTGAAAAGGAAAATATGAAAAAGTCCTTTGAAAATGATTTAGAAAATAAATTAAAACTAGCTCTTGAAAAAGAAAAAGAGTTATTTCTAGATAAAATTAAAAACCTTCAAAATGAAAAATCAGAATTATTGATAAAAAATCAAAGGGCTGAAGACGATTTTCAAAAAACCATTGATAAAGTTAGAGTTGATCAAAAGAAGGAAGATGATGAAGTTATTCAAAATTTAATGGTAGAAAATAAGAAATTTTTAGAAGAAGCTAATGCGGTGAAATATGAAAAAGAAATATTAGAAAAAACTTTGGAAAGTGAGGTTAAAAGTAAAGTTCGTCTTGCATTAGCTGAGCAAAAAAATGAACTTCTAACCCAAAAAGATTTAGAAAAAAATGCGTTAATAAAAGAAAATGCTATTTTAAAATCTGATATTGATGATTTAAAGAAAAGATCAGATCAAGGATCTGTTCAATTTCAAGGAGAAATTGGAGAAACGTTTATTGAAGATAATCTTAGAAGTCATTTTCCTCAATATAGTGTAAAGGAAATTAAAAAGGGTCAAAAGGGCGCAGATTCTATTTTAATTATTAATGATAATGGTTTTAATCATTCTATTATATTTGAATCTAAATTAACTAAGAATTTTGATCCAAAATGGTTGGTTAAACTTGAAAACGATATAAAAAATAATGGAGCTTTATACGGGGTTTTAGTAACTGATGCAATGCCTTCAGATCATTCCGAGCCATACCTCAGCAATAATATCTGGATTTGTCAGTTTCATGATTTCTTAACTATTACTAGAGGCATTATTGAATTAGTTAGTCAAGTGAATAAAGTAAAAGCAGCCAATCAATTAACTGATGACCAAGCTCGAGAAATGTTTAACTACTTAACTGGTCAAAAGTTTGCCAATACTATTAATCTTCTTTTGAGACCAATAAATATGATGTCTGAGCAACTAAATAGTGAGAAAAGAGCATTTACTAAGCAATGGGCAATTAGAGAAAAGGCAATTGATAAAGTTTTTGACGCGGTAGCTTTGCTTCATGGTGAAATATCTTCGATTGGTGGGCCAGGTTTACCTGAGATAGAAACTGTTCCAAATGTTGAATTTTTAGAAAATAAAAACTTTGATGATCAATTATAAGTTTATTAACGATGGCATTCATTATATTGAATGCCATCATTTTATTTATATATTTTTAATCTTAATCTTATTATTTCAGCGAACATTATTAGGGTTAGTAGGGGCCATATAACAACAAACAACCAAACATTTATCTCTTCATATGTAATTCCAAAAAAATACCCGACATCATATAATAAACGCACACAAAAGTTAAAAGTAATATCTATCCATTCAATGCCACTATTAGCCATTTAAATACTCCTAAGTAAAATGCCTTAATAATTAAAAATTATGTCTTTAAATTGTTTTTAAATAGATTATTTTGTGCTTGTAATAAAATTAAAATATGATGCTCTTGCTTGCTTATGTTATTTTAATAGAAATCATTCATAGGGGTAAATTTTGGCACAAACTGTATATTTGTGTGCCAAATTTGTGCCAGCCAAAACTATCTCCAGCTAATGCTAATTATATCTAGTTATGTATAATCCTAATATGAGCAATAACTAGCAATAGCTAGATATAGCTAGATACGATTTCTTAGGTTTTCGAATCTCGTAGGGATCACCACTTTCATAGTATATTTAATCTAGATAAGTTATAGTTTATATCATAATTTGTTTATTAACTTTTTTAATTCCATATTTGTTTAAAAAATAAAAACCAATTTTGTCCTAGTATTTTTTCAATACGTTTTGTTGACCATCCTGCACGTTTCATTGCAGATACAAAGTTTTGAAATTGGCTCAGTTTTGAAATTCCCTTTGGCATAGGTGGCACATCTTTGTAAGGAGTTGAAACAAATCTACCTGTTCCTTTGTCTCTTTGTAAGTATTCAAAAAATTTTATATCCTGATCTTGAACCCAATCTGTACCTATGCCAACACTATCTTCTCCTACAATATTAATCATATATTCCATCGCCTCAACACAATCATCAATACTGCTATCAGCACCTTTTAATAAAAAAGGTGTGTAACTTGCAAATCCTATCATTCCACCTTTGTTAGCGATTTCCTTGAGCTGATCATCTGTTTTATTTCTTGGATGCTTCTTAATAGCTGGGCAACAATGAGTATATGCGACAGGTGACTTTGAGAAACTGATTGTATCTGAACTTGTTTTAGGGCCTACATGTGACAGGTCAATTAAAATGCCTAGTCTATTCATTTCACTTACTACATCTCTACCAAAGTCGGATAAACCTCCATCGTTTGTTTCCCAACAACCAGAACCAACCAGATTTTGTGTATTGTATGTTAGTTGTGCTATTCTAACTCCTAAATCATAAAAAATTTGAAGTTTATTTATATCGTCTTCGATAGCACTTGTATTTTGCCATCCAAGAATTATCCCAACTTTTCCATCCTTATGTGCTTTGATAATGTCAGTTGAGGATTTGATATGACAAATAATATCGTTGTTTTTTCTAAAATGTTCATTCCAAACTGTTAATTTATCGATAGTTTCATTAAAGTTTTCCCAAACACTACATGTACAATTTGCAGCGGTTATTTTCCCGCGTTGCATTTCTTTAAAAACCGATCTGGAAAATTTAGCAATTGCAAGTCCTTCAATTGAAATGTGACTATGAATATTATTTGATAACTGTTGATCCATATTCATATTATCTTCCTATAAAATTTAAAAACTTCTTAATATGTTTAATTAGGTCATTTGTTCGCGTTTCTGTTAGCATATGACCGCCACTATTAAGAGTAATTAATTCTGAGTTATTACAGATTTTCTGAAGTTCTATACCATGATACACTTTCATTAATTTATCATCAAGAGCATTGATAAACAGTTTAGGCTGTTTAAGTTTATGGAGTTCGTCTCCAATATTACAATCCAAAATAGATTTCAATCGTTTTTCTATATTAATAACATCAACTTTTTTATTTTTCTGATCAAATATGTACTCCTTAAATTGTACATTATACTTATGAATATACTCAGCGGGATATAAAAGATTATATTCACTTTTAAGATACGTAATAGTTTCTAGAATTTTGGAATTTTCTATTCGTTGTTTTTGTATTGAAGAAAACTCTTTATCTCTTTTGTTCCAGGGACTTATTAAAACAATACTCTTACAAGTTTCAAAATTTTTCTTTGTTATAAATGTTCCTAAGCCACAACCAGTAGAATGACATATAATATGAAACTTAATTCCTTTCCATTTTTCTAGAGCACTACTTATAGCTAAAGCTTTGCTTTCAAGAGAATTAACATCAGTTATGTTGAAAATACCTAATTTCTCTGTTGCCATATCGTCATATTCGAGTAAGTTGAAATTATCTTTAATTAACTTTTTAAAGTTTTTTATGCCGATTGGTCCTTTTGTTTTTGGTAAAAGAAGTAGGACATTAGGTTGTTTTTTTTAAATCCAAAGCCACCACGAAAAACTAATTTCTCTGGCATGTCACTGAGATGTTTTCCAGTCGTCAAAACATACTCCTCAAGTGTTATATGACTTAGTTACTAGTATAGTATAATTTCGTAAATAAATATTCTAACGATTTTATTTAGAGTATAAAAGAGATTAAAAAGTTAAAAAAAATGAATAGTGTTAGTTATTAAAAAAATATCACACTTATATTTTTTATAAACTCGTTCTTGTACATAAGTCTATCTTCAGCGATACTGTTTGAGTTGTAAAAAATTAAATAATTTATAATAATTAAAAATTAAACGGTGGCAGTTTTTTTATACTTTTTTTGAGAGATTCTCCCCAGCCATTAGAAATTTTCTGAAAATAAGGATCATTCTTTTCTATTCTAATTTGTTTGTTAACTTGATATTGATCTTTTTTCATAGTGCAAATATCTATTGGCATTCCAACAGAAACATTAGCTTTCATGGTACTATCAAAAGATACCAATAAAAGTTTTATAGAGTCACCAAAAGTTGCATCTTGTTCCAATGCTCGTACTAAAATAGGCTTCCCATATTTAGTTTCACCAATTTGAAAAAAAGGTTGATCCTCAGATGCTTCAATAAAATTACCTTCGGGATAAATCAAAAATAACTTATGGGTTTGTCCCTTAAATTGCCCACCAAGTATAAACGTAGACGAATAGGGATTTTCACCAGCTTGTCCATCTGGTGCATATTCACTTGAAATATTTCTTAAAATTTTACCTATAATTCTTGCTACTTGAAACATTGAATTTGCTTTTAATATGTTATTTTCGTTATTTTCGTGGTCTTGAATACCTTCATTGATTAGATTAATAGTAGCTTGAGACGTTGCTAGATTTCCAGATGTAAGTAAAACAATGCATTTATCGTTATCTTCGTGCCAATTAAACATCTTTTTATTAGTATTTATATTATCTATACCCGCATTAGTTAGAGTATCTGAGATAAAAACTAAGCCACGATTTAATTTTAGTCCTACACAGTAAGTCATTTTTTATCCAACTTATTGATCCAATTTTTCAATACTTAACTCTAAATTTTGATTTTCAACGAATTCACCATTAATAATACCTCTTACTGGTGCAATGTTATTATAATCAAAACCTTTTGCTATAACAACGTAACTATCATCAGGAGAAACTCCGTTGGATATATCAAAACCTATCCATCCTAAATCTTCAACAAAAACCTCAGCCCAGGCGTGCATAGCAAGATTTTTATTTTTGTTTTTTGGAAGAAAAAAACCACTTACATATCTGCATGGTAAGTTATTTAGTCGAAGGATAGATAAAAATATATGAGTATGATCTTGACAAACTCCTACTTTATTTCTGAATGCGTCTTCAGCATTGGTTTTATAATCAGTTTTTCCGCTTTTATATTTGATACTAGTTTTAATTTTATTAGATAAAGTATGAAGACTTTTAATTAAATCACTGAAATCCATAGGATTTTTTTTATAAAAGCTAACTATATTATTACCTGGCTTCGTAAGTTTAGTGTCAGATGTATAACACCAAAGTGGTAAGTCTTGTTTAGAAGTTTTAGTAATTCCATTAGTGTTTTGAGTTTCAATCTCTCCAACAACTTCATATTTAATTTTTGTGGAATTACTTTCTATGCTCACTAAATCTACTAAGTTACCAAAATGATCAGATGAACTAAGTTCCTTTTTACCTCCTTCAATACTAATATCCCAAAATCTAATTATTTGATTGTCGTCATTTTGTGGAGTTAGTATTAATTTGTTATAGCCAAAATTAACTATACCATTAATATCATAATTTATTTTTTGCTGAATTTTTAAAATCATAATTTTTAATGAAAATTAAATTCTTCCTCTATTTCATTAGCTAATTTCATATTTAATTCTATTAGATCATTTAAAAATGAATAATAATTAGAAAACATTTTTCTTGATTTTATTTTTTTATGGATGTTTTGGGCTGTTTTATAGCATTTGCTCTTATAAATATTCCTACTAAGTATGACTTTTATACATCTTATAGTTTCTTGAATAGAAAACATTAATGACCTTGGCATATCTTTATCCGATATTAGAAAATTTGATACCTTTTTAGAGTTTATTGTATTTTGATTTTTCCACATAAAAGATCTATATGATGAAATAGATCTTAAAATCATTTCTAATTGAAAATTATTGTAATTTTCCAATCCATATAACTTTTCTTCAACGAGTAAATATTGTCTTGTATTTAATATTCTTGCTGTATTATTGAATTTTTCGATATGTGTGCCTAAACTACAAAAACTCAAGATTTCATCTTTCAACATAGTTTTCTGTAAAAAACCATAAATAAGAGCAATTTTTTCTCTAATATTTTTTATAATGGTTTGGACTTTGTTTTCAGTTACATTTTTTTTAGTCTGTTCCTTCAAGTATAGCCAGCAAGTATTAATCGACTCCCAAACTTCAAGAGTAATAGCAACTCTAGACCTTCTTGCATTTTCTCTTGCTTTTGAAATTAACAGATAAATATTATTAGTGTTTTTTTCATCTTTAAACATAAAGTTTATAATTTTTAGACTGTCTAGTTGTGTATTATTTTTTGCGAAAAATTGCCTATTTGAACTGGTTTTAAGAATTGCATCCCATTCGTTTTTTAAATTTTTTGAAGAAATGAGATGTAGTTGAAAACCACTTTCTATTAAACAAAGAGTATTCTCAGCCCTTTCAATATACCTAAACATCCAAAATAAAGAATCTGCAGTACTACCTAACATTATTCACCCAATACCCAAGTATCTTTAGTGCCACCACCTTGGCTGGAATTAACTACTAAAGAATTTTTTTTTAGTGCTACTCTTGTAAGGCCTCCATTTGTTACAGATACACCGTCGTTTGACAATAAAGCAAATGGTCTCAAATCAACATGTCTCGGGGATAAACCTTTTTTTGTAAAGATCGGGCAGGTAGACAAAGATAGCGTTGGTTGTGCAATATAATTATTTGGATTTTTTAAAATTTTATTTTTAAATTCAGAAATTTCACTTTTGTTAGATAACGGACCAATCAACATACCATATCCACCAGATCCATGTACTTCTTTTACTACTAACTCACCTATAAAATCTAATACATATTTTAAATCATTTTGGTCACTGCATTTAAAAGTTTTCACATTTTTTAATATAGCTTTTTCACCAAGATAAAAATTTATAATTTCTGGAATATAAGAATATATAGCTTTATCGTCAGCTATTCCAGTTCCTGGTGCATTTGCTATTGTTATATTTTTGTTTCTATAGACTTCCATTAAACCAGGCACACCTAGAAAACTATCTTCCTTGAATGTAAGAGGATCTAAATATTCATCATCAACTCTTCTGTATAAAATATCAATTTTTTCCCATCCTCTAATGGTTTTCATTTTTAAAAATTTATCAAGAACTCTTAAATCCTTACCTTCAACTAATTCTGCGCCTAATTGATCAGCTAAAAAGGCATGCTCAAAAAAAGCAGAATTATGAACACCTGGTGTAAGAATAGCAATGTTAGGTTCTTTTTTTCGGTTCAAAGGTGAACAATTTTTTAAAATTTTGGATAATTTATTAGGGTAATCTCTATTATCAGTTACAGCGTATTTAGAAAATAAATCAGGAAACAATTTCATCATAGTATCTCTATTTTCAATCATATAAGAAACACCTGAGGGAACTCTCACATTATCTTCTAAAACATAAAAATCATTTTTCTCAGTTTTTATTAAGTCAATTCCAGATATATGATTGTATATTTTATTAGGAGGAGTAAGACCCATCATTTCAGGAAAGAATGCAGAATTATTTTTTAATAAACTTATGGGTATTATACCTGAATTAATAATTTCTTGATTTGAATATATATCATTAAGAAACAAGTTGATTGCAATAACTCTTTGAGTTATGCCTTTTACGATTTTTTCCCATTCTCTTCTATTTATTATTCTAGGTACAATGTCGAATGGTATTAGATTTTCGTCATCATTGTTATCAGAATAGACTTTAAATGTAATTCCAGTATCTTTAAAAAATTTAAAAGCTTCTGAATTTTTTTTTGTTAAATTTGAAAAGTTTTGATTGTTAAACCAATTATAATACTTTTTATAATTTGTTCTAACTGAATTATCGCTAATAAAAGCTTCATCGACATTTTTAATTTTGTAGACCATGGAAATAGTCTTTATAATAAACAATTTCAATCATTATATCACATTCAATTACTTTAATATCATAGATCAAAATTTTGTATTAAATTATAAACCATTGTAATTTTTAAAATAATGCCCAATAATTAAGCTCAAATTTATCTTTATGATAAAATAATTATCTAATTTTTTGTTATGATTTAAATATTTTAAACTGTTTTATATAAAATTATTATGGAAATGTTTTTATTTTGGATGGGTGGCGCATTAATTTGCGGACAAGTTTTTAAAATTTTATCTTTACCAATCTTAATTGGTTTTATTTTCTCTGGTTTTTTATTCAAATATTTTAATTTTGCAGATGTTAATGATTTACTTGATTTTCCCTCAAAAATTGGTGTTGAGTTACTATTATTTTCTATTGGCCTTAAGGTTAAACCGTCGGCTTTTTTGAATTTTACCTTTTTAAAAGTATTTTTTATTCACGCTGCAGTAGTAAGTTTTGTTTATTTCTTTTTAATCAACTTAAATGTTAACTTAGAAGTTAAGGTTCTGTTATGTATAGCTTTAACTTTTTCAAGTACAATTATCGCATCTAAATCATTAGAAGATAGACAAGAAATCAATTCATTTCATGGTAGAATTTCTATCTTAATACTTATATTTCAAGATATTTTAGCATTAACTTTATTACTGTACACTAGTAGTAATAATTTATCATTTAATACACTATACTTACTTTTTATTCCGTTAATTATCCCTATTTTAAAAAAGTTTTTAATTAAATTAGAAACAAGTGAGGAATTAGAATTGTTAGCTTCAGTATTAATTGCGTTATTATTAGGAGGTTATCTTTTTGAAAAATTAGGTTTAACTGGTGAAATAGGAGCCCTTATTTTAGGGATGTTACTCTCTAATTATAAAAGATCTCAAAATTTAGCTGAAAAAATCTGGAGTTTAAGAGAGATTTTATTGTTGGCCTTTTTTATTTCACTGGGAATGAAGTTGAATTTAAGCTTTGAAATTGTTTCAGAGTCATTAATAATAATAATGTTTCTAATTATTAAATTAGTTGTGCTTTTTTTCTTATTAATTTTTGTAAATTTAAGAGCTTACTCCTCCTTCTTAATTTCAATTTCGCTTTTAACATATTCTGAATTTTCCCTAATTTTGTTAGCACACTGGCTTAAAATTGGAATAGTTGATAATAGCTTATTTGCAGTTTTAGTTTGTTCTGTCAGTTTAAGTTTCATCATCGGGTCTATTTTAAATAAATATATTCATGAGATTTATATAATCTTAGAAAAATATTTAGTGAAGTTTGAAAGAGAAAAACATCATCCTGACGAACAACCTCACACTTGTGGTGAAGCTCAAGTTATGATTGTCGGTATGGGCCGTATTGGTAATGCAATATTTGAAAATTTATCTAAAAATAACATCAAAGTGGTTGGTTTTGATGCTAATACTGATCTTTCACTAGATCTTTTAAAACAAGGAAAAAGAGTATCCTTTGCAGATGCCGAGGACCCAGGTTTTTGGTCTAAATTAAGGTTTGGTAAATTAACAACTATTATCCTTGCTTTACCTGAATTTCACGCTCAAAATTGGTCGGTAAAACAGGCTAGAAGATATGGTTTTAAAGGAAGAATAATAGTACCTACAAGATCTCAGGGTAATCCAGATTTATTAAAATCCTCTGGCGCAGACGAAATTTATGATGCATATGATGCGGCTGGTATTGGTGTAACTGAATCTTTTCTGAGACATAATGAATAAATTTTTGCTACAATTTTATCTATTTCCCATTCAAGGACAAACCCATGAAAAATGAATTACCAACAGAAACTATTACTATTGATAATATTGAAAGAATATATGATTTCATTTTTGCTCCCTATGTAAAACAACTTAAATTATCTTTTTTGAAAATAGAAGAGGGAAGGGTAGTAGCTAGGTTAGAAAACTCAAAAGAATATCAGTTTGTCACTGGTGCTCTCTCTGGACAGGTGATAATGTCTGTTATTGATACAACTATGTCAATTGCTATGAACACATCCTTAAAATCACAGAGAGGCACACTTTCACAAAATAATAACTTTATACGTCCTGCATTTGGAGAATATTTTATTATTGAAAGTGTAGTTCAAAGATTTGGAAGTACTATCGCAATTGGAGAAACAAAAGTATATTCTGAAAATAATAAAAATGAAATTTTGTGTCACGCCACCTCAACATTTCCGCTTAAGTAACTCTAATATTGAGATTAATAAGGAATGCAAATGACAATTAGTGTAGCTATTATTGGTTTGGGTATAATGGGCACTCGTATGATGAAGCATATGAGGTTGCACAAAAAATTTAGCCCAGATTATTTATGGGATCCTAGCCCAATTGCTTGTGAAAATGCAATAAAACTAGATTATAAATCTAAAATTATGAAAAGTGCTAATGAGGCGATTGAAAAAGCAGACTTAGTTTATTTAGCATGTCCACCAACTGTAAGGGAAATATATGCTATTAAAACTGTTGAAATGGGAAAAGCTCTTTTTTTAGAAAAACCATTTGGTATAAACATTCAAGACAGTAGAAATTTTATTAAAAAACTTCAAAATTATGATGTTCCCATGGCTGTAAATTTTACTCAAGCTGCTGGTATTGCTCTAGCTGATTTATTAGTAAGTAAAAATAGTGGAGAAATGGGAGATATGCTTGGTGTTGATATTATTGTTACCTACTCTTCTTGGCCGCGTGAATGGCAAAAAGAAGCTGATTGGCTTAGATTTAAAAAAGAGGGCGGTATGACTAGAGAAGTAATATCTCACTTTATATTTTTTACCGAACGGGTTTTAGGACCTCTTAAAGTAATTTGGGCTAATACTTCCTACCCAACAGACCCAGAACTATGTGAAACTTCTGTATTTGCCAAATTAGAAAATAAAGATGGTTTGCCGGTTAATATATTTGCTAGTGTCGGTGGTAAGCAACCAGATAGACAGGAATTCACAGTCAAAGGTTCTAAAAAAAGTAGAAAAGTTTCAGAATTTTATAAAGATTCAGTATCTGCTGGTGATAATTTTATTCCTCTAAGGGGAGAACCTAAAGATCCAAGAGCCGTGAGTTTAAAGGCTCAACTTGATAACTTGGTTCTTAAAGTAAATAATAAACCTAATAGTTTAGCTACAATTAATGAGGCGTTTAGAGTACAAAAATTAGTTGAAGATATATTGTCAAAAACTTAAGTTTTTAATTAGGCAAACTTTTTATCCATTCAACCATTTCTTTCCTTGCAAACTCTGTTTGCCCTGGTGATAAAATATCTCCAGCAATCACGTGTGAGTATTTGTCATCAAATTCTGACATTTTTACATTTATAGTTTTTGTTTCACCTCCCCAATTTTCAATAAATTCTAAAGTTTTTTTAGGTTCAACAACTTCGTCATCCATTGAAAAGTAAAACAAAGCAGGGTTACTTACATTACTAAAGTTTTTGTTATTAATTTTTTTGACTAATCTAGCCATAGGTATAAGAGCTTTTGTAGGATATGATAATGTCCAAAATTTTTTGTCTAATTCGTTTCTAGGTTTTATAGTTCTTGTTTTTCCTATAAATAAATGCAACCAATATTCAGAATAAGGCCATGAAATCAAATTGGCTAATTTATGATTTATACCAAAATTAGGTGAAATAAATATATATCCTAATATTGTGTTTGAAAGATTTTCATTTAATGCTGAAATAGCACTCAATGTGCCACCAGTTGAAGTAGAAATTAAAATTACTTTTTGACCAATTCTACTTCCAATTTCAATAGCTTCATGTAGGTCATTAACCCAGTTAGATATAGATGACAAACCCATTGCATCAGAACTTCTTCCGTGGCCTGTTAATCTTGTATAAAATATATTTGCTCTTATATCTTTTCCGATTAAATCAGGAAGGGGACGTACTTCTTCTGATGAAGCAGAGAAACCATGTATATATACAATTGAAATATTAGTTTTAGTATTTTTTTTTCTAAACCATATTATTTTTTTTTGAACATCTTTTTTTAGATCAGAAAATTTACTTTCTTTGTTTTTTAAATATTGGTCTAAGTCATTTCCAATCAAGTTGATATTAAAACTACTTTTAAAACTTATGTTATTTTTATGCATAGTGAAAATAAGTGTTATAAAAAAAATTAAAGCGACTAAGAAAAATATAAATTTGTTTTTTATGACTGAAACACCTTTCAAAATTATAAAATATTCTAATTAAAAAAACATTTCTATATTAAAAAAACTATTGTTTATTTAATTAAAAATATGATTAAAAATAAATTAATATTATTTAGGTAAATTTAAATGAACACATTAACACATCTTTTTTTTGAAAACTCATTATTTTATCAAAATAAAACATTGTTTGGTTTCAAAAAAGATGGTGAGTGGAGTCATATTTCTTGGAACGAAGCTAGTGATCTTGTTCAAGACTTAAGTCTTGGTTTACATGAAATAGGTGTTAGAAAAAATGATAAGATTTCAATTATAGCTGAAAATTCCTATAAATGGTGTGTGGTTGATTTAGCTATAATATCTTTAGGTGCCATTACTGTTCCTGGTTATACCACAAGCAACGAAGATGAGATATTTTATCTCTTATCTCACTCTGAAGCCTCTGTTGTTTTTTTGAACTCAAAATTATTATCAACTATAGAAAATATTTTGCCAAAATTAGATAAAATTAAACATATAATATGCATTGATGAAGTTAAGAGTACAAAGTTAAATAAGACTATTAACAGTTTCGATAATCTCATTGATAAGGGATCTAAAAGTTTAGGTAAATCGAGTTTCAAAGAAGACACTCTTTACAAAGTCAAAGAAGATGATGTGGTTTCTATTATATATACGTCTGGCACTAGCAGTAAACCTAAAGGTGTAATGCTTACTCACAAGTCTATTATATCAAATATCTTAGGTGCAAATGAACTTGTTAAAGAATTAGAAGTTAAAGACCATAAGTTTTTATCTATAATTCCACTTTCACACGCATATGAACACACTGCTGGTTTTTTCCTTCCTATTCTGATTGGAGCAGAAATTTTTTTCAACGAAAACCGTGATCAAATTGTTAATGATTTACTGAGTGTCAAACCCTCTTTAATGACTGCTGTACCTAGGCTCTATGAGGTATTACATAAAAAAATAAACAATCAGTTATCTAATCAAAGTAAGATCACTCAAAAACTGTTTTCTAAAACAATTGAATTGGGAACAAAAAAATTTGAAAAACATGAATTACTTTTTATTGAAAAACTTCAAGATTTTGCTTTAGACAAATTAGTAAGAAAAAAAATTCAAAAAAAATTTGGTGGTAATTTAAAAGCTTTTATTTCAGGTGGAGCTGCCTTAAATGAACAGGTTGGTTTGTTTTTTCAATCTCTTGGTATTAATATTTTGCAAGGCTATGGACAAACTGAATGCTCACCACTCATATCATGTAACCCAATTCATAACATAAAAATCAACTCTGTTGGTCCAGTTATAAAAGGTATTGATATTAAATTATCTAAACAGAATGAGATACTTGTTAAAGGCAATTCTCTCATGAAAGGATATTGGAAGGATAAAAAAAACACTAATAATACAATAATAGACGGTTGGCTACATACTGGAGATTTGGGATCGATAGATGAAGATGGATACCTATATATATCTGGCCGAATAAATGAGATGATTGTAAACTCAGGTGGAGAAAACATTGCACCTGTTCCAATCGAAAATCTCTTAATGTCTTACGATGAGATTGAACAAGCTCTTGTTTGTGGGCATAATAAACCCTTTCTAATATCTGTACTCATCCCAAATGAAACATTGTTAAAGGCAAATAGAAGCAATGTTAATAAAATGAAAACAGATTTCCAAAATATTATTAACAATGTAAATAAACAGTTATCGCAAAACAAAAAAATTAGAAAATTTATTTTGTCAGACAAACTTTTTAGTATAGAGAATAGTCAATTAACACCAACTCTTAAAATGAAAAGGCGTGTGATTGAAGCTTTTTATAAAGATGAGATAGAGAACTTATATAAAAAATCCTATTTTTAAGGTTTGATGTGGTTTTAAGGTATTGAAATTTAATTTTTTTAATCCACAGGTAACCGATAATCCTGTTTCCTCCCTTACTATGTTAATCATAGGTGTTATAATCTTATCTTTACAAGATAGTTTAATTAAATACATGGCTAGTGAAACAAGTTTTTGGCAGCTTCAATTTATACGTTCAATCGGAAATATTATTTTGTTATTTGGTATTGCTAGGATAACTAATGGGATTGACATTCTATTTCCACTTAAATGGAAACCTGTATATCTGAGGGCATTGACAATGACTACCTGCATGTTTTGTTTTTTTGCAGCGTCACCACAATTAAGTTTTGCTCAAATGGCAGCAGGTCTTTATACATTCCCAATTTTTGTATCTTTATTAGCAATTATATTTCTTAAGGAAAGAATAGGTTTATGGAGATTTTTTGCCCTAATACTAGGAAGTTTTGGAGCTTTGCTTATTTTAGAACCATGGTCTGAAAATTTTAAATTTTTACAAATTTTACCTGTCATGGCAGGCTTTTTCTTTGCTTGTAATATTATTTTAATAAGGAAGTACTGCAGGCAAGAGTCTGTTATGTCTCTTACTTTAGCTGTAGGGGTAATGTTTTTTATTTCAGCATCGCTAGGAATATTGTTCTTTGAATTAATATTTCAAAATAATTTTCTTAGAGGGAATAGTCCATTTGTTTTTATAGGTTGGCCATCTTTAACTCTAATTGTTTTTGTATTTTGCCTTTCGTGTTCAATTCTTAATATTTCA
This sequence comes from uncultured SAR116 cluster alpha proteobacterium, assembly GCA_902533225.1. Classification (GTDB taxonomy): domain Bacteria; phylum Pseudomonadota; class Alphaproteobacteria; order Puniceispirillales; family Marisalimonadaceae; genus Marisalimonas. The sequence goes on along the minus strand of CACALC010000006.1, from coordinate 62,662 downwards.
GGTAATATACTATTAGCAAAAGCATACCAGACAGCAGAGAGCAGCTGGTTGGCACCAATGGATTATTCTTATTTAGTTTTTGCAGCTATTTGGGGAAAGATATTTTTTGGAGTGTGGCCAACTCTTTTGAATTTGATTGGAATGTTCTTTATAGCTTTTTCTGGTATTTTGATAGCCTTTCGTGAGCAAAGAAAATTAAAGTCTAATTAAGGAAAGACAGATTTAGGTTGTTATTAAAAAGTATATCTGAGATATTTATTGGCCTAGTTAAAAATAAGCCTTCTAAAGATGTTACTCTACTCAAAGCTACGTAGGTTTGTCCAGGTGCAAAAGACCCCCTATCTAAATCAATTATAACTTTTTCAAAGGTTTGTCCTTGGCTTTTATGAATTGTTACTGCCCAAGCTAATTTGATCGGATATTGGGTAAAAGTTGCCACAACTTCATGTAAAACTTGACCATCTTTTATTAAATAATCAAATTTTTCCCAAGTGTCTTGTGTTATATTATGAACCTTATTTTTTATTTTCAAATGAATGCTATCATGCGTTAAATCAGTAACTATCCCGATAGAACCGTTCACCCATCTCTTAGGAGATTTAATATCATTTTTAATTAACATTACTTGAGCACCAACTTTTAATTCAAGAACTTCGTCAGCGGGTTTTTCTTTAAAGTCACCTGTTTCTGACGATTGATATGAAAATATTTCATTACTTATACTTTTAAGATTTGCACTATTAATAGCGTCAACCTTACGATTAGTGGGTGATAATATTATTGACTCATATAAATCATTAGATCCTTGATTAATTACTTTGTTATTTAAGGGTATGAGATCTGTTTCAGTTATATTTCCAGATCTAATCTTATTAAGAATGTCAATAAACTCAGTATCTTTTTGTCTATATATTTTTGTGAGTTCATATGTCCTTATTTTGCTATTTTCATAACAATTAGCATGAAAGAAATAATGTCCATTAGGATAAAAATTATCAAAGATATCTTTTTCATTTTCTCGTATCACTGGTGGAAGTTGATGAATGTCACCCAAAAGAATAATTTGAACTCCACCAAAAATTTCATCATTATTTCTATTAAGTCTAAGTGACTGATCTATTGCGTCAAGAACGTCACATCTAATCATAGAACATTCATCAATCAAAATAGTATCAACGTTTTTAATTAAATTGCCTCTTAATCTTTTAATTTTTTCATTTATTAATATTCTGGGTGGGAATAAGAAAAAGGAATGTATGGTCTTACCTTTGGCTTTAATCGCAGATATTCCTGTTGAAGCAAGTATAACAAAATTTTTTTTGGAATTGATACGAAAGTATTCTAATAATGTTGTTTTACCAGTCCCAGCTTTACCAGTAATAAAAATATTTTGATTAGAATATTCCATCTTATTAAAAATATCTTTGGATTCATGCTCGAGTTCAATTATATTAGATAAATTACTGTTTTTATTTATTTTATTTTCCATACTAAAGCTTGCTATTTTTAAAAATTGACATTAATTGATTGACCATTTTATCTGGTTCTAGGGGTTCATCTAAAGTTATGGCTTTTTCAGGCTCTTCTAAAATTGAAAATTGGCTTTCAACCAAGCTGTTGGGCATAAAATGATTTTGCCTATTACTTATCCTTTTTCGAGCTGTTTCTTTTTTAACCTTTAAATAAACTAAATAATAATTCTTAACATTAAGTATTGACCTATATTTTTCTTTGAGAGCGGAGCAAGTGACAACAAGATTTTCTTCTTTTTCCCTTTTAATAATTTCTTCTCTAATTTTAATAAGCCAATCATGTCTATCCTCGTCATTTAAGGGGATGCCCGAACTCATTTTTTTTATATTATTTTTACTGTGATAGTCGTCTCCTTCTATTAGAAAAGCATTTATTTTTTGACAAAGTTTTTCTGCTATTGTTGTTTTTCCTGAACCAGCAACACCCATAATCAAAAAAGTAACAAATTTTTTATTCATAATTTAGTCCAATAAGGTTTTATCTTTTTGTCATCCTTTTTATTCTTTATAGTATGAAGTCCAAAAAAACTTCTTTGTAATTGGATAGTTTCTCCAATTTTATGATTTGAAAAAATTAAATCGTAATACGCAAGATTTGAAGATAAGACAGGGCAAGGGAGGCCAGATCTTATTCCGTTTGAATTAAATTCCCTTATTAATTTGAATTTTTTTGAACATTTTTCTTCAATTAAACTATGTAGAAATTCAAAATTTAAGTTTTTGTAATTTTTATATTTTTGAGATATAGAATTAATGTAATCGCCCTGTAATATACATCCTGCACTCCATGCCTGAAAAATATCCTCAATGTTATAATCAAAAAAATCCCAAATATTAGATTTTTTTATAAGATTAAGGCCTTGATATAGGGAGCAGGCAAAATTAAAAAATATGATTTCTTCGAGGGCTATTTCAACATTGTCAATTTTTTCAGAGAGTATTTGGTCATTATTATTAACTTTTGATTTTTGCTTAAAATTATTTGAAAGAGACCTTGTAGAAACAGCTTCATAAATTGATGGAATACTTACTCCAAGTTCTAAAGCTGCCTTTATGGCCCAAATTCCTGTTCCATTTTGCTCTATTTTGTTATCTACTTCGTCAATGAAATATTGGTTATTATTATTTTGAGCACTTATAATTTCCGAGGTAATCTTTAAAAGAAAAGAAGAGGACTGAGTTTTTAATATTTCTTCGAATTTTTTAGCTCGTAAATCATTATCCATATTATAAGCGTGTTCTAAAATATTACTTATTTCTGCTAATCCTTGCATAAGTGCATATTCAATCCCGTTATGAATTAATTTTACAAAGTGACCGGATCCCGCGCTTCCAAAATAACAGCAGGCACTTTTATTATCAATTTTAGCGCTTATATCTTCAAATATACACCTTACATTTTCCCATGCGCTTTTTGAGCCTCCAACCATTATAGCAGGGCCGTCCTTAGCTCCTCTAGGCCCGCCTGAAATACCAATTCCTAAAAAACTAATATTATGATCCTTTAAAAGTTTTTCTCTTTCAATCGAATGTAAATATAATGAGTTTCCTAGATCTGCAATTATATCTTTTGGGTTTAAATAATTTATTAAATCACTTATACACTCATCAATTTTATTTGCTGGAAGGCTTAGCAATATTATTCTGGGTGAGGGGGTCTTATCAATTAGCTCTTTAGTAGAATTTAATAAACATAAATTTTTGATATTGTCATTATTTATGCTTTCAACAATTAATTTATTTTTTTCATATGCATTTACTTGATAATTTTTAGAAACCATATTTTTAGCTAAATTATAGCCCATTGAACCAAGTCCAATAAGTGCAATATTCATACTATCTATTACCCATTTTATTTAAAAATTATTTTTTTATAACAATATAAAATATTGTTTACTATTAGATTTAACTTAACTTAGATTTTGTTTGACTTGTATATAGAATTATTCCTCCAACAATTATTAAAGTCGTTCCAATAATACTGATTTTGTCAGGTAAAGTTTGAAAAATAAAGAAATCATAAATACATACAAAAATCAAAGTGAAATAAAAAAAGGGTGCTACAAAATGAGCTTCACTTCTTTTCATTGCTTGAATAAAACATATTTGTGCGCAAAGCATGAGTGCGCCAACAAAAAACAAAGCTAAAATTTGTTTTATGTTTGGTGAAATCCAGATGAAATATATCGGTATCGATGAAATCATTAATCCAATTCCATTATTTATTAGCAATATTTGTTTAGGTTTTTCTTCTATTGTAAGAATTTTTATAAATATAGACTCTAGTCCTAAAGCTAGAGCTCCAAAAATTAATAATATATAGACAAATTGTATTTCCAGAAGATTATTTTCTGGCCTAATTAAAACAATTGCTCCAATAAAGGTAATAGCCACCGCAAACCATTTTGTAGTTTTAACAGTCTCTCCTAATAATGGTATAGCAAAAATCATTGTAAAAATTGGGTTGATAAATATCAAAGCTGTTGCATCTGAAACAGGTATTAGAATTGAAGTTCCGAATAATATAGTTATCCCAATCCATCCACAAAAAGATCTACTAAAATGAAGTTTATAGTTAGGTTGCATTATTTTTGATTTTGTTTTTAAAAAAAAAAGAAAAATTAAAATAAATGCAAAAAGAAATCTAGAATGGCTAATTTGCATTGGATTTAATGGTTTTCCCAATAAGTCTGTGCCCAATACTTTAGCGATCATTGTTGTTCCACCAATAAATAAAGAGACAAAAATCATGTAGAAAATTGAGGAAAGTGTATTATTTTTAATTATCATTTATTTTAATTATTTTAGAGATTGGTGTGTAAAAAATCTCTAATATAACGAAACCAGTTATTACAAATATTGCTATTAATTGATTGATGCTGATATCGTCCTTCAAAATAAAAAAAGCGAGGCAAAGTGCTATTACAGGTTTTAAAAAAAATAAATAATTACCTCGAGCAACATCAGGGATTTTAGAAAGTCCCCACAGCCACAAAATGAAGGCAATGCAAGTATTCCAAATACCAAGTGAAATGATTGAAAAATATTCAACACTTGATCGATCAAAAAGATCAAGTGGGTTTACCCATATACCCCAGATTATGCCAATAGACGGATATAATGCCAAAAATCCAAGGGTGAAAGTGTATGTTGTCATTCGAACAGATCCGTATAATTGCACATAAGGCTTTACCATTACAAGATAGATTGCGCCAATTAGAGCGCATCCTATTGATAAACATATTCCTATTAAACTGTTACTTGTTCCACTAAGTTGATCAAGATAACCATCCGTTAACAAAAATATGCATCCTAAGAAAGCTCCAATACCACTGATAATTTTTGGAGGTGTTATTTTTGTTCCTTCAATAACTCTTGCCACAAAAACCACACCTATCGGCATTATTGTTACCATAGTGGCAACTTGTACAACAGATGCAAAATCTAAAGCCCAGTGAAATAGAAATTGACCGAAAGCCATTCCTAAAACAGAAAGAATTACTATAGGATAAGCATTTTCCTTTAGTGGTTTAATTAATTTTCTAGAAGTAGGATTTAACATGCATAGAATTAAGAGTGCAAATCCTCCTAATCCAAATCTCCAAACAGAGACTTCAACACCAGTTATACCAGATAGTTTTACAAAAAATTCTGAACTAGCATGCCCACATACACCTAAAAAAGCGGCTAAATACGCTAATATGATAATTGTTTTATTACTTTGCGTCATAAAATTAAAACAAAAATCAAAACTTTAAAACTAGTTACCTTCGATAATTTTCAATACCTTTGGTGGTGACATCGGTAAACTATAAGATCTTTTTCCAATAGCTTGATATACAGCATTTGAAATGGCGGCCAAAGGTGGAACCAGTGGAACTTCACCTACCCCTCTAACACCTTGCGGATGTTTTGGGTTAGGAACTTCAATTAAAACTGTATCTAGCATAGGTAAATCAGAACAAACTGGCATTCTATAATCAAGGAACCCTGTGTTATCCAAATGACCTTGTTTGTTATAAATATATTCTTCACTCAAGGCCCATCCAATTCCTTGCGCACAGCCACCTTGCAGTTGACCTTCAACATAATCTGGATGAATAGCCTTTCCCACGTCCTGTATAGATGTATATTTTTTTACTCTTACTATGCCTAAGTCCATATCAACTTCAACATCACAAATATGAGTTGCAAATCCGCCTTCAGCTCCTTCAGTGTTCACTTGATAACCTGCACCAATAGGTCCTCCAGTAGCAGTAGCTTTACCAGCCAATTCTGCTAAAGATAATGGATCAAAATTACCAGCATTGTCTCCAGCTGGACGAGCTTCACCATTTTCCCATTCAATAGCTTCTTCATCAATTCCCCAAATTTTAGCGGCTCTTTGTTTAAGTTGCTTAATTACTATTTTAGCGGACTCAGTTACAACCATTGCAGATGCAAATAAGACTCTACTTCCTCCAGTCAAATTACTATATCCAATGGTTGCTGTGTCACCTATTAACACAGAAACTCTATCATGATGGATACCTAAAAGTTCTGCGGTAATATTTGCTATAGAAGCTCTAGACCCCCCAATATCAGGGTGACCAGTAGTAACAACTACATTTCCATCTTCTGTAATATTAAGTTGTGCACTAGATTCTCCGCCAGCATTAAACCAAAATCCACTTGCAACACCTCTTCCTTGATGCTTCCCTAGTTGGGATTTGTAATGTGGATGGTTTATTGCAGCATCTAGTGTTTCCATGTAACCCATTGTTGGATACGTTGGCCCATGTACAGCTTTGGTGCCTTCTTTTGCAGCATTTAATTTTCTTAACTCAAGCGGACAAATTTTTAAAGCTTCTGCAATTTCATCTAAGACGCATTCAACGCCGTAAGCGCCAATTGGAGCTCCAGGCGCTCTATATGCAGCAACCTTACATCTATTCGATACAACATCATATCCAAATGTATGCGCATTAGGAATATCATAAGGCGCTAAAGAACATCCAACGGCACCTCTAATAGGAGATCCAGGAAATGCACCAGCCTGAAGATAATATGTACCTTGAGCAGCTACAATCTTTCCATCTTTAGTAGCTCCGATTTTAATTTTACTTTTTGAGCCTGAAGTAGGTCCAGAAGCCCTCATCGTATCTTCTCTATTCATAACAATTTTAACAGGACGACCTGTTTTTTGGGACAAAACTGTTGCTAGAGGTTCAAGATAAACAATTGTTTTACCCCCAAAACCTCCACCAATTTCTGCTGGTATAGCTCTTATATTACTTTGAGGAATACCTGTAAGAAAAGATGTCATGGCCCTTACCATAAATTGACCTTGACTTGAGCTCCAAATAGTAGCTCTACCATCGGCCGCTACACTTACAAGGCATGAATGAGTTTCTAAATAACCTTGGTGGACGGCCTCTGTTTTGAAATCCCGTTCTATGATAACATCAGCTTTTGCAAAACCTTCTTCTATATCACCTTTTTTATGCTCTAGAGTACCCGTTATGTTAGACGGTTTATCATTAAATTTAATATGATCGTGTAAAATTGGAGCATCTGGTTTAATTGCGTCTTCAATGTCAATTGCCCAAGGTAAAATTTCATAATCTACTTCAATAAGATTACATGCTTCCTCTGCTATTGCTTCTGTGGTAGCAGCCACTGCTGCTAGTGGATGACCATGAAACAATACTTTGTCTCTAGCCATAACATTTCTACACATCCAGCGCATATCTTGTATACCAAGAATTACAGGTTTATCTAAAGGAAAATCAACAATATCCTTAGAAGTAATTACAGCTTTAACACCGTCGAGAGCTTCAGCTTTTTTTGTGTTAATAGATTTGATCTTAGCGTGAGGGTGAGGGCTCCTTAATACATGTCCCCATATCATTCCAGGCATTGTAGTATCTGAAGAATATTGAGCTCTACCAGTTACTTTTTCTGCACCATCAGGTCTAACGGTGTTTTTCCCGATCCATTTATTACTAATTTCATTCATTAAGCACTCTCCTTCATATCATCAGCAACTTCAAGAACCGCTTTTACGATTTTATCATAACCAGTACATCTACATAAATTTCCAGCTAACCAAAATCTTACTTCAGTTTCAGTTGGTGATGGATTGTGATCTAGCAGAGCTTTTGATGCCATCAGAAAACCAGGTGTACAAATACCGCATTGTAACGCTGCTTTTTCTAAAAACTTTTGTTGTAAGGCATGAAGTTTTCCACCTTCTGACATACCTTCAATCGTCTCTAATTTACTACCTTCGGCTTCAGCGGCTAACATTAAGCATGAGCAAACAAGTTCACCATCTAAAATAATACTGCAGGAACCACAATCACCTGAGCCACAACTTTCTTTAGAACCTGTTAACTCTAATTGGTTTCTTAAAACGTCTAACATAGTGTCATGAGGTTCACATAGATAATCGACATTTTCATTATTAATTTTTGTTGACACTTGAATTTTAGCCATAAGTTAATTTCCTTTAATTCTATCAATTGTAGTTAATGTTGCTCTTTTAAATAAAACACCAGCAACTTTAGTTCTGTAATCTATAGTTCCTCTTTTGTCGTCAATAGGGTCGCATAAATCCATGCATATTTTTGAAACTTTATCTAAAATTTCAGAGTTAAGATCTGAGCCGACCATTATTTTTGATGCTTCTTTTATAAGGAGAGGTGTTGGAGCAACTGCGCCTAAAGAAACTCTAGCAGCAGTACAAACGTTATTCTCAAAAGTAATGTTAACTCCACAACCTACAACAGCTATATCCATTTCAGTTCTTGGTGTCATCCTCAAATAGGCGTCAGAGGAGTTTATTTCACGTTTTGGAAATTTTAGGCTTACTAACATTTCTCCATTATCCAACACAGTTTTTCCAGGACCAATATGAAATTCTTCAATTGGTATCTCTCTTTTACCATTAGGCCCAGCTATTAAAGCTATACATCCAGCAGCAATTAATGCTGGCACGCTGTCACCTGCTGGAGATCCATTACAAATATTTCCACCTAACGAAGCTCTTCCTTGTATTTGTTCAGAACCAATAAGTCTAAATGCTTCAAGAACACCTGGCCAAAGTTTAGAAAATTTCTTGTTTCTATTTAAGTTAACACCTGAAACAGAGGCACCAACTACAAATTCATTCTCTGATATTTCTTCTATCGAATTTAATTCAACTATTTTTTTAACATCTATAACCAAGTTAGGTTTTCTAATCCCACTCTTAATTTGAACTAATAAATCTGTACCTCCAGCTAAAAATCTAGCCGAACCATTTGCTTTTGAATGAGCATTAACAGCTTCTTCAATTGTGGAGGCTGCTAAGTATTGAGTATCTGACATTTTTACTCCCGAAATTATAAATTTGTATATATGATAAAAGACTTGTACTAATAAATAACAACTAAATACTTCTTATTCAATATTTAAGTTTTTTTTAAACACTATTTCTGCATGAAAATATTCACTAACGCACATTTTTTATTAACCTTAACTTCTTTGTTTTGGGCTTTTAATACAATTGCAGGCAGGGCAGCAGTAGATGAAGTTTCACCATTGCTTGTCGTAAGCGTCAGATGGTTTTTTGTATCAATTTTATTAACTTTTTTATGTAGAAAAGAGTTATTTGAAACTTGGAAAGTTTTAAAATATAGACTCAAATGGTTAGTCATTATGGGCTTGTTTGGTTTTACTAGTTTCAACTCTTTTTATTATATTGCCGCACATGATACTATAGCTATAAATCTAGGATTAGTTCAAGGTACTATGCCTGCTTTTATAATAATTATATCTAGAATTTGGTTAAAAGAAAAAATAAATATACCCCAACTAATTGGTGTATTCATTACGTTTGTTGCTGTTTTGTTAGTTGTAAGTTCAGGAAATCTTTATGCACTTATGACACTTCAATTAAACAAAGGAGATATTGTGATGATATTTGCTTGTACTTTTTATGCTGTTTATGCTGTAGGGCTTAGAAAAAAACCAAAAATTGGAGCTTTAGTTTTACTTACATTCTTTTCGTATGTAGCATTTATTGGATCTTTACCTGGATTATTTTATGAAATTTTTACTAGCAATTTAGTTTTGCCAGGTATGAAAGGTGTAATCATTTTAAGTATTATAATTATCTTTCCGTCTTTTTTAGCGCAAATATTTTTTATGAAAGGAGTTGAAAAAATTGGACCAGCAAGATCAGGTCTTTACACTAACCTAGTACCTGTGTTTGCTTCTATTTTAGCAGTTCTTCTTCTTGGTGAGTTATTCAAATTGTATCACTTAATTTCTTTAATTTTAATTTTCTTAGGAATTTATATGTTTGAAAAAAAGAGAGATCAGGTTAATTAAGTACACAGGTTAAAAAAACTTTTTAATAATATTATTGATTGTTTATATTTATGTTTTTAGATTTATCATACAGCTCCATGCAAGGTTTAATTTTATTGGTTGCACTTATTTTTTCTGGCCGAGCTTTTAGAGAGAATTGGATAAAAAAAGACAAAAATTGGATTTACAAATCCTGGTTCTATGGATTAATTTCCTCTTTATCATTTTTAATATTAGCACTTATACCAATGAAAGGATAAAAATTTAGTTATTTCTTTTGCAATTTAGTTGGTCAATAAGAGGATTATTAGGATCTATATCCTTATTACATATTGAGCACTTATCTGATCCAGAAATTGCATTAAGACCACCACAACTGCCTTTAATGTTTTTACCCATTAACATTACACCAAGCGACATTAGTATTATGATTATAGATAGGATTATAAATGTTATAAAGAAAATTTCCATATAGCTTTAATACATTATTATGAGATTAAATTCAATTTTTACTTATTTAAATTTTTAAACTGGCTACTTTTAACTTTCAATAATTTATCCTCTACTTCATCCACAAACATAACAGCAATTTTTTCATTTTCTGCAACCTTTAATCCTACTTTACTTCCCATAGCAAGTAGTGCTGTTGCCCATCCGTCGGCACTCATTGCATTTTTATATACTACTGTAACTGATTTTGTTGAGTGTGTAATTGGCATCCCATTTTTAGGATTAATAATATGTGAATATTTTGTTCCATTTTTTGAAAAGTAATTTTTATAATCGCCTGAAGTAGCAACTCCTTTATTTGATACAGTAATAATCTCTTTGATCAACTTCTCATCTAATTTTGGATTTTCTATTCCAATTACCCAATCTGTATTATTTTTATTATGCCCTTTTACAAATATATCTCCTCCAATATCAATGATATAATTTTTGATATTCAGATCATCGAATGTTCTAGCAATAATATCTATTCCGTAACCTTTACCTATAGCTGATAAATTTAGTTTAACATCTTCATTTTTTTTTAATAATTGATTTTTGGAATTAATGTGTAGTAGTTTATTTTGACTAACTAAGGTTAGAGTGTCTTTTATTTTATCTTTACTTGGAACTCTCTCAATAGTGTTGTTTTTTGAATAACCAAACCCCCATAATTCTATCAATGGATCTAATGTTAAATCAAAATATCCATTGCTTTTATCATTTATAATAATTGCCTCTTTGAAAACATTTATTAAATCATTAGAGATAATGATTGGTTCTGTAGTTCTATTGTTATTTAATTGGCTAATTTCTGAAGTTTCATCCCAATTAGATAAAATTTTATTAGCTTTAGACAAAGCATCTTTAATCTCTAATTGTAATTTTTCTTTCGTTATAGTTCTTGGAATGTCTACTAAGCTTATTAAATAATAAGTACCCATAGTATTGCCTTTAAGGTCAACATTATGACTTTTATTTTCAGCACATGATGATAATAACAAATAAAGAATTATATAGATAAAAAAATTAAAGTATGACATTACGAGTAATTACTATTTCTTAAAATTATCATAAATTAATACATCATAAATTGAATGATTGTTAGTTTAAATTGTCCATTTTTAAAGCATATTAATTTAATATTTAAAAATTTAAAAAAAACTCAAAAAAATCTATATATAACCTTGTTTTTTTTTTAATATATTATATATAAATCTTATTTAACAGACATAAATATAATCCTCATTTTTTAAGTTTCAAAGGCTAAATAATTTTTAATGAAAAAATTTAAATTAAAAAAAGGTTTAGACTTACCGATATTGGGAATTCCGAAGCAAGCTATTAACGATATTGAACATCCTAGATCAGTTGCTGTATTAGGACCTGAATACAATGGTCTGAAACCTAAAATGCTTATCAATGTTGGCGACAGTGTTGTTAGAGGTACTCCACTTTTTTGCCATAAAGACCATCAAGAAATTTTGTACGTGTCTCCCTGTAAAGGAAAAGTATCAGAAATTAATAGGGGCGACAAAAGAGTTCTTTTAAGCGTTGTAATAGAAGTTGAAGATTTTGCCCATAAAGGAATAGCAATAACAAAATTACATTCAAAGATTAAAAATAAGACTGATTTTATTAAAAATTGCTTGTTTGATAGCGGTTTATGGACTTCATTTCTAACAAGGCCTTATTCAAAGGTACCACCAAGTGATTCAAAACCTTCTTCAATTTTTGTTACGGCTATGGACACTGAGCCGTTATGCCCAGACGCAGAATTAATTATTAATAATGATTTAAAAGCTTTTAATGAAGGCGTCAAAAAGATTTCTTCCCTTACAGATGGCAAGGTTTTCATTTGTAAAAAAGAAAATAGCAGTATTAAATTTAGTAAATTTGAAACATACGAATTTGCAGGTCCGCACCCCGCTGGTTTGCCAGGAACGCACATGCACTTTCTTGATCCTCCAAACTCTGACAAAACTGTATGGTCAATTGGCTATCAAGATGTTATAGCTATAGGTAAACTATTTTCAACAGGCTATATTAATATAGATCGCATTGTATCAATAGCTGGACCTCTTGCCTTCAACCCAAGATTAGTTAAAACAGTTTTAGGTGCATCTTTAGACGATATACTTGAAGGTGAATACCCAAAAACTGAAAATTGCCGAGTAATTTCAGGTTCTGTTTTATCTGGATTTCATGCTGTTGATGATTTGGCTTTTTTAGGAAAATATTCTCGTCAAATAACAATTATAAAAGAAGATAAAGAAAAACATTTTTTTGGTTGGATTAAACCACAACCTAGCAAATTTTCTGTAATGCCAGTTTTACTATCAGCGTTTAGTTTTTTTAAGTTATTTAATTTAACATCAAATCTAAATGGTGGTAGAAGGGCAATGGTCCCTACAGGTGTCTTTGAAACTTTAATGCCACAAGACCTTTTACCTACCCAATTATTAAGATCATTGTTGGTTATGGATACTGACGTTGCTCAGTCTTTAGGTGCTTTAGAATTAGACGAAGAAGACGTAGCTTTATGCACTTTTGCTTGTCCTGCTAAATATGAATATGGTGTAGCTTTGAGAGAAAGTCTTCAAAAAATTGAGAAAGAAGGTTAATTAATGTCATTACGTAGTTATTTCAATTCTATTGAACCTCATTTTGGAAGAGGTGGAAAGTATGAAAAATATTATCCAATCTTTGAAATGGTTGAGACAATATTTTTTACAAGTAATACTGTAACAAAAGTAGCTCCTCACGCTAGAAGTTTTGTTGATATGAAAAGAGTAATGACTTATGTCGTTATATCAACAATACCTTGCATATTGTGGGCTCTATATAATACTGGCTTTCAAACCAACACGGCTTTAGCTTCTGTCGGTTCAAGTGGTGAAATAGGTTGGAGAATTGCTCTTTTAAAATTAACAGGACTTGGTCTTGATCCACAAAGCTTATTATCTAATATTTCTCATGGCTTATTATATTTTCTTCCAATTTATCTAACAACTCTGATTGCAGGTGGTATATGTGAAGTCACGTTTGCTACAATAAGAGGACACGAGGTTAATGAAGGTTTTTTAGTTTCTTCTATGCTTTTTGCGCTAACTTTACCTGCATCTACTCCTTTATGGCAAGTTGCTCTCGGTATTGCCTTTGGAGTAGTTGTTGGAAAAGAGGTGTTTGGAGGGACTGGTAAAAATTTCCTTAATCCTGCCCTCACAGGTCGTGCCTTTTTATATTTTGCTTACCCAGCTTACATGTCAGGTGATTCAATTTGGACACCAGTTGACGGTTACTCAGCTGCTACTTCCTTAGGTATTTCTGCCTCTGAAGGATATGAAAGTCTTAGTAATTATGGAATAACCTGGCTAGACGCATTTTTAGGTAATATCCAAGGATCATTAGGTGAAACTTCAACACTAGCCATAGGCATGGGGTTAGTTTTTCTTCTGATTACAAAGATAGCTAACTATAGAATGATAGTTGGATGTTTATTAGGTATGATAGTCTTTTCTTCTTTTTTAAATTGGGTTGGATCTGATACTAACCCTATGTTTAGCATGCCGTGGTATTGGCATTTAGTTATTGGTAGTTACGCTTTTGGTTTAGTATTTATGGTTACAGAGCCAGTTTCTGCTAGCCATACTAATATGGGTCGTTATATTTATGGGGCTTTAATTGGTTTCATGGTTGTGATGATAAGAGTTTTAAACCCAGCATTTCCTGAGGGAATGATGTTAGCAATTTTATTTGGAAATATTTTTGCTCCGTTGATAGATCATTTTGTTGTAATGGCGAACATCAAGAGAAGGGCTAAATTAAGTGTCTGATTCAAATAATATATTTACAAAATTTAAAAATATGCCTGTCGATGGTATTGTTAAAACAGTTATAGTTGCAACTGCTTTATGCTTTGTTTGTTCTATGGTTGTTTCTTTTGCTGCTGTAAACCTTAAGTCTATCCAGGAAGTTAATAAAGCAATTGATAAGCAAAAAAATATTCTGCAAGTGGCTGGTGTTTATCATGAGGGTATTGACGTAAATAAAACATTTTCTTCATTCCAACCATTGGTAGTTGACCTTAACAGTGGCAAGTTTACTGATAAATTTGACCCATCCATTTTTGATGATAAAAAAGCAGCTCAGGATCCATTGCTAAGTGTATCTCTTGAAAATGATCCTGCATCTATAGGAAGAAGAACTAACTATGCTACTATTTATCTCTTAAAAAAACATGATGGATCTCTAGATAAAGTCATTCTACCTATCCATGGATATGGTTTATGGTCTACATTATATGGCTTTATTGCATTAGAGGATAACCTTAATGATATTTTTGGTCTTCAATTTTATCAACATGCTGAAACACCTGGTTTAGGTGCTGAAGTTGATAATCCTAAATGGAAAGCTCAGTGGAAAGGTAAAAAGTTAAATAATGAAAATGGCGAATTGATGATACAAGTTGCTAAAACTCAAAAATATAAAGAACATCATATTGATGCATTAGCAGGAGCTACACTTACTTCCAATGGCGTAGATAATCTAGTAAAGTTTTGGATGGGTAAAGATGGCTTTAAAAAATTTCTTAATAATTTAAAAAATGGAGCGGCTTAATGTCACAGACTAGAAAACAATTACTAGTCGATCCGCTAGTTGATAATAATCCTATAACCCTTCAGGTTTTGGGTATTTGTTCAGCTTTAGCAGTAACTTCTTCTTTGAATGTAGCTTTCGTCATGTCTTTAGCTGTTATTGCTGTTACAGGATTTTCCTCGTTATTTATCTCCTTTTTGAGAAATTATATTCCAAACTCCATAAGAATAATTGTCCAGATGGTTATAATAGCTTCTCTTGTTATCCTTGTTGATCAAATAATAAAAGCTTATGCTTATGAAATATCGAAAACCTTATCCGTGTTTGTTGGATTAATAATAACAAACTGTATTGTTATGGGAAGAGCAGAAGCTTTTGCTATGAAAAACACTCCTTTTAATTCTTTTGTTGATGGAGTTGGAAACGGATTAGGTTATAGCTTGCTATTAATGTGCGTAGGGGTGGTACGAGAACTTTTTGGATCAGGTACTTTATTTGGAATAACAATTTTTGACCCAGTGAACAATGGTGGATGGTATGTTCCAAATGGATTATTATTGTTGCCGCCATCCGCTTTTTTTATAATTGGCTTTTTAATTTGGGGAGTGCGTTCCTGGAAAAAATCGCAGGTTGAAGCTCGTGAGTATAAAATACAATCATTAGAGGTTCATTAATGGAAGCTTTAATTTCATTAGCTGTAAAAGCAATATTTGTTGAAAATCTTGCACTTTCCTTTTTTCTCGGTATGTGTACATTTATTGCTGTATCTAAAAAAATTTCTACAGCTATTGGTTTAGGCATTTCAGTAATGATAGTACAATCCATTACTGTTCCAGCTAATAATATCATATTGTCATATTTGCTTAAGCCTGGGGCTTTAGCGTGGGCAGGTTTTCCTGATGTTGATTTGACATTTTTAGGATTGATATCTTATATTGGTGTTATTGCAGCATTAGTTCAAATTTTAGAGATGATTTTAGATAAATATTTTCCACCTTTGTATAACGCTTTAGGTATTTTTTTACCATTGATAACGGTTAATTGCGCGATTTTAGGTGGCTCATTATTTATGGTTGAAAGAGATTATAATTTTTCTGAAGCCACAACCTATGGAATAGCATCTGGTTTTGGTTGGGCTTTAGCTATAGCTACAATGGCGGGCGTAAGAGAAAAGCTAAAATATAGCGATATCCCCGATGGTCTACAAGGTTTGGGTATCACATTCATTACTGCTGGATTAATGGCTATGGCGTTTATGTGTTTTTCTGGTGTTAAACTTTAAGGATTTAAATAAATGGACACTTTTATTCTCGGTATAACTCTTTTTACAATGATTGTACTTACTTTAGTTTCAATAATAGTAATAGCCCGAAGTAAATTAGTTTCTTCTGGTGATGTTAATATTACTATTAATGGTGAAAAGACAGTAACAGTTCCTGCAGGTGGTAAATTATTACAAACATTGGCTTCTGAAAAACTTTTTGTTCCTTCAGCATGTGGCGGTGGCGGTACATGTGCTCAATGCAGAGTTAAAGTTCATGCTGGTGGTGGATCAATTCTGCCAACTGAACTAGGGCACATTAATAAAAGAGAAGCGTCATGTGGTGACAGATTATCTTGTCAAGTTGCAGTTAAACAAGATATGCAAATTGAAGTTCCAGAAGAAGTTTTTGGTGTAAGAAAATGGAGATGTAAAGTTCGTAGTAATGACAACGTGGCTACATTTATAAAGGAATTAATATTAGAATTACCAGAAGGTGAAGATGTAAATTTTCGTGCAGGGGGTTATATACAAATAGAGGCTCCAAAATATTCTCTGTCTTATAAAGATTTTGACGTTGATAAAGAATATCATGAAGATTGGGATAGATTTAAAATATGGGATTTCAATGCCGAAAGTAATGAACCTATTGAAAGAGCTTATTCAATGGCTAATTGTCCTGCCGAAAAAGGTATTGTGATGTTGAATGTAAGGATAGCGTCACCTCCACCGGGTTCCTCAGGTATTCCCGCAGGTAAAATGTCATCATACATTTTTAACTTAAAAGCAGGTGATGAAGTTGTAATATCCGGTCCTTTTGGTGAGTTTTATGCGAGAGAAACTGATAAAGAGATGGTTTTTATTGGAGGTGGAGCTGGTATGGCTCCGATGAGAAGTCATCTTTTTGATCAATTTAATAGAATTAAGACAAATCGTAAAGTAACTTTTTGGTACGGTGCCAGATCTAAGAAAGAGATGTTTTACGTAGAAGATTTTAATAAATTAGATGAAGACAACCCTAACTTTAGCTGGCATGTTGCCCTTTCAGACGCAATGCCTGAAGATAAATGGGAAGGTCATACTGGATTTATACACAATGTGTTGTACGAACAATATTTAAAAGATCATCCAGCCCCTGAGGACTGTGAATTTTATATGTGTGGTCCTCCAATGATGAACCAATCGGTTATTAATATGCTTCTTGACTTAGGTGTTGATAGAGAAGATATTATGCTTGACGATTTTGGTGGATAATCATTAGAATAAATAATTTATTAATAATTTAAATTAGCTAATAGCTGTTTTATTAAATATTTTGATATTAAAATGTTAGAATTATAACATGGAAATATTATTGTTTATTTTTCCTCTACTGAGTTTTTCATCTTTTCAGTTTTTGGAAAAAATGAAAAAAACAAAATTATTATTTATTTTGCACTCAGTTTTTATGAGTTCATCATTCATAATAAGCATATTTATATTTTTAAAATTATTAAATTTAGATAATGATCTGCCTCTTTATTTTTATTCTATTTTAAGATTAGAACACTGTTTAATTGATTGGTCCTTGAGGTTAGATTTATTTGTATCGGGGTTAATTATTATTATAACTTTCTATGCAACTATATTCTCAATTTATTCAATAAGTATATATCAAGAAAATAAATTTGATCTAAATATAATTAAAAACTCATCTCTATCAATATTTGGTATATTAACACTGGTATCTTCTAATAATTTAATTCAATTATTTGTAGGATGGCAAATAATAACAATGTCTTCCTATTTTTTAATTAATCATTCAATGAAACAAAAGGATTTAAAAAATAAAGATCAAGTATTTTTATATAACCGACTATCAGATTTGGGTATTTTTTTATGTTTATTCTTTCTTTACTCATACACAAATTCAGTTAATTTTGACATCATATTTAAAAGTAATTACTTTGTAACAAACAATAAATTAATATTGCTTGATTTAGAAATCAGTACTTTTGAGTTAATTTTATTTATTTTATTTTTATCTTTTTTATTGAGATGCAGACAATTTTTTAAACAAAGTTCAATATATTACTTTTTAAAAAATAAACATTCTACATTTGCATTATTATTTTCCGGTGTATATTTACCCTCTGGAATATATTTACTCTTAAGATTTTTACCATTAATTCAGTCATCTTACAATTTTTTCAATATTATTACTCTGCTAGGAATTATTTTAACAATAATCTTCACTCTATTATTTTACACTTCAAGAGACTTGAAAAGTTTAGCATTTTATGTTGCTTCTTCTCAATTTGGAATAATAATCTTTTTAATTGGGCAAAAAGCATTTAATGCTGCTTTATTTTATTTGCTGACTTCAACATTATCCTTAACAATGCTTTTCTTATGCTTTGCAATTATAATGATAAAACTTAATGGTGAGAATCAAATAAACAAAATGGGATCCCTTTTAATTAAGATTCCCTCGACATTTTTATTCATATTAATTAGTTCTTTGTCATTAATTGGAGTTCCTTTTTTTTCAGGGTTTTATTCTAAAACATTAATTTTTTATTCAATTTTACCATATAATGAAATATTCATCTTTTTTCTTATAATGATATATTTTTGTTATATTTTTTTATTATCGTATACCTTGTTTAAAAATATGTTGATTGTATTTTTGTGTCAAAATAATTGTAATATCCATTTATATAATAAAATTGATGAAAAAATTTTTTTGACTAAAACAATTTTATTTATATTGGCAATATTTTTAATTTTTTCGGGTTGGTTTTTAAATAATTTATTTTCTGGTTCAAATTCAGAATATTTATGGAATTTAGTATTAAATATCAATGAAGAATTTTCTATGGAATACGAATATGAATCGCATAATTGGTTTACAAAGCTAGTAAATATTATCTGTATATCAAGTTTACTTTTGTCTATTTTTAATTACGTTGTAATTCCAAAAATTGGAAACTATGTTAAAATAAAACGTAACAAGCTTTTTAAAAAATATTCAACATATCTTGCTTTAAACAGTTAAAATTTTATCAATTTAAATACAAAGGTAATATTCTTGATTAATATCGATTTAAATGTTTTAGAAACTTGTTCTAGTACCAACGATATTGCTAAAAATGAAGCCATTAAAGGTTCTTTAGAAGGCAGTTCTTATTTATCTTACTCACAAAGTAATGGAAGAGGCAGGAATAAAAATAAATGGGAATCGTTGAAAGGAAATTTATTTTTATCGTCTATATTTAGACCAAAAAAGGATAAAAAAGATTGGCACCAATTATCGTTATTAATAGGATACACAATATTGGAAACTTTAATAGATTTGGGTATTAATAGAAATCTTATTGAATTGAAGTGGCCAAATGATGTATTAATTGACAATAAAAAAATTTCTGGTGTTTTATTAGAGGCTTTGGACAATTTTATTATTGTAGGTATAGGCTTGAACATTTTAAAAATACCTAAAAATGAACTGAAATGGAAAACAACTAAACTTAATGATCATATTAAAAATAAAATGTCTTTAGAGCAAATTTCACACAAAATTTTAAATAAAATTTTTCATAACTATTTCATTTGGCAAGATGAGGGATTTTCTTATTTCAAAAATAATATTAATGATCATATTAGCAATAGAAAAAAAACAATTATCTTAACTTTCAATCCATTTAAAAAGCAAATAAAAGGAGTTTTCTTAGGTTTAGGAGATGATGGTTGTTTACAAGTGCAAGTTGGAAACAGTATTTTGGATTATTATTCTGTTGAGTCAATTACTTTTCCAGTTGATGATTAATTATGATTCTAGCTATTGATTGTGGAAACACAAATACTGTTTTTGCTTTGTACTCTTATAATAAAAATATACGACAAGAAAGTTGTTGGAGAATTAATAATGACTCCAAAAGAACTGACGACATTTACTACCCTTGGTTATTACAAATGTTAAATTTATCAAATTTTGGATTGAAAGATATTACAGGGGTATGCATTGCATCAGTAGTTCCTGAAACACTTTTAAACATAAAATCTTTAATAAAAAAATATTTCAATGTTAAGTTACTTGTCGTTGGAGAAAAAAATCTTGACATTGGAATCAAAGTTAATATTGACAATCCAAATGAAGCAGGTGCTGATCGTTTAGTAAACTCTTTTGCAGCAGCAAAACTAAATTTATCTCCAGCAATTATAATTGATTTAGGTACAGCAACAACGTTTGATTTAGTTGGTAAAGATGGTAGTTATAATGGGGGTGTTATTGCACCAGGAGTAAATTTATCTTTGGAGGCTTTATATTTAGCTGCAGCAAGACTTCCTAGAATTTCTATAAAATCACTGACTAATACTAATGAAATTATAGGTAAAAACACTATAAATGCCATGGAGTCAGGTATATTCTGGGGTTATGTTTCAATGATTGAGGGTTTAATACATAAAATTAAATCAATTGATCAATTTTCGGATTATAAAGTCATAGCTACAGGTGGATTAAGTCATTTGTTTAAAGATTCTATAGAGTCAATTGATCTTATTATTGACGATTTGACTTTAATTGGATTGGTAAATTTATTTCTAAAAAACAATCATACTTGAGTAATGAGAAAGTAATCAAATGCATTGGAAAAAATCTGATTTATTGTTTCTACCTGTTGGTGGATCTGAAGAAATAGGTATGAATGCAAATCTATACCATTATGAAGATAAATGGATTTTAATAGATTTAGGTATTTCATTTCCTGATGAAACTGATTTAGGCATAGATGTTTTATTACCAGATTTTGAATTTATTAAATCTTTAGGAGATGATTTTTTAGGTATTTTTTTAACTCATGGCCATGAAGATCATATAGGAGCAATACCTTATTTTGCAGATGATATTAATTGTCCTATTTGGGGTACATCATTTACTATGGCCTTATTAAAAAGAAAGCTGAAAGAAAATAATAAGGAAAAAAAATTAAAATTAAATACCCTAACTATTAATGAACAACTAAAAATTGGCCCTTTTCAAATTAAGGCTATTCAAACTTCACACTCAATACCTGATCCAGTTTCATTATTAATTTCTACAAAAGAAGGTAACATCTTTCATTCAGGAGATTGGAAGTTAGAAAAATCATTTAATCTAAATGAAAAAACTAATATTGAAAATTTTCGTTCCATAGGTGCAAGTGGAATATTAGCAATGGTTTGTGACTCAACGAATGCATTAGTTAATGGTAAAACTCCCTCTGAAAAAATCGCATATAACGGGTTATTTGATACGATTAAAAATAGAAAAGGTACAGTTCTTGTTACTTGTTTTTCTTCAAATATAAGTAGAATTAAGTCAATATTAGATATTGCACTGAAAACTGATAGAACAGTGTTGGTGGTAGGGAGAGCAATATTGAGAGCCATAGATGCTGCAAAAGAAGTTGGATTTTTAACAGATATTCCAGATTTATTATCTTTAAAGGATTTAAGCCTAATTCCAAGGTCAAATGTTCTTATAATTTCCACAGGTTCACAAGGAGAACCAAATTCGGCATTATCTAGAATTTCTAAGGATTCGGATAAATTTATAAAACTTATTAAAGGTGATACAATAATATTTTCTAGTAGAAAAATTCCAGGTAATGAAAATGCAATCTTAAAAGTTCAAAATAGATTTCTCGAGAGGGGTATAGAAATAATTACAGATGATGATAAAAATGTTCATGTGTCAGGACACCCGTCAAGAGATGAGTTAATAGAGATGTACTCATACATTAAACCTAAAATTTCCATCCCTGTTCATGGAACCAGAGAACATATTGAAGCACACGCAGATCTAGCGAGTAATTGTCAAGTGCCAAATATTATAAAACCAAAAAATGGAGAAATTATTAAATTAAATGCAAGCACACCAAATGCAATATCTAAAATTGATTTTACTACACATGTATTTGACGCAGGCGAAATAATACCAATTAATAATAAAAGGTTCACAACTAGGAGACATTCTTTATGGAATGGATTTGTTACTATTTCTATCGTCATCAATAAAGATGGATACCTCGTTATTACTCCGCAAATATCTCAAATAGGTGTATCTGATAGTAACAATGTTGAGAATGTTTTAATCGATATATCTCTTAAAATAGAGGATTTTATAGAAAATATATCTTCTTTTAAAGAAATGCTAGATCAAGAACTTGTTAATCAAATTTCAAAATTAGTTAGAAGAGAATTCAAGTTAACTTTTTCTAAAAGACCGATAGTCAAAGTCCATGTTAATAGAGTTTAGAGATCGTTAAATGAGTACAGTATCATTTATTATAGTTCATTTAATGATGTGGTTAATTGTTTTTTTTATGTCTCTTCCTTTTGGCGTCGAAGTTTCTGACAAACCTAAACAAGGAAATGCAAACTCAGCTCCAATAAAAACCAACCTCAAACTTAAATTTTTTCTATCCTTTATAATTGCATTTATTCCTTCATTGTTTATTTATTGGATAGTGAGTGAAGGTTTATTGAAATATTTTCTAACAAACATATAACTATATGCAATTTATATTATTTATTTATTTTCAAATTGAAGTTTCTACTTTTCTAGGTTAAGTCTATGGTTATAAGTTTATAAGTTATTGGTATTAATTGTATGTTAAAAAAAATCTTTTTGGCCTCAGATCACGGTGGTTATAGACTGAAGGAATTAGTAAAAGATTTCTTAAATAAACAAAAACAACCAATAGAAGATTTAGGATGTTTTTCCCTTGATGCAGTTGATTACCCAGATTATGCAAAACTTTTATCAGATAAATTAAAAAATGATCTCAATTCACAAGGAATATTATTTTGTGGCACTGGTATAGGTATTTCTATGGCTGCGAATAGATACTCGCATATTAGAGCAGCACTATGTACAACCGCCGAAATGGCATCTAAAAGTAGAAAGCATAATAATGCTAATGTACTCGCTTTAGGTGGCAGAATTATAACGGATAGTTTGGCTACAGATATAGTTTATGAATTTTTAAATACTGATTTTGAGGCTGGAAGGCATAGTTTAAGAGTAAATAAGATTTAATAATTGTATAATTAAGATTAAGGAATAATAAATGTTTTATAAAGATGGTTTTTTTAATGATGATATAAATAGCTACGATCCAATTTTATCTAAATTTATTAATCAAGAACTTATTAGGCAGCAAAATCAAATTGAATTAATAGCTTCTGAAAATATTGTTTCTAAATCAGTTTTACAAGCACAAGGGTCAGTTCTAACTAATAAATATGCTGAGGGTTTACCAGGTAAAAGATATTATGGTGGGTGTGAATTTGTTGACGAGGTAGAAAAGCTTGCAATCGATAGAGCAAAAAAACTTTTTAACGCTAATTTTGCAAACGTTCAACCTCACTCTGGTGCTCAAGCCAATCAGGCAGTTTTTCTGAGCATATTAAAACCAGGTGACACTATACTTGGTATGAGTTTAGATGCTGGTGGGCATCTGACACATGGAGCAAAACCAAATATTTCAGGTAAGTGGTTTAACGCAATTCAATATGGGGTTAGAAAAGAGGATGCTATAATAAATTTTGACGAAATAGAAAAACTATCAATAAAATATAAGCCAAAATTGATTATAGCTGGTGGATCAGCATATTCTAGAATAATTGATTTTAAAAAATTCAGAGAAATTGCTAATAAAGTTGATGCTTTTTTATTGGTAGACATGGCTCATTTTTCAGGTTTAGTAGCAGGTGGAGTTCATCCCAATCCTATTCATTTCGCAGATGTTGTAACTACAACAACTCATAAAACTCTTCGATCTGGAAGAGGAGGGATGATTTTAACCAATCATGAAGAACTTTTTAAAAAAATAAATTCTGCTGTTTTTCCTGGCCTTCAAGGTGGTCCATTGATGCATGTGATAGCAGGTAAAGCTGCAGGCTTTGGTGAAGCTTTAACAGATGAATTTAGAACTTATGCTAAAAATATTGTTTTGAATGCTCAATGTCTCGCAAATACCTTAATAAATAGAGGTTATGATATAGTTTCAGGAGGAACAGACAATCATATAGTTTTACTAAGTTTGAAAGACAAAAATATAAATGGATCAAGCGCAGAAATAGCTCTAGAGAATGCTGGTTTAACTTGTAACAAAAATGGTATTCCTTTCGATCCTTTACCACCAACTATTACATCAGGAATTAGATTTGGAACAGCTGCTGCTACAACCAGAGGATTTAGAGTGGAAGAGTTTGAATTAGTAGGAAATTTTATCGCAGATGTCCTAGACAAATTCATCAATAATAGTTCAAGTGAAAAGCAAGAACAAATAACTTATAATAAAGTAAAGGAATTATGTAAAAAATTTCCAATTTACTAATGTAGGGAGATTATTATGAGATGTCCTTTTTGTGGAAAAGACGATACGCAAGTAAAAGATTCTCGTGCAAGTGAAGATGGAGCTACAATTAGAAGGCGTAGGTTATGTACAAGTTGTGGCTCAAGGTTTACAACGTTTGAAAGAATTCAATTAAGAGATTTAATTGTAATTAAAA
The DNA here is from genome assembly GCA_902533225.1 of uncultured SAR116 cluster alpha proteobacterium. Lineage (GTDB taxonomy): Bacteria > Pseudomonadota > Alphaproteobacteria > Puniceispirillales > Marisalimonadaceae > Marisalimonas. Next base: position 37,909 of record CACALC010000006.1, on the reverse strand, counting down.
GAAATGGAAAAAAAATTCAATTTGAAAGAGATAAAATATTAAAATCTATGCTAATGGCTCTTAGAAAACGTCAAACAAACGATGAGTCTATTGATCGAGCAGTTAATGGAATTGTTAGGCAATTAGAGTCCAGTGGTGATAATGAAATACATTCAAAGTTTATAGGTGAATTAGTAATGAACGCCCTAGCTGAAATTGATAATGTTGCTTATATAAGATATGCGTCTGTTTATAGAAATTTTAGAGAAGCAAGCGATTTTGGTAAATTTGTTGAAACAGAGATTAAAGATTAATTTATTAAGTTTATCAAATGTTATTTAATCATATTAAATGGATGAATTATGCAATTTTGCTTGCAAGAAGATCTAAAGGAATAACCGGAAAAAATCCTCCAGTAGGTTGTGTGATTGTCAAAAATGATATTTTATTATCCTCAGGAAGAACTTCAAGCTCTGGAAGACCTCACGCTGAAGAGAATGCTATTAATAGCGTAAAAGATAAAGATAATCTCTCTGGTTCAACTATGTATGTTACTTTAGAACCATGTGCTCATAAAAATTTAACTGGAACGTCATGTGCTAAACTGATAGCTAAATCTGGTATTTCAGAAATTTTTATTAGTTGTATTGACCCTGATCCGAGAACAGCAGGTAAAGGAATTACAATTTTAAAAAAAAATAGTATTAAAGTTTGTCAAAATTACTTGCGAGATGATTGTATAGATATTTATGACGGCTTTTTTTCTAGAATATTAAATAAAAAACCTTTTATATCAATGAAAATTGCTTGTTCATTAGATGGAAAAATTGCATTGAAAAATAATCAATCTAAATGGATTACAAATGATTTAAGTAGAAATTACTCACATTTAATCAGATCTCAAAATGATGCGATAATGACTACGAGTTCAACTATAATTGCTGATAATCCAGAAATGAATTGTAGATTGGCTGGCTTACAAAATAGAAGTCCTACAAAAGTAATTTTAGATAGATATTTAAAAGTCACTAATGACTTTAAAATATATAATTCATCATCAAATACTGACATTTTGACTTATTCATTTCTAGAAATTGCTAAAAGTCTTAATAAAAACAAAAAAATAAAAAATATTAAAATTGAAAAAGGTTTAAGTAATGAAAAATATTTTAATACTATTTTTAATGATTTAGCTATTAGAGGTATAAATAATTTATTAATAGAAGCTGGTTCAAAAATAAATACTATTTTATTATCTCTAGGTTTAATTGATAAACTTCTTATTTTTCGTTCAGGTAAAATTATTGGAAATGATGGACTTCCAATGATTGATAATTTAAATATTCATTCAATGTATAGTGTTGAAAATTATAAATTATCTTATTTAAGAACTTTTGATGATGATGTGCTAGAAATAAGAAAATTGAATAAATGAGGATAAAATATGTTTACAGGCATTGTTAGCCGTGTTGGTAAAATTGAAAGTATAAATCATCCTAATGATTGGGAATTGTCAATTTCTATTATAAAATCCTCACAATCAGACAACCCTTTTGATCTTGACAAGTTAATAATAGGCGCATCAATCGCATGTTCAGGTATATGTTTAACGTTAAAAAAAATTACTGATAATTTATTATTTTTTGATGTTAGCGATGAAACTGCATCTAAGACTAATTTTCTTAATTGGAAGGTTGGAACAATCATTAATTTAGAAAAATCACTAAAAGTTGGAGATGAATTAGGTGGTCACTTTGTTTATGGTCATGTTGATACTACTGGTAAAATTGAATCTATCAAAAAAATAAACGGATCTTATAAAATAACTTTTTTTATAAAAGATGAATTTATGAAATATTTCGCTCCAAAAGGTTCTGTTTCTATTGATGGAGTATCTTTAACAGTTAATGAAGTGTTATCTAAAACGTTTACTGTAAATATTATTCCACATACATGGGCAAACACAAGTTTTTTAAACTTTAATGTGAATACGATTGTTAATATTGAGATTGACATTTTGGCTAGATATTTAGAGAGAATTAATGCTAATAAATAAATATGTTAATATCTAAATATTTTAATTTTTTGTCTCGGAGTTGTTATGGGTTTGTCTAAAATTGAAGAGGTTATAGAAGATGCCTCAAAGGGTAAAATTTTCATTCTTGTAGATGATGAAAATAGAGAAAACGAAGGAGATTTATGTGTTTTAGGTGAACATGCATCTCCTGAAGCGATTAATTTTATGGCAAAATATGGTAGAGGTCTTATCTGCCTATCTTTAACCCGAATTCAATCTGAAAAATTAGGTTTGTCTCTTATGGAACGAAGAAATGAAGGTAGGTTTGAAACTGCTTTCACAGTTTCTATTGAAGCAAGTGATGGTGTTACTACTGGCATTTCAGCGGGTGATAGATCTTTAACAATTAAAACTGCAATAAATTTAAATGTTTCTAAAAACGAAATAACAACACCTGGTCATGTTTTTCCTCTTATTGCAAAAGATGGTGGAACATTGATAAGAGCTGGTCATACTGAGGCAATAGTAGATATTGCTAAGCTAGCAAATTCAAACCCTTCTGGAGTTATTTGTGAAATAATGAAAGATAACGGGGAGATGGCAAGATTGCCAGACCTGATAAAGTTTTCAAAAAAACATAAAATTAAAATTGCATCTATCTCAGATCTAATTTCATATAGACGCAAGAACGAATTTTATATTAAAAGAGTTTCAGAATCTATATTAGAAAGTAAATTCGGAGGTGTGTGGAGAGTAATTATTTTCAAAAATATTATAGATAATTCTGAACACATTGCTTTAGTCAAGGGAGTGATAAACAAGAAAAAAACTATTTTAGTAAGAGTACATGCATTAGATTTATTATCGGATGTTCTTGGAGATCAGTCAAGTCATAGGACAGGTTCAGAACTATCTTCTGCAATGGAAACTATTTCAAATAACAAAAGTGGAATAATTATACTTATAAGAGACTTATCGACAGAGTCTTTATCTAAGAAATTTTCTAGAAATACAATTAATTCAACTAGAAATTTAAAAAGTATAAGAGATTATGGAGTTGGAGCACAAATTTTATTAGATCTAGGCGTTAAGAATATGACAATTTTATCTAATACTAAAGCAACTGCGATTGGTTTGGATGGTTTTGGTCTAAGAATCAAAAGTTGGAAACAAGTAGGTTAATTATATGTTTAAAAATAAAAAAGTTCTTTTAGTTTGTTCTCCATATTATAAGGATATCACTCAAAATTTGTTGGATGGAGCTGTAGGAGTACTTAAATCAAATTCTATTGAATATAAAATTATACATGTTCCTGGTGCGTTAGAAATAGCTCCTTCAATTAAATTTTTTTCTGAAAAATTGTCACAAAATGTATTTTTTGATGGCTTTATCGCATTGGGATGTGTAATCAGAGGTGAAACATATCACTTTGAAATTGTTTCCAACTTGTCAGCAAGAGCCCTGACTGAATTGTCAATTAGATATTCTTTGCCAATAGGAAATGGGATTTTAACTGTTGAGAATAAAGATCAAGCTATTGAAAGATCAGATCCTAAAAAACTTAATAAAGGAGCAGGTGCCGCTTTGGCATGTTTGTCTTTGATTAATCACAAAAATAATATCTCTTATGAGTAAAGTAAAAATTAATATTAAAGATAATGTTAGGCATAATTCAATTTTAAAAAAAACTGCTTCAAGAATATGTTCAACCCAAGTTCTTTATGGTGCATCTTTTGTAGAAAGTGAGATTGATTTATTAATTAAATCTTATGTAGAAAATTACTTACCAAGTTTTTTGATTGAATTAGGCATAAAAAAAATTGATATTCATTTATTTAACTCAATTACCAAAGGTGTTTACAAAAATATATCAAGTATTGATAATATAATTTCTAAGCACTTATCAGAAAAATGGAGTTTTAATAGATTAAGTGAAACTGAAAAATCTGTTCTCAGGTTAGCCACTTATGAATTGTGTTATGATAAAAAATTTAAAAAAATAATTATTATTAATGAGTACATAAGTATTATTGAATCTTTTGGTGGAAATCCAAATTTTGCCAATGGTATTTTAGAGAATATATCTAAATAATTAATTTAAAACATATACCAAATGAACGAGTTTGATTACATAGAAAAATATTTTAAGCCTCTTACTAATGAAGTGGCTAGGAATTTAAGCGATGATGCAGCAGTTTTTAAACAAAGGTCTAAATATGATCTTGTAGTAAGTACTGATACTTTAGCCGAAGGAATACATTTTTTTGGAAATGAAAATCCAAAAGATATCGCAAAAAAAAGTTTAAGAGTAAATTTATCTGACATGGCAGCTATGGGTGCAAAACCAATTTTCTATAATTTGTCCATAAGCATTCCCAAAAATAAAGTAAGATATTTTTTACCAAAATTTGCTAAGGGACTTGATGAAGATCAGGAACTATTTGGTTTAAAGTTAATTGGAGGTGATTTAACATCGTCATTACAAAATATAAATATAACTATAACCATCTTTGGTGAAACATTGAATAAGAAATCAATTTCAAGAGGTGGAGCAAAATTAGGAGATTTATTATTTGTTTCAGGTGTTCTGGGGCTTTCAAAAATTGGCCTCGATAATTTTAAAACAAAGTTAAAAGGTTTTTCTCTAGCTAAAAAAAAGTATTTGTTTCCAGAACCACGAGTTGATCTTGGTCTATCTTTAAATAAAATAGCAAATTCAATGATTGATATATCAGACGGTCTAGTTCAGGATGCATCTCATTTAGCAAAAAATTCAAGATTATCAATTGTACTTGATGCTGAAAAGATACCTTTGCCTCTTTTTATGAATCTAAAAAAAGATGTTCTCTTGAATGCTGCCTTATATGGTGGAGATGATTATGAATTATTATTTTCTTGCAAACCCATTCATGAAAATTTTTTAAAAAAAATATCATTAGAACAAAATATAAAATTGACACGTATAGGCTTTTTTCAAAAATTTAAAAAAGAACACATTTTATTCCAAGATCAACACCAGTCTTTTCAGAATAAATCATACTTACATTTTTAATTCTGAATGTTATCTCTTTCTCATGTTGTTCAAAAGTTCTTTCCAAATAAATACGCTGTCCTTATCGTGATCACTAGCCTTATCTGAGATTGAAATATCGAAGGAATCTTTTTCTGAGAACTTTTTAAAATTATCTACAATATTTTTATCATTTAGGGTGATTTCATAAACTAATAATTTTTTTGTTTTTACTTTATCTAATAATTTATAACTCGTTTTATGCGATACATAATATATTACATTTTTATTGAACAAACCTTCAAAAATAGGAGGGCCATATTTTTTATTTAAGTCATTTTTAGAGGTTTTTCCAATTTCAATCACAATTTTTTTTAATTTATTTTCAGATATACCATTATTTTGAATTGTAGGAGAGCAGGATGTTAAAATAACTGAAAAAATGCAAATTAAAATAAATTGATAGTACATAAATGTTCCAAGTTAGAAATTTTTGTTATATAGATATATTTAAATTTAATAGTAGTAATATGTAAATGTTTTTCAATTCTTATACAAGTTCTCAATTACAAAAAAGAGATTTAATAGATAGCTTTTATTTTAAAATTGTTAATGTATCAAGAAATAGAACTTTTTATGATGATCTTTTAGTACCTGATACAATTGATGGCAGATTTGATTTATTGGTTTTGTTTTCAATTTTTTTGACATATTATCTCTCTAGGTGTGGATCTAAAGGACGGGAATTATCACAAAATTTGTTTGACAAGATCTTTTTGGATTTAGACTTAAGCCTGAGAGAATTAGGCGCAGGAGATGCGGGTGTTCATATTAAAATAAAGCAGATGATTAATTCATATATGGGACGGCAACAAGCCTATTGTGATTGTTTAAATAATAAAGATTTTAAAAAATTAAAAAAACATATTATTAAAAACGTTTATAGAAATGTCTTTGATTTTGGTAATGCTCCAAATTTATTAGTAAAATATTGTGAAAAAATATTCTTAGAGTTTGAAAGTAAAAAGGAGCAATACTTTTTATTAAATGAATTCAAGTTCCCTAAATATGATTAATATTTTTAAAGTATTATAATACTTATTACTTTGCTTCGTTTATGTGCTATTAATGATATGTTATTTTTTATACCTTAAATTTTAGTTAACTTTTATTGGAGTTATTTTTGACAAAATCTATTCGCTTATCTTTGGATGCTATGGGTGGTGATAAAGCTCCTCAAATAATAGTTGACGGAGCAACTCAAACAAAAATAAGACATCCATATGTAAAATTTTCTTTTTATGGAAATAAAACAAAATTATTGCCATTAATAAGTTCTTCAGAATCACTTAAAGAATCTGAAATTGTTCATACTGACGAATTTATTGATGCAAACGAAAAACCGAGTATTGCAGTGCGAAAAGGTAGAAACTCTTCTATGGGAATGGCTATTCAATCTGTTAAATCTGGTAAAGCTGATGCTATAGTTTCAGCTGGAAATACAGGTGCATTGATGGCAATGGCAAAATTATTTCTTAGGCCAATTGAAGGCATAAATAGGCCAGCAATTGCAGCTTATTTTCCAACAATAACAGGTGAAAGTTGCATGCTAGATTTAGGTGCAAATATAGATTGTGATGCTAAAAATTTAGTTCAGTTTGCTTTTATGGGACAGGCTTTTGCGAATATTGTAATGGGAGTTGATAATCCTTCAATATCACTTCTAAATATTGGTGAAGAGGAACAAAAAGGTCTTGATTATATAAAAGAAGCCTCGCAAATTTTGTCTGACTTAAAAAGTCAAATTAATTACGCGGGTTTTATTGAAGGTGATAAAATAGCTCAAGGTATTTCAGATGTAATTATTGCTGACGGCTTCACTGGAAATATATCTTTAAAAACAGCTGAAGGAACGGCTTTATTAGTTACATCTTATTTGAAAAAGGCATTATCTAGCTCTTTGAGTTCTAAAATAGGATATTTATTTGCTAAAAAAGCTATCAATAATTTTAGATTACAAATGGATCCACGAAAATATAATGGAGCTGTATTTTTAGGTTTAAATGCTGTAGCTGTAAAAAGTCATGGTGGAACAGATGCTTTTGGTTTTGCCAATGCCATTTGCGTTGCGGTTGATATGGTAAAATATAATTTCATTCATGATTTAAAAAATAAAATTAGTAAAATTAACCTAAGCTTGTAAATTTAAATATTAATGGAGAAATTATTATTTCTAGCAAAATATTATTGACGGGAGTTGGTTCCTACTTACCAAAAAATAAATATTCAAATGAAGATCTTACTAAATTTATAGATACTTCTGACGAATGGATAACGAAACGATCAGGCATAAAGTTTCGACATTTTGTTTCCAAAAATGAAACAACTTCAGATATGGCTGTAAATGCTGCGTTAAATGCCATAATAAATGCTCAAATCAAAAAAGAAGTAATTGATTTAATTATTGTTGCAACAACTACACCCGATAATACTTTCCCAGCTACAGCTACTCTTGTTCAAAAAAAATTAGGAATAAATTCAGTTTCTTTTGATGTCCAAGCTGTATGTGCTGGTTTTGTTTTTGCTCTATCCGTAGCTAAATCTATGATGAAAGATAATCATTACAGCAATTGTTTAGTTATTGGGGCTGATTCAATGTCAAAACTTTTAAATTGGAATGATCGTACAACTTCAGTATTATTTGGAGATGGTGCTGGAGCTATTATACTGCAAAAATTTGAAAATTTTGATAAAAAATTAAATGATTGGGGAATTTTATCTAATGTAATTCATTCAGATGGTAACTTATATGATTTATTAAAAACTAACGGAGGTGTTTCTAACAATCAAATTTCTGGTTTTATAGAAATGTCTGGTAAAGAAATTTTTAAACACGCTATTGATAAATTATCTTCATCTTTAGAGGAAGCCTTATTACTTTCAAATAAAGTAACTAACCAAATTGATTGGTTGGTACCACATCAAGCTAATCAAAGGATTATATTAGCAGTAGCTGAAAAATTAAAAATGAATTCAAAAAAAATAATTTCAACTGTCAAACATCATGGTAACACCTCTGCAGCCTCAATACCTTTAGCATTAGATAAAGCAATATCTGAGAAAAAAATTACAAATGGTAATCTTTTAGGATTTCAGGCAATTGGGGGGGGATTAAGTTGGGGGGCTTCAATAATTCGAATTGGAAAGCCAAAAAATTAAAAAAAAACTTTTATATTATTTAAATTATATTATGATTATTCAATGAAAAAAACTTGGACCAGAAATGATATTATTGAAGCTATTAGTGACAGTGTAGGTATGTCACTATCTGAATCTTCTATTATAATTGAAGAAATCTTTGAGTTAATTTTAAGTGGATTAGAAAATGGTGAAGACGTTAAAATTTCCTCTTTTGGAACTTTTTCAGTAAGGCATAAAAAAATAAGAATTGGTAGAAATCCTAAAACTGGGGTTGAAGCGCCAATTAAAGCAAGAAATGTTGTCACTTTTAATTCTTCAAATATTTTAAAATCTAAATTTAAATAAATTAAAGCTTAAATCTTATGTTTGAAGAAGATAACTTTTATACAATTTCTAAAACTGCAAATCTTGTTGGTGTTCAAACTCATGTATTAAGATTTTGGGAAAAAAAATTTTTATTTATGAAACCTAGAAAAAGTCAAACTGGAAGAAGATATTATTCTTCTTCAGATATTAAGTATTTATTAATGATTAAGAAATTGTTATATGAAGAGGGTTTTACAATTAAAGGAGCAATCAACCTTATCAACAATAAGTACAAAGATAAAAATAACTCTTTATATGACAAAGCAAATCAAAAAATTTCAGCGATAAAGTCCCTTCTAAATGAAGGTAAATCTATATTAAAAAAAAATTTAGATTAATTATTTATTTCTTGGTCATTTATAAATTTATCTATCTCAGTGTAATTTCTCTTTAATTTATGTTTTATAGCTAAATTTTGAAAATAAAAATTTGAAAAATCATTAAAAAAACTGCGAGATAATGTTTTATGTAAATTATTATAAATTTCTCTATTAAAAGTATATTTTTTTGTCATTGTTTTTAATACTTTAACTGCAAAAATATAATTTTGAGATTGTAAAAAATTAATTTCTTTATTTTCGATATCAAATATTTTATTAACTAAAAAAGCATCGTTAATTTTACCTATAGATTTGCTTGTTCTTTCGACAATAACTTTTGATGATAAATTATTCTTTCTAAGAATAGATTCTTTTGCTTTCTCTTTAGATTTCAAAACTAATTCTTTATTCAACCAGTCATTATAAACATTAGTTTTAACCTTGACAAAAGGTGGAAATTCTTCTGGATTTTCACTAATAACTTCAATTAAATTGTATATGTCTTCATTTGAATTAAAAATTTCACTTAATTCAGCTACATCAGTATTCCAAACGTTATCTAAAAAAACTTTATTCTTACCAAGAAATTTTTTTTCGGTTAAATAAGAATAAATTACACTATCTTTAGAAATCATTTTTATATTTTTTACAGGGACAATTTTTTGGTTAAATAATTCAGATTTAGAGATTTCGTCTAAGTTGTTGCCTTCTGCTATCAAATCTTCAATTTCATCTAATTTTTCAAAAAGTATTTCAACAGATAATTCTTTCACTAATTTTTTTTCTACATCCTTAATGGCATCTTCATATTTTACTTCTTTTTCTTTAGCTATATTAATAATCTTGTATATACTTAAACCAAACTTCGTTTTTATAGGCCCTAAAACTTCATTTAAATTAGCCTTGAAAATTTTATCCGCGCTATCTACTGGCAGCTCTGTTTTCTCAAGATAGCCAATATTGGTGTCATTCTCTGATAAATCAAAATATTTTTTTGCAAGATCATTAAAATCATTGCCCATATCAATTAAATTTATAAATTTTGTTGCTTTTTCTTGATCTTGTGTAGTTATTTGTAGAATCTCTCTTTTTTCTTGAACAAGATAGTTAGACTTTTCGATTTCATATTTATCATTAATTTGTTTTTGATCTATAACGACTTGATCTTCAAAGATCGAAGGATCAATTTCTAAGAATTTAATGTTTCTTGTAATTGGTATTTTATAGTTTTCTTCATTAGCATTATAAAATTTTTCTAATACACCATCGGTAGGCTTGGAAATTTCATTTTTGTTAATCATTTCAAAAATTTCATAATTTATAGTTCTGGTTTCATTTTGCCAATCCATTAATTTTTTAATTATTTTATCATCATAAATTTCATTAGTTGAATATGGCATTGATATTTGTTTAAAATTAGCTTCAGTATTGATCATTTCTAAATATTTTGCTTCTGACAAACCTGCATTTTTTAGAGATTGCAGAAATTTATTTTGAGAAAATTTACCTAGTGGATCCTTAAATGCGTTTTCTTCCCTTATTGCTTTTGTTTTCACAACCATTGGAACACTTAATTTTAAAGATTTAGCTTCAGAGTTTAATAACATTTCTTGTTCAAATTTCTGTAACACACTTTGATGCATACCTTTTTTAATAGCTTCCTGTAAACTTGGTCTCTCAGGTAAAGAGTATCTTATTCTATTTAGTTCATTAATAACTTTTTCAACTGTTACATAATCACTATCAACGGTTAAAACTTTTTTTTCTCCAACACCTCCTGTTAAATCCCCAACTCCCCATAATGCAAATCCACAGATTAACAAAACAAGAAAACACTTAAAAAATATTGACTTTGTTTGATTACGAAGAGCTCTTAACATTTTTATACCTAGTACGATTGTTAATATTTTAAAATTAATATACTATTTAGGTATATTTATAAATAATTTAATTTTTTATTTAGTTAATTGAAGGAATAATTATTATATGTTTATTGCAGCTAACTGGAAAATGAATTTAGATAAAAAATCAATAAAATCCTTTGTGGAACATTTAAAAATTTACAAATTTTCAAAAAATGTACAATTGTGCATTTTTCCACCTACTATCTATATTGACTTTTTAAGTAAGCTTATCAAAAATATTCCGATTTCTATTGGTGGACAAAATTGTCATCATCAATCTTTTGGGGCATTTACTGGAGAAATATCAGCTATCTCATTAAAAGAATTTGGCTGTGATTATGTAATATTAGGTCATTCAGAAAGAAGAATATATAATAAAGAAAATAATGAGACTATTAAAAAATGTGCTCAATTTGGAATTAAATCTAGCTTAAGTCCTATAATTTGTGTTGGTGAAAACTTATGTCAACGTGAGAATGGAAAAGCCATAGATTTTATTGAAAAACAAATTACTGATTGTTTACCAGAAGATTTTAACGAGCTAACGATAGCATATGAACCCATATGGTCTATAGGAACTGGAAAAATTCCTCTCCAAAGTGAAATTGGAGAAATGCACAAAAATATTAAAGAGATAGTTTTTTCAAAATCAAAAAAAAATGTTAAGGTTTTGTATGGTGGTTCTGTAAATGAACAAAACATTCAAGATATTTTGTCGGTAAATAATGTTGATGGGGTTTTAGTTGGGGGAGCTAGTCTTAAAATAAAAGATTTTCTTGCAATTTATGGTTCAGCCGTTAAACATTTAAAAAAAAATTATAATATTTAAGGACTAATGATGATTACTATAATTCTAATAATTCACGTTATTTTAGCTGTATGTATCATATGTGCTGTTTTACTACAAAAAAGTGAAGGTGGTGGATTAGGAATAGGGGGATCAAGTGGCGGTGCTGGAGGTGGTTTCATGACAGCTAGGGGTACTGCAAATTTTATGACAAAACTGACAGCATTTTTAGGTGCTTGTTTTTTCTTAACTTCAATAATTCTTGCTTTATTATCGTCGAATAATGCTCCTTCTATTGCTAATGAGGTTAAAAAATCAATAGAAAAAAGCTCAACAACGGAGCCTACTGTTCCTCTTGGTAACTAATTAATTTATTAGGCTTGAAATGAATAGTACATTAGCAGCTAAGTTTATTTTTATAACTGGAGGTGTGGTTTCTTCTTTAGGAAAAGGACTAGCTTCAGCCTCTCTAGGTGCAATTCTACAGGCTAGGGGATACAAGATTAAATTAAGAAAGTTAGATCCTTATTTAAACGTTGATCCAGGAACTATGAGTCCATATCAGCATGGAGAATGTTATGTTACTGATGATGGTGCTGAAACAGACTTGGACTTAGGACATTATGAAAGATTTACAGGTGTAGATGCAAAAAAATCTGATAATATAACAACTGGTAAAATTTATTCAAATGTAATAGCCAAGGAAAGGAGAGGTGACTATTTAGGAGCAACTATTCAAGTTATACCTCATGTTACAGATGCAATAAAAGAATATATTTTATCTGATATCAATAATGAAGATTTTATTCTTTGTGAAATTGGAGGTACTGTCGGTGATATAGAATCACTTCCTTTCATTGAAGCAATTAGACAGCTAGGAAATGAGTTGGGATTGTCTAAAACTTGTTTTCTACATGTTACACTTTTACCTTTCATAAAAACAGCTGGTGAACTTAAAACTAAACCAACTCAACATTCTGTTAAAGAGCTACAAGGAATGGGTATACAACCTGATATTCTTCTTTGTAGAACGGAAAATATTATTCCTGAAGAGCAAAAATCAAAAATTGCACTTTTTTGTAATTTAAAATCTGAAAAGGTAATAGAAGCACTTGATTCATCTTCAATATATGACGTTCCAGTAGCTTATCACAATCAAGGACTTGACTATCAAGTTTGTAAACATTTTGAACTTGATTTATTAAAAAAACCAGATTTAAGCCGTTGGATTAAAATAAATAAAATACAAAATTCATCTGAAGGTAATGTGAATATTGGTATTGTAGGTAAATACACATCTATGATTGATGCATATAAATCTTTGATTGAAGCCGTTAATCATGGTGGTTTAGCCAACAAAGTTAAAATTACCATTAAGTGGATTGATTCAGAATTAATAGAAGATAAAAATTCAGATATTAAAAATATTTTTAAAGATATTAATGGAATAATTGTACCAGGTGGTTTTGGAAAACGAGGTTCCGAAGGAAAAATCAAATCTATTAATTTTGCAAGACTTAATAACATTCCTTTTTTTGGAATTTGTTTTGGGATGCAAATGGCGGTTCTCGAGTTTGCAAGAAACGTTTTAAAACTTGAAGATGCTTCTTCTTCTGAATTTGGTAAAACTAATTTATCTTTGATTGGTCTTTTAACTGAGTGGCAAACAAAAACTGGTTTAGAAAAAAGAAGCGAGGGTTCAAATTTAGGTGGAACTATGAGGTTAGGTGCATACGATTGTCAATTAGATGAAAACAGTTTTGTGAAATCTATCTATAAAAAAAATATCATTTCAGAACGTCATCGTCACAGATATGAGGTAAATAATAAATTTAATTTAGATTTTAAAAATAATGGTTTAACTTTTTCTGGAATGTCTCCTGATAATTTGCTTCCTGAAATATTAGAAATTTCTTCTCATCCATGGTTTATAGGTGTGCAATTTCACCCAGAATTAAAATCTAAACCATTTAATCCTCATCCACTATTTTCTTCTTTTATTAATGCAAGTTTAAAGCAGTCTCGATTGTTGTAAAATTAATCTATAAAGAGTTTTAAATTATGAAACAAAACATTATTAAAATATCAGAATTTGAAATTTCTAATATCCACCCTTTTTTTTTAATTGCAGGACCATGTTCTATTGAATCAAAAGATCATGCAATTAATCATGCAGGTGTAATAAATGAAATCTGTCAAAAACTAGGTATTAATTTTGTTTATAAATCTTCATTTGATAAAGCCAATAGATCTAGCAAACACTCTGAAAGAGGCATCGGTATAGAAAAAGGGTTAAATATTTTATCAGATGTTAAAAAAGAATTTAATATTCCAACTCTTACTGATGTTCACGAAAGCTATCAATGTAAAGAAGTTGCAAATGTTGTTGATATTATTCAAATACCTGCTTTTTTGTGTAGACAAACTGACTTATTAACTGCTGCTGCTAATACGCAAAAAATTATAAATATAAAAAAAGGGCAATTTTTAGCGCCCTGGGATATGAAAAATGTGATAAATAAAGTTTTAGATGTTGGAAACAATAACATAATGTTAACAGAAAGAGGGACCTCCTTCGGTTATAACACACTTGTTTCAGATATGCGTTCAATTCCACAAATGACTAAATTTGGTTTCCCAATAATATTCGACGCAACACATTCGGTACAACAACCGGGAGGGTTGGGCTTGACGTCAGGTGGTCAAAGAGAATTTGTTTCAATATTATCAAGGGCAGCTGTATCTGTTGGCATTTCTGGAATATTCATTGAAGCTCATGAAAATCCTGAAAAAGCACCGAGTGACGGACCTAATATGGTAAAACTATCTGAACTTAAAAAATTACTTACTAAATTAATTGAAATAGATAGAATAATTAAGGTGTAGTACATTATTTTATATTGGAGTAATTATGGTTTATATATCTGATATTTTAGCTAGGCAAATTTTAGATAGTAGAGGTAATCCTACTTTAGAAGTGGATGTTAAATTATCTGACGGAAGTTTAGGGAGAGCCGCTGTTCCTTCTGGAGCTTCAACTGGTGAATATGAGGCTTACGAACTTAGAGATAATAATTTAAATTTTTTTAACGGCAAGAGTGTTCTTAAAGCTGCTGAAAACGTTAATGTTGAAATTTTCAACACCTTCTCTGGAAGAAATCCATTCCAACAAAGAAATATAGATCGTGATTTAATTGAGCTTGATGGAACAGAAAATAAAAATAAATTAGGTGCTAATGCTATACTAGGATTTTCAATGGCTGTTGCAAGAGCTGCTGCTAAATCTCAGAATTTACCTCTTTGGCAATATATTGGTGGTATGAGAGCCAACACTTTACCAATTCCAATGATGAATATTATTAATGGTGGTGCTCACGCAAATAATGGATTAGATTTTCAAGAATGTATGATAATGCCAATCGGTTTTACTAAATTTTCCGATGCTCTTAGGTCAGGTGTGGAAATTTTCTCTAATTTAAAAAAACTTTTATCTAAAAAGGGGTTTTCAGTTGCTGTAGGTGATGAAGGTGGCTTTGCTCCAAATATAAATAATCTTGAGGAAGCACTTTCGTATATCTCAGAATCTGTAGAAAATAGTGGATACAAATTGGGAGAAGAAATTTTTATTTCAATTGATGCTGCAGCCAGTGAATTTTTTGAAAAGGATATTTACACATTAAAAGGAGAAAATAAAAAATATTCTTCTAAAGAATTAGTTATATTTTGGGAAAATATTTGTAATAAATTTCCTATTGTATCTATTGAAGATCCATTTGATGAAAATGATTGGGACGGATTTAAAGAGCTTACTAAGAGAATTGGGAAAAAGGTTCAAATAGTTGGGGACGATCTTTTTGTTACTAACAAAAAAAGACTTTTAAAAGGAATAAATAACAAATCAGCAAATTCTATTTTAATTAAACTTAATCAAATTGGAACACTTTCAGAAACACTTGAAACTATGGAATTGGCTAAAGATTCAAATTTTGGAGTTATTGTTTCTCATAGATCCGGTGAAACAGAGGATGTTTTTATTAGTGACCTTTGTGTTGCTTTAAATGCTGGTCAAATTAAAACAGGGTCTTTATCGAGAAGTGATAGAACCGCTAAATATAATCAGCTTTTAAGAATTGAAGAGATTATGGGAGAGGATGCTAATTATTTTGGTAATAATTTTTTTAAAAATTTTAACATTTAGGATACTAAAGTATGTATAAATATTTAAATAGAAAAAATTTACTTTTAAATCTAATGACAGTTTTTTCTTTATTAATATTTATTTTTTTTGTATCTCATATTTTTTTTGGAGAAAGATCACTTTGGAAAATTTTTTCGCTAAACAATCAAATATCATTAGCCAAAAAGGAATATAGTATTTTACTTGATAAAAAAGTAAAAACATCTTCAGAAATTAATCTTCTTCGGGATAATAATTTAGATCCTGATATCATTTCGGAAATTGCACACAAGTTATTAGGTCTTATACATTCTGATCAAATAGTCATTGATATTCCTAAATAATTTAAGATATTATTAGGAATAATCTTAATTATTTGTTAAAAGATAATTTTGATTATTTTGAGTTTTGTTTGTTAGTAATACAGGTTAAATATGAAAAAAAATATATCATCTTTAGTAAAAGATAAATCAACAATGAATTATGATCTAGATTTATTAAAAGATATGTATAAAAAAATGCTTCTTATTAGAAGATTTGAAGAAAAAGCTGGTCAACTGTACGGTATGGGTAAGATTGGTGGTTTTTGCCATTTATACATAGGTCAAGAAGCAGTTGTTGTAGGTATTCAGTCTGCACAAATTGAAGGAGATAGTATTGTAACATCTTATAGAGATCACGGTCACATGATAGCATGTGATATGGATCCTAAAGGTGTAATGGCGGAGTTAACGGGTAGAGAAGACGGTTATTCAAAAGGCAAAGGTGGATCTATGCATATGTTTAGCCGTGAAAAAGGATTTTTTGGGGGGCATGGTATAGTAGCAGCCCAAGTTCCAATTGGAGCAGGTTTAGCTTTTGCTCATAAATACAATAATAACAATAATGTTTGCATAACATACTTTGGAGATGGTGCGGCTAACCAAGGGCAAGTTTATGAATCTTACAACATAGCTTCACTTTGGCAACTTCCTGTTATTTTTGTTATAGAAAATAATAAGTATGGTATGGGCACATCTGTAAACAGATCTTCTGCTGGTGATAATTTATCTGATAGAGGTAAAGCATATGGCATCAAATCAGAAATTGTTGATGGAATGGATATTATTGCTGTTAGAGAAGCGGCAATTAAGGCTATCGAATATTGTAGATTAGGCAAAGGACCCTATATATTAGAAATGAAAACTTATAGATACAGAGGACATTCAATGTCTGACCCAGCAAAATATAGGACTAGAGACGAAGTTGAGCAAATTAGAAAGACATCTGACCCGATAGAAAATATTAAAGATTTATTAAATAAAATGGGTGTTGTAGACAAAGTTCTTAAAGATATTGATGTTGAAATAAAATCTATAATAGCGGATGCTGCAAAATTTGCGCAAGATTCACCAGAACCCTCCCCATCTGAATTATATACTGATATAACTATCAATTAGTGGTGATTAAATGACAATTGAAATTTTAATGCCTGCTTTAAGCCCAACCATGGAAGAGGGTACGTTATCTAAATGGCTTGTAAATGAAGGAGACTCAATTTCTTCTGGTGATTTAATTGCAGAAATAGAAACAGACAAAGCTACAATGGAAGTAGAGGCAGTAGATGACGGTAAAATAGGTCAATTGCTAGTTCCAGCTGGAACTGAGGGTGTTAAAGTTAACACTCCAATTGCATTGTTAATTGATTCAACCGAATTACCTCATACTTCTATAAAAACTATTGCTGATAAACCTTATTTAGAAAAAGAAAAAATTACAACTGAGCTTAAAATAGAAAAGCCTGTTACCTTAGAGCCTAATTCAAGTATTATTACAGTAAGAGAAGCATTAAGAAATGCAATGGCTGAAGAAATGAGATCCGACAAAAAAGTTTTTGTAATGGGAGAAGAAGTTGCGGAATATCAAGGTGCATATAAAGTAACTCAGGGTTTGCTTGATGAATTTGGTAACAAAAGAGTTTATGACACTCCAATCACAGAGCATGGCTTTGCAGGTATTGGTATCGGAGCAGCTTTTGGTAACTTGAAACCGATCGTTGAATTTATGACCTTTAATTTTGCAATGCAAGCAATGGATCAAATAATTAATTCGGCGGCTAAAACACTCTACATGTCTGGTGGTCAAATGGGTTGCCCAATTGTTTTTAGAGGACCTAATGGAGCAGCTTCTCGTGTTGCAGCACAGCATAGTCAATGTTATGCTAGTTGGTATTCCCATTGTCCTGGTTTAAAAGTTGTTTCACCATGGTCTAGTAAAGATGCTAAAGGATTGTTGAAATCTGCAATAAGAGATCCGGATCCTGTAATTTTTCTTGAAAATGAAGTTATGTATGGACAATCCTTTAGTTGTCCAGATGATAATGATTTCTTGGTACCAATAGGACAAGCTAATATCGAAAAAGAAGGTTCAGATGTTACCATTATTGCTTTTTCTATAATGGTAGGAAAATCTCTTGAAGCAGCATATATTTTGAATGAAAAAGGAATAAAAGCTGAAGTCATTAACCTAAGGTCATTGCGTCCTTTGGACATAGAAACTATTATTAATTCTGTTAAAAAAACTAATAGAGCTGTGACATGTGAGGAAGGTTTTCCTTTTGCGGGAATTGGTGCAGAAATTTCTGCAGCTATTAATGAAAACGCTTTTGATTGGCTAGATGCTCCTGTAAAAAGAGTAACCGGTAAAGATGTGCCAATGCCTTACGCTGCTAATTTAGAAAAACTAGCTCTACCTCAAGTTGATGATATTGTTAATGCATGTAGCGAAGTGTGTTATAAAAGTTGAGGATATGAAATGAGTATAGATATCTTGATGCCAGCACTCAGTCCAACAATGGAAGAAGGCACTTTATCAAAATGGTTAGTAAAAGAAGGTGATAAGGTTGTATCTGGTGACTTAATCGCTGAAATAGAAACTGACAAAGCCACAATGGAGGTCGAAGCTATAGATGATGGAGTTATTGGTAAAATTTTAGTTAATGAAGGTCAAGAAGCAATAAAAGTTAATGTCCCAATTGCTATTTTGATTCTAGACGGAGAAGATATAACAGATATAAATACTGAATTAGATGAAGAAAAAAATGATAATAAGTCTATAGAAAAAGAGACTATATTTGATACTAAATTGGAAGATAATGAAGAGAATATAGTAACAAGTCCTGAACCTGTTTTAAATAGTGAACAAAAAGAAGAATTTTTAGATACAAATAACAAAAGGATATTTATTACACCTCTTGCAAAAAGAATTGCAAAACAAAGAGATATAGATATAAGTTTATTAAATGGTTCTGGCCCTAATGGTAGGATATTAAAAATAGACGTTGAAAAATTCAATGATAATAAAAATGTCAAAAATATAAATATAGGCTCACCAGAGAATTTTGAATTAGTTAAAAATAGTGCAATGCGAAAAACAATTGCAGACAGGCTTGTTAAATCAAAAAACGAAGCACCTCATTTCTATCTTTCCATAGATTGTAACATAGACGAACTTTTAAATATCAGAAGTGTTTTAAACTCTAAAGCTAAAGATAAATATAAAATATCAGTAAATGATATGATTATAAAGGCATCTAGTGCGGCTCTTATGAAAGTACCTAATGCAAATGCTAGTTGGGAAAATGAAAATACTAAATACTTTAAAACTACTGATATATCTGTTGCTGTTGCAATTGAGGGTGGGTTAATTACACCTATCATTAAAGACGTCCAATCCAAGGGCTTGCTAGAAATATCTAAAGATATGAAGAGTTTAGCGGATAAAGCTAAGAGTGGAAAATTGTTACCGGAAGAATATATAGGAGGCAGTTTTTCAATTTCTAATCTTGGTATGTATGGTATTAAAGAATTCTCAGCAGTTATAAACCCACCGCAAGGATGTATTTTGGCGGTTGGATCAGGTGAAAAACGTCCAGTTGTTATTAAAGAACAGATAATAATAGCTACTATAATGACAGTTACATTGTCTTGTGATCACCGAGTA
Organism: uncultured SAR116 cluster alpha proteobacterium; assembly: GCA_902533225.1. Lineage (GTDB taxonomy): Bacteria > Pseudomonadota > Alphaproteobacteria > Puniceispirillales > Marisalimonadaceae > Marisalimonas. The sequence goes on along the minus strand of CACALC010000006.1, from coordinate 18,166 downwards.
GTTGATGGCGCAATCGGAGCTGAACTTTTATCAGAATTTAAAAATTTTATTGAAAATCCCTCATTAATGCTTTTGTAGGAACAAATATGACAAAAAATGATTATGACCTAATTATAATTGGTGGTGGCCCTGGAGGTTACGTAGCTGCTATTAAAGCATCTCAACTAGGAATGTCTGTTGCATTAGTTGAAGACAAACATTTGGGTGGAATTTGTTTAAATTGGGGTTGTATTCCAACAAAAGCTTTACTCAAAGCAAGTGAAATTAGACATATGCTTGATAATGTTGGAGAGTTTGGTTTTAGTATTTCTAACATAAAAATGGATATTAATAATATTACAAAACGTTCAAGAAAAGTAGCAGCTCAATTATCGGGCGGTATAAGTCATCTTTTAAAAAAAAATAAAGTTCATGTTTTCAAAGGTTTTGGATTTTTAGATAAAGGCACAGTCGATTCAAAAATAATTATTATAAAAACTGAAAAAGAGATTATTAAAAAAAAAGCACAAAACGTCATTATCGCAACAGGAGCTAGATCTAGGAATCTACCTTTTGTGTCTTCAGATGGCATAAATATTTGGGACTACAAGACTGCAATGACGCCTCCAAAGTTACCATCTTCACTCATTATTATTGGCTCTGGCGCTATAGGAATGGAGTTTGCATCCTTTTATAATGATTTAGGAGTTAATGTTACTGTTGTAGAGGCATTGCCATCTATTTTACCAAATGAGGATGAAGATATATCCAAAATCGTAGAAAATAATTTTAAGAAAAGAGGAATGAACATTAAAACAAATGCAACTTTAAAATCTGTAAAAACTTTTGAAAAATCAGTGTCCGCTGAAGTTTCTGTAAATGGTAAAATTGAAAATATTAACTCTGAAAAATTAATTTTAGCTATTGGTATTATCGCTAATACTGAAAATCTAGGTTTAAATAATTATAATGTTAAAATAGATAAAGGTCATATTATAACCAACGAATGGTTAGAAACAGATGAAAAGGGCATATATGCTATCGGAGATGTAACTGCTGGTCCATGGTTAGCACACAAGGCGAGTCACGAAGGCATTTTATGTGTGGAAAAAATAGCTGGTCATAAAAATTTAAGATCTATAGATAAAAACTCTATACCTAGTTGTACATATTGCAGACCACAGGTAGCGTCTATAGGATTAACAGAAAAAAATGCAATGGCTAAAAACTTAAATATAAAGGTAGGTAAATTCCCCTTCATTGGTAATGGTAAAGCTATTGCTTTAGGAGATTCTGAAGGAATGATAAAAACAATATTTAACAAAAATACAGGAGAATTGATAGGAGCTCATATGGTTGGACCAGAAGTTACTGAGTTAATACAAGGGTTTTCAATAGCTAAAAAATTAGAAACGACTGAACATGAATTAATGCATACTATTTTTCCTCATCCAACTCTTTCTGAAAGTATGCATGAATCTGTACTTGATGCATATAATCAAGCTATTCATTATTAAAATAAGCTTATAAAATATTTAATGATAAAGACAATGAATGAAATAAAAAAAATAAGACATCCAGAAAAAATACATAAGCCTGATAATATTTCACCTCCAAAGCCAAAGTGGCTTAGAGTAAGAGCCCCATTGGGAAAAATTTTTGATGAAACTAAAGGGCTATTAGACGGTTTAAACATTACAACGGTATGTGAAGAAGCTAGTTGTCCTAATATAGGTAATTGTTGGTCAAAAAAACACGCAACGATGATGATTATGGGTGATATTTGTACTAGAGCCTGTTCTTTTTGTAATGTTGCGACTGGTAAACCTATGGGACTTGACCTATCTGAACCTATTAGAGTTGCAAAGTCAGTAGCAAGGTTAAATTTAAGTCATGTTGTAATAACGTCTGTTGATAGAGACGATTTAAATGACGGTGGGGCAGAGCATTTTGTTAATACAATTACCGATATAAGAAAATTATCTCCAAAAACATCTATTGAAATTCTAACTCCAGATTTTTTAAGAAAAGATGGCGCTTTAGAAAAAGTTATTAATGCAAAACCTGATGTTTTTAATCATAATCTTGAAACTGTACCAAGATTATACCCAACTGTAAGGCCGGGAGCAAGATACTTTCATTCATTGAGCTTACTTGCAAAAGTGAAAGAAACTGACCCAAACATGTTCACCAAATCTGGAATAATGGTAGGACTTGGTGAGAATGAAAATGAAGTTTACCAAGTAATGGATGACATGAGATCAGCAAATATTGATTTTTTAACGATTGGACAGTATCTTCAACCAACTATCAAACATCATAAGGTCGAAAAGTATGTTGATCCTCTAGAATTTAAAAATTATCAAAAAATAGCACTTGCAAAAGGATTTCTAGTTGTTTCTTCTTCTCCTTTAACAAGAAGTAGCTTCCATGCAAGCGAAGATTTTGAAAAACTAAAACAAGCAAGGGCTAATTTGTACAATGGGTTAAAAAGAAATAATTAAATGAGGCATGAAGAGCGTAGGGTTATAAATCATTCCCCATTAAATTTATTTAAATTAGTTTCTGATGTTAAAAAGTATCCAGAATTTTTACCTTGGTGCTTAGGCGCAAGAGTTAAAAACAATTCCAAAAACAATTTTGACGCTGACTTGATTATTGGCTTTAAAATATATAAAGAAATATATTCATCACAAGTTATTTTAGATCATGTCAATAAAAAGATAATTGTAAATTATAAAGATGGGCCATTTGAGCATCTTGATAATTATTGGATTTTCAAAGACAACATGAAAGGTTGTGAAGTTGAATTTATGGTTGATTTTAAATTTAAATCTCGTTTCCTACAAACATTAATGGAAACTTTATTTTCTGAAGCTGTCCGAAGAATGGTAGGCGCATTTGAAAAACGAGCAAATGAACTATTTAATTAACTTTTTTAAAACTTTCAATAATATTATTTGAAAGTTTTAATGCTTCCAAAGTTGTTTCTTGTCTTATTTTAAGTCTATTTCCTATAAATAAATATTCTTTTGTAATAGTATTTCTTTTTGTGCCAATTCCAATATATACAAGTCCAACGGGTTTATTTCTACTTCCTCCACTTGGACCTGCTATCCCAGTAGCGGCAATTGATATATCTGCATTCATGAGATTTAAGACATTAGATGCCATATTGTAAGCAATTATGTTACTTACTGCTCCATTTTCATTTATTAGTTTTAACGGAATGTTCAGAATTTTACTTTTCATATCGTTTGAATATGTAACAACAGAAGACTTAAAAATAGTGCTCGAACCACTTATTGAAACAATTGATGAGGCTATCATACCACCTGTACAACTTTCTGCTGTAGTAACGGTTAATTTTTTTTCTAAACATTGATTTAATAATATTTCAGATTGCTTGTTAATTTTATCCCACATTCTTAGCTCATAAAGTTTTTATAATTAAAGGTTGGCTAATAGACGTCAAAATAGCAGCTTGAGTTAAAAAAGCACATAAACCTGCAACTAAGTCGTCAGTTATAATACCAAATCCACCGGGTAATTTCTCAAATTTTTTAATTGGACCTATTTTTGTAATATCAAAAAACCTGAATAAAAGAAATGATAATAATAAAGACGTTAACAAGTAACTAATACTATTAGTATTTATTATACCTAATAAAGCTACAAATTGCCCTGCAAACTCGTCTACCACAACTTCTTTCGGATCTTTTTTCTTATGCAATCTTATGTGAGCTTCGCAAAGAAGATAACCAATTATCACAAAAATAAATACAAACAATAAAAAAAGTTTAATTTTTAAAATTATTAAAATGTAGTAACCAAAAAACAACCCGACTAAAGAAGCTAATGTTCCGGGTGCGTATTTAAAGCGGCCAATAGGGTAAACTTCTGCAAGCTTTGATAAAAAAATCAAAAGTCTTTTGTTATTAATCATCTAAAATTATTTCAGGTATTTGCGCTGAAGTTATTGCCATAGCGACAATTCCTTCTTGTCTTCCTATAAAACCCATACTCTCAGAAGTTTTTCCTTTAATACTAATTTTTTTAGGATTGATATCTAAAATTCTTCCAATGTTTTCTACAATCTTTTGTGAGTAATTTAATATTTTTGGTTTTTCGCAAATTATTACTGTATCTATATTGTTAATTCTACCCTTTTCTTTTTTTAACATTATTGATGCATGTTTTAAGAAAAGTGCACTATCAGCATTTTTCCATTTTTTGTCTGATGGAGGAAATAACTTACCTATATCTCCTTTGTTTATTATACCTAAAATACTGTCAGTTATTGCATGTAGAAGCACATCGGCATCTGAATGACCTATTAATGAGTTAATATTATTTATCTTAATACCACCTAAGTGAATAAAGTTTTTATCAGCTCTTTTTTTAACATCAAATCTATGTATATCAAAACCATTTCCAATTTTTGTTATATATTTAACATTACTATCACACAAATGTGGCTCCAATAATTTTAAATCTTTTTCATAAGTTATTTTTAAAGTAAGAGGATCACCTTCAATTGCAATAACTTTCATTCCATTGCTTAAAAAAAGAGAACTTTCATCTTCATAAACTTTTTTACTTTTTTTATGAACATCAATTAAAAGCTTATAATTACATAACTGTGGAGTTTGGACTAATACTTTATCTTGTCTATTAACAACGTCTTTGATTAATTTTTTTGACACAGTTCTTATGGAATCTGTGAGATTTAATGTAGGCACAACACACGTAATATTTTTATCACAGTACTCAAGTAATTTTTTAATGACGTCATAAGATATCAATGGTCTAGCTGTGTCATGAATTAATACATATTTGGGATTAAATTTTTCTATCTTAACTAGAGCATTATAGACACTATCGTGTCTTTCTTTACCACCTAAAACTGGTAATAATATATTATTTTTTTTATTTATTTCATTTACTTTTGTTATATCTTTTTTATTAGAGACAACTTGAATTGGTACATCTTTAAGATATTTTTGAAATCTAATTATATTTTTCTCTAATATTGTTTCATTATCATAGTTTATTAATTGCTTGCTAGTTTGTTTATGTAATCTATTTCCAACTCCTCCAGCAAGTAGTACGATAACTAAATTATCATAAATTTTTCTCACCCAAATCTCCAAATACGATTAAAAATTAAGCAATAATCTAAAATTAATTTTGTTTATTATAAAAGTTGGTTAATTTATAATCGTTTATTTATTAAATTTAAATTTTAAATTAGTGACTTTAACGATGCATTATAATATTTTAAACGAATTAAGAACTCCAGTATTTTTAATAAATAAAGATAATATCTTTGATTATATTAATTCAATCGGCGAAGAGTTTTTTGGAATAAGTTCAAATTTAATTATTGGAAAGCCAATTCATGATTTCTTTCCAGAAGACACCCCAATACTAAGTTTACTATCCAGAGTTCGAAAAACTAAATCTGGAATCACTGAAGAAAGTCTAGATTTTAGTAATATTAATTTTCCAAATAGAAAAGTCAGAGTTCATGTTGTTCCACTTTCTTTCGATAGTAACCAAATAATTGTACAAATTAGTCAGTTAGCACTTTCTGAGATGTTTCAATCTCAAAGGATAAATAGTAAAATATCAAAATCCTTTTCATCTATGGTCGATATGCTGATGCATGAATTGAAGAACCCACTTGCCGGCATTAAAGGGGCATCTCAATTAATTGAAAGTGATTTGAAGGGTAACTCTAATTTGTTGGAATTAACTCAATTAATTACAATTGAAAGCGAAAGAATTATATCATTGCTAGATAGAATGGAGCACATAAGTAATAATAATTTAAAATTAGAATGTGAATATATAAACATTCATGAAATTCTGAATCATTGTAGAAGAGTTGCTCAAAACAGTTTTGGAGCGAACATAGAATTTATTGACGATCTTGACCCGTCTCTTCCTAAATTCTTTGCTAATAAAAACCTCCTAATTCAAATAATTTTAAATCTTTTAAAAAACTCTTCCGAAGCCAGCTCTAATACTGGTAAAATTAAAATTAAAACTAGTTTTAATTCAAATAAGATCACATCTTTTTCAAAAGAAGACGTTCCTTCTACCTTACCTCTTCAGATTGAAATTATTGATTACGGAAAAGGGATTTCAAAACATATGTTACCAAATATATTTGACCCATTTGTTTCGTCTAAATTAGATGGCAAGGGGTTAGGATTATCAATTGTAGCAAATGGTTTGGAAGAAATGAATGCTGTAATTAGTGTTTCATCTGAACCAGGATTAACAAATTTTTGTATTAATTTTCCCTTAAAATAAGATATGTTAAAAGGAGTTAAATTTTGGAAATTAAAAATGTAAAAAATATAATAGTAGTAGATGACGACAGAAGTATTAGGGTAGTTATCTCCACTGCATTAAGTAGGGCTGGTTATAATGTCAAGTCAAGTGGTACAGCTGCTGGAATGTGGAGATTAGTAGAATCAGATTTTGCTGATATATTGATAACGGATGTTGGATTACCTGATGGTGATGCGTTAGATGTTTTACCTAAATTACAAAAATTGAAACCAAATCTAAAAATAATTGTTATGTCAGCTAGAACAACTTTATTGACTGCAGTAAGAGCTGAGAAAAAAGGTGCTTTTGAATATCTACCAAAACCATTTGATCTAGATGAGCTTTTAAGTTTAGTATCAAACACTTTCCTTTTCCAAAAATCAGAAATTAATAACTCCTATTCAGATAACTCATCTAAAACTATTTATGACTCTGGACCAGTTATTGGGAAATCAGTTGTTATGCAAGAAATATATAAAATTATTTCTCGTATTGTAAATACAGATTTGACTGTTTTAATATCTGGTGAAAGTGGGACAGGAAAAAAATTAATAGCTAAATCTATTCATGATTTAAGTTTGTCAAATAAAAAACCATTTTTAAATTTGAATATGCAATTCTTCAATGATTATAAAATTGAAGATTTATTTAAAAAATTTAAAAATTTTACATCTACAGATATTAACTCAATAGAAGATCTCAGTGGTTGCTCAATATATATAAAAAACATAACTGAATCTTCCTCAGTTCAACAAAATAATTTTTTAAATTTTTTAGAAACAGACTTAACACAACTTATATCTAACAACCCTCAATTTATAAAACCAAGATTTTTTGTTTCAACAAAAAATAATATATATAGTGATGTTGAAAAAGGTCTTTTTCGCGAAGATCTTTATTACAGACTTAATGTAGTACCTATTAAAATGCCATCTCTCAAAGATAGATTTGAAGATATACCTGATTTAACCTCACATTACTTAAAAAAATATTTTCAAAATAAATTTGTTAATAAAACTATTTCTTATGAAGGTATAAACTTGCTTAAGGAATATTCTTGGCCTGGTAATGTAAGAGAATTAGAGAATGTAATTGAAAGATTATGTTTGTTATCATCAACAGAAAGTATAATGCCCTCTTTAATACAGGAAGTTTTATCTGAAGATAGGTTAGTTGTTGAAAGTAAACATGAAGAAAACTTAGAGACATATTTTAAAAATTATCTAAAAAGATATTTTAAAGATTTTGATGAAAATTTATCACTAAATAATTTACACGATAATTTTATTTCAAAGATTGAGAAACCGTTAATTGAAACAACTTTAAATTTATTCAGGGGTAATCAGATTAAAACCTCTAAATGTCTTGGGTTTAATAGAAATACTTTGAGGTCAAAAATAAATATGTATAATATTGAAGTAATTAAAAAAAGAAAAGTTTAGAAATTTATATAAATATTATATAAATTTTAATTTCTATAAAACTAGGTTATAGAATGCAAATGCTTTTATTAAATGTATTTAGACAAAAGTTATTTCTAGTTTCTATACTACTTTCTTTATTAATTTGTTTTTTTATATATAAATCTTTATACCAATTTAAACTTATTAATGATCATGAAAACATCTTTACAATTTCACTAATTATTTCATTTTTATTAATAGTTATTATTTTTTTCATTCTCTTAAAAAATATTTTCTTTATTTTAAATCAAATTAAACTTGAGAAAGCTGGTCAAGAATTACAAAAAAAGATATTATTAATTTTTTCTGTAATCGCTTTGACTCCAACTTTATTTATTTCGTTTTTTTCAATATTTATTTTTGATGCTGCCCTAAGTGGTTGGTTTAATAAGAAAATTTCAACTGCCATCTCACAATCTGTTGAAGTTGCCAAACAATATCTTGATGAACATCAAAGTGGAATGAGGGGAGATATTTTAGAGTTAGTTAATTTAATAAATATTAACTCAGAAATTTTTTCTTCAGATAAAAACAAATTTAATAACTTTTTAGATAAATATACTCGTCAACATAATTTATCAGAAGCAGTTATTATAGATTCAATTGGAAATGTTTTAGCATTTTCAGAATTTGTTTTTGAATATACCTATACAGAAATTCCACCCAAATTTTATGATACTGCAAATAATGGAAAAATTTTAATAGTTAAAGAAGATGATTCTAATAAAATGAGGGCATTTATAAAGTTACCTCAGTATATAGATGCATATTTACTTATAACAAGTTTTGTAGATCAAAGGGTTTTAAATGCAATTAAAAGTACATCTATTGCGGTTTCGGACTATCAATCAATAGAAATAAAGCAATTTGACATTAAAATTTCGTTTATAGTGATATTTTTATTAATTACCTTAATATTACTATTTACTTCCTTAATAATTGGATTGAATGTAGCTAATAGACTATTCGAACCAATAACTTCTCTTATAAAAGGTGCAGAAGAAGTAGGTGGAGGTAACTTAGATTACAAAATATCAGATAAAGTTCTATCTAAAATTAATATCAATGAAATCAAAAGACTCGTACAAGCATTTAATTTAATGATTTCAGATCTTAAATCCAATAGGGTTGATTTAGAACATGCAAATGACCAACTAGATAAAAGAAGAAAGTTTTCAGAGTCAGTTCTGTCAGGTGTTTATTCAGGTGTGATTGGATTAGATAAAAATCTTAAAATTAATCTTCCTAATGTGACTGCAACTAATTTATTAGGAATAACTATCGGAAAAGATTTTGGTAAACCTATTTTAGATATAGTTCCAGAATTTACTGATGTAATAAATAGTCTTTTAATATCTAAAAAAAATGTGGTTGAAGATAAAATTTATATTGTAAGAGATGATAAAGTTTTAAATTTAATAACAAGATTCGTAGTACAAAAATCTGACGATTTAATTTTGGGTTATGTTTTAACCTTTGATGATGTCACTAGCTTAATAGCTGCTCAAAAAATGGGAGCTTGGTCTGATATAGCAAGAAGAATAGCTCATGAAATAAAAAATCCTCTTACTCCAATTCGTTTAGCAGCTGAAAGATTAATGAATAAATTAAGTAGTAATAGAAAAATAGATAAAAAAACTATTGAGCAATCTTTAAACATGATAACCCGACAGGTTGATGATATCCATCATTTGGTAGATGAGTTTTCCTCTTTTGCTAGAATGCCATCCCCAAAATTAAAAGTAATCAATATTAATAAAGTTATTGTAGAATATATAAATCCAATGATGTCATCATTTGAAAAAGTTTTGATAGAAGTTGATGACGTGATTGAGAATGCCCTGATTATGGGTGATGAAAAACAAATCAGGCAAGCATGTGGAAATCTTATTAAAAACTCTTACGAAAATGTCAATTCAAACAACATAAAAAAAGCCCGAATATCAATTATTTTTAAAATAGAAAATAGTTTTGCTGAAATTTATGTTAATGATAATGGTACTGGTATTGAAAAATCTATAATTTCTCAAATTCTAGAGCCTTATTTCACAACTAAGGTAGGTGGTAGTGGGTTAGGGCTAGCCATTACAAAAAAAATAATAGATGATCATAATGGTTCTATATTTATTCGACCATTAAAAGGGTCAAAAGGTACGTCTATTTTATTAAAATTCCCGTTAATTTCAAAATAGTAATTATGAGTAATATTGAATGTTTAAAAATAAAATTTCTATTCTTGTCGTAGATGACGAGCTTGATATTTGTGAAATGGTAGCTGAAATTCTTAAAGATGAAGGTTATAATGCCATAATTGCTAATAGTTATGAAACGGCTATTGAAATTCTGAAAAATCAAAACATTACATTATTGATTACTGATATATGGATGAATAATAATACAGAATCTGGTTTAGAATTGCTATCTTGGAGTAAAATGCATGACTCATTTATACCAGTTATAATGATGTCTGGACACGGAAACATAGAGACTGCTATGAAAGCTGCAAAAAATGGAGCTTATGATTTTATAGAAAAACCATTTAAATCTGAAAGGCTAACTCTTTTGGTTGATAAAGCTATAAAAGAACGCAATTTAAAGATCAAAGTTTTAGACTTTGAATTAAAAGAAAATGAGCGCATGAAATTAGTCGGAAGTTCAAGTGTCTTCAAAAATATTGTACAACAATTAAATAAAGTTTCACAAACTAATAGTAGAGTTCTACTCTCTGGACCGTCAGGTTCTGGAAAAGAGTTAATAGCCAGATGGATACACAAGAAGTCAAACAGAGGCTTATATCCATTTATTATTGCATCATGTGCAACTCTGTCCCCGGAAAGAGTAGAACAAGTATTATTTGGTTGGAATGAGAAAACTAAAGATGATCAATCCAATCAACTAAGTACTGGTTTATTCGAACAAGCAAATAACGGAACTCTTTTTTTTGATGAAATTTGTGATTTGCCAATTGAAACACAAGGAAAGTTAGTTCAAGCGATACAAGATCAAAGTTTTTATAAACTTGGTTCAAATAAAAAAATTAACGTAGATGTTAGAGTAATTTCAGCAAGTAATAAAAACTTATTAAAATCTATGGAAGAAGGTGTTTTAAGAGAGGACCTATTTTATAGACTGTCTGTAGCACCAATAGAAGTTCCATCCTTAAATAAACGCGGGGAAGATATAAAAGATTTAGTAAATTACTTTCTTAAATTTATTTCAAAAGAGTTAGGTAGTAAAAATTTGCAACTATCTTCGGAAACTCTTGTCGTTTTACAAAATTATGATTGGCCAGGAAATGTAAGGCAATTAAGAAATATAATAGAGTGGTTAATAATTATGTATGGTAATCAAAAAGACCTTCTTATTATGCCATCACATCTACCTCCAGAGATATTAGGTTATAATGAAAAGAAAAAACATGATAGTATTAAAAATAATTTTAGTTTGTCATTAAAAGATGCAAGAAAAATTTTTGAAGCTAATTATCTAAATGAACAATTAAAAAGGTTTAAAGGAAATATTGCTAAAACCTCAACTTTTATTGGTATGGATAGATCAGCGTTGCACAGAAAGTTAAAAGAATTAAACATAAATATTAATAAATTTAATTAATTCAATATGATGTTAGTGAATTCATGAAACAAAAAATTTTAATATGTGGTGCAGGTAGAGTTGGAACGTCGATTACAGAACATCTTTCAAATGAAGGTTTTGATATTACTGTCATTGATTCAGACACAGAAGCTATTCACAGAATAACTGAATTATATGACGTTCAAGGTGTTCTTGGACTTGCATCATACCCAAATGTTCTTGAAGATGCAGGAATTAAAGATGCTGACATGATAATTGCTGTTACGCAATCTGATGAAATTAATATTACAGCTTGTCATGTTGCTAAATCGATTTTTGGAATTCCCACGATGATTATTCGAATTAGATCTAAATCATATCTTGATCCAAAATTTTCTGATTATCTATTAAAGGATGTAGGTGTAAATAGGATTATTTCTCCTGAAGATGAAGTTGCAACTGCTATTGTTAATCAATGGAGGACACCTGGAGCATTTGATGTGGCCGAATTTGCTAGTTCTTCAGTTACTATGTTAGGTGTTTCTTGTAAAAATGACTGTCCAATTCTTGATACGCCACTGAGAAATTTAGTTGATTTATTTCCTGACTTAACAGTTACCGTTATGGCTATTATCAGAGGGACTAAATTAGTAGTACCAAGAGGAGGCGATGATATTATTTTATCTGGAGATAGAGTTTATTTGGCTTGTCCTACAGATCAAATTAATAGAACATTAATTGCTTTTGGTCATTCTGAAACTACTGCTGAAAAAGTGACAATCTCCGGAGCAGGTGCTATTGGAATAAGAGTTGCTGAAGAAATTCATAAGTTATCCCCTGAAACTAATTTGACAATATTAGAATTAGATAAAGAAAAGGCAAGACATGCTGCGGAAATGCTTGAATATGCAACTATTATTTCAGGAGACTCTTTAGATCCCGAAATCATTTTAGAGGCAAGATTAGGGCAAGGTGAGACATATATTGCAGCGACGAATAATGATGAAGTCAACATACTTTCTTCCTTGTTATCTAAAAGATCAGGAGCCTCACACACTGTAGCTCTAATAAATTTGCCTGTTTTTATTCCACTTTTCAATTCACTAGATCTTGAGGGCGTGGTTAGTCCACCCAATTTAACTGCATCTTCTATATTACAGGAAGTTAGAAGTGGCCATATAGAACATGTGCATTCAATAATCGAAGAATTTGGAGAAGTTATATCATTTGAAGCATTAAAATCTTCTTCAATAATAGGTAAACCACTTAAAAATACAAAGTTACCAAAAGATGTTGCATTGGGAGCTGTTGTAAAAGAAGATAAAAGTATTGTATCACCAAGAGGAGACACTATAATAGAAGCAGGAGACATTGTTGTAATGTTTGTTCCTGTAAAATCAATGAAGAAAGTTGAAGAATTACTTTCTGTTAGTTTGGATTTCTTTTAATGCCTAATATATCATACGTAGACGGAGTTTATCATAATTATCAAAATGCAAAAGTTAACATAAATGACAGGGGGTATCATTTTGGAGATTCTGTTTACGAAGTTGTTTTATTTAATGAAGGAATTTTTTATGATTTTGAAGGACATATAAACAGATTATTTGATTCATTAAATTTTATAAATATAAAGTTCCATTTATCTAAAATATCCCTAAAAATAATAATAAGTAATTTAATAAAAATTAATAGAATTTCTTTTGGAAGTGTTTACATACAAGTCTCAAGAGGAATAGCTGAAAGAAATCATAGTTATAAAGGAATGAACATAAAACCTTTATTATCTATTATTGTAACAAAAAAATTAAATAATATAAATAGCAACTTAAAAGGGGTAAAGGCTATTACCTTAAATGATAATAGATGGTCAAGGCCAGATATTAAAACAACTCAATTACTACCTAATGTATTAGCTAAAACAGAAGCTAATAAAAAGGGTGCTTTCGAAGGGATTTTTATTGATTCAGATGGCTATGTTACAGAAGGATCTAGTTCTAATATATGGATTATAAATGATAATAATGAAATTATTACCAGAGCTATTGATGGTCAAATTTTGTCAGGTATTACTAGAAAGACAATTGCTCAATTTGCTAAATTAAATAATTTAATTGTAAAAGAAGAAAAGTTCAAAAAAGAAGAACTTTACAAGTCTAAAGAAGTTTTTTTAACAAGCGCTTCTTCGTTTGTTACGCCAATAATTAACGTTGATGACATAGAAATTAATGATGGAAAAATTGGTCAAACATCTATTAATTTAAGAAATTTATATTTTAGTAAATTACACAATAATTAATACTTTTATGAACAAATATAAAACTTTTTTACTTTTCCCAGTTTTTAAAAATAACAAATTTTGTCAAAATCAAATTTTTAATCAGAAGAATTTTATTTCACGTTCTCTAGAAACAAGAAGCCTAGTTCAAGCCTTAGATGGTACAATTATTATTGAAAGAATTGTAAATATTCATGTCCCTAAACCAGCTTTGCTAGTAAGTAAAACAATTGCAAATGAGATTAAAGTTAATTTTAATATTGATAAAATTGATCTTATTATAATCGATTGCTCTTTATCTCCAATTCAACATAGAAATTTAGAAAGATTTTTTAATAAAAAAATTATAGATAGAACACAACTAATTATAGAAATATTTGGTTTACGTGCTGCTACTAAGGAGGGAAAATTACAGGTTGAACTTGCTAATCTTAGTTTTGAAAAAACTAGATTAGTTAGGTCTTGGACGCACCTCGAAAGACAAAGAGGAGGATTAAGTAAAGTAGGTGGACCAGGAGAAAGTCAAATAGAATTAGATAAGAGAATGATTAATACTAAAATCAAGCAATTAAAAAAATTATTATTAAAAGTAAAGCAGACAAGAGAAGTACAACGTAAACCAAGAATAAATGATTCTAACTTAATATTTTCACTTGTAGGTTATACAAATAGCGGTAAATCAACAATTTTTAATAATTTGAGCTCTTCTGATGTTTTAGTAAAAGATATGGTTTTTGCAACTTTAGACACAAAAATGAGTTTGGTTAATTTATCAAATAAAAAAAAAATTATTTTATCTGACACTGTAGGTTTTATTTCAGCTTTACCCACAGAATTAATTGACTCATTTAATTCATCTTTAGAGGAACTTTTTTCCTCTGATTATTTATTGGTTGTACACGATTCATCCAATCCTGATCTAGAAAATCAAGCTAAACTAGTTTTTAACACGCTAAAAGAGATTGGTTTTTCTGAAGAATTATTAAAGAACAAAGTTATTAATATTTTTAATAAATCTGATTTGAACTCTAATATCGACAATTTTGATATTAAATTTAAAAACAAATTTGTTAAAACATCTGCATTAACCAAAGAAGGAATGAAAACTTTAAGAAATTATTTAGATAAATTAGTTGATAAAAATTTTATAGATGCAATATTTTATATACCTTGTGATTCATTAAAAATTTCTTCGTGGCTACACAAAAACTCTTTCGTTTATAATGAGATATTTTGTGATATTAATTTTATTGGTAATAAAATAAGAACAAAAATTTCTATAAAAAAATTAAAATATTTTAAATCAAATTTCTCTCATATAAGAATGGATCTAATGTAATAAAATAGTTATGACTGACAACTTTATAAATGATAAACAAAAAAGGGAAGAAATAGTTCAATATATCAGACTTTTACTCAAAGACGTTAATGAAAGTATTATTCTTAAATATTTTAACAATCTAAAATTGAACGATATTTCTACTAAGACTTCTGATGATGATTTTGTTAGTATTGCTGACAAAAAAAGTGAAGAATTAATTTTTGAAAAATTATATGGGTTTCTTAACATTAAAAATTTTATTGGTGAAGAAGGTTCATATAAAGATAAAAAACAATATTTAAGTTTATTAAATGAACCTCTTGTTTGGGTTGTTGACCCAATAGATGGAACTAAAAATTATATAAATGGGAAAAATAATTTTTGTTCGATGATTTCGCTTGCATGCTCTTCAATTCCCATAGCTACATTTATATACTATCCATTTAAAAAAAAATTTGTCTATGGATTTAAAGGTTTTGGAGCATTTTCTATGGATGTTGATACTAAAAAAAATACTAAACTATCAATAAATTCTTTTAATCCTACCGAGTTTTTAGGTTCTGGAGGTACTAAAGGTATTCCAGATCCATATAGACAATCTATTTTGAATAATTTACGAAATAACACTAAGAGGGTTTTTATTGGTAGTGCTGGAATCGAAACTATTATGTTAGCAAAAAAACCAAACTCAATTTTTATTTCATGGTAGAGTAACACCTTGGGATCATTCACCATTAGATTTGATTATAAGAGAAGCTGGAGGTGTTGTATACATGATAAAAAACAAAGAAAAATTTAATTTAAACTCAAAAGGTCCAATATTAGCAGCTTCTAATCACGAGATTTGGGATCACATAAAAGAAATAGCAATTCCCCACAACCACCCTTATCTCAGTAATGCCTTTTAGTCTTTTTTTACAACATTAAATGGATTAAAAGCTTGATCTCCAGCCATTATTTCAATTCGGTTAATGTTAATATTCTTAGGTCTTGTGGAAATCCAAAAAATTGTTTCAGCTATATCTTCTGGGCTAATAACTTTAGTATTTTTGTATACTTGAGAGGCTTTTTCTCTATCACCTTTAAATCGAACTATTGAAAACTCAGTTTCAGCCAGGCCAGGTTCAAGTGATGTAATATTAATGCCTTTACCAACTAGATCAGCTCTTAAATTTAATGAAAATTGACTTACGAATGCTTTTGTACCACCATAAACATTCCCACCAGGATAAGGATAAGATCCCGCAACAGAGCCAAGATTGATAATATGACCTTCTTTATTATCAACCATTAATGGCAAAATAGTTCTCGTTGTATATACTAGTCCCTTAATATTTGTATCAATCATTTGGTCCCAATCATCTAGGTCAGCATTATCCGCACCTTCTAATCCTAGTGCTAGTCCAGCATTGTTACATAGTACGGATATTTTATTAAAGTTTGGTGGTAGGTTTTTAATTGCTGTTTGTACAGACTGCTTGTCACTTACGTCAAAGGATAATGGTAAAGATTTTGGTCCTAATTCTTTTGCAAGTTCTTCAAGACGATCGGCTCTTCTTCCTGTAATTATAGTTTGCCATCCTTTTTCATTAAATAATGTAGCTGTAGCTTTTCCAAAACCAGATGTCGCACCAGTAATAAAAATTGTTTTTGGTAAATTAGAATTCATTTAATCCTCATTAATTAAACTTTTAGCGTTATTCCATAAGTTTTTAAAGTTGACCGCTTTTAAACTATGCCATTTTAATCTTTTATCTTCAATAAGGTTTTCCATTTTATTAAATCTTTTGATAAATTTTTGATTAGCTTTTCTTAATATTTGATCTGGATCAAGATTTAAATGCCTGGATAAACTTATTAATGTAAAAAATAAATCGCCTAGTTCATCTTCAATATTTTTATTATTTTTTTCTTTCAAGGCATCTTTTAATTCATTTAATTCTTCATCAACTTTTTCAAGTACCTGATCTTTATTAATCCAATCAAAATTTAATGAGGCTGCTTTCTTTTGAATTTTCAATGATTTCAGAATAGTGGGCATATTATTTTCAATTTGATCTAATGTACTTTTATTTAAATTATTTTTATTCTTTTTTTCTAAATTTTTTATTCTTTCCCAACTTTCTTGGGGTAAGTCATTAATCTTGTAATTTTCATCAAATATTTGAGGATGTCTTCTTATTATCTTTTGTGAAATTTCGTCTGCAACATCGTCAAAATTAAAATCACCTTGATCAGAAGCAATTTGAGATATAAGGACAACTTGCAACAACAAATCACCTAACTCACTTTTAATTTCATTTATATCATTTTTTTCAATTGCATTTACCAGCTCATAGGCTTCTTCAATCGAATACGATGCTATTGAACTATAATCTTGCTTTAAATCCCATGGACATCCACCATCAGGATCTCTCAATATTTCTATTACACGTCTAATTTTATCAATTGATACAAGTTTATTTAATTCATCAGATTTTTTTTTTGATATTTTTTTCATAATTCAATCTTTTTTGTGCTAATTATAAACAAATTAATTTTTATTATAAATTAATATATCATTAGGAGATATTGTTGTCTGAAGAAAAATTAGGTATTTTTGCTCGTTTCAGAAGGTACTTTCTTGCAGGTATTTTAGTTACTTCTCCAATTTTAATTACTATCTATGTAACTTGGATTATAATTACTTTCATTGATGCCCAAGTGGCAGGCTTATTACCTGATAGTTTAGACTTTACAAAACAATTACCTCATCAAATACCTGGATTAGGATTAATAATTAGTATTGTTGTAATAACATTTATTGGTGCAATTACCCCTGGCTTTATTGGAAGAACATTACTAAAAACGGGTGAAAGAGTTCTGAACAAAATGCCTGTTGTGAGAAGTATTTATAGTGCCATAAAACAAATTATGGAAACTGTTATGTCTACTAATTCAGAAAGTTTTAGGGATGTGGTTTTAGTTGAATATCCTAGAAAGGGTATTTGGGTCATAGGTTTTGTTACTGGTGAAACTAAAGGTGAGGTTCAAACTTTAAATAAAGAAACATTAATAAATGTTTTTATACCTACCACTCCTAACCCAACTAGTGGATTTCTTTTATTTTTACCCAAGAAAGATTTGATTTTCATGAAAATGAAAGTAGAGGATGCGGTCAAAATGGTTATTTCTGGTGGAATAGTAACGCCTAAAATTAGTAAAAGATAA
>CACALC010000005.1:0-80338 GCA_902533225.1 uncultured SAR116 cluster alpha proteobacterium | reverse complement strand
TTTTGCACCTTTCATTACAACCTTAAGGTGATAATCTATTCTGGGTAATATATGAAAATCATAAAATTCTGCTGAGACAATTTTACTTTTTAAAAATATTTCATTTATAGATGTTTTGAACAATTGCTCTTTTGCGCTTCTTTTTGCTTTATCCATTAACCAACCTCCAACTAAATAACCAAACCCCATCAAATAATCAAAACTAATACATGAAAGCATTTCTTGATCATCCCTATTTTCTAGAATGTAATCTAAAGATTTTGAAGTTAAAGTAACCATTTGAGACATTTCAAAATTATCTTCACAATCGATTTTAATTTCATCTAATAGTTCTTTGGCTGCTTTGCCGTCATCTCTTATTGTTTTTCTGAACATAAAATCATTGGCTTGTATGGCATTTGTACCTTCATATATAGGTAAAATCCTTGCATCTCTCATATATTGAGCAGCGCCAGTCTCTTCAATAAACCCCATTCCTCCATGAATCTGAACTCCATTACTTGTAACTTCTTGGGCTAACTCTGTTGACCATCCTTTTATTATAGGTATCAAGAAGCCTTCTCTCATTATGGATTTATTATCTCCATTGTGGGCTCTTTCCATGATTTCAGCAGAAACTAAAATTAGAGCTCTCATTGCTTCAGTTAAGCTTCTCATTGATAAAAGTAGTCTTTTCACATCCCCATGACCAATAATAGGAGTACCTTTTTCTCGATTAATTGGGGTACCTTGAATTCTGGTATTGGCATACTCTAGAGCCTTTTGTCTTGCTGCTTCTGAAATTGCCATTCCTTGAAGTCCAACGTCAAACCTTGCTCTATTCATCATAATGAACATATATTCAATACCTCTACCTTCTTCTCCTAACATATATCCAACAGCACCCTCGTTCTCACCATATGCCATAACAGCAGTTGGACTCGCTTTGATACCCATTTTATGTTCAATAGAAATACATTTCAGGTCGTTTCTTATGGTATAATTACCACTTTCATCTTTAAGAAATTTTGGAATTATAAATGTTGATATACCTTTAATACCTTGAGGTGCCCCCTCAGTTCTGGCAAGAACTAAATGGATGATATTTTTAGACATATCGTGTTCACCATACGTTATATAAATTTTTTGACCTTTAATTTTCCAGTTCTCACCATCATGCTCAGCTTTAGTTTTAATTGTAGCTAAATCTGTACCAGATTGTGGCTCAGTTAAATTCATAGTCCCAGTCCATTCACCAGAGTTGAACTTTGGTAAATACGTACTCTTCTCTTCTTCTGTTCCAACAAGTGTAAATGCGTCTATCAACCCTTGAGTTAGAAGACTACATAAAGCAAATGACATATTCGCCCCATGCCAATATTCATTTATAGCTGCGCTCATTCTAGAAGGTAGTCCCATTCCGTCATAATTTGCATCACTTGCAACGCCAATCCATCCACCTTTCGCAATTTGCGAAAAAGCATTGCTAAATCCTTTGGGTGTTTCAACTTCGTGGTCTTGTCTTAAAGTAGGGTTATTTTTATCTCCAAAATGGTTTAGTGGTGCTAAGTAATTATCTGCTAGTTTACCTGCTTCAGAAAGTACGGCATCGATAGTAGTTTCATCTAGGTCATCATGAGCAGGTAAAAGATTCTCTAAAACGAATTTTGTATCCTCTAAGGGAGACGTATATGGCATTTTTTAACTCCAGATTAATTTTTCATAGTTGATAAAACTTAGCCTTACTATTATGAATAATATTAGGAGGAAATCAACTATGTCTATATCTGAAGATGGTTTAAGAAAAAATCAAGCAAATTTTGCTTCTTTAAGCCCTTTATCATTTCTTGAAAGAACTAGAAAGACGTTTCCAAATCAAACAGCCATTGAATATAAAGACTATAAGTTAAGTTATAAGCAAGCTGGCCAAAGGTGTGACGCACTTGCAAATCTAATTAAAAATCAAAATTTTAATTCTGGAACTACAATTGCAGTTATGCTTCCTAATATACCAGTAATGTGGGAATGTCATTTCGGTGTCCCAATGGCGACAGGTGTTCTCAATGCAATAAATACTAGACTTGATAGTCATACTGTTCAATTTATACTTGAGCATGGTGAAGCTAAATTATTTATATATGATTCTGAGTATAGTCCTATTGTAGAAAAGGCTCTAGTAAATCTTAAAAATCCTCCTACCGTTATAGAATTTGTTGATGAAGTTGCTGGTAATAAAAGATCAAATTTTGCGAATAAAGTTAATTGCCTTGATTATGAAACAGAATTAAAAAATTTTACTGGTACTACTTTTGAGCATGTACTTCCAAATGATGAATGGAATTCAATTGCATTAAATTACACTTCCGGCACCACTGGAAATCCAAAAGGAGTTGTCTATCACCATCGCGGTGCTTATTTAAATGCAATTGGTAATTCACTTACTTGGGATTTACCAATGCATCCAAAATATTTGTGGACTTTGCCTATGTTCCATTGCAATGGTTGGTGCTTCCCGTGGACAATTACCGAAAGAGCAGGTACTCATGTATGCCTGAGACAGCCTGCAGGAGAGCTTATTGTTGAAGCTTTTCAAAAACACGATGTATCCCACTTATGTGGTGCACCTATAGTAATGCAAATGGTAGCAGATCATTTATTACAAAATAATATTTCTCTTAAAAAAAATATTAGAATGATGACAGCTGGCGCACCTCCCCCAGAGGCTGTATTAAGTAAAATGGCTTCGTGTGGAATTGAAGTTATTCATGTATATGGCTTAACAGAAATTTATGGACCAGCAGTGGTATGCGCTTGGCATCCTGAATGGAATGAATTAGACGCATCTGAACAAGCAAGATTAAAAGCAAGGCAAGGTGTAGTGTATTCAGTTCAGGAAAATATGAAAATCATAGACCAGGAAACTAACAAAGACGTCCCAAAGGATGGTACGTCTCTGGGAGAAGTTCTTATTAAAGGTAATATCACAATGAAAGGTTATTATAAAAATAAAAAAGCTACTGATGAAGCATTTGAAGGTGGTTGGTTCCACACAGGAGATCTTGGGGTTTGGTATGAAGATGGATATATTCAACTTAAGGATAGATCGAAAGATATAATTATTTCTGGGGGAGAAAATATTTCATCAATTGAAGTTGAGGATGCCATATACAAACATCCAGAGGTAGTTGCGGTTGCTGTAGTTGCAAAAGAAGATGAAAAATGGGGTGAGACACCATGTGCTTTTATAGAATTAAGTGAAGGATCTACAGTTAGTGAAATAGATTTAAAAAATCATTGTAAATCTTTACTGGCGGGTTTCAAAGTTCCTAGATACTTTAATTTCACAGAGCTTCCAAAAACAAGCACAGGAAAAATACAAAAATTCAAACTCAGAGAACAAACAAAATTAATATAATTTAACTTACTTTTTTTAAATCTTTTTCAACAAGAATTTTATTTAGGGTTTTGTCCCATTTATTCTCAGCATTGATCATATTTTTTTCCTTGACGTGACCATATCCTTTTATCGATAAAGGAATATCCAAAAAATCTACAAATTTTTCATAATTATTTTCATTAAGATTTTTAGATATTTGATTAATGGTATGTAATATTTTTTTGACTAAAGCACGTTCTTTTTTTCTCTCTGTTGTGTAACCAAAAATATCGAATTTAGTATTTCTGAGAAATTTTAAGTAAGATAAAATTTTGAAAGCTTGAAAAACCCAAGGTCCAAATCTTTGTTTAATTAGATGACCAGTTTCAGGGTCCTTTTTTGAAAATAATGGCGGTGCTAAGTAATACTCTAATTTTACATTTTTATTTTTTTGTAAAAAGTCTTTCGCAAATTCACCAGATGTATGTAGCCTGCCAACTTCATATTCATCTTTATACCTCATTATTCTAAAAAGAGTTAATGCAACTTTTCTAGAAAGAGGTAGTTCATTTTTTGTATTAGATATTTTAGTTTCTTTCGAAATAACTTTATTTACGTTAGACAAAAAAAGATCTGAGTATTCTTTATCTTGAAATTGTTTAAGTATATCAGAAAATTTTTCTAAATAATTGCTTATAGGCTTTTCTTCTGAAATTACCTGATCCATATGGGCAGCCTTAAAAACTATTTCTGGATATTCAGATAATAGTCTTCCCCAGTTAAAGGCTCTAAGGTTCTGCTCTATTGCTACACCATTTAACTCTATAGCTCTTTCTAAAGAACTTATTTCGATTGGTATAAGGCTTTTTTGAGCTGCCATACCTAGCATCATTATATTTGCTGATACGGTATCGCCAACTAAAGATTCTGCTAAGTTAGATATATCGATAAATTTTATATTGTCTTCTTCCAAGTGATTTTCTAAATGTTTTTTTAATAAACTATCATCAACAACAGTACCTATATGAACCCCTGCCACACCAACTGGTTCAACTCTTCCATTTATTATGGCTATTGTTTTATTAGGATTTAAAGTTCTGGTAATTGAAGGTGAGACTGAAACAACAGCATCGCATCCAAGGAGTAAATCGGCAGTTTCATTTGGTAGTCTTGCAGATCGAGTATAAAGAGATTTTTCTCTACTTATTCTAATTTGGCTAGTTACAGCACCATTTTTTTGGGCCAAGCCTGTAAAATTCATTGACTGTGCATATAACTTATCAATTCGGGCTGCCATAACTACTATTGCTGCTACAGTTGAAATTCCTGTACCCCCGATGCCTGCCATAATAAGATTTTGAATTTTATTCAATCTCTGTTTGGGTTTACTTAAGGAATTAAAAATATCAGGAATATCTGGAAAAGATTTTTTTAAAGGCTCAGATAAACTACCTGATGAAACACCAATAAAACTTGGACAAAAACCTTTTTTGCAAGAATAATCTTTGTTACAGACACTTTGATCAATTTGTCTTTTAGTTCCTTCAAAATGATCTAAAGGTTTAACAGCAACGCAGTTGGATTTTTCTGCGCAATCACCACATCCTTCACAAACATCTGGGTTTATATACATTTTTATATCTCTATCTTGTACATATCCTCTTTTACGTCTTCTTCTAAGTTCTGTAGCACATGTTTGAACATATATAATTGCTGTTACACCTGGTATATTTCTAACTTCTTTTTGAACATTTATAAGTTCATCACGATGAAATATTCCTACCTTATCAGCAAATAATCTTGTTTCTTTAAATTGCTCTGGCTCATCTGAAACCACATAAATTTTTCTTACGCCTTCTGCGGATAATTGTTTAGAGATTGCCCAGGGGGTAGCTCCTCCAACGGCCTTTTGACCACCTGTCATAGCAACAGCATCATTATAAAGAATTTTAAAAGTTATATTTACATTTGCTGAAACTGCTGCCCTTATTGCAAGAGATCCAGAATGGGCATAGGTTCCATCACCTATATTTTGAAAAGTATGATTATGATTTGAAAAAGGCGCTCTTCCAATCCAATGACCACCTTCTCCACCCATTTGACTAAAATTAGTTAATTTTTCTGGATGTAGAAAATAACCTATTGAATGACAACCAATTCCTATACCAACAACTTCCTCTTCAGGTGTTTTAGTTCCAGAATTATGAGGGCATCCTGCACAATACCATGGTGTTCTTGAGGCGACTGGAGGTAAGTTACTTCCTAATGATTCAGATTTAACTTTAGGAATGTTAAAATCGACAGAAGATTGCTTAACTTTTTTTAAAAGGCAGTCTGCAATAATATCGCTAGATAATTCAGAAACATTTGGAATTAACTCTTCTTTTGTTGTTGCATCAAATTTTCCAGATAATAAAGGTCGAAATTTAGAATTAAAAAGGATATGGGCAACTTGTTCTTCGACAATGCCTCCCTTTTCTTCGACAACAAGTATTTCTTCAAATTGGTCACAAAAATCAATTATCTCTTCATCTATTAAAGGCCAAGGGATTTTACAGGCAAAAAAACCAATTCCAATATTTTCAGGGTTTTTTATACCAATACAATCAAAAGCATCTATTGTTTCAGTAGCCGCTTTTCCAACTGCAATAATACCAAGAGTCTTTTTTTCAGGATTGAAAATTACTTTATTTATTTTGTTTTGTTTAATAAAATTTTTAGTTGCAGGTATTCGTCTTTTTATAAGAGCAGCTTCTCTATCTAATGCTGGATCGTGTCTGTTCACATGAACATTTATTGGCGGGTCCAATTTTTCAGAGTTTGGCCTTAATTTGCCGAGATCAATTACTGCATTTGAATCGGCGGTATCACTAGTAATTTTAAGAGCTACACATATACCTGCATGACGAGATAAAGCAAAGGCTTGTAAACCTAAAGTTATAACTTCATCTACGTTTGCAGGATAAAAAACAGGAATACCTGCAGAAATTAACGATTGTTCAGACTGATAAGCTAATGTTGAGCTTTTACCTATAGGATCATCAGCTACTGCTAGGACCATTCCACCTTTTAAGGCCACGCCACCCATATTTGCATGTCTCAATGCGTCCATTGCTCTATCTAAGCCGGGACCCTTTCCATACCACATAGAAAAAACACCATCAATTACTGGTTTATCATATAAGCCAAGCATTTGGGTGCCCCAAGCCGCAGTTGCGGCTAATTCTTCATTAACTGCAGGTTGAAAAACAATATTATACTTATCTAAATGTTTTTTGGCTCTCCCGAGTTCTAAATCAAGTGTTCCAAGAGGAGAGCCAGGATAACCACTTACATAACCATTAGTTAATAATCCGTTATCTTTATCTAGTTTTGCTTGTTCTATTAAAAGACGAACTAAGGCTTGGACACCGTTCATTAATGCTAAATCATTGTCCTTTGTAAAACAATCGTCTAATCTTATAGGATTTAATTGGTTCAAGTTTATCTCATAATACAATTAACTTGTTTATAATTTAATAAACTTAGTGAGTTTTAACAAGTAGTAAGATTTATTTATAGAAAGGTAAAGAAAACGTAATGCTACTAAAATTAAATAATTACGATGATTTATATTCAACATTTAAGTGGAATATACCTGAATATTATAATATTGCGTCTGATACTGTTGATAAGGTGGTATATAAAAATAGGACGGCATTATTTAATATTTTGAATAATGGTAAAATTGAAAAATGGTCTTTTTTAGATATCAAAAGATCTGCAAACAAGCTTGCTAACGCATTCGATTATCTTAATCTAGAACACAACGCTAGAGTTGGTATAATATTAGGCCAGTGTCCGGAAACAGCCATTTCTCATATGGCATGTTTCAAATCTGGAAAAATATCAATACCACTTTTTAATTTATTTGGAAAAGATGCATTATTTTATCGTTTAAAAAACTCAAAAGCTTCTTTGGTAATTTGTGACAGAATAGGACTTTTAAAAATTAAAGAAGTTTTTCATAAATTGCCTAATTTGAAATCAATAATTTGCGTGGATGAAATTGATGATCGAGTTAACACTCTAAGTTTTAAAAAAATATTAGAAAAATCATCTGATAATTATACTAATAAAAGTACAAAATCATTTGACCCAGCTACAATAATTTATACTTCAGGTACAACTGGTGGACCTAAAGGTGCATTACTACCCCATAGAACATTACTAGGACATATACCAGGAGTTGAAATGCCACACGATTTTTTATCCTCATCAGAACCTGTAACTGACTTATTTTGGACGCCAGCTGATTGGGCATGGATAGGAGGCTTGTTTGATGTTCTTCTTCCTGCATGGCATTTCGGAATTCCTGTTGTAAGTCATAGATCACAAAAATTTGACCCTGAATTTACGTTTGATTTAATTTCTAAGCTTAATATTCAAAATACTTTTTTACCACCCACAGCACTAAAAATGATGAAGTCATTCAATCCTTCAAGTACAAAATATAAATTAAATTTAAGAACAATCGGGTCTGGAGGCGAAGCATTAGGAGAAGATTTGCTGGAGTGGGGAAAAAGAATTTTAGGTGTAAATATTAATGAATTTTATGGTCAAACAGAATGTAATCTAACCATTTCAAATAGCAGTGCGATAATGCCGACCAAGCAAGGTTCTATAGGTAAACCTGTACCTGGCCAAGAGGTTAGGATTATGAATAAAAGAGGAGAATTTATAAAAGAGCCAGGTGTAGATGGTGAAATTGTTGTTAACTATAATACACCGGTTGCTTTTTTGAAATATTGGGAGAATGACAAGGAGACTCAAAATAAAGTAATTAATGGTTGGCTTCATACAGGTGACTTTGCCTTTAGAGATGATGAGGGATATTTTTATTTTAAAGGACGTGAGGATGATATTATAAACACTTCAGGTTATCGGGTAGGTCCAAGTGAAGTGGAAGACTGTATATTATCCCATCCACATGTTGATATGGTTGCAGTCATAGGGGTACCGGATAAAGTCAGAGGCAATATAATCAAAGCTTTTATTATTCCAAGAAATAAAAACGATATTTTAATACAAAATGAAGATCTTAAACTTAGCATCCAAAATGATGTTAAAGTAAAATTGGCAGCACACGAATATCCGCGTATCATAGAATTTGTGGAAGAATTACCTATGACAACAACAGGTAAAATTATTCGTAAAGATTTAAGGGAAACTATTTAATTACTCAAGTTTAAATTATAGCTGAAATGAAAATTATCCACTTAAATAAAATAGATTTCTAAAGTGTTGAAATTTTATATTTTTCACTTCTGCGAAATAAGTTATACATAAGATATTAAATTTTATTTCAAGGAACTATTATGAGCGAAAATTACAAGTTTGATACCCTTTCTTTACATGCAGGTCATATACCTGACAAAGAAACTGGATCTCGTGCTGTTCCTATTTATCAGACTACATCATATGTTTTTAAAAGCACTGAAGAGGCGGCTTCTCTATACAATATGGAGGTTGGTGGGCATTTATATACTAGAATTTCAAATCCTACTGTTGCAGCCCTTGAACAGAGATTGGCTGCATTAGAGGGTGGGGCTAGTGCCCTTGCATGTTCCAGTGGAATGGCAGCAATGCACTTAGTAGTTACAGCAATATGTAGTAGTGGTGATCATATAGTAGCTTCAAGCAAAATGTATGGCGCCAATATAAATTTACTTCAGCATACTATGCCTCGTTTTGGTATTAATACGGATTTTGTAAACCCAAATGATCCAGAAGCTATTGAGAACGCTATAAAACCCAACACAAAACTAGTCTTTGGTGAAGTGATCGGAAATCCTGGATTAGATATAATGGATGTCCCAACAATTGCAGAAATATGTAAAAGAAAAAATGTTCCTCTAGTACTTGATGCCACTTTTAATACACCATATTTGATGCAACCATTTAAATATGGAGCAAATATTGTTGTTCATTCACTAACAAAATGGTTGGGAGGACATGGTATTGCTATTGGAGGCGCCGTTGTAAATGGTGGAAACTTTGATTGGGGTGACAAAGAAAAATATCCAACTATTTCGGGACCACACTTTGCCTTGGGAGGCATAAGTTTTTGGGAAGAATTTGGACCATCTGCATTAATAGCCAAAATAAGAGCAGAAGGAATGTATAATTTTGGTCCTTCTCTCTCTCCCACAAATGCGTTCCATTTAATGCAGGGTATAGAAACACTACCCTTGAGAATGAAAAAACATATTGAAAACACTCATTCTATTCTTGATTTTCTAAGTAATCATGAAGCTGTTGCATGGGTTAAACATCCTGATTTAGATACACATCCTGATCACGAAGTAGCAAAAAAAATCTTACCTAAAGGATCTGGTTCTATAATAGTATTTGGAATTAAAGGTGGACGAAAAGCTGGGCAAGTATTTATAGAATCTGTACAGTTAGCGTCTCATTTAGCAAATGTTGGTGATGCTAAGACACTTCTAATTCATCCAGGGAGCACAACTCATTCTCATTTAAGTGCAGAAGCTATGAAAGAAGGAGGATTAACTGACGATATGATAAGGCTTTCTGTTGGCTTGGAAGATGTTAAAGATATCAAAAAAGATTTTGAAAATGGTTTCAAGGCTGTAAAAAAAATAAATAAATAGGTACTTTATGAGATTTAATTTTAAAGGTAATGAAACATATATTGGAACTGGTGGTAGAAGTTTAGATAGTAATAAAACTACTATTTGTTTTTTACATGGATCAGGTCAAAATCATCTAAGTTTTATTCAACAAGCTAGATTTTTTGCTTTTAAGGGATATTCTATAATTGTTCCTGATATGCCAGGTCATGGGTTTTCTAAAGGAAAACCTTTAAATTCAATTAAGGAAAACGCTAATTGGATTTATGAGTTATTAGTTGAACTGGAAGTTCAAGAATTAGTTATCGTAGGTCACTCACAAGGATGCTTAGTAGGTCTAGAACTAAATAGACTTTACCCAGAGTTTTTAAAAGGAATAATTTTTGTTGCAGGATCAAATGAAATACCAGTTAACCAATTCTTATTAGATCTTTCCAAAGAAGATCCTCAAAAAGCTTCAAATATGATGGTAACTTGGGGACATGGAATAGATGGTGACATGTCTACTAATAATTGGCCGGGTCACTCACACTATGGTGAGGGTAATAATATAATGAAAATGAATACGGCAGATGCTCTGCTAAATGATTTAAATTCTATTAACAACTATAATAGTGGGGTGGAAGCTTCAAAAAAGGTTAATATACCTTCTTTAGCTGTTCTAGCTAAAAATGACCAAATGACACCGTTGAAATCAGGATTAAAATTTGTTGATCTTCTTAAAAACTGTGAAACTCATATTCTTGATTGTGGTCATTTTCTTCAATCTGAAAGGCCAAAAGAGCTAAATTCAATAATAAATTCATATCTTACAAAATTATAATAATTTTAAATAGGGAGGTTTCAAAGTAATTATGGGTAAACAGAATCCATTTTTATTTAAAGAGATTTCAAGAACAGAACATTGGAGAGTTCCTGAAATTATTTTGACCCAATGTTTGAAGCATCCTAACAGAAAAATTATAGAATTTACCGATGGTCCAGAGTGGACGTTTAAAGACCTAAAAATAAAGTCTTTGCATAAAGCTAGAATTTTAAAAAATTTAAACTTGAAAGCAGGAGATAGTCTTACTGTCATAATTGAAGACCCTAAGGAATTTATTTTATATTGGATAGCGTCTAATTTCCTTGGAGTTATGTTTGTTGCTTTAAACACTGCGGTTAAGGGTAAAGGTTTATTACATCAAATTAATACTTCAAAATCAAAACATGTAATAGTCGATAATTTATTTTTTGATGAAATAAATGATTTAAAAAATAATAATAAGTTAGATGTAGAAATATTAAATTGTAGTGAATTAAAAAACAAAGAAATAATAAATGAAAATGAAGTAATATTTGGAAAGCTAAGTGATAATGTATGTGCTATGTTTACAAGTGGAACATCAGGACCATCTAAAGGGGTTATGATGCCAAATGCGCACTGCGTTTTATTTGCGATTGGAACAATTGAAAACTATGATTTAAAACACGACCATGTTTTCTATATTTCTCTTCCATTATTTCATGCAAATGGTTTATTTATGCAGCTTTTAGCCTGTATAATTACTGGTGCTAAAGCAATAATAAGAAACAGATTTTCTGCTTCTAATTGGCTAAGAGATATAAGAAAATATGACGTCACCCACACAAATATGCTAGGTGCAATAGCTGCATTCGTAGTTGCTCAACCTCCATCTGAATATGATAAGGATCATAAGTTAGCTACAATTGGATCAGCACCCTTACCAAGTGAACCTGAGAGAATTTTTAGAGAGAGATTTGGTGTCAAACAAGTCTTACCACTCTATGGAATGACTGAAGTTAACATCCCTATATATGGTTTGAAAAATGAAATTGGAAATGGAAAATGTGGAAAGGTTTACGAAAAATACTTTGAGGTTGAGATAAGAAACCCTGAAAATGATTCTAGAGTGAATGATGGTGAAGTCGGAGAGATAATGGTAAGACCAAAACAGCCATTCGGCTTTATGTCTGGTTATATGGGTATGCCAGAAAAAACAATAGAAAGTTGGAGGAATTTTTGGTTTCATACTGGAGATGCAGGTATTAGAGAATCATCAGGTCATTTCACTTTTGTAGATAGGATAAAAGATTGTATTAGACGTAGAGGTGAAAATATTTCCTCTTATGAAGTAGAGCAGGCCTTTCTAGAAATTCCTTATATCACTGAAGCAGCTGCTTACGCAGTTTCGGCAGATGGTGGTGAAGGAATGGAAGACGAGGTTATGGTAGCTTTAATGGCAAACAAAGATATTTCCATAAATTTTGTAGAATTATTAGCTTTGGCAAAAAGCAACTTAGCAAAATTTGCTATCCCTAAATATTTAAGAATTATGGAAGAATTTCCTAAAACTCAAACAGGTAAAATTCAAAAAAACAAGCTTAGAGAACAGGGCGTTACTGTTGATACTTGGCAAAACATAAATATTTAATTATTATATAATTTCATATTAAAGGGGATCTAAATGGCTAATGATGATTTTAAGGGTTGCTGGCCTGTAGCTCCGACTCCTTTCAAACCT
The DNA here is from genome assembly GCA_902533225.1 of uncultured SAR116 cluster alpha proteobacterium. GTDB lineage: Bacteria > Pseudomonadota > Alphaproteobacteria > Puniceispirillales > Marisalimonadaceae > Marisalimonas. Next base: position 67,826 of record CACALC010000005.1, on the reverse strand, counting down.
AGTGGTGAAATTGATAAAGATGGTATGAAAAGGGTCATTGACTGTATGGTTGATCAACAGATTGACGGTATTTGTATATTGGCAAATTATTCTGAGCAATTTTTATTGTCTGATGAAGAAAGAGAAACTTTAACAAGGCTATGTATAGAGCATATAGATGGCAGGGTTCCTGTTATTACAACGGTGAGTCATTTTTCTACTGACATAGCTTTTTCAAGAGCTAAATTAGTAAAAGAACTTGGTGGTGAAATGCTCATGATGATGCCACCCTATCATGGAGCTCTAATGAAAGGTTCTCCTCAGCAAACATTTGAACAATTTGCCAAAGTTGGTGAAGTAGGTGTCACTATTATGGTCCAAGATGCACCTTTATCTGGAATAGATTTACCTGTACCTCTTTTAATAAAGATGGCCAAAGAAATTGAAATGGTGAAATGTTTTAAAATTGAGTGTGCTCAAGCAGCTGCAAAATTAAGAGTTCTTGTAAATGAAGGTGGAGATTTTATAGAAGGACCTTTTGATGGAGAAGAAGGTATAACATTATTTGCTGATTTAGAAGCTGGAGCAACTGGAAATATGAGTTCAGCAATGATTCCAGACTTAATAAGACCAATAGTTTTAGATTATCTTGCAGGAAACGCTCAAAAATCTGAAAATCAATATAATCATATATTACCACTAATTAATTATGAAAATAGACAATGTGGCTTCAGGGCTACAAAGGTTATTATGAAAGAAGGTGGTGTAATAAATTCTGATTTTTGTAGACATCCTATTCCGGATTTAGAAGAAAACACAAAAAAAGGTTTGATAAACTTAGTTAAAAATTACAACCCAATTGCCTTACAATGGGGTAAATAATGATAAAACTTGTAGCTTTATTTTTAGTTGGAGGGATAGATGCCTTACTCTCTAAATGATTTAGTTGTTGATATAAAAGAAATACTTGTTAAAGACCAAATTCAAAATGGCTCAGAGAAAATTTGTTACTTTGTTTCAAAAGCCTTAATGGATCAAAACTTTATAGCAGAAAACCTTCCTGATCGTTTAGATGGTGAACCGCCTAGACAGATACTTTATGAAGATACCGATACCGATACAGGCTTTTGTGTTTGTGGCCACGTATATGATACTGAGGCTATAGGAACTCCTCACGATCATGGACCAAGTTGGGCAATTTACGGGCAAGCATCTGGTGAAACAGAAATGACAGATTGGGAGATTACTAATGACATATCTTCAGATGATATCATTTATGTTAAACCAAAAAAAACTTATACCATGAAAGCCGGTGATGTTCATTTTTATGATATTGGTCATGTTCACTCCCCTGTAAGGAAAGATCCTGTAAGATTGCTTAGAATAGAAGGTGAAAATTTAGATAATATTAAGAGATCGAACATAAAAATATCTTAAGAAAGAACATAATTTTCGCAATATATTTTTATTTATTTTTTAACTTGAGTATCTACAAATTCTTTAATTCTTTTAACTAAACCTGGTTTTGATGCCGATCTAACTAATGCTGCAAGATCGTTGTTTAAATCTTTATCATCTAAAGTCTCTAACATTAATTTAGATTTCGATTCATAATTAAGATTAAAGGCTTCTAAGCTTATTTCTTTAATCTTTGATTTCCAGTTATTTGCTTCACAAATACTTGTTAAAAAGCCACTTTTAAGGGCTTCATCTGAATTAAAAATTCGAGATGATTCAAGAAAATTTATAGCATTTTTTCTTCCAACCAATCTAGATAACCTTCTTGTGCCAAGCACTATTCCGAATTGCAATCCCGGCATACGAAAAGTTGTTTCTGGTGAAGCAACCCTGTGTTGACATGCAGAAACAATATCTGCGGCAGCACCAAAACACTTGCCATGAACAAGAGCTAGGCTACTAATTGGTAATTTATAAATCATTTGAAGTAATTCTTCAATTTTAACAAAACGATAAAGAAGGTCTGCATCACTTTCATTTTGGAGATTACTTAAGTCAAAGCCAGAAGAAAAAGCTCGTCCTTCGCCGCTAAAAATTAATAGTTTAATTTTCTTTTGGAGGGCTTCGCTTATACCATCAGTCATGATTTGAATCATTTGAGAATTTAAGGCGTTGAGACGAGATGGATTATTTAAACGGAACCAAGTTATATTTTCTTGATGTTCAATTATAATTGGAGTTGATTTTGTTTTCATAACTAATTTAACCATTCACAAATTACTTCCTCATTATGTTCACCAAGTTCAGGAGGCATTTTTAAATCTTTTGTTTCAACCCCCTCAATTGAAATAGGAAAAGCAACGCTGTATGTTTGGGAGCCATTTGGTAAAGTAATGGGTTTTACTATTTCCATATGTTTTATGTGTTTGTCTTTTAATATAGCTTCAAAATTATTAATAGGCGCACAAGGAACTTTTCTTTTGTCCATTTCTCTCAACCAATGTTTCACATTATGTTTAATAAACATTTTCGTAAGTATTTTTGACAACTCATCTTGATTTTTAGCTCGATCAGATTGTGTTTTAAAACGGGTGTCATTCTTAAGATATTCCATTTCAACAGCTTCGCAAACTTCAAACCAAAGCTTATCGTTTCCTGCTGCAATCACAAAAAAAGCGTCAGACGCTTTAAATGCTTGATATGGAGCATTTCTAGAGTGAGAAGACCCAAGCTTTTCTGGTGCTTTATTATTTCCAAAATATTCACTTGTTTGAAGAGCAGATATTCCTAAAAGGCTGCCTATCATAGAGCAATCTATGTGTGTTCCTTCACCACTTTGTTCAACTCTTCTGAGCATAGCCATAATTGTATAACTAGCATACAAACCTGTACAAAAATCACCTATTGGAACTCCGCATTTAACTGGAGAAGTATCTTTTTCTCCAGTAACGCTCATTATTCCAGATATAGCCTGAACCGTTACATCAAAAGCCCCTTTATCAGAATAAGGACCTGTCTGACCATAACCAGAAATAGAACAATATATTAACTTTTTGTTAATTTTTTTTAAATCGTCATAACCAAGGCTAAGTTTTTTCAAAACACCTGGACGATAATTTTCAATTAATATTGTTGCCTTGGAAATAAGTCTTTTTAGTAGACTTACATCAGAAGGATCCTTTATATTAAGAGCTACGCTCCTTTTATTACGGTTAACTGATGCAAAGTTTTCACTGTAAGCTTCATTGTTTTTTTGTTGAGAAATATTTAATGGAGGCCATTGTCTCATTCCATCACCTCCTTTTGGGTTTTCAATTTTTATAACATCCGCGCCAAGATCTGCTAATAATGAGGATGCAAAGGGGCCTGCTGCAATTTGACCAAGTTCTATTACACGAATACCTGATAAAGGTTTTCCATTATCCTTAAACATTATCAGCTTTCAGCATTTATATTTCCAATTTTAAAAAAATTAATTTCTTGTTTATCCATTTTGTCTAACAGACCTATTTCCCATTTCAAATATTGCCTGGCGTGATCATTATTCCCCTCATGACGCATGTAGGTATGAAAGTTAAAGTCTATAAACTTTTTGTCTAATTGAATTATGTTTTGATCTAAACATTCAGGGTATTTAAAAATTTCATCCTTATTCCAATGGTATACTTTGATTTGAATTTCCGGATATATCTCTTTGAGATCAGTAACAATCAGACTTACCTTGTATATGTCGTCGAAAACTATAATTATATTTTTAATCAAGTTAGATATGTTTTGTTTAAGAACTGATCTATTTAACCAAATAGAATTTTTCAGCCTTAATTTGCAATAATCAATACTTTTACGGATATCAAAAATAATACTTGTATCTGAAGTTTTTATATCATTCAAACTTATATCAGTGAGTGACATATTCTTGAGTTTAATGTAATTTTTTATATTTAATGTATTTATTTCTGTTTCTATGCCCCTAAAAACATAACACTCAAAATTCATTTTTTTAAGCCAGAGTGCTGTTGTTCCGGCTCTTACAAGATCACCCTCATCAAATAGTATTATTCGTGACTTTAATACTCCAACATAATTATCTGTAGCCTGAACCAGTTGACCTCCAGGGACATTTCTAATTCCTGTGACAGATTTTATAGGAGATAAATTTGTTTTTACGTCAAAAATATAAGTAGATCTTGTTTCATCCTCTATTAAATCTTTAACTTTTGGTAAATCAATTACTTTTATATGATTTTTATCTAACAAATTTGAAATTTCACTTTTTAGTTTTTCTTTTTCTTTATCTTTAGGGGTGATATCGAGAAAATTTGTTTTGTTATTTTCTAATTTTAAGTCAGACAAAACCCAACCCTGAGTTCCATTTTCTAATGCGTAGACTTTATTTTTTATACCAAAATTTATTAATGTTTGGGCCCCAATAATTGATCTTGTTCTGCCTGCACAATTTATAATTATGTCAGTCTTTGGGCTTTTGATTATTGATGAAATTTTGTATGGTATTTCGGCATTAGGGCAACAAATACTTTCTGGAATACTCATTTTATTATACTCTTCAAATGGTCGCCCATCTAATATGATTATATCTTCTTTTTTATTCTGTTTTTGTAATAATTCTTTGGGTGTAATTGAAGGTGTTCGAAACTTGTGTTCAACTAATTCACCAAAACTTTTACTAGGAACATTAATGCCATCAAATAATTTGAACTTGGCTTCCAACCAACCTTTAACACCTTCTTTTAAAATTAAAATTTTAGAATAGCCTAAAGCCTTTGCTTGTTTATAGGCTAACTCTGATATTCCATTGTTATCATCAAATAATACAACCCGAACACTTTTATTTGGGAGAAGTCTCTCTATGTTGATTTCAAAAGTACTAAATGGAATTGAGATAGAAAAAAAAGGATGACCTTCAGCATGTTGGCCAATTTCTCTCACATCAATAAACGCAATCTCGTCATCATCCGAAATCCAAGACTTAACTGTTTTTGCATCTACAGTATTATCCATTTAAATAACTCAATCATTAGTTTAATCTTAACAATATTAAAAATTAATATAAGATTTTTAACATGTTAAGTCAAAAGGGGTGGACTATGAAAGAATATAATGTGGGAGACCTAGTTTCAGAATTTTTATATCAGATAGGTGTGAAAAATGTTTTTGGTGTGGTTTCAGTCCATAACATACCTATGCTAGATGCTATAGGTAGAAGAAACTATATACAAATGATACCTGCAAGAGGTGAAATGGGCGCAGGTCACATGGCAGATGGTTATGCAAGAGCTACAAATGGTCTTGGAGTTGTCTTTACTAGTACTGGACCTGGGGCAGCAAATATAGCAGGAGCTTTAGTTGAGTCGCGATTTGCGGGTTCTGCAGTACTTCATTTTACTGGCCAAACGGCAACAGAAAATTTAGATAAAATGCAAGGAACAGTTCACGATGTTCCTGATCAGTTGGGTATGTTGAAATCTATTTCAAAGAAAGCAATAAGAATAAGCAAACCAGAAGACGTTATTACAAAATTAATGGAAGCAACTACTGCCGCTCTAACTCCTCCAATGGGACCTGTGTCTGTTGAAATACCAATAGATATTCAAAGGACTATTATTGAAAGGCCATCAGAATTAGATCAAATTAAATTGCCAAGCATAAATTTACAAATAGGTGATATTTCATCTTTAGATAAGATAGAGGACATAGTAAAAAAATCTAAAAGAAAAATACTTTGGGTAGGTAATGGGGCAAAATTTGCAAAAGATGAAGTAGAAAAATTTATTGATATTGGCTTTGCAGTTGTTACTAGCACATTAGGAAGAGGTGTTGTTCCTGAAAGTAATAAAATGAGTATGGGTGCTTTTAATGCTGTACCTCTAATAGAAGATTTTTATAAAACACTTGATTTAATGATAGTTGTTGGAAGTAGATTAAGAGGACACGAAACTAGAGATATGTCTTTAAAACTTCCGGACAATATTATTCAAATTGACATTGATCCTGATGCAGAAAATAGAACATACAAAACTAACCTTTTTCATTGTGGTGACGCAAAAATGGTTTTGGGAGAACTTGCTAATAGACTATCAAACACTATCCTTGTCGATGATGACTGGATAAATGAAGTTTCAGAACTAAAAAACAAAATTTTAGAATCTTATAAAAATAATCTTGGTGCTTACAAGGACTTTCCAGAAATTATCAGAAGAGTACTTCCTGAAAATGGAAGATGGGTCAGAGACGTAACGATTTCTAATAGTATGTGGGGCAATCGTTCTATGCAAATTAATAAACCAGAACAAAACATTTATCCTGTTGGAGCAGCAATTGGACCTGGAATGGCTCTTGCTATTGGAGCGTCTGTTGGTATTAATGGAGAAAAAACCATTGCAATGTGCGGTGATGGAGGTTTTATGTTAAATCTTCCTGATTTGTGGACAGCTGCTGAAACTAATTGTGATGTAGTTTTTCTAGTGATGAACGACCAGGGATATGGTGTTATAAAACACATTCAAGAAAGCATGTATGGTGGAAGAAAATTTTATGCAGATTTGATAGGTCCAAATTTTGAAGATTTAGCCAAAGTTGCAAAAATGAAATATAAGAGAATTGATAATGCTAATGAGCTAGAAAAAAAGTTAGATGAAGCTATAAAATTTACTGGCCCAGTTTTAGTAGAAGTAAATGTTCACGCAGTAGGAGAAATGCCTCGTTACTTTGCTCCACCTCCTCATGCTTTGAAGGATTGAAATGTTTGAAATGCCAGGAGAACTTTCAGAGTTCACAATATACTTCCTAATATTTGCGAGTATGGTGACCTCTTTTATAAGTTCTGCTTTTGGAATTGGTGGTGGAGCTATCCTAATAGGTTTGTTAGCCATTAAACTCCCACCTTTTGCTTTGTTACCAATACACGGCATTGTTCAAATAGGATCTAATTTCGGTCGAACCCTTATATTTCTAAAAGATGTAAAGAGGGACGTGTTAGTTCCTTTTAGTATAGGAACTGTTCTAGGATCTTTTATTGGTGGAACATTCTTTATACAAATAGAGCCTTGGTTACTTCAATTAATTGTTGCTTTATTTATTCTTTGGTCTGTTTTTGGAAAAATTCCGGCTATTGGTGCAACTCACGTAGTTTTTGGTGGAATGTTTTCTGGTTTTTTTACAATGTTTTTTGGTGCTTCGGGAACTTTAGTAGCAGGCATGGTAAAGACTATGAAACTGGAGCCAGTAAAACATACGGCTACTCACTCAGCATTAATGACGATACAACATTTGATAAAGGTAGTAATATTTGGTTTTGTAGGTTTTGTTTACGCTGATTACTTTCTTCTCATTACTGCAATGATTGTTAGTGGTTTTGTAGGAACAGTAATCGGTAAAAAAATTTTAATAAACTTTGGTAAAAAATATTTTAAATTAGTACTTAATATTATTCTGACTTTAATAGCATTAAACCTTATATGGAACGCAATTAAAATGAGTGGCTACTTAATAAGTATTTAGTCTTTGTGTTTAATTATTAAACTATATAAATAAGGACCACAAAGACCTAAAAATGCCAGTATTAAAAAAAATGCAGCAAGTGGTTGAGCAAATATCATCCACCACTGACCGTCATACATTTTTAGAGAATGTTGAAGGTTTGTTTCTACCATTTCTCCTAAAATCAAACCTACAGCGATAGGGGCAACTGCAAAGCCATGTCTTCTTGCAAAAAATCCAATCACACCAAAAATAAGAGCTATCCAAACATCAATCAAAGATTGGGATAGAGCGTAAGCTCCTATTACTGATAAAGCAAAAACTATAGGCCATAATATTGAGATTGGAACCAGAGAAACTCGTGCAAAGATTCTTGCAGCATAAAGACCCATAGCCATAAACATAAGGTTAGCTAAAAGCATTGATCCAAAAATTTGATATACTTTTTCAACCTGTTCAGTAAATAAGTAAGCTCCTGGTCTAAGCCCATGAACCATTAAACCAACTAAAATGATCGCGGTTGTGCCACTACCAGGTATTCCTAGGACCATTGTTGGTACCATTGCGCCTCCAGTTGCAGCGTTATTAGCTGCTTCAGCACCAGCTATTCCTTCAACAGATCCTTTTCCAAACTCTTCTTTATTTTTAGACCATCTTTTTGCTTCTGAGTAACCAATCATGGAGGCGACTGTAGCCCCTTCTGCTGGAAGAACGCCAATAAAGGTTCCTATACCGCACGATCTCAAAATAGTTTTCCAAATTCTTTTATAGTCTTCTTTTGTAGGCAACTTAACAGCTTTTAAAGCCACTGTTTCAACAATTTTATTTACCATTTTTGATTGAACCAGCAATTCTGAAATAGCAAAAAGTCCTATGAAAACTGGAACGAAGGATAGACCCTCATATAAATCATAATTTCCAAACATAAATCGTTCTATTGCTGTTACTCTTTCCGCACCAATAGTTGAAAGCCAAACACCAAATATACCACCAATTAGGTTCTTAACAGCACCGCCTGCACTGATGCTTGCAAGCATTGAAAGTCCAAAAATTGTTAATGCAAAATATTCTGGTGGACGAAATTCATAAGCAACTCTAGCTAATAACGGTGCTGCAATACATAAGACAATAACTGAAAACACGCCACCAACTGTGCTAGATACTACAGCAATTCCAAGAGCTCTTCCCGCTTCACCTTTTTGTGCTAATGGATATCCATCAAAGGTTGTGGCAGCAGCAGCTGAAGTTCCGGGGGTATTAATTAAAATAGCGGTTATAGATCCAGCAAAGGTTGCTGATACATAAATTGTTGATAAGACAGCAATAGCCTGAACAGGTTCCATAGTAAGAGTGAAAGGTAGTAATAATGCTGCGCCTGTAGTCGCGCCAAGACCTGGTAATACTCCTATTATTACACCTAAAACAGTTGTAGCAAAAATTAATCCTAATAAGTAGGGGTCAGTAAATACCGAACCCATAGCAGAAAGTGCTTCAATCATAACCTTTAAACCTAACCATAATAAATGTTTGTCAGCCAACCTCTAGGAAATCTTACTTGTAAGACGTAATCAAAAAGGAGAAATACTGAAAGAGGTGTTGCAATTGCGTTTACAAGAGAAATCCATACTTTTTTTTGTCCCCAAGTTAAACCCATTAAAAACATTACTATTGGAATAGCAACAAACATATCTCCACTTACTTTAACCAAAATATAAAATATTAAAAAAAGTAACATGCTGGACCATGTTGGAAATTTTTCAAGTTCTACTTCTTTTGGGTAAGTTTTATAGAATTGTAAAGAAAGGATCCCAACGAGCATTAAATTAATTACCATTAAAAAAATAGGAAATGACCTTGCTTGCATACTATCACCAACAATCATTTCTGGAGAAGTCTCTAACTGTAATGATAAGTATATTACTACAAATGAGAATAGAGTTAGAAACAACGGAATTATATATAATTTTTTTTTCATAACAAAGCTTTCAGATGCCCCAATTAAGGGGCATCTAAACTGTTCAAATTTATTTAAGTAATCCCATAGCTTTTAAAGCAGGTCCAAATTCACCAACCATGAATTTGATTTGTTTTCCCCAAGGACCAGAAGGTTGTGGAGAAGTGTTATCTAATCCAGAATTAGCAAGATAAGCTTGATACATTGAATGTTTCATTGCTTTTGATAGACCTTTTTCCATTTCAGCCACTCTTGCTGGATCAACACCCTTATGTGTTACAAAGCCTCTAGTAGTTGATAAAACAAGATCAATACCCATTGATTTAGCTGTTTTAGCCTTAGGTATTGGCGCCATAGCATTTTCACCTAAAATAACTAGAGGACATAAGTCACCAGCATCAATTGGACCACCGGCTTCAGATAAATTTAAAACTCCAACGTCAACAGCACCAGCTACAACTTGAGTAGCAAGTTCTCCTCCACCTTTGAAAGGAATATACTTAGGCATTGGTTGTCCAAGCTTTTTTGCAAACAAGAATGCAGTAATATGGTCAATCGTACCTGTATGAGTTCCACCAAATGCAATTTTATCACCTTTTTTCATTCCAGCAACAAACGCTTCAGGAGTTTTGTATGGGCTAGTTTTACAATTTACCATTAGTATTTGTGGATCATTTGTACCTCTAGCTATAGGAGCCATGTCTTCAACTTTTAACTTTGTTTTCCCCATAGCCATTGTAATTGCATGACCAACAGTAAAAGTTAGAATAGTGTTTCCATCAGCAGGTCTTGTCATGAAATAATTCATAGCGGCAGCACCACCACCACCTCTTTTATTAACAACAACCATATCTTGCTTTAAAACTCTTCTAGAACGAAGCATCATCATTCTTGAGTTAACATCAGTACCACCACCAGCACCTGCATGAGTTACAACTTCAATGGCGGGTTTTTTGGCAGCTAAAGATGGACCTGTAGTAAAAGCAATTGCAGAAACTATTGCAGCTATTCCAGTACCAACTTTAAAAAGTGTAGTAGATTTAATCATTTAATTTCCTCCATAATGATTAACCAGCATATGCTGGAAGTTTAATGTTATAATAACATTAGTAGTTAAGAATAAAATATTCTTATCCCCATTTAAAATCGTATGTAATTTGAAGTAATTCAAAATACTTATCAAATGAATATTTGATTATTACGAAATAAGAATATGAGTCAAGTATAACAGAGGTGATATAATGAGTTATTGTTTAATTAGTTAATTAAAACAACTTATTTGTTTTTATAATTAGAGTTTTTTTTGAAGTTAGGGCTCATAGTAGTTCTATAAATTTCTATTGTCTCAGTCCTAGTATAAATTTTCTTTTCATCTTGCATAAGAAAGTTGTCAATTTCAGGAGCAGCACTTGCCAATTGAAAAATTACAGAAATTATTGAGAGTGGTTCCAATTTAAAACTCCATCTTTATAAAAAATTTGCAAACATTATGCCATTCAAAGAACAAAATTTAGTATAATTAAAGTAATTTATTGAAAATTTGAAAAATTATAATAAATAATAGTTTTCATCAACTATTAAACAAAGAACTATAACTTACATGGAAAATTTTGAATTAATTGAAAAATATAATGCCTCTGATATTTCTATACCACAGAATATGGTTGGTTGGATGAGATCTAATCATGCAGGGGAGACAGGTGCTGTTTGGATATACCTAGGTGCTAAGTGTATTTTTTGGAATAAAAAAATTAAGGTAATGTCAAAAGAACATTATCAAACGGAAAAAAATCATTTAATTATTATGAACCATCTATTATCTAATAAAAGTAAAAGTAAACTTTTAATTTTATGGAGAATTCTAGGGTTTAGCTTGGGATTTATTTCGGCCTTATTAGGTTATAGATTTTTTTGTGTTACTATACAATCAGTTGAGAGATTTGTAGAACAACATTATCGAGAGCAAATAGAATTTTTATATAAAAACTCAATTTCTTTTGATCTCTTAAAAGTTCTAGAAATATGTTGTGATGAAGAAGTTGAGCATCAAAATGATGCTAAAATGCAAAAGGGATTAGATAAAAACAATGCTTTTGAAAATATGTGGACCAATTTAATTGGCTCGGGATCCAATGTTGCAGTAAATGTTTCTAAATTAATATAGGTTTTAAGAATGAATTTAACTAAAGTTTTTTATGATGGTAAATGTGGTCTTTGTAGTAAAGAAATTAATTATTATAAAAAAGTAGCTCCAAAGAATATTTTTGAATGGTATGACATTGCAACCAAACCAGATGACTTAAAGCTTATTAAAGTATCTCAATATGATGCATTAATGTACTTACATGCGATAGATCAAAACGCTAATGTGAAGATTGGTGTAGACGCTTTTATTTTGATTTGGAGTAAATTAAAGTTTTGGAATATATTGTCTATTTTTGTAAGTCTTCCTGTCATTTATTCATTAGCCAAGATTACGTATAATATTTTTGCTGGTTATAGATTTAAAAAATTAACTCATTGTAAGGTGGCAAGTCAGGAAGTGTTAAAATAAAATGATAAAATGGGTAAAAAAGAAACTTAAAAAACCAGATGTCAATCTTTCACAAAAAGAAACTCGCTTAGAGCAAATGAAAAAAAATCCTTATAAAAGAGTAGACAGTGAAAATATGACCGAGATTGAAAAAATGGATAAAGGCTTTAATGGTAAGACTTTTTCTATTAATGGAATGGATATAGATTTTTAAATCATCTTGCCAAAACATTTTTATTACTTTGCCTTTAAGTGAATAATTATGTATTTTTTGATTCTTATTTTAAAGGTTAACTAGGGGGTAAAAGATGAGAAAATTTACAACTACTTTAGGAGTGCTATTGGTAATGGCGACTTCCTCTACATTTGCTGATGGGCATAAGGTAAAGGTTGGAATGATAACTACTTTATCAGGCGGAGGTTCCGGTTTAGGTATTGATGTTAGAGATGGTTTTATGCTCGCTGTAAAAGGCAACAAAAATATTTCGGTAATAACTAAAGATGATCAACGCAAGCCGGACATTGCAGTTCAATTAGCAGATAAAATGATACAATCAGACAAAGTAGATGTTCTTACTGGAATTATATGGTCTAATTTGGCAATGGCAGTTGTACCTGCCACTGTTAATCAAGGTAAGTTTTATTTGTCACCCAATGCTGGTCCATCCAAACTAGCGGGAAAGGGCTGTCATAAAAATTATTTTAATGTGGCTTGGCAAAATGATAATTTACACGAAGCAGCAGGTGGTTATGCAAATTCTGCTGGTTTCAAAAATTCTTTTATTCTCGCTCCTAATTATCCTGCAGGTAAAGATGCTCTTACAGGGTATAAAAGATTTTTTAAAGGCAAGTTAGCTGGTGAAATTTATACCAAGTTAGGACAAAAAGATTATGCAGCAGAGATTGCACAAATAAGAGCTTCAGGTGCAGATAGTGTGTTTTTCTTTCTTCCGGGTGGAATGGGGATTGGTTTCATGAAGCAATTTTCCCAATCAGGTATTAAACTTCCTGTAGTTGGTCCTGCATTTTCCTTTGATCAAGGTATATTGAAAGCTGTTGGAGACGCAGCATTGGGTGTTAAAAATACCTCTCAATGGTCAAAAGATATAGATAACGCTGCTAACAAAAAATTTGTAAGTGACTTTAAAAGTGAATACGGAAGACTTCCTTCATTATATGCTTCTCAAGGTTATGATACTGGTAAACTTTTGATATCAGCAATGTCCAAGGCTAAAATTAAAGATATGGATAAATTTAGAGACGCTCTAAGAAAGGCAGATTTTTCATCCACTAGAGGTAAATTTAGTTTTGACACAAATCATCATCCAATTCAGGATATTTATGTTCGTGAAGTGATTAAAGAAGGTAAAACTCTCACTAATAAAATTGTGTCAGTCGGACTAAAAGATCATTCAAATGCATATGTTTCTGATTGTAAGATGTAAATAAAATGTCTAGGTGATTTCTTAATGAAATCACCTAAGACGAATAATCCCTAAATGACGCTTATATTATTTTTTGAACAGCTTTTGAACGGTATACAATTTGGAACTATGTTGTTTCTTATGTCTGCTGGTTTGACATTGATTTTTGGTGTAATGGGTCTAATAAATTTGGCCCACGGATCCTTTTATATGATTGGAGCTTTTAGTGCTGCATTAATTGCAGCATTAACTGAATCTTTCTGGTTAGCTTTATTAGCAAGTCTTGCTGGAGCAGCAATTGCAGGTGTTTTAATTGAAATTATAATTATAAGACGTTTGTACAGACGGGACCATTTAGACCAGGTTTTGGCAACGTTTGCTCTAATATTGTTACTTTCAGAAGGAGTTAGGTGGTGTTTTGGAGCATTTCCTTTGTACCTAAATATCCCAAATGTACTAAATGGTACAGTACCCATCTTTGACAATATAATTTATTCTAAATATAGATTGTTTATAATATTTATGGGTTTTCTAATTGCTTTAGGTCTCTACATTCTAATTACAAAAACACGTTTAGGTATTCGTATTAGAGCTGGGCAAAATGACCGTCAAATGATATCAGCGCTAGGTGTTGATATCTCAAAACTTTACACCATTGTGTTTGCAATAGGAGCGTCACTTGCAGGGTTGGCGGGAGCAATGATTGGAGCCATCCAATCAGTTGAGGTGGGAATGGGTGAGCCAATTTTAATCTTAGCATTTGTCGTTATAGTAATCGGGGGAATAGGATCAATTAAAGGTGCTCTTGTAGGTTCTATATTAGTTGGAGTTACAGACACTATTGGACGTATTTTTTTACCGGAGTTGTTAAAAGTATTCATGGAACCATCAAACGCAACTTCGGTAGGTTCTTCAATAGGATCAATGTTAATATATATTCTTATGGCACTTATATTAATTATAAAACCATCTGGATTGTTTGGAAAAAGTTAATATGATTATTGAAAAATTTTTTAATAAATGGATTATGTTTTTTCTAATACTGATACCTACCTGTGGTGTTATTTTTGATGAACCTTATTTTATAACCTTAGCTACAAAAGTTGTAATTCTTGGTATTGCAGGTATTGGTTTAAATTTAGCACTCGGTTATTGCGGCCTTATTTCTTTAGGCCATGCTGCCTTTTTTGGGATTGGCGGCTATATTACTGCAATATTATCTTTCCACGCGTTAAATAATGAGGTGTTATTTAGCTGGCCTATGGCTATTTCTGGTAGTTCTGAAATGCTAATTATTTGGCCAATAGCAATTTTAGTAAGTGCGTTATTTTCTTTTATAATAGGTCTACTGTCCTTAAGAACTAGTGGCGTTTATTTTATTATGATTACTTTAGCATTTGCACAGATGTTATATTTTTTTTCAATTAGTTGGCCTAATTATGGTGGTGAAGACGGCCTTTCAATATATATGAGAAATTCCTTTCCGATGGTTAACACAATGGATCCCATAAGTTTTTATGTAATTTCTTTATTTTGGTTATTATTTTCTATTTTTATTTCATTGAGATTAATCAATTCTCCCTTTGGTATGTCTTTTCAGGCAATTAAACAAAATGAAGAGAGAGTTAAATCAGTAGGGATAGAAACATTCAAAGTAAAATTGTTAGTTTTTGTTATTTCTGGAACAATTACTGGTTTAGCTGGATCGCTTTATACTGATTTAAACAGATTTGTAAGTCCAACTGTTCTTGATTGGCACACTTCTGGAGAGATAATGGTGTTTGTCATACTTGGCGGAATGGCAAGACTTTATGGCCCTTTAGTTGGAGCAGCTTTTTTCATTGCAATGGAGCAAACACTTGGATCATATACAGAGAACTGGCAATTCTGGCTAGGCTTAATCCTTATATTGGTAATATTATACGCACGATCAGGAATTTTAGGTTTGTTTGATAAGAAGTTAAAACATGAAAAATAAAATTTTAAATATTAAAAATTTATCAAAGTCTTATGGTGCATTTAAGGTTACAGATGAAATAGCCATAGACTTAAATTTTGATGAAATTCATGCTTTAATTGGACCAAACGGAGCGGGAAAATCAACATTAATCAAACAAATCGTAGGAAGTGTTAAGCACGACATAGGTTCGATTGTTTTGGATCAAGAAGATATAACTGATCTCAATGATGTTGAACGAGCAAAAATAGGTATATCTAGAACTTTCCAAGTTTCATCAATTATTCCAAAATTTAGTGCTTTAGATAATATAATTTTATCACTTCTTGATAAATCCAAAGAAACATTTCAGCTATTTAAAAGCATAAGAAAAAATAAAGAATTAGACTCTAAAGCTAAAAAGATTCTTAGGGAAATTGAGCTGTCGGATAAGAGTAATATTCTAGCCTCTGAACTTAGTCATGGTGATAGAAGAAAGCTAGAGGTTGGGTTAGCACTTGCTATGGATCCTAAGGTGTTTTTGTTCGACGAACCTATGGCAGGTCTAGATGAAAGTGGAACGAAAATGATGATAAACTTATTTAAAAAGATTAAAACTAATTCACCTATTTTATTAATTGAACATGATATGGATGCAGTTTTTGCTCTAGCTGACAGAGTTTCTGTAATTAATTATGGAAAAATAGTAGCCACAGGAACAGTTGACCAAATAAGATCTAATGTCCTAGTTCGTGATGTGTATTTAGGTTATGAAATTTAATGGATAAACTTTTAAAAGTAAAATCACTTAAATCTTGGTATGGAGCAAGTCAGGCATTATTTGATGTTAACTTAGAAATAAATCAAGGTGAAATTGTTGCCTTGCTTGGAAGAAATGGAATGGGGAAGTCAACCACTATTAAATCCATTTGTGGTTTACTAAATAAATATGAAGGTGAAATTAATTTTAATAAAATCTCACTTATAAGACGTCCTAGTTATAAAATTGCTCAATTAGGAATAGGTTTGGTTCCTGAGGGACGAAGGGCTTTTTCTAATTTAACAGTTGAAGAGAATCTTATTGCTACAGCGATTGATGGAGAGTGGGATTTAGATGCTATTTACAATTTATTTCCAAGATTGGAAGAAAGAAAAAATCAAATAGCCTTTTCATTATCAGGAGGCGAACAACAAATGTTAGTAATTGGAAGGGCTTTAATGACCAATCCTAAATTATTAATCTTAGATGAAGCAACTGAAGGTTTATCTCCAACTATTAGATCAGAGATTTGGAAAGTAATAGAAGTCTTAAAAAATAAGTCAGTATCAATTTTAATAATTGATAAATCGTTAAAGCAATTATTAGATTTAGCTGATAATTTTTATATACTTGAAAAAGGAAGGACGGTTTGGAATGGACCTTCATCTAAGCTTACAAGCAGAATTGCCCAACAATTCTTGGGCGTTTAGCTAAATATAATTTTGAAAATCTTCAGAAAGATTGATCTCACCTTCTCCACCAACAGCCGATACGATAGCTCCCATTTCATTTAACTCTTGACTAACTTTTTGCCAATTTTTTCTTCCTTTTTCAAAATGAGATTTTGAAATCCAATATTTAACATTTAAAAAATTAGTATCAGAGATATCAATAACTGTTTCTTTAATAAGCCCAACTTTCATCTGTTCGATTACGACTTGTTTAAATAATAATTTTAAGGCTTTTTTTGCAGCTTGGTTTGGACATTTTATTGTGACGACACGCAAATACATATGTATCATTTCTCATAAAAATTAAGATATATGTTTAATTAATTATATAAATTTTAATTATAATCAAGTTTAATTGCAGATGCTTTCAATAGTAGTTTTTAATATTTGAGAAATTTCATTCATTTCATTTTCATTAATTATAAATGGTGGTGCAATTAAAATATGGTCGCCCACAGTACCATCTACAGTTCCCTGCATTGGATAACATATTAGACCTAAATCAAGAGCCTTTTTTTTAATTTTACCTGCAATATTTAAGTTTTTAGCAAAAGGCTCTTTAGTATCTCTGTTTTGGACTAATTCAATACCTTTAAATAAACCTCTACCTCTTATATCTCCTATATACTGATTTTGACCAAGTGTGATTTCGAGGTTTTTCTGTAAATATTTTCCTTTTTTTCTAACCTGTTCAGGAAAATTTTCTTTTACTAATTTATTTACTACAGCCAATGACGCGGCGCATGCGATGGGATGACCAAGGTATGTATGTCCATGTTGAAAAAAACCACTTCCGTGGTTTATAGCGTCATTAATAAAATTTTGACACATCATAGCAGCTATAGGTTGATATCCAGCTCCTAAACCTTTAGCAATAGTTATTATATCAGGAACAATTTTTTCTTCATCACACGTAAAGAGTGGCCCGGTTCTTCCCATACCGCACATGACTTCATCCAAAATTAATAAAACATCATAATTAGTACAAATTTCTCTTATTCGCTCAAAATATCCTTTAACAGGTGTTAAGGCACCAGCTGTTGCACCAACAACTGTTTCTGCAATAAAAGCCATAACATTATCTGGACCTAATCGAATTATTTCGTCTTCTAATTCGTTAGCTACTCTTAAACCATATTGAATTTCACTTTCGTTTGCATCCTGAAATCTATATTTATAACAAGGTGAAATCAAACTGGTTTCTATAAGTAAATCTTCAAATAAAGATCTTCTTTGTACATTACCTCCAACTGCTAACGCTCCTAATGTATTACCATGATAACTCTGTTTTCTTGAGATAACCTTGTGTTTTTTTGGTTTCCCAATTTCATTAAAATATTGCTTTGCTAATTTTAGTGAAGCTTCAATAGCCTCTGATCCACTCGAAACAAAATAAACTTTGTCTAATCCTGTTGGTGAGTTTGTTGATAATAATTTTGCAAGTTCTTCTGCAGGTTCAGTAGTAAAAAAAGATGTGTGGGCAAAGGCCAATTTCTCAGCTTGCTTAATTATTGCATCATTGATTGTTTGGTCTGAATGACCTAAGCATGAAACAGCTGCTCCGCACGAACCATCAAGATATTTTTTACCGTTTTTGTCAATTATATAGCATCCATCACCATAAGTGGCAATTGGGAGTTCATAGCTTGAATGTCGAGGTAAAATATTGCTATAATTCATGATATTAACATTTCTTATTTGTTTACAGTCCATTCTATAATTATTTAGGTACATCTAACTTTGACAAATTTAAAATATAATTATCTAATAATTTAGTTTCAAAATGAGAAAAAAAATTCTTTTTTAATTTGGAAAGTGTAAAATTTGGAATGATTTCCAAAACTCTTTCAATAGCTTTTTGAGCTTCATCTAGCAAACCTGACTTAGCACAATATATAGCCAGTATAAGTGCAGGTCTAAAATCACCTTGTGGGATTGCTACAGCTTTTCTTGCAAGGTCAACACTTAATTTTAAATCACCCATTTCTCCAACAATCATAGCTTTATTCATTAAAAAATTAAAAGTTCTTGGATCTCTTGGACTTAATTTAATTGCTTGATCAATAGGTTCTAAAGCTTCTTCACATCTATTAGCAAATGTTAGTGCGCTGGCATAAAACATATATGCCGAGGATGAATTAACATTACATTCAATAGCTTTTTTGGCAGCTTCTACGGCTTGATCATGGTTTTTAGATAAACTATAAATTCTAGCAAGCATTTCATGTGCTAGAGAGTCACGGTTGTCACAATCTAACGCTTTTTCCACATAAAACTTTGCATTTTTTATATCATCTTCAGGTTTTTTTGAAAAACCTAAAAAAACAAAATGAGAAATTGTAAAAGCAAGATAACTATAAGCTTGCCCAAAATTATTATCTATTTCAATCGACTTTAAAAAAAGATCTGCTGCTTCATTCAAACTTTTTTTATTCATAAGATAAAGACTATTTAACCCTCTTTGGTAAAGCTCCCATGCCTTAAAGTTTACAGTATCTCTTTTTTTAATATTGCTTAACTCAATATAATTTACTTCTTGATGAATCTGATTAGATAAAACTTGAGTTATTTGATCTTGAAATTCAAAAATATCGTCTAAATTACCATCATATTTGTCAGACCAGACTGAATTACCAGTTTGAGCATCGCTTAACTGAACTGTTACTCTAATTCTATTCCCTGATGATCTTACGCTTCCTTCACAAACATAACGAACACCCAACTCTCCAGCTATTTCAGTTACATTCCTTTTATTATCTTTAAAAGAAAAAGAGGTATTTTTAGCTATAACAAATAAAGATCTAAATTTTGACAAAGCTGATATAATATCTTCTGATATTCCATCAGCAAGAAATTCTTGTTCACTATCATTAGATAAATTTCTAAAGGGTAAAATTACAACTGAAGGTTTATCTTTTTCTATATCAGAAATAATTTCTTTTGGTTTTTTATTGTAAGTAGAAGAATCCCAACTCCATGTTTGTATGGGTTGCTCAATATTTTTAACTTGTTTCGTTCCACAATCTAACCATACAATATTTAGTTTATCTTTTACTTGTCTATAAGCGTCATCTGATATTGTAACCCCGTTAGGTTCAGCTAAAGACTCAATTCTAGATGCTATATTAACACCATCACCAAGTACATCGTCATCGCTAATTAAAATGTCGCCAATATGTATACCTATCCTAAAAAATATACTCTCGTCTTTATTTATGTTTTTATTCCTTTCAACCATCCCTTCCTGAATAGAAATGGCACACTCAGTCGCTTTTATGGCGGAAGCAAATTCCATCAACATACCATCACCGATTGTCTTTACAAGCCTGCCACCAAATCTAGAAATTAATGGTTCAAATAATTGTGTCTTGTGTGACTTAAAAGAATTAATAGTTCGAAGTTCATTTTTTTGTATTAGCTTCGAATAAGAAACAACATCAGCAAAAACAATAGCTGCAAGTCTTCTTTGTTCTAAATCTTCCATGTTTATTCTTTTTACTTAAAATGAAGTTTCACCAAAATCTTGTGTAACTGCACCTACAAAGTGTACGGTTTTAGGAGCAAGTGTTTTTACATATTTTGCTATATTTTCTTCGATTAACTTTTCAATTTTTTTCATAGACTCATTATCTGGAAATTCCCACAAAACTACGCTCACATTAGGTGTTTGAGGATTTTTCATCGCTCTAAATCTAACACCTTTAACTTCTTGAAGTAAGTTAGGCCATCGTGTTTCTAATATGGATTCAAATAATTCACAATCTTCAGTAGATGGAAAGGTTCTTACAAAGATTTTAATTAACATTCTTACCTCAATATATTAATTTTTATTTAAATTATTACATATTTTAGTTTTGTATATTATGTTGATTTTTGCAAACAGTTAAATTTTTTAATGGATTAAATTAATGATTGAAATAGTAACAAGGACGGATGTACTTTTAAGGGCTTTAAAAATGGCATCTATAGTTGGGATAGTCTTAGCTATAATTAATCATGGGGATCATATTTTTTTTGGTACTATGACTGTTACAAATTGGATAAAAGTTATAATAACATTCTGTGTTCCTTTTTGTGTATCAACAATTTCGTCAGTACTTGCAATTAGAAGAGAACAAAATATTTCCCATTAAGATAATACTAAAGATAATTAAATACTTAAAAATTTATTTTAAAGTTTTTAGTCTCAGTATTCTTTTTATTAACTTTTCAGCTTTTGCATCCCAAGAAAATTATTTTTATGAAGTTCAATTTGGCAATTTAATTGTTGGGCAAGCAGAAATTTCTATTAACTCAAGTAATAAAAAAATTGATCTGAATTCTAAATCTAAAACTGCTGGTTTTTTAAATGTTTTTTACGAATATGTAGGTGAGTTAAATTCATCTTCAATAAAAAAAGCTAATACTTGGATACCAAATAAATTTTTAGCTAATGGTATTTTTAATAATAAGGCGCGCTCCTCTGACTTGGAATGGGGAGTAAATAATTCAGTAAATTATAAAAATATCCCTGTTATAAATTTAAAAAAATTTCATCCTATAGATAGAGAAAGTCTAATTAACGTAATAGACCCCGTAACAGCCTTTTTAAACGTAATTGAAAGAATAAGATTTGAGAATAAATGTGATACAAGCTTTAAAATCTTTGATGGTAGACGAAGGTATGATCTTAAAACAAAAACTTTAGGAAACAGCTTTATTGAAAATGATAGGCCTAAATCTTATAGAGGAGACGTTTTGATTTGTGGCTTAAAGATTAAGCCTTTGGGAGGTCATAGGTTGAAAACTAAATGGAAACCAATAGACGATAAATTCACTGATTTTAAACTTTTTTTTGGAAGAACTGTCTTTGGACGAATTTTACCAGTAAGAATGAATTTAGAAAGATGGTTTGGAACTATAACTGTTCGTTTACTCGAAAAGCGTTCCTAATCCTATGAAATTAGGATTAATAGGACATAACATAGCAACATCTCAGGCTCCTGATATTCACAAACGTTTAGGAGATTTATTTGGAGTTTCTGTTAGCTATGAGTTGTTTGACTTAAAATCAATAAAAGAAAGTAATCTCCCTGACTTATTAAAAGAGTTAAAAATGAGTGGCTTTAGTGGGGTAAATATTACTTTTCCTTTCAAAGAAAAAGTAATTAAATTTGCAGATAAAGTTTACGAAAGTGCCTTTAATGTAAAATCAGCTAATACATTAATTTTCCAAAAAAATATTGTTGCTCATAATACAGATTATTCTGGTTTTATAAAAAGTTATGATTTTCATTTCAAAAAAAAGAAACCAGGGAAAATTCTTATTATTGGAGTTGGTGGGGTAGGAAGAGCTATTTCCTTTGCATTATCCTCACTAGGAGTTTTAGAACTTCATATATTAGATACTGACAATCTAAAAGGAGAGCAACTAATCAGAGAATTAGAAGAACTGAAAATAAATTGTAAATTACTTAATCATAAAAAATTAGAGAGTGCTATATCAAGTTTTGATGGAATAATAAACTGTACTCCTTTGGGTCATTATGATTTTCCTGGTTGTTCATTAGGCAATTTAGAAATAAAAAATTATCAATGGCTATATGATGTTGTATATACGCCAGCAAAAACTGTTTTTCTTAAGAAAGGCGAAATTGCCGGATCTAAATTAATCTCAGGAATAGACCTTTTTATTTTTCAAGCTTTAGACGCGTTTTTATTATTTTCAAATAATATATTTAATGAAGAAGACATCTTACATCATACTCATAATTTGAGAGATCATTACTTTAATAGCCTATATAAATAAGAATTATATTTTTTCAAATATTATTTGATTTGATAACATTTCCAGTATTTCTTCTTCACTATATCCTGCATCTTTCAAAACTTCCTTAGTGTTCTGACCTATCAAAGGGGGTTTATGTTTTACTCCAACTGATTTAGATCTACTAAACTTTATAGGTGACGAGACACCTGTATAATCTTCTTTACTAATCGTCATATCTCTTTCTAATGTTTGAGGATGTTTCAGTGCCTCCTCAATATTTCTTACAGGCCCCGCTGGAACACCAGCAGATAATAGCTTTTCAGAAAATTCGACACCATCTACATCCTTTAAGGCATCTTCTAAATATTTAGTTAATTCTTCTCTATTATTAACTCTATCGCCGTTTGAAAGAAATCTTTCATCTGTTATGAGGTAATCTACTTTCAGAGCTTTGCATAATCTTGCAAATCCTGCGTCATTGCCAATCCCCATAAAAATTTCATTAGTTGCAGTTTTAAATTTATCATAAGGCGCAATATTTGGATGAGCATTACCTGTAGCTTTACCAGGTTTTTTTGACAAAAAATAATTTCCTGTATGAGGATGCATCAATGCTAGTGCAGAATCATAAAGAGACATATCTATAAATTGACCTAGTCCTGATTTGTGTCTTTCTTGGAGCGCCATTAATATTCCAATTGTAGCGTACAACCCTGTACCCATATCAACTACTGGCGCGCCCACCCTTACATTTCCTCCATTTGGATGTCCATTGATGGACATCATTCCAGTCATAGCTTGAACAATTGCATCGTATCCAGGAGCTCCTCCTAAAGGTCCTTCAGCTCCAAAACCAGATATTCGGCAGTGAATTAACTTTGGAAATTTGTCTTTTAAAACATCTTCGTAACCAAGGTCCCATTTTTCCATTGTCCCAGTTTTAAAATTTTCAATAATAACATCTGAAGTTTTAAGAAGTTCTAGAATTATATTTCTACCTTCTTGTTTTGTTAAATCAACAGCAACAGATTTTTTATTTCTATTTACATTTATAAAATATGAAGCCATCTCGTTAATAAATGGAGGTCCCCAACCTCTTACCTCATCACCAATTTTAGATTCAATTTTTATTACTTCAGCACCGTGGTCTGCAAGTATTTGAGTTGCGTATGGCCCCCCAAGAACCCTTGTAAGGTCTAAAACTTTTATGCCATTTAAAGCAGAAACGATAATATTGTTTTGATATGTCATTTATTCACTTTTTTTATTTAATATGATTTTGGTAATCCAAGCACACGTTCTGAAATATAGTTCAAAATCATTTGAGCGCTTACAGGAGCTAATTTTGGAATTAAAGATTCTCTTAATAATCTTTCCACATGATATTCCTTTGCATAACCCATTCCTCCAAGAGTGATCACTGCTTGAGTGGCAGCCTTAAAACCTGCTTCAGCTGCAAAGAATTTTGCAGCATTTGCCATTCCACCTGCATTTTGTCCATTATCGTATTGGTGTGCAGCTTTTGCAATAAGTAGTTCTGCCGCTTCTAACTCAATCCAGTTTTCTGCTAATGGATGTTGAATACTTTGATTTTTTCCAATAGGTCTGTCAAAGACAATTCTGTCACTTGCATATTTTACAGCTCTTGATAAAGCATTTTTTCCTATACCTAATGCCTCAGCAGCAATTAATATTCTTTCTGGATTAAGACTATCAAGTATATATTTAAACCCCTTGCCTTCTTCACCTATTCTATCAAAATCAGGGACCTCTAGATTATCAATAAATATTTGGTTACTATCTACTGCTGCTCGGCCCATTTTTGAAATTTCTTTAACCTCAATTTTTTTTCTATCTAATTCAGTATAAAATAAAGTTAAACCATCAGTGTTCTTTTTGCATTCCTCAACGGGAATAGTTCGTGCCAATAAGAGGATTTTATCAGCAATTTTAGCTGTTGATGTCCAAATCTTTTGTCCATTGACCAGATATCCATCATTAATTTTTTTTGCAAATGTTTTTAATTTACCTGTGTCCAATCCAGCGTCTGGCTCGGTTACTCCAAAACAAGTTTTTTCTTTTCCTGAAATCAAAGGGGGTAGCCATTTCTCTTGTTGCTCATTATTACCATAGACCACAATTGGATGTGGCCCAAAAATGTTTATATGTATAGAAGAGGCTGCTGCCATGCCACCACCAGTTTCAGAAACTTTTTGCATAAAAATAGATGCATCACTTACACCTAACGCAGTACCACCAAACTGCTTGGGCATACATATACCTAACCATCCTCCACTAGCTATCTCTTCATAAAATTTATGAGGAAATTTATTCTCTTTATCACATTGAAGCCAGTAATCATCATCAAAGTTTTTCATAATATTTTGAACTGAATCAATAATTGATAACTGTGTTTGGTTTAGATTAAAGGACATAAAATTTATCTTGCTATATTATGATAGTTGTCGTTGGGCTCCATTTCAGTTGCAGAAGCTAATCTATTAGTCATGTTAAACAAACCAACTATAGCGCTTATATCCCAAATATCTCTATCGGTATATCCTACTTCTCTTAACTTTGTTCTATCGCTTTCAGATATCTCTGATGGGTCTCTAGTTAAGTTTTTAGTAAAATTGAGCAATTCAAGTTGTTTCTTTGGTAGTTCTGCAGATCTAAAATTTGCAGCTATTCTTTCTCCTAATTGGGGATCATTTGAAAGTTCTCTAACTGCAGATCCATGTGCTACCAAACAGTAGAAACAATGGTTTTCAGACGAGACTGTAACTGCAATCATTTCTCTTTCTAATTTTGTTAAACCAGACTCACCTAACATTAAAGAATTATATAATTTTGTAAAACCTTCAAATTGTTTAGGAAATTTTGCAAATGCAGCAAGTACGTTTGGTATAAAACCGATTTTTTCGTTAACAATATTTAAATAATTTTCGACTTGGTCTTCACCATCCTTCTTACCGTTATACTCAAGATTTAATTTTGTTAAATTTTGTTTTTGGCCTTGTTTTGATATATTAGCCATTTATTTCTCCATTATCCAATTTGGTTTTCTTTTCTCAAAGAATGCATTAATACCTTCAATAGATTCTGGATTTTCCCATACATCTGCTAGGGCTTCAACTGTAAATTTAATAGTATTTTCATCAATTTTAGAAGATAAGTTTCTTACAAGATTTTTTGACGCTGTTACTGCTGATGGACCATTGATGAGAATAGAATCTGCTTCTTCGTTAATTATGTTGTCTATACACTCTTCTTTACAAAAAGATTTGATTAATCCTATATTTTTTGCTTCTGGAGGATAAAAGGTACGGGCACTTGTAAATAAATCTATGCCATTACTTGGTCCAACTTTCGAAATTACATAAGGACTAATTGTAGCTGGTATTAATCCAAGCTTCGCTTCTGTTAAAGCTAACTTAATATTTTCTATAGATATAGCAACATCACAAACAGAAATAATACCTATTCCTCCACCATACGCATTTCCTTCTATTTGTGCTATAAGAGGTTTAGGAAATTGGTACATTTTGTATAATAAATCAGCCAATTTTCGAGCTTCTTCAATTCTTGTTTTTCTGTCTGAAAATATTTGTTCCTTCATCCAGTCTAAATCACCACCAGCGCAAAAAGATTTGCCTTTGGCAGATATAATCAAAACTTTTGTATTCGGGTCATCTTTTAATTCATCAAAGCCGTCTGAGAGTTCTTTAATCATTATCGGTGATAAAACATTATGTTTTTCTGGTTGATTTAATATTATTTTAGAAAGACCATTGTCATTTTTTCGTAAAATGATCGTTTGTTTTGTTTTTTTATTCATAGCTTCCGTGCTCTTTAAGGTTTAACGCAATCTTATTACATTCTTTAATTTTTGCGATATTAAGATTAGTCTCATATCCCATTGATAGTAATAAATCATTTACTTTTTCTGTGGAAACATTGCCTTTCGCCCCTGGTGAATATGGACATCCACCTAGACCACCAACTGAAGAATCAAAAGTTTTAATTCCGTATTCTAAAGAAATTTTAACGTTATTTAATGCATTTTGAAATGTATCATGAAAATGACCAGCTAATTTATCAGGTGTTAAAAATTGTAAACATTCTGCAATAACTTCTGACGTTTGTTCAGAACTTCCTTTTCCAGTTGTGTCTCCAAGAGAAACTTCATAACAACCCATTTTTATTAATTTATTAGCTATTTCTCCAACTTTTTTTGGATTAACATAATTTTCATATGGACAATGAGAAATACAACTAATGTAACCTCTAACAGGAACTTTATTTATCTTAGCTTTTTGGATAATTGGCTTAAATCGATTTAGGCTTGTATTAATATCACAATTAGTATTTTTTTTGTTAAATGTCTCTGAAGCGGCGGTAAAAATCGCTACTTCATCCACTTTTGCTTCTAAAGCATTGTCAAACCCTTTCTCATTAGGAGTTAACGCAGTATATTTTATTTCCTCTACTCTATTGATACCTTTAAAGACTTCTAAAGCATCAGATAATTGAGGAACCCATTTAGGACTAACAAAGCTAGATGTTTCTATTTTTTTAAAACCACAACTAGATAGCTTATTTATAAATTTTATTTTATCTTCAGTAGAAATGAAATTCTTTTCATTTTGAAGCCCATCTCGGGGACTCATTTCAAAAATATTAATAAAATTATTCATTTTTCTAACCGTTGAGACAAATTATTTTTTTAAACTTAAAAGTTTCATTTTTTCAGTAACTTGTTGGCCATTTTTAACATAAATTTTATTTATGACACCATCACGTGGTGAATTAAGTGAATACTCCATTTTCATTGCTTCTAAATTTAACAAAACGTCACCTTTTTTCACCTTTGAGTTTTCTGTAATTTTATTAAATTTTATTAGTCCATGCATTGGAGCTATTATATCATCTTCTGAAAATTCTTCGTTATTTTCTCTAGGCCTTAAAGAATCTAAGACAATAACTTCATAAGTAAGGTCTTTAACGAATATCGTAAAAAATTTATTATTAGTATGTTTATCTATAATTAATTTATAATTAATGTCTAAATTTTTACCATTCAATTTAGCTTTAAGTGAAGATTTATGTATTTTTATAGAAGTGAATAAATACTTGAGGTTATTAAACTTAATTTCATACTCATTCATCTTTCTCTGACAAATTTTTAATTGTTGGATTCTATCTTGAATAGTTATATCTAGTGGGTACTCACTTGGTTCCCACATATACCAATTTGATTGTTGTCTAGATATAGTTTCATTAAAAACAACAAGCCCAGCAAGAGCCACGTAATATGGATCAGACTCATTATCAATAAAGTCCTTTATATTATTTTCTACAAATTTAGTATCAATATTTCCTTCAATGAAATTTTTATTGGTGATTAATTTTTTAAGTAAATTTAAATTTGTTCTTATACCTCCAATTTCAACATCAATAAGAAAATTCTCAAGGTATTTGATCGCTTCATTTCTATCTTTCCCAAATGAAATAATTTTTGCAATCATTGGATCATAAAATGGAGTAATATAATCTCCTTCTTGCGTACCTGTTTCTACAATACAGTTCGGATGTTTTAATATTTCAGGAAAATTAAGATGATGTATTAAGCCGCTTTGAGGTAAAAAATTATTATTTACATTTTCTGCATATAATCTTGATTCAATGGACCATCCCTTTAAAATTATGTCTTTTTGTGATTTAGAGAGTTTGTTGCCGTTAGCAATTTCAAGTTGCCATGTAATTAAGTCGGTTGAAGTTACAGCTTCGGTGACTGAGTGTTCAACTTGAATTCTTGTATTCATTTCCATAAAGTAGATTTTATTTTTATCGATGCCATTTTCAATATCAGCAATAAACTCTATAGTCCCTGCTCCTTCATATTTAATTGATCTAGCTGCTTTCACTGATAAATCACCTAAAAAGGTTCTAATATCATTATTTAATTCTGGACAAGGAGCTTCTTCTATTATTTTTTGTTGGCGCCTTTGTAATGAGCAATCTCTATCAAATAGATGTATTACATTACCATACTTGTCACCAAAAATTTGAATTTCAATATGACGTGCCTTTGGAATATACTTTTCAAGTAAACATATTTTATCCTTAAAATTTGTTTTTGCCTCACTAGAAGCTTCTTCTAGTGCAGATAAAAAATTTGTTGAAGTTTCAGCTATTCTCATGCCTCTACCACCACCACCGGCACGGGCTTTTATTAATATTGGATAACCAATTTTTTTAGCAGTTTGCTCTAGAAATTTTTTGTCTTGAATTTTCCCGTGGTACCCTGGAACAACTGGAACTCCTGCTTTTTCCATAATTAATTTAGCTTTATCCTTTTCACCCATATTTCTTACAATTTTGCTGCTAGGGCCTATAAAGATAAGGTTATTACTTTCAACCATTTTAACAAATTCAGCATTCTCAGACAGAAGGCCGTAACCTGGATGAATTGCGTTAATTCTATACTTTTTGCAAATTTTAATAATTACGTCACTATTCATATATGTTTCAGAAACTTGCGATCCTGGTATGTTGATTGCTTCATCTGCAAGCTTTGCATGTAAACAGTTGACATCTTCGTCTGAATAAATTGCAACAGTAGGAATCTTCATTTTTCTTGCACATCTTATAATTTTACAGGCAATTTCACCTCGATTTGCAATTAATAGTTTTTTTATTTTTGGAAAAGGCATTTTGTATCTTACTACATTCTAAAAATACCAAATTTGGTGTCTTCAATGCTATGATTCATTGTAATTTTTATACTTGCAGCTAAAATATCACGTGTTTTGGTAGGATCTATAATCCCATCATCCCACATGCGAGCAGAGGCATATAAAGGGTGTGACTGATTATTAAATTGTTCTAAGATTGGCTGTTTAAATTTATCTTCAATTTTTTTATTCCATTCACCATTATTTTTAAGTGTATTATTTTTTTTTAATTGAGCTAAAACACTTGCAGCTTGCTCGCCGCCCATTACTGATATTCTTGAACAAGGCCACGTCCATAAAAATCTTGGTGCAAAAGCTCTGCCACACATTCCATAATTACCTGCTCCAAAACTACCTCCTATTAAGATTGTAACTTTAGGAACTTTAGAAGTTGCAACTGCATTAACTAGTTTGGCGCCATTTTTTGCAATTCCTCCATGTTCTGCATTTTCTCCTACCATGAAGCCCGTGATATTTTGTAAAAAAATTAATGGAACTTTTCTTTGACTACATAATGAAATAAAGTGTGTGCCTTTAAGAGCACTGTCAGAAAACAAAACTCCGTTATTAGCTATAATACCACAGGTTTGCCCTTTTAATTTTGCAAAACCAGTTACTAAAGTTTTACCAAAATTATGTTTAAATTCGTCAAATTCAGATCCATCAAAAATTCTCATTATTATTTCTTTAACGTCATAAGATGTTTTGTTATCTGCGGGGACTATTCCTAGAAGTTCTTGAGGGTCATAAAGTGGTAGTTCAAAATTTGAAAGATTTTCATTCTTCCTTTTTATATTTAAGTTTTTTACACATTGTCTGGCTATAGCTAGAGCATGTTCATCATTATCAGCAAGATAATCGGCAACACCAGAAATTTTTGTATGAACCTCGCCTCCACCAAGATTTTCTGCATTGGTTAATTCGCCTGTTGCAGCTTTAACTAATGGTGGGCCTGCTAAAAAAATAGTTCCTTGATTTTTTACGATTATAGTTTCGTCTGACATTGCCGGGACATAGGCTCCACCTGCTGTACAACTTCCCATAACAACCGCAATTTGAGGTATGCTTTTTGAGGACATGTTGGCTTGATTAAAAAAAATTCTTCCAAAATGTTCTCTATCAGCAAAAACTTCATCTTGGTTTGGTAGGTTTGCCCCACCAGAATCAACTAAGTAAATACAAGGTAATTTATTTTCCAGAGCTACTTCTTGAGCCCGAAGATGTTTTTTTACAGTTATAGGATAGTAAGTTCCGCCCTTAACAGTTGAGTCATTACATATAACCATTACGTCTATACCATGAATTTGACCTACTCCAGTTATTATTCCACCAGAAGGACAAGCATTATCGTACATATTATAACTTGCAGTTAACCCTAATTCTAAAAATGAACTTCCTGGATCTAAAAGCTTTGATACCCTATGTCTAGGTAACATTTTCCCCCGTTTTTGATGGCGCTCATTTAATTTGTGACCACCACCGTTCATTGCAAAATCAACAGCCTCTCGGGTTAATTTAAGATCAACTTCGAGTCTTTTTTTATTTTTTTGAAAGTTTGCACCTTTTACGTTTATTTGAGATTTTAGTTTTGTCATCTATATAGTTTCCGAAAACAATTCTCTACCAATCAACATCCTTCTAATTTCGGAAGTCCCTGCTCCAATTTCATACAATTTAGCGTCCCTAAGTAATCTTCCAGCTGAAAAGTCATTAGTATATCCATTCCCACCTAGTGCCTGAATTGCTTCAAGAGCGATTTGAGTGGCTTTTTCCGCTGAATACAAAATACAACCAGCAGCATCTTTTCTAGTGGTTTCTCCTCTGTCACACGCTTTAGCCACTTCATAAACATAAGATCTACAAGCGTTCATAGTCGTATACATGTCAGCTATTTTACCTTGCATTATTTGAAATTCACCAATTGACTTTCCAAATTGTTTTCTTTCATGAATATATGGAACAACCACATCCATTGCCGCTGCCATAATTCCTAAAGGTCCTGCAGCAAGAACAACCCTTTCATAGTCTAAGCCGCTCATTAAAACAGCTGCTCCATTTCCTTCTTCGCCTAGAATATTTTCTTCAGGAACAGGACAGTTTTCAAAAATAAGTTCAGCAGTATTAGAACCCCTCATGCCTAATTTATCTAATTTTTTTCCAGTAGAAAAACCTGTCATTGTTTTTTCTATTATAAAAGCTGTTATACCTTTTGACCCTTTTGAGGGATTAGTTTTTGCATATACCACTAAAGTATCGGCATCAGGTCCATTGGTAATCCACATTTTGGATCCATTAAGTAAATACGTTTTATTACCTTGTTTCTCTGCATGAAGAGACATTGAAATAACGTCAGACCCAGACCCACTTTCACTCATAGCTAAGGCTCCAACCTTTTCGCCAGAACAAAGCTCAGGTAAATATTTTTGTTTTTGTTCCTCATTACCGTTTCTATTAATTTGGTTTACACATAAGTTTGAAAAAGCGCCATAAGACAGACCTACCGAAGCACTCGCTCTACTTATTTCTTCTATAGCAATACAATGGGCTAAATAACTCATGTCACTTCCGCCATAATCTGATGATGCAGTAATTCCTAATAAGCCAAGGTCACCAAACTTTTTCCACAGATGGTTAGGAAAAGAGTTTTCTTTATCAATTTGATTTGCAATTGGAGCTATCTCATTTTGCGCAAACTTATAAACAGTATCTCTTAATACTTCATTATCCTTACCAATAGAAAAGTTCATTGAATGAAAAAACATATAAATAAAGCCCCTTTAACAAATTATATTAGATTAAAACATAACTTTATTTTATTCACACGTATAAATTTTATTTAAATTGTTTTGATGCTCTTTCTTTTGCTTCAGCACTTTCTATACCAGAAATATATAATAGACCGTTCATACGACGCATCAGATTAGCTTCAAAATCATCAACAACTCCATCTGATAATATCACTCCCCACATCATTTCTATTACTTCAATTCGTTCATAGTGGTCCATTTCATTTAAAATTATTTTAATTTGAGAAAATATTTCAATTCGTTCATTACTATTTTCTAGATTTTTTTTAATGTTTTCCTCAGCCTCAATTTGTGTGAAGTTAAATTTATTAATTAATAAATTTGTGATGTAACCGATTTCAACTTTATCTGTCTCTCCGTCAATTTGACACGCTTCTAGTAATAAAACTATTACTGCTTGAATATCTTCTCCTTGGTATTCATCTTCTTTTGTATCTGTAGAAGTAACTTTTTGAATTGCAGCTTTTAAATTTGAAAACATACTCTTTCCTAACTATTAGAATCCTATTTAGGTATTTATATTTTATACAAAATTTAAAATGAATAAAATTTAATTTTTTTCAAGTTTAAAATAGCTAAGTCTTACTCCTTTTAACTTTTTTCTTTTTATGTAAAGATTATTTTTGGGTTTTTATATTCTTTAAACTTAGTAAAGGGGGCAATCCGCAAGGGTTGAAAAAATAATGGCCAGCGATGCATTTCTAAATTCAATTGAAGTTAATTTTAAAAAAGCAACTCGATATATTCAAAAAATTGATGGTTCAGAAGCCTTTTCTGAAGATTTAGCTAATCAAATAATGCTGGCTAATGCTACTTACCTAGTAAGATTTGGCGTAAGGTTAAGAGGCACAGTTCATACATTCACTGGTTTTCGATCAGTTCACTCTGATCACTTTGAACCTGTAAAAGGCGGTATAAGATACGACTTAGCTGTAAATCAAGAAGAGGTTGAGGCTTTAGCTGCATTGATGACTTATAAATGCGCTTTAGTTGAAGTTCCTTTTGGTGGCTCTAAAGGTGGCCTTATAATTAACATAAAAAAATGGTCCGAAGAAGAGTTGGAAAGAATAACAAGACGTTTCACCCAAGAATTAGCTAAAAGAGATTTAATACACCCATCCCAAAACGTACCAGCTCCTGATGTTGGTACTGGAGAACGTGAAATGGCTTGGATGGCAGATGAATATCGTAGACTAAATCCAACTGATCTTAATGCGTGGGCTTGTGTTACTGGAAAGCCTGTAAATAAAGGAGGTATTTCTGGAAGAACTGAGGCTACTGGAAGGGGGGTGAAGTTTGCTCTGAAAGCATTTTTTCAAAACGATAATGATGTTAAAAAAACTGGTTTGACTCCTGGATTAAAAGGAAAAAGAATAATTATACAAGGCCTAGGGAACGTTGGGTATTATGCAGCAAAATTTTTGTCCAATGAGGATGGTGCAAAAGTTACACACGTAATTGAACGCGACGGATCAATTATTAATCCTAAAGGAATAGATATTCCATCTTTAAAAAAATATCTTCTTGAAAAAGGTACAATCAAGGGTTTTAATGGTTATATTGAAGCTGGAGCTGAAATACTAGAGGAAGAAGCAGATATTTTAATACCGGCAGCTATGGAATTAGTTATTAATGAAGAAAATGCTAATCGTATTAAAGTACCCCTTATTGTAGAAGCTGCGAATGGCCCCGTATCATCAAGTGCAGATAATATACTTAATAACCGAGGTGTGATAATTATACCAGATTTATACGCTAATGCAGGAGGTGTTACAGTAAGCTATTTTGAATGGATTAAAAATTTAAGCAGAATAAGGTTGGGGAGATTACAAAGAAGGGCTCAAGAAAATCAAGTTTCTGCACTTGTCAGTGGAATTGAAAGAATTACAGGAAAAGAATTTCCTTCGGAATTTAAATCAAAATCTATTCAGGGATTATCAGAATTAGATCTAGTTCGATCTGGATTAGAAGACACTATGATAGAAACATATAATGTGATTAGTAATGTATGGAATTCGGATGATGATATACCAGATTTAAGGACAGCAGCAATGATGGTTTCCATTAAAAGGATAGCACAAAGTTATAGCTCTTTAGGTATGTAAAAAAAGGAGGAAAAATTTCCTCCTTTTTTATTTTATTTGAGTGATTTATCTACTTTCTAAAATCAGGATATGCTTCCATACCTACCTCAGCCAAATCAACGCCTTCGAGTTCTTCTTCCTCTGTAACGCGAATTCCAATGGTAAATTTAATAATATACCAAACTATAGCAGAGGCTATAATTGTAAATGCACCAATTGCAAATATTCCATACAATTGTGCACCTAAGGTTGCATCTGAGTTTGAAAGAATTACAGCTATAGTTCCCCATATTCCAGCAAACAGATGTACAGGTATAGCGCCTACGACATCGTCAATTTTCAGTTTATCTAACATTGGTATAGTTAAAACAACTATCAATCCACCGACTGCGCCAATAAATATTGCTAACATTGGAGATGGAGCTAATGGCTCAGCTGTTATTGCTACCAATCCACCTAATGCACCGTTTAAAGCCATAGTTAAATCTGTCTTTTTGTAGAATAACATTGTTAAAATTAAAGCTACAACCACACCACCAGCAGCGGCTAAGTTTGTGTTGATATAAATATTTGAAATAGCTGCTACATCTGCGCCTGATCCCATCGCCAATTGTGAACCACCATTAAAACCAAACCAACCAAACCATAGTATAAAAGTACCTAAGGTAGCTAGTGGAAGGTTTGACCCAGGCATTGGATTAACACTTCCATCGTCAGAATATTTACCTTTTCTTGCACCAAGTATTATTGCACCGGTAAGAGCAGCCCAACCACCAACTCCATGAACAATAGAGGAGCCAGCAAAATCTAAGAAACCAGCTTCACTTAGATATCCACCACCCCAAGACCATGAGCCTTGAATAGGATAAATAAAACCACACAGTAAAACTACAAATACAAAAAATGCTTTTAATTTAACCCTTTCTGCAACAGCACCACTAACTATTGAAGCTGCAGTAGCGCAGAAAACCATTTGAAACCACCAGTCAGATCCTGAAGAATATGTTGCGTCATTTTCTCCACCAAATGTTTCACCGTCAGAAGGACCCCATATTGCAAATGAACCTATCCAACCAGATACATCCATGTACATTAAATTATAACCAACTACCGCAAACATTATTCCTGCTATAGAGTACAAACCAATATTTTTGGCACACTGAACTACAGCATTTTTAGCTCTAACCAGACCTGTTTCTAGCATACAAAATCCAGCGGCCATAAGCATAACTAAAAAGCCATGAACTAGAAAAGAAAAAGAATTGAAAATGTATGCTGTCTCAGCATCAGGTGCCGCAAAAACAACACTCGTAAAACCCATTATAATTGCAGGTATTATTAAAAATAACCTGATTAAATTAGACATAATAACTCTCCATTTAAATTTAATTATTTTCACAATCTCTGCAATGATAGTTTTAATAAAGTTTTAAAAAAATGGGACGAGGACATAGCTAATTTTGCATAAAAATTAGGCCAAAAAAATTAATTATAACTAGTTTGATTAAATTTAAGACAAATTTATTTTGTTACCTTTGATTGATAGAGGTTGTTTTATTAGAATCTATTATATAATTAAGGATCTTAAAAACTTCGACTTTACTTTGATTTACATAAGCTTTCAAAGATCCTAAATCTCTAGTAACAGTTTCTTTAATCAATAAATTAACGGCTTGATTTGGAAGATTATCTTGTTTGTTCTCTAAAAAACATAAGTTAACTACTTGATCAATCTTAAAATAAAGATTTTCTATTTTTCTAAATAAAATTATTTTTTTGCTAACCTCGAATTCTTCAATTAGATCTGATTTATCCTCATAAAAAAAGTTTAAAAACTCAATATCTCGCTGTCCTCCACCAACATATTTTGTTTCAAACCATTTAAAAGATCTTTTTTTAACAACATGTCTATCTACTTGACTTACGTTAGTTCTCATCATTGCAATTTCATGTGTAATTTTTTTATCTGAAATGTTAATTTTTTTTAATTTTTCTAATAGTTTTGATGTTTTGGCATTAAAATTATTTTCATTAATTATCCTAGTCTTTTTTAAAGCTAATTTTTCCCAACAAAATGAATTTTCCTGATGGTATTTTTTAAAATTATCATAAGTACATACTACGGGTCCTTCTTTGCCAGATGGTCTAAGTTTTGTATCAACTTCATACATAAAGCCTTCGGTTGTTTTTGAAGAGAGCGTTCTAATAAGTTGACGAAATAATTCAATATAAATTTTTTGTTCAGAATTATTATTAGTATTTTTATTATCATAAATAAAAACCAAATCAAGATCTGAGTTTGCAGTCATTGATGAGGTTGCAAATCTTCCATATGCAACTATACTATAACTTAAATTGTCAATCTTGTACTTTTTAATTATTCTAGTTTCAGCTATTTTCAATGAAATATCAAATGTTGCTTGAGCAAGCAGTGAAAACTCTTGAGAAGCTCTTTCTATATTTATTTCATGATTAATCAAAGCAAAAATAATTTGAAATTTAAGTAAACGATGATTTTGTCTTAAAGTGTCTAAAAGAACTTCTTCATCAATATTATTAATATTTATTTTATCTAAATAATTTTTATAATATGTAATATTACCATTTAGTCTTATTGCAAAATCAGGTTGTAAAATTTCTAACGCTTTTACATCTTCTTTTACAAGATTAGTAACGTATCCTGAAAATAAAAACACTTTTACTAAGTTGTTGTATACAATTTTGTTTTTTGACAAAGTTTCTATATAAGGAAAATTAAAAACTATTTCATTAGTAAATCGAAGAAGTTGATAAAGCCCTTCTTTTTTTTGTTTTGATTGATAAATTATTGGAATTATCTCATCAAAAATAAAGTATAAATTTGTCATGATAACTTTAGAAATTTTATTGTTAAAATAATTTTTAAAAAGATCAATTGTTAGGGATAACTTTAGTTTGTCAGTATCTTGAATTTCTCTAATAATTTCTAAATTAGAATGATTTGATTCACTTTCTTTATCTTGAGCCAAAGGGAGGTTAATAGGAATGTGAAGTTTTTTATAAAGCATTAACAAACCAATAATTAATTCGTTATATTTATGTTAAACTAACATACAAATTAATATAGTTTCAATATTAAAAAAATTGGGCTAATTGTAAAAAAGTGAACAAAGATTTTTTCAATTGAAAGCAATTTAAATATGTACCTAAATAATTATTTATCAAAATACCGTAATGAAAAAGATTTATCTTTGATTATTACCTCTCTTGCAAATGCTGCGATAGAAATTTCTAAAACTATAAGAAATATAAAAAAAGATAATAACAATTTTAGTACTAGCAAAACACTTAATAAAGATGGTGACGTTCAAAAGCCCCTAGATATAACTGCAGATGAAATTTTAATTTATTTTTTAAAAAAATCGCCTGTTTCTGGATATGCTTCAGAGGAACAAGAAGGATTTATTGACTTTAAAAATAATAATAATTTTATAGTATTTGCAGACCCGCTTGATGGCTCTAGTAATATTGATGTTAATGTATCTATTGGAACTATTTTTTCAATAATGAACAAAAATGAATTAGCTTTAGAAAAAGCATTTATTCAAAAAGGAAGTAATCAAAAAGCATCTGGTTTTTTTGTTTATGGACCTCAAACTACTTTATTTATTACAATTGGGTATGGAACAGCATTATTTGCTTTGGACGAACTTAAAAATCAATTTTATTTAATTAAAGAGAAGATTATAATACCAAAATCAACTTCTGAATTTTCTATAAATGCGGCTTATCAAAGATTTTGGAATAGTGCCACATCTAAATATATTCAAAATTGTCAGGATGGAGAAGAAGGTCCGAGGAAAAAGAATTTTGGAATGAGATGGGTAGGATCTTTAGTCGCTGATGCAAGTCGAATTTTCATTAGAGGAGGTATATTTTTATATCCAGCAGACAACAGAAAGAAATATAAAGAGGGTAGGTTACGATTAACATATGAAGCTAATCCAATAGCATTCTTAATTGAAGAAGCTAAAGGAAAAGCTACTAATGGCAATAAAAGTATATTGAATTTAGAAGTTAGAGAGATTCACCAAAGATCGCCTTTAATTTTTGGTTCCTCAGAAGAAGTTTTGGAATTTAAAAAATTTTATTGAAATATTCAAATAAATCGAAAACTTTTATGTAATTTTTTATGTATAAATGTTATGGATATTTAAATTATTTCAGCTAAATTTTTTAGGAGTAAATTTAAATGCAAAGCCAGATAAAATCTAATGAAAAAATAATCACACAAATGGCTGATGCAATTAGATTTTTATCCATGGACGCAGTACAGGCAGCAAATTCAGGTCACCCTGGAATGCCTATGGGCATGGCAGATGTTGCTACTATACTTTTTAAAGATTTCATAAATATTTATCCTAAAAAACCAGACTGGCCAGATCGAGACAGATTCGTTTTATCAGCTGGTCATGGATCAATGCTTTTGTACGCTCTTCATTATCTTTTAGGATATGAAGATATGCCTATAGAGAATATCAAAAACTTTAGGCAGTTAAATTATAACACAGCAGGTCACCCTGAGTTTGGACATGCAAAAGGCATAGAGACTACAACTGGTCCTTTAGGACAAGGGTTAGCTACTGCAGTGGGAATGGCTTTAAGTGAAAAACTATTATCTTCTAGGTTTGGTTCAAATTTAGTAAATCATTATACATACGTAATAGCTGGAGATGGTTGCCTTCAGGAAGGAATTAGTCACGAAGCTATTGAATTTTCAGGGCACTTAAAGCTTTCAAAATTAGTAGTACTTTGGGATGATAATAATATTTCAATTGATGGTTCCACAAATCTATCCAACTCTGCCAACCAAATTTCTAGATTTAAGGCAGCAGGTTGGCATACTCAAGCAATAGATGGCCATAACCATAATGAGATTGAAAAAGCTCTCATTAACGCAAAAAAATCAAGAAGACCATCACTTATTGCTTGTAAAACAAAAATTGGATATGGCGCGCCAAGTTTGGCTGGAACCTCCAAGACACACGGAGCACCTTTAGGTGTAGATGAAATCATTGCTACGAGAAAAGCATTGGCATGGGCAAATAAACCGTTTGAAATACCCTCCGAAATCTTAAATAAATGGGAAAAAACAACAGCACGATCACACGAGTTATTTAAAACGTGGACAAAAAAATTTGAAAACAGTCCTAAAAAGAATAGATTTGAGACATTTATAAGTGGAACTATTTCTAAGTCTTATGATAAAAAAATTAACTCATTTATAAAACAAATGAAACAAGAAATGCCCAAGTTAGCTACCCGACAATCTAGCCAAAAAACTCTTGAAATTATAAATCAAGTTATAGGTAATACAATTGGCGGTTCAGCAGATCTTACTGGATCAAATTTGACTAAAACAAGCAAAATGAAAACTGTTTCTTCTAGAAAAGTTTATGGTGATTATATTCATTATGGAATTAGAGAGCATGCAATGGGATCTATAATGAATGGTATAGCTCTTCATAAAGGCTTCATCCCGTATGGGGGAACTTTTTTAGTATTTAGTGATTATATGAGGTCATCTATTAGGCTTTCTGCATTAATGTCTTTGAAAGTAATTTATGTGTTAACTCACGATTCTATTGGGCTTGGTGAAGATGGGCCAACTCATCAACCAATAGAGCATTTAGCTATATTAAGATCTACACCAAATCTAAATTTAATAAGACCAGCTGATACCGTTGAGACCGCTGAAGCGTGGGACATAGCACTTAAAACTAACGGTCCAACAGTTTTGGCTCTCTCAAGGCAGGGTTTAAAAGCTTTTCGTTGTGAAAAATCGTCTGAAAACAAAGTTTCTAGAGGTGGTTATCTAGTAAATGATATTTCTTCAAGAAGAGATCTGACTCTCATAGCTACTGGATCAGAGGTAGAATTAGCTATTGAGGCGGCTAATTTGTTAAAACAAGAGGGTATTAAAGTAGCTGTTGTTTCTCTTCCTTGTTGGGAACTATTTGATAAGCAAAATGATGATTATAAACTGAAAGTTTTAGGTAATAGTCCTCGTATTGCTATTGAAGCTGCTTGTGAAATGGGATGGAGCAAATATATTGGAGAAGATGGTATATTTATAGGTATGAGTGGTTTTGGAGCTTCAGGGCCAGCTCCCGATCTTTATAAACACTTTGGTATTACTTCAGAAGCTATAGTAGAACAAGCAAGATCGTTTTTTAAATAAAATCTAACACAGATTAAGAAAATTATTAAAATGACTTCTACAATAAAAAGTATAATGAACGAAAACGTCCTTGATAAGACGGTATTGGTTAGAGCTGATTTAAATATACCTATGTCCAATGGAAATATTTCAGACCAGTCTCGTGTTGAAAGAGTGATACCAACCATCAACTTTTTGAAATCGTCTGGTGCAAAAATAGTTATATGCAGTCATCTAGGAAGACCAAATGGAAAATATAACAAAAACTATACTTTAAAACCTCTAGTAGAAATTTTATCGAATATTTTAGAAACAAATGTTCGCTTTAGCAACTCTTGTTTAGGTCAAGAAGCTCTAGAAATAAAAACAAGTTTAAAAGCAGGAGAAATTCTTTTACTTGAGAATGTTCGTTTTCATGAAGAAGAAATAAATAACTGTCTTAGCTTTGCAAAAAAATTATCTGAGGGTTGTGATTTATTTGTAAATGATGCTTTTTCTTGTTCTCATAGAGCGCATTCAAGTTTGCATGCCATTACAAATTTTCTACCTTCATATTCAGGCAAATTGATGGATGAAGAAATAAAAGCCTTAACATCTGTCTTAAGTTCTCCAATAAAACCAGTAGCTGCCTTGGTTGGAGGTGCAAAAATTTCTACAAAAATAAATATTATTGAATACTTAATAACGAAGATGGATTATTTAATAATTGGTGGAGCAATGGCAAATACTTTTCTTGTAGCTGAGGGCATGGATGTTGGAAAAAGTCTTTTTGAAAAAGATTCTGTAAATATTGCAAAGTCAATTTTGAAAGAAAGTAAAAAAATAAATTGTGAAATAATACTGCCAATTGATGTAGTAGTTTCAAAATCTTTTGAAACAAATGGAAACACTAAAATTGTATCATCGAATATGATACCTTTAGATATGATGGCGCTTGATGTTGGCCCAAAGACAATAAAAAAAATTAGCTCTATTTTTGAAAATATTAAAACCTTATTGTGGAATGGTCCACTCGGTGCTTTTGAATTAGAACCTTTTGGTGAAGGTACTTTTTCATTGGCAAGACGGGCATCAAATTTAACTGCCAGTGACAATTTAATTACAGTAGCAGGTGGAGGCGATACATCCTCAGCTTTAAATAAAGCAGGTGTCAGTGACACATTTACATATATTTCATCTGCTGGTGGCGCTTTTCTTGAGTGGTTAGAAGGTATAGAGTTGCCAGCAATATCGGTATTGAGTAATAATAAATAATTATATTTTTTGAGAGGAAATAAAATGTCAGTTAGAGTCTCTATTAATGGTTTTGGTAGAATTGGAAGGAATATTTTAAGAGCTATAATAGAATCGGGTAGGGACGATATTAAAGTTGTTGGAATTAACGATTTGGGTTCTGTTGACACTAATGCTCATTTGTTAAGATATGATACAGTGCATGGAAGGTTCCCAGCTGATGTCAAAGTTAGTGGTGATAATATCGATGTAGGTAAAGGGCCAATAAAAGTGACATCTATTAGAGATCCAAAAGACCTTCCATGGAAACAACTTGATGTTGATATTGCTATGGA
This sequence comes from uncultured SAR116 cluster alpha proteobacterium, assembly GCA_902533225.1. GTDB lineage: Bacteria > Pseudomonadota > Alphaproteobacteria > Puniceispirillales > Marisalimonadaceae > Marisalimonas. The sequence continues at coordinate 25,910 of CACALC010000005.1, read as the reverse complement.
GTGTACTGGAATTTTTGCCACCCGTGAAAAGGCCTCAATGCATCTAGTAGCTGGCGCAAAAAGAGTCTTAGTTTCAGCTCCAGCAACTGGAGCTGATTTGACTGTTGTCTATGGTGTAAATCATAATAAGTTAACTAAAGATCACCTAGTAGTATCTAATGCTTCTTGTACAACGAACTGTCTAGCTCCAGTTGCAATGGTTATTAATCAGGGGGTAGGCATTTCTCAAGGGTTTATGACTACAATTCATTCTTACACTGGTGATCAACCAACACTAGATACTATGCATTCAGATATGTATAGAGCAAGAGCCGCTGCAGGTAATATGATACCAACATCAACTGGAGCTGCAAAAGCAGTAGGTTTAGTTTTACCAGAATTAAATGGAAAGTTAGATGGTGTCTCAATGAGAGTACCAACTCAAAATGTATCAGTTGTGGACTTTAAATTTAATGCTTTAAAATCCACCTCTGTAGATGAGATTAATAATCTTATTAAAAAAGCTACTAATAGTGAACTTACAAATATTCTTGGATATACAGATGAACCTCTTGTATCAAGTGATTTTAACCATGATTCAAGATCATCGGTTTTTCATATGGACCAAACAAAGGTGATGGATGGATCATTTGTAAGAGTTTTAAGCTGGTATGATAATGAATGGGGTTTTTCTAATAGAATGTCAGATACAGCTGTTGCTATGAGCAAAACAATTTAGTTTGTTGTCACTATTCTATTTTTGAAGGAAATAAATTAAATGAAAGAAGTTATTATTGCGCCTTCAATATTATCTGCTGATTTTGGTTCATTAGCAAATGATGTTAAACTGGTCGATGAAGCTGGTGCTGATTGGATACACTTGGATGTGATGGATGGCCATTTTGTGCCAAACCTTACTTTTGGTCCTCCAATTATTAAATCGATAAGACCATATTCTGAAAAACCTTTTGATGCACATCTAATGGTTACAAACCCTGATGATTTATTAGAAGAATATGTAGCCGCTGGCGTTAACATGATTACTGTTCATAAGGAAGTTACCCCACATCTTGATAGAACTCTAACTAGAATAAGAAATTTAGGTTGTAAAGCTGGAGTTTCTATAAATCCAGGGACATCTCTTTCTGGATTGGAATTCTTGTTAGAAAAACTTGATTTAATACTTATTATGAGTGTTAACCCTGGATTTGGTGGGCAATCATTTATAAATTCTTCAATAGATAAAATTATAGCTGTTAGAGACCTGGTTTCATGTAAACCTATAAATATTCAAGTCGATGGAGGCATAAATAATGAAATTGCACCTCAAGTTATTAAAGCAGGAGCTAATGTATTAGTTGCTGGATCCGCTATTTTTTCAGGGTCTGATCTTGTAAGTTATCGAAATAATATTGCTTCACTTCGATATATACCATAAATTATGGGGTATCTTAATTATAATATAATTTTTGATTTAGATGGGACTTTAGTTCATTCAGTTCCGGATATGCATAATGCAATAAATAAAACTTTAACCCAATATAAATTAGCAAATATTTCAGAGCAAAAACTACAAACTTTTGTAGGAGAAGGAATGTTGTCTTTATCAAAAAAAGTAGTAGATTATTGTGGAGGTAATGAAGAGTTGTATGAAACTGTCTTTAAGAGTTATAGACAGAATTATTCGATTGAGCCTTATAGATATAGTACTCTAATGCCTGGCGTAATGAACGCTCTTAATTACTTTTATGACCAAAAAATTCCGATGGGAATATGTACTAATAAAAGACAATTTGTTACTGAAAAACTAATTAAACAGATGAGTTTAGACAAATTTTTTGACGTTGTCATTGGAGCACAAGATAATATACCACTGAAGCCAAAACCTGACATGATTCAGTTAACAATTAATCAATTTAATTCAATCAAGGGCTCTTTTTTTATGGTAGGTGACACTTCTAATGATATAGATGCAGCTAAATCTGCAAATATCAAGTCTATTGCCGTTAATGGAGGTTATACACACGTTGATATAAATTCTCTAGGTGCAGATTATACTTTAGATACAATGGAAGAGATTATTGATCTTTTTAGGTCATTTAAATTGGATCCCAACTAAAGACATCACCACTTCTATCATTAGGTGTCATTGAACTTCTAAGTGACGGATAAGCTCTCGCAGCTATTTCATAAGGGGTCCAGCCTGAATCAGAGTGGACACTTTTTATAGGTCTATTTTGATTATATATAAAAAGTTCATTTAATCTTGCACTGAAAATTTGTCCAGTAACTTCTTTTGCAGCAGCAGATGCTAAGAAAACAGCTAAAGGCGCATTCTTTTCAGGTGTCATTTTTTTAAGTCTTTCAACTCTTTCTTTTTCAGACTCAGTAGTTGAAGGAATTGAGTTTGTCATTCTGCTCCAAGCAAATGGAGCAATACAATTCGATCTGACATTGTATCTACTCATATCTAATGCAATAGATTTTGATAACCCAGCAATACCTAGTTTAGCAGCTGAATAATTAGCTTGGCCAAAATTACCAATTAAACCAGATGTACTAGTCATATGAACATATGAGCCTGAATTTTGTTCACGGAAATAGGGAGCAGCGGCTCGGCTAACGTAAAAACCACCATTTAAATGTACGTTAATAACACTTTCCCAGTCAGATGGTTCCATTTTATGAAATATTGTATCTCTTAAAATACCAGCATTGTTAATAACAATATCAATTTTGCCAAATGTATCTATTGCCTTTTTAATGATCAATTGAGCACTTTCCCAAGTAGAAACACTGTCGTTACTAATAACTGCTTTACCTCCCTTTTGTGTAATTAACCCAGTAGTCTCTTCAGCGGGAGAATTTGAACCACCCTCACCAGTCAATGAAACTCCTATATCATTTACAACTATAGATGTTCCTTCTTCAGCTAGTGCTAAAGCTATTTCTCTACCGATGCCTCCACCTGCACCAGTTACAATAGCTACTTTATCCTTAAGTTCTAAATCAATACTCATGAGTGAAATTCCTAAATAATTCAATATTTATAATATAAATTTTTAGTTATCAAGTCACCAAAATTATTTTGGATACCCTAAATGTTGATAATAAGAATTTATATGATATTAACTATAGTGAGTGGCCTCGTAGCTCATCTGGATAGAGCGCAAGATTCCTAATCTTGAGGTAACAGGTTCGAGTCCTGTCGAGGTCACCATCATTCAATAAAATTAATAGTTTAATATTTAGTCTTTAAACAAACTTATAAATTATCTCATTAAAAATCTATGTTGATTCTATATAAAACAGAGTCTTTTTTAAATTCAAAATAGGAAAATGGAGAATTATTGTAGATAATTTTATCATTAACTTTTGAAGGGTTCATTTGAAACGACTGTCCATTTCCAAAACTATAAATCATTTTATTTTTAGATTTAATTTTAAAAGTACGTTTTTGTGCTTTTTGTATCGCTATTAGAATATCCTCTTTTTGTTTCTAACGATTTATTAGCTTTTGGATTTCCAAATGAGAAAAATGATTTTAAATACTTATTTATTTTATCATCATATTGATAATGATTAAAAAGTTTGCTGGCAAATTTTTCAATATCGTTACCAAAAACAACAGAAGTGTTCGTTAAAAAAGTGGCTACTACTATAAATTTGACCAATTTTGAACTTAGTAACATTAAAGTATAAACTCTGATTTAATAGATATTCTATAAATAATTAATAATAAATATTAACAAGAGTCAAAAATTAGAAATTTATTAGTCTGTAATTGTATTAAAGTATCTTATACTTATATCTAGATAGTAACCAAAATTGCACCTTAATATCTAATGCTCATATTTTTAACATTTATACTCATATCCTGGACAATATAATAATTATGGATTTTTTTAATGATTTCAAAATATCTTTTGTAGAAATCAAAAGAGGTGCAATAAGATATAGAAGAGGTGGAAGTGGTCCTCCACTATTAATGTTACATGGTAATCCACAAACACATGCAATGTGGCATAAAGTTGCGCCAGCTGTTGTAAAGAATTTTACAGTAATTTGTCCCGATATTCCTGGTTACGGTAAATCATTCAAACCTAATTTATCAGAAAACCATAAAGAGTATTCAAAAGTCAGTATGGCTAATGACTTAATAGAATTTATGAAATTATTAGGTTTTACGTCTTTTTACATAATTGCACATGATAGAGGAGCAAGAATAGCTCATCGCTTAGCTTTAGATTTTCCAGATAAAGTTTTAAAAATGATATTACTAGATATTATTCCTACCATAGAGCATTTTGAAAGAACAAACATGGATTTTGCAATGGGTTATTATCATTGGTTTTGGTTGGCGCAGAGAAATCCTATCCCTGAATCTGTGATTAATAAAGCACCTGAAGAGTGGTTTTTTGCACATACATCTAGAGAAAAGAAGAAAAAAGATTTTTTTTCAAAAAAAGCTTTGAATGATTATATCGAATGTGTAAAAAATCCAGAAACTATAAATGCAATATGTGAAGATTATAGAGCTGCTGCCTCAATTGACTTAAAAGATGATAAAATAAGTAGAGAAAATAAACTTAAGATAAGTGTACCTATATTAGTTTTGTGGGGAAAAAAAGGTAAGATCGGTCAATGGTATAAACCTTTATCTATTTGGAAAGAGTATTGCTCTAACGAATTAAAAGGGTATGGAATTGACACAGGGCACTATTTAGCTGAAGAAAACCCTGATGAAATAATTAAAAATATTAAAGAGTTTTTAACATAGATAAGAATGAGGTATTAAATTTAAAAATGAATGAAATTAAAATAAATGAAATGAATAATCAATTGCCAAATTGGGATCTTTCAGAAATATATAAGGATATCAAGGACCCAAATATTGCAAAAGATATAAAAGAAATTAAAGCATTATCTGATGATTTCTTAACAAAATGGAAAGGGAAAATAAATAAACTAGGTGCGACTGATTTTGCAATTTGTATAGAAAAGTATCAAGAAATAAACGAAGCTATCTACAAAATAGGAACACACAGCAGCTTAATATTTGCCACAAATATGGAAGATCCTGAAATTACGAGATATAATTCTTCCATTTCAGACCAAATAACTGAAATACTCTCTTCCTTAATTTTTTTTACATTAGAATTGTCAAAAATAGATGAAAAGACAATTGACAAATGGATGAAAGATAAAAGTGCGCAAACATGGCAACCATTTCTAAAAATATTGAGGAAAAGAAATCCATATCTCTTAGACCCATTAGTAGAAGAAATTTTAATTGAAAAATCTGCTACTGGAAGATCTGCTTGGGTTAGGCTATTTGATGAAACTTCAGCAGCTCTCCGCTTTCCTTTTAGGAAAGATTTGCTAAGTGAAGCTGAAATACTAAATCTTTTATCGGATAAAGATCCGGAAAATAGAAAAATTGCAGGCAAATCTCTTTCAGACATTTTAGATAAAAATAAGCGTACATTTTCAATGATACTGAATGTAATTTCTCGAGATAGATATATTGAGGATAACAAAAGAGGATTTCACAGGATAATGTCTTCCCGCAATTTGGATAATGATGTTGAAGATGAAGTGGTTGATGCACTTGTAAATACTGTCGATAGAGCAATGCCAAAGCTCACGCATAGATATTATAAATGGAAGGCAGAACAGTTTGGCAAAAGTAAGTTGGATTGGTGGGATAGGAATGCCCCATTACCTCAAACATCAGACAAAAATATTAAATGGTTAGATGCTAAGAGTATTATTTTAGATTCTTTTTCTTCCTTTCATCCAAAAATTTCTAATTTGGCAGAATTATTTTTTAAAAATAACTGGATAGATGCAAGTGTGAGGCAGGGTAAAGCATCAGGTGCTTTTGCACATCCATCAGTACCTTCTTTGCACCCTTATATTTTAGTAAACTACCAAGGTAAAATAAGAGACGTCATGACTTTGGCCCATGAATTAGGACACGGAGTTCATCAAATCTTAGCAGCTAAAAATGGTTTGTTAATGGCTGAAACACCTTTAACACTTGCAGAAACAGCTTCAGTTTTTGGTGAAATGTTAGTATTTAGAAAACTATTGGATGAAAGTTCAGTAGAACAAAAAAAACAATTATTAGCAGGTAAAATTGAAGATATGTTAAATACTGTTGCTAGACAAATTGGTTTTCATCAATTTGAAGTTAAATTCCATGAAGCAAGAATAAAATCTGAATTAACGCCCGATGAAATAAGTGATATTTGGATGGAAACTCAGAAACATGCTGTTGGACCATACGTTAACCTTAATGATGATTATAGAGTATTATGGGGTTATATCCCGCATTTTGTACATACTCCATTTTACGTATACGCATACGCATTTGGAGATGGTTTAGTTAATGCTCTTTGGTATGCCTATCAAAAAAGTGATAAAGATGAATTTTCAAAAAAGTATATTGAGATGTTATCTTCAGGTGGGACAAAAAGTCATAATGATTTACTAAGACCATTTAATTTAAGCGCTTACGAAGATAGTTTTTGGGATAAAGGCATTTCCATGATTACCAGTTTAATGGATGAGCTGGAGGCTCTACAAAACTAAAAGACAATTTCAGATAGAGTTTTAACAATAATGACAAACAAAAATAATTTTCGTGATGAACTAAGTTCCTCAATGACTGGAGGAAGACTTAGACGTTATGCAAAAGTTACCTCCGCAATGGGAGGGCTAGCAGCTAGGCTGGCTGGTGAAAAATATTTGGGAATAAAAATAGATAGGGAGCAACATGCTTCTGACTTAAGAGCGGCCCTTGGTGGATTAAAAGGACCTTTAATGAAAGTAGCTCAGATTTTAGCTACTATTCCTGATGCACTTCCTAAAGAATATGTTAATGAATTGTCTCATCTCCAAGCAGATGCACCAGCAATGGGTTGGCTTTTTGTCAAAAGAAGAATGAAAGCCGAACTAGGTGAGAATTGGCTAACTAATTTTAAAGATTTTGATAAACAAGCCTCTGCCGCTGCTTCACTTGGTCAAGTTCACTTCGCTGAAAGTATTGATGGAAAGGAACTAGCCTGTAAATTACAATACCCTGATATGGGTTCAGCGGTCCAAGCTGATTTAAAACAGTTGAAACTAATTTTTTCATTATATGAAAAGTATGACTCAGCTATATCAACTGAAGCTATACATGAAGAATTGTCTGATCGATTAAAAGAAGAACTAGATTATTCACACGAAATTAAAAATTTAAAATTATACAGGCACATGTTATCAGATCATAGTGAAATCACTTTGCCAGATCCTATTGAAGACTTATCTACTAATAGACTTCTTACAATGACAAAGGTTCATGGTGTAAAAATTATGGACTTTATTGCTAATAATTCTGGAATAAAAATGAGGAATCAAGTTGCTATGAATATGTTTAAAGCTTGGTACATACCCTTTTACAAATTTGGTGTTATTCATGGTGACCCGCATTTAGGAAATTACACAATTCGACCTGATGGTGGTGTTAATCTTATGGATTTTGGATGCATAAGAATATTTCGACCAGATTTTGTTACAGGTGTAATCGAGCTATATAAAGCTCTTAGGGATGGAGATGAAGAACAAGCAGTTAACGCTTATAAGAGATGGGGTTTTGAAAATCCCTCAAAAGAACTAATAAGTGTATTAAATATATGGGCTAATTTCATTTATCAACCTTTACTAGAAGATAAAGTGAGATTAATTAATCCAAGTGAAACAGGTCAATATGGAAGAGAAACTGCAGAAAAAGTCCATGAAGAATTAAAAAAGATAGGAGGTGTAAAGCCTCCCAGAGAATTTGTTTTAATGGATAGAGCTGCAGTTGGATTAGGCTCAGTTTTTATGCATTTAAAAGCAGAAGTTAATTGGTATAGAATTTTCCACGATTTAGTCGGTAACTTTAATGAAGCTACATTAACCAAAAGACAACAGCAGGCCATAAAAAAATCAGGTTTAAATAGTTAATAATTATCAACTAATGTTTTGTAATATTGTGTCTAAAGATTTTTTTGCATCACCATAAACCATTCTAGAGTTTTCTTTAAAAAACAGAGGATTTTCTATGCCAGAATATCCTTTACCTTGTCCCCTTTTTGAAATAAAAACTTGCTTAGCCTTCCAAACTTCTAAAACGGGCATTCCCGCAATTGGACTATTGGGGTCCTCTTGGGCAGCTGGATTTACAATATCATTTGCTCCAAGTATCATGACAACGTCAGTTTCAAGAAAATCAGAATTAATTTCATCCATTTCTAATACAATGTCATATGGTACTTTAGCTTCAGCAAGTAGAACATTCATGTGTCCTGGAAGACGACCTGCAACTGGATGAATCCCAAATCGAACTTCTTTCTTTTTTGCTCTTAATCTAGATGTTAATTCAGAAACAGCGCTTTGCGCTTGTGCTACGGCCATCCCATAACCTGGAACAATTATTATTTTATTTGCTTCATTTAACGCAGATGCAACGGAATCTATATCTATTGGTTTCATTTCGCCTTCTATATCCATAGTAGGTCCGCTTGTATCACCCCACCCACCAAGAATAACAGACAGAAAATTTCTATTCATTGCTTTGCACATTATATATGAAAGTATAGCACCTGAAGATCCAACAAGTGCTCCAGTAACAATTAAAAGGTCATTTCCTAGCATAAAACCAGTGGCAGCTGCAGCCCAACCAGAATATGAGTTGAGCATTGAGACTACGACTGGCATATCTGCGCCGCCAATAGCGAGGACAAGATGCGCTCCTATAACAAATGCAATAATTGTCATTATAATTAATGTCCAGTTACCTTCATGATTTAGAAACATATAACCGAGAAATAAACATCCAAACAACATGGCTATATTTAAAGCATGTCTCCCAGGTAAGATTAGCGCCTTACCTGTAATAATTTCTGATAGTTTTCCGAAAGCTACAATAGATCCTGTAAACGTAATTGCACCAATAAACACACCAATAAAAACCTCAACGTTATGAATCGTTAGCTGAGATGAGGACATTTCTATATGTGGCAACATAGCTGAATTTATTCCAATAAAGACAGCTGCCAATCCCACAAAAGAGTGAAGAGCAGCAACTAGTTGAGGCATACCTGTCATTTGTACTTTTTTTGCAACAATGGCTCCTATAAATGAGCCTATAACTATTGCCCCTATTAACCAATGAAGCCATTTTGTTAAAAAAACTTGATTACCAAAGATAGTTGCCACCACAGCAATTACCATACCTACTATGCCATACCATACGGCCCTTTTTGCTTTTTCTTGATTACTTAAGCCTCCTAAAGCAAGAATAAAAAGCACACTAGAAGTAATATATGAAGCAGTTAGTATTCCAATAGTCATTTCTAAATCCTTTACTTAGCTTCTTTGAAACATTGCTAACATCCGTTTAGTAACCATAAATCCTCCAACAATATTTATTGTCGCGATAAAAATAGAGATTAATGCTAAGATGCTAACAATATCATTATCAGTTTTCATCTGCAATAAAGCACCAATTATAATAATACTTGAAATAGCATTTGTTACTGCCATAAGAGGTGTATGAAGAGAATGTGAAACATTCCAAATGACTTGATAACCTACAAAACATGATAATATAAAAACTATAAAATGTTGCATAAAATCAGCAGGTGCGTAAATGCCTATAAACCAAGTTATTAGAGCTCCGATAACTAAAAGCATGACTTGTAATTTACCAGCTTTTTTTTCAGCATCTATTTTATCTTTAGTAATTTCTTCAGCACTTTTTTGTTTTGTTTCCTTGTTAGTATGTTTTGCTATAGCGCTTATTTTTGGCTTTGGGGGAGGGAAAGTTATCTTTCCATTATGAAGTACAGTTGCGCCTCTAATTACATCATCTTCCATATTAGTAATTGGAATACCATTCTTTTCAGGAGTTAAATCATCTATCATATGCCTAATATTTGTTGAATATAAACTAGATGATTGCGTAGCCATCCTACTTGGTAAATCTGTATACCCTATCACTTTGACTTTATTTTTTGTCTCCACGATTTTATCAGGTTTGGTTACATCACAGTTTCCACCTTGTTCAGCAGCTAGATCAACTACAACCGAACCTGGTTTCATCAAGTCTACCATTTCCTTAGGCCAAAGTTTTGGTGCAGGCATTCCAGGGATAAGAGCTGTAGTGATAACTATGTCAATCTCAGGTGCTTGTTCTCTAAATAACTCCATTTCTTTTTTAATAAATTCTTTAGAGGCAGGCTTTGCATAACCACCATCACCAGTACCGTCAGATTTAAAATCAAGCATTAGGAATTCTGCTCCCATTGATTCAATTTGTTCTGCAACTTCTGGTCTTACGTCAAATGCTCTAACAATAGCGCCCATGGACTGAGCGGTACCAATTGCTGCGAGTCCTGCAACTCCAGCACCTATTACAAGTATTTTAGCAGGCGGTACCTTTCCAGCAGCAGTAATTTGTCCAGTGAAAAACCTTCCAAATTGATTTCCAGCTTCTATGATAGCTCTGTATCCTGCAATATTAGCCATTGAAGATAAAGCGTCCATTTTTTGAGCTCTACTTATTCGGGGGATCATATCCATAGCTTGGACTGTTACCTTTTTCTTTTTTAAAATTTCAAGTAAGGGTTTGTTCTGTCCAGGCCAAATAAAACTTATGATATGTTGATTTGCTTTGACTTTTGTAAGCTCTGTTTTTGCGGGACCTCTTACTTTTAATATAATGTCTGACTGTTTCCAAAGTAGGCCAGCATTTTTAACAATTTTGACACCGGCGTCTTTATAATCTTTATCTGAAAAATTAGCATTTATGCCAGCCTTAGATTCTAAAATGCATTTATAACCTAATTTTTGAAGTTGCTTTGCACTGTCAGGTGTCATAGCAACTCTATTTTCACCTTTAAAAATTTCTTTTGGACTTCCAATAATCATATATAATGTCCTCATTATAATGTGTTGAATAATATGTTAATATCAAATTACAAAATATTCATAAAGTTTTACAAAAAAAAACCGCAGTTAATATTTATGCGGTTTCGTTAGGTTATATTATTACTTTTAGCCTAGTAACCTTCTCTTTCTAATCTCTTCCTCATAAGTTTCCTAACCCTTCTGGTACTTTCGGCCATTTCTCGGGCTCTTCTTTCAGAAGGTTTTTCATAAGCTCTTCTGTTTTTCATTTCTCTGAACATACCTTCTCTTTGCATTTTCTTTTTTAATACTCTGAGAGCTTGGTCAACATTATTGTCACGGACAGACACATACATACTATAAACTTTCAATTATTATAAATAAGAATTAGCGAAATAACATATTACATAAGGTTATGGCAAGTATTTTAAATACTAATAATTATTATATTTATATCCAATTGGTTCGAAATATGCAATAAATTAAAATGTATTTTTAAATTAAATAGTAATTTGCATGATAAAAAAACAAACAGATTATATTCAAGTTAAAATTGACTTAATCAAAGCGATGCTTCCACATGTTCCCTTTGATGGATGGAGTTTTGAAGCCCTAGAACAAGGAGCTATCGATATAGACTTTGAACAAGAGAAAAATATTGATGTTCGAATGGACATTTACAGAGATTTATTCAAAAATGGTTCTATTGATTTCATAGATGTTTTTTCAGAAATGATAGATATAGAAGTAAAAAACAACTACCAATTGATGGATCCCAAACCTGAAAGGGTCCCAGAAAAAGTAAAAACAATTATTTTGATGAGACTTTCACTTTGCCATAAATATAAAGAGGCTGTTAGATCATCACTATCACTAACTGCACTTCCTAAAAATTCAAAAAAATCGATAAATATACTTTATAGAACTTGCAACAGTATCTGGAGAATGATGGGAGATAAGTCTACAGATTTTTCTTTTTATACTAAAAGGTTTTCATTAGCAGCTGTATATTTACCTACACTACTTTTTTGGTTAAATGACATATCTAGTGATCAAAAAGAGACGTCTTTATTTTTAGACAGAAGGTTAAATGATATAAGTAAAATACCCAATTTAAAAAAACCTTTTTCTTTCATTAAAAAAGTTTCAGATAATGTCAATAAAACAAAGAGTAACCTGAAAATAAAATCTGTTTTTGATGTTTTAAAGAAATTAAACCAAATAAAAAATTCTAGTTTTAGTTAAATAATAAAATTTTCAATTAAAATATAATGCCAATTAAAATACATGATAATTTACCTGCAAGAGAATTACTTCTAAATGAAGTTGTTGACGTAATTAATAGTAGTAATGCTGAAAAGCAAGATATCAGACCTTTAAAGTTTTTATTATTAAACTTGATGCCCAAAAAACTTCAAACCGAAGTTCAATTTGCACGACTTCTTGGGGCATCTCCATTACAAATAGAACTCACTTTAATGACTACAGAAACTTATATCCCTAAAAATACAAAAAAAGAGCATTTAATTGAATTTTATAAGACTTTGGATGATATCAAACACAATTTTTATGATGTATTAATAATCACTGGTGCACCAGTTGAGACTGTTCCATTCGAGAAAGTAAAGTATTGGCAAGAATTAAAAGAAATTATTTTATGGTCATCAACTAATGTTTTCAGAAAAATTGGAATTTGTTGGGGCGCTCAAGCTTTGTTAAAAATAATTCATAATATTGATAAACACTCAATGAAAGAAAAACTATTTGGAGTATTTGATCATAATTTAAATCAAGAAAACCAATATAGGCTTCTGCAAGGTTTTATAAATAGATTTCCAATGCCAGTATCGCGTTATACTGAAAATAAAGAACATGAAATTGTTAGCTCTGGCCTAGAAATTTTAGCTTTTTCTCAAGATTCAGGAATAGGAATGGTCAGATGTCCCAGAACAAAAGATTTATTTATTCTAAACCATCTAGAATATGATGCTATTACGCTTAAAGAAGAGTTTTTAAGGGATAAATTTGAGAATATACAGACAGAAATCCCAGCGAACTATTTTCCTAATGATGATACAACTAAGGACCCAATAAACAGGTGGCGACCTTATGCATTCTTGTTATTCACTAACTTTATTAATGAAGTTTATCAGGATGTACCTTTTGATTATGTTACAAAGAATATTACATAATTCTTTTATTATAATGTCCCATTTTTCTACCTGGCTTTATTTGTTTTTTATTATATAAATGTAATATATAATCCTGGTTATTGATTATATCTCCAATATTTTTAACTTCTTCTCCAATTAAATTTGTCATTTCCCATTTTCCACTACATTCAACGTCTTTTACAGGTAAACCACATATCGTTCTAATCAAAATATCAAATTGACTATTATCACATCCGTCCATAGTCCAGTGAAATGAGTTATGAGGTCTTGGTGCTATTTCATTGAAAAGGATACTGCCATCTAAAAGTTCAAAGAGTTCAATAGCCAAAACGCCATAAAAGTTTAGATTGTGTGATAATTCTTTTGTTTTTAATCTTAAATCTTTTTCAATGATATTATCTATAATTGCCGGAGCAATAGTTTTATTTAAAATACCTTGTTTGTGGGAATTTTCTGAAATTGGGAAAAAACCATCACTATTGTCAAAGCTTTTAAAGTACATTATGGAAATTTCTCTTTTGAATTCTAGTTCTTCTTCTAAAACGCACTCAACAGATCCTAGGCTTTCCCACAATTCAAACAAATTTGAATTTTTGCTAATTCTTACTTGTCCTTTACCGTCATAACCTAGGGAGTTAGTTTTCAATACACCTTTATTGCCCAGAGATTTAGAGGCTGTTATTAAATCGTCAGAGTTCTTAATCAAATACCATTTAGGTGTTTTAAAACCAGATTTAACAGCCATTTCCTTTTCTTTTGAACGAATTTGTGCACACCTGAATACAATACTGCTGGGAATTACTTTGGTTTTACTAGCTAATAATTCAAGGGATTTAGAGGGAATGTTTTCAAATTCTGAAGTTGCACATACGACTTTATTAGAAAATTCTACTAGTTTGTCAAAGTCGTTCCACTCGCCGTAGGTTACTTTACTAACAACTGACTCAGCTGGATTATCGCCTTTGGGACAATATAAATGAGTTTTGTATCCTGCTCTTTTTGCAGATAAGCCGATCATTTTACCTAATTGCCCACCCCCAAGAATACCAATTATATTTTCATCCACAGGTAATATTGGAAGATCAGTGTTATTAGTCATTTTTTTTAGGGTTTTCTGGTACTTTATTAGTTTGATTAGAAAGCCATTTTTTTAACATAATGCCGATATTATCATTAGATAAGCTTAAAATTTTAGCAGCATAAATAGCAGCGTTAATAGCGCCAGCCTTCCCTATAGACATAGTTGCTACGGGGACACCAGCTGGCATTTGTACTATAGAAAGAAGACTATCCATTCCGTTTAAAGCTGAGCTTTGAATAGGAACACCTATCACAGGCAAATTTGAATGAGAAGCTATCATGCCGGGTAAATGAGCGGCACCACCAGCACCGGCAATTATAACTTGGATAGAAGTGTTTTCAGCTTGTTTTGCAAAAACATGCATTCTATCAGGAGTTCTATGGGCAGATATAATTTTGGCTATAAATGGTATTTTTAACTTGTTCAATGTCTGTTCTGAGAATTTCATAGTTTCCCAGTCACTTTGACTGCCCATTATCAGAGCAGCAATAGGTTTTCCATTGATTTTTTCCATATTAAGACTCTTAAGAGGTTAAAATTACTATATAATTTATTTACAAATTATATCTAGTTTTTAAGTAAATTAATTTTGATCACTATTAGTCTCTATTGATCCACCAGCTTTAATAATAGCATTCTCAAGATCGTCTTGAGTGCACAAACTTAATAAAACAGGGTGTTTAGCTGTAATATTCGAAATATTCCAGTGGCTTCTAGTACGAATCTTTTCAATAGTATCTTTTGTTGTGCCGATTAATTTTGATATTTGATTATTTTTCACTTCAGGATGATTTTTAACAATCCAAGCGATGGCATCAGGTTTATCCCCTCTTCTTGCTAAAGGTATATATTTAGGCCCTTTATTTTTATTTTTATTCTCTGGTAATGAAGAAGCAGTTTTTTTAAGAGATAATGTCGTATCATTACAGCAATTATCAATTTCTTCTTGGGTAAGTTGACCATTAAGTATGGGGTCAAAGCCTAAAATACCCTGACCAACATCACCATCTGCAATAGCTTGAACTTCAAGTACATGAAGATTACAAAACTCAGAGATTTGTTCAAAGGTTAATGTTGTATTATCAATTAACCAAACTGCTGTCGCTTTTGGCATAAGTAATGAGGACATTTTTTAAACTCCGATCAACCTTATTTAAACATTTTATAAGAATAAGATTATTGCATACGATAGCATTATATTATATTTTGTTTAATTATACCTATTAATTTCATGAAACAATTAAATAATTAAGTTGAAACATTTAGTTTGTCAATCTAAGAAGTTTAGATCTTTTTGGGAAGAGGAAGCATGTATTTCGGAAAATTAATTTTAATTTGCTTGTTTAAAAAATCACCCTCTAATGTATCGTCCTCCTCAAAACTATACAAATGAGACAATGTAATTTTGGCTATTCCATACCAATGATCATCATGCTTATTATATAATAATGAGACTATCTCTCCAATTTCTTTACTATTTAAAAATATTTTTTTCTCATTAAGTTCAATTAAATTTAAATATGATAGTTTTTTACTTTTAAAAGTGACCGGAACATATTTTCTTTTAACTAAACCCTTCCATTTAATTCTTGCATTCACTTCTTGACCTATAAAGCAACCTTTTTCAAAACTAATTCCACCTAACAAATCTAAATTAGTTTCTAAAGGAAGAGAGACATTTGTTTCTATTTCTTTTGGGCCTTCTAAAATACAGTTTTTATATCTTAATAAATCATACCAATTTATATTTTCATTATCATTCACATCGTTATTTTTAGACAGGTTTTTAACATAAACTCTTCTGAGATCTGCGTTAAAAAATCTTTTATCAATCAGAGTATATGTAGAATTCTCCTCTTTAGTCGTTACTAAAACTTTATAATTTGTTTTTTCTATCGAAACTTCTCTTCTTAAATTATACATATTTAGTTTTTTAATTAATTGGTCTTGTTGGTCTTTATCATATTCAATAAAAATTGATTTATCATAAAAAGAATTATCAACAATAATTGAACTTACTAACATATCAAATAATATTCTACCTTGAGGTGATAGTAATGCACTTGGTAAAAGTTCTTTAGGTTTTAACTTGGTGATATCAATTGTCAGAATGTTGTTTAAGAATTCAATGCTATTTTCACCAGAGACTTTTAAAACTTTTCTATGTTTAAGATGAATCTTTTTATTTTCCATAATTAGTTAAGATTCAATTTTGTTAATTGCACTTATAACAGCAATAATTGGCGCAACAGTTATGCTTGTATCAATTCCACATCCAAAAATAGAATTTTTGCCATTATTAAATTTAAGTTCAACATATGCTGCTGATTCAGCTTTTGAAGTTGCACTTCTAGTGTTCTGACCAAAATCTTCTAATGTAAATTGCAAGTCAAAATTCTCGCGTACTCCATTTACAAACGCGGAAATAGGTCCATTACCTTGTGAAGAAAACTGAATAATTTTATTTTTATAACTAACTTTAGCATTAATTATCTCCAAGTTTGTTTCTCTATTAGCCCCTTCGACTTTAAAATCAATTAGTTCAAATGGTTTTTTTACTATGAAGTTTTCATTAAAAGTTTGCCAAATTATGTTACTTGTAATCTCGTTTCCAGTCTTATCTGCAATTTTTTGAACACTGGCTGACAATTCTATTTCTGCACCTTTTGGCAATCTTACTTGATAATCTGTTTCTAACAACCAAGCAGTTCCACCTTTTCCAGACTGACTGTTAACTCTTATTATTGCCTCATATGTTCGACCAATGTCAGCTGGATCAATAGGTAAGTATGGCACAGCCCATTTCTCACTTTTAGATTTTTCTATATTATCCATTCCTTTTCTTATAGCATCTTGATGACTACCTGAAAATGCTGTGTGCACTAGCAATCCTGCATAGGGATGTCTTTCATGAACTGGAAGCCTATTACAAAATTCTGCAGTATCTATCAAATTATTTATTTTGCTAAAATCTAGATTTGGATTTATACCCTGGGTAAATAAGTTAAGCCCTAATGTTACCAAGTCAACGTTACCAGTACGCTCACCATTTCCAAATAAAGTTCCTTCAACTCTATCTGCACCTGCCATTAAGCCTAGTTCGGTTGCAGCTATAGCCGTACCTCGATCGTTA
Source organism: uncultured SAR116 cluster alpha proteobacterium (assembly GCA_902533225.1). Lineage (GTDB taxonomy): Bacteria > Pseudomonadota > Alphaproteobacteria > Puniceispirillales > Marisalimonadaceae > Marisalimonas. Next base: position 8,602 of record CACALC010000005.1, on the reverse strand, counting down.
TGAGGATGCAGTGATAAAATCACCCTTTTTCTTTCGCGAAAATTCTTTCCCATCCACTCTATTTGATCTGCATGAATATTTGGGGTGGACATTTCAACAGTAGCCGGAAGATTAATTATTACAGGCTTATCAACACTAGCTTGCCATACATCTAAAACATTTTCACAAACTTCTAGGGCGTATGGTAGTTCTGTTCCTGTAAAACTCTCAGGAGAATATTGTAATCTTATATTAGATGAAACTAATTTATGTAAATGATCGGCAATTATTTTAGCTCCATCAGTTGCTATTTTTTTAACACCTTCCATCGTCTCTTTGAAAACAACTTCTCTTTGTAAAGTGCTTGTAGAATTGTAAAGATGGATAATTGCATTTTCACACCCTTTTAGACTTTCTATAGTTTTTATAATTAATGGTTCTCTTGATTGAGTAAGTACTTGCACGGTTACATCATCGGGTATGTGTCCTTCTATTATCAATTCCCTAACAAAATTAAAATCGGTATCAGATGCAGATGGGAAGCCTATTTCAATTTCTTTAAAGCCCATGTTGACTAATTGCTTAAACATTCGCATTTTTCTAATTGAGTCCATAGGCTCAACAAGAGCTTGATTACCATCTCGTAAATCAACTGAACACCAAGTTGGTGCTTTTGTTATTATTTTATTAGGCCATTGCCTATTTGAAATTTGTACAGCAGGATAGGGATTATATTTATTGTAGTTTTTATTCATAATTCTAGACCTTTATTATAAGCTCAAAACTTAATTTAATTATTTAACAAAAATTGACCCGAACTCCTTAGAGCACGGGTTTCTTAATAAATTAAGAACTTTTATAAGATTTGAATTATTATTTTTCATAGTAAAAAGACCTTATCAATTGTATAATTATTTAGTCAAGTTCTAAGAAGTATTTAAATATTTTTAACGTTGCCAAAAAGTATGTTTAAAACTACTTTGCAGTGATATAATTAAAGTTAAAATTTATTTTGAATTGTAGGATTTTAATGACAGATATTAATCTAATAAGAAATTTTTCTATTATAGCTCATATTGATCATGGTAAATCAACTCTTGCTGATAGGTTGATACAAGAATGCAAAGGTTTAGCTGATAGGGAGATGAAGGAGCAAGTGCTTGATAATATGGAAATTGAAAGAGAAAGAGGAATTACCATAAAAGCTCAAACTGTTAGGCTATTATACAAACATACGGATGATAAAACATATACTTTAAATTTAATGGATACCCCTGGGCATGTCGATTTTGCTTATGAAGTTTCTAGATCTTTGTCAGCGTGTGAAGGATCATTGCTTGTTGTAGACTCTTCTCAAGGTGTGGAGGCACAGACCCTCGCCAATGTTTATCAGGCAATTGAAGTTAATCATGAAATTGTGACTGTACTTAATAAAATAGATTTACCAGCTTCTGAACCTGAAAGAATAAGAAAACAAATTGAAGATGTTATAGGTTTGCCAGGTGAGGAAGGAATAGAAGTTTCTGCAAAAACAGGTTTAGGAATAAAAGAAGTTTTATCTTCTTTGGTAGAAAAATTAGATCCACCTGTTGGAGATGCGAGTGCCTCTTTGCAAGCCCTTCTCATAGATAGTTGGTACGATCCTTATTTAGGTGTCCTTACATTAGTTAGAGTTGTAAATGGGACATTAAAAAAGGGTCAAAAAATTCGTTTTATGTCAACAAAAGTATCACACACAATTGAAAAACTAGGTATATTTACTCCCAAAATAATGGATGTGGACATGCTCGGACCAGGTGAAATTGGTTTTATAACAGCCTCTGTAAAAACTGTGGCTGATTGTAAAGTTGGAGATACTATAACTGAAGATCGTAATCCTGTGGAAACTATGTTGTCTGGATTTAAACCTTCAGTGCCAGTTGTTTTTTGCGGTCTTTTTCCTATGGATAATGCTCAGTTTTCTGATTTAAGAGAAGCATTAAGTAAATTGTCTTTAAATGATGCATCTTTTAGTTTTGAAGCTGAAACTTCAGCAGCCCTAGGCTTTGGTTTTAGGTGTGGTTTTTTAGGTCTTTTACATATGGAAATAATAAGAGAGAGATTGACTAGAGAGTTTGACCTAGAACTAATCTCTACCGCTCCTTCAGTAGTTTACAAAGTTCAAAAAAACGATAATACGAATGAGTTGCTTCACAATCCAGCAGATTTACCAGATATAAACCATATCAATTACATAGAAGAACCATGGATCAAAGCGACTATAATGGTTCCAGACGAATATGTTGGCTCAGTATTAACACTTTGCACTGAAAGAAGGGGAAAGCAGATAGATTTAACATACGCCGGAACCAGAGCTATGATTGTTTATAAATTGCCTCTGAACGAGGTGGTTTTTGATTTCTATGATAAATTGAAAAGTATGACCTCAGGTTATGCGAGTTTTGATTATCAAATGGATAATTATAAGAAGGGAGATCTTGTCCGTGTGTCAATATTAGTTAATGGGGATCCTGTTGATGCCTTAGCCATGATAAGTCATAGGGATCAAGCAGAAAATAGAGGTCGTGCTATATGTACAAGACTAAAAGATTTAATACCTAGGCAACTTTTTAAAGTTGCTTTACAGGCAGCGATTGGGGGAAAGGTAATTGCTAGGGAAACGATTGCAGCTATGCGAAAAGATGTTACAGCAAAATGTTATGGTGGCGATATCAGCCGTAAAAAGAAACTATTAGAAAAACAAAAAGCTGGTAAAAAAAGAATGAGGCAGTTTGGTAGCGTTGAGATACCACAGAATGCGTTCTTTGAAGCACTAAAAATGGGTGATAATTAAATTAAACTTTTTTTGAATTAGATGTTTGATTACTTATCTTTTTCCTACCTGACTTCTTTATTCCAAATCCTATGAATAGAAAACTTAATAGTGCAAGAAAAGGAGCTGCTGGTAATAATAATATAGATGATATAAAGGGATGCCAAATAAATCCAGAGCAATTTAACACTTCTAAAGCTGAACAAGGATCAATATATCTGCTAACTATAGCTTCAGCTACTTGCAAGCTATTTGGGGCAAAATAAAACCAAAATTGTCCTAACTGAGTAATTTCATTTTTATTTTCAATTTGTAAAATTATATCAAAGTAATTGCTAACAAGTGTTAGTACAAAGGAACCCACCCCCAAAAGTATGAAAACTCTTCCTATTATCAACTTTAAAATCCTAAAAATTTATTAGATGCATAATTAAGACTTATAATTACAAATTCAATAAAATAATAGTTTATATTAACTTGCTCCTTAAAAAATGTTGATGTAAAGTTCTAATCTTTTGGAGGGGTGGCCGAGCGGTTTAAGGCGCACGCCTGGAAAGCGTGTTGGGGTTAACGCCTCTCAAGGGTTCGAATCCCTTCCTCTCCGCCAATATATAAATATACAATAAAAACAATAACTTAAATATCAGATAATATTATTTGTACCCAGAATGTACCCAGTTTAAATTTACTAACATTATTTGTTTAATTCTTAGAATAATAATATGAAGTTCGTTATAAGTTCTTAATAATTTAAAAAGTTGTTTAATAAATTACTTTATCTATCATTTTGATATATATATTTTGAGGAGTTTTATTAATGAAAAAATTAATTCTAGCTTTTATTTCAATTATTTTTAGTTTTAGTACTCTTGCTGACGTTGACAAACGTTTCGTAAAAAAAAGAATGATGGGACGAGACTTAAATTCTAGAGAAGGCAAGGGGCCTACACCAGTTGCATTTTTTGAAAATAAAAGTCCACAGCAGACCGAGCTTGGTCAAAAAATAAATTTAGACAAATTCTTCAAAGCTCCAAGTAATTTCTCTGCTGTAGCAATGAAAGACGGCAAGATTGTCTATGAAAGATATAACAAAAAACTAAAAGCTAATCCTAATTTTTATGCGCATGGGATGTCTATGACTAAAACAGCTCTTGGGTTAACAATGGGACATTTATTATGTAGTGGGCAAATAAAATCTTTAGATGACATTGCGTCTAAGTATTCACAATCTTTAAATAATAGTATCTACAAAGATATCACTATTCGTAACTTATTAAGGATGTCTAGTGGCATTAATGAGAACCGTGATAATGAAAGAAAATTAAATCATATAATGATGAATCGTCAAAATAATGGAAGTAACGACTTAGTAAAAGTGATTCAAAAAATTAAAACTAAATTTTCTAAACAAGGAAAGATGAGTAGATATCATTCTCTTGATATAACTGCTGCATCAATATTAATTAATGAGATAACACAAAAATCTGTTGCTCAAGTCTTTTTTGAAGATGTTTTTCCAGATATAAAACCTGAAGGCTCTTTATATTGGCTTGAAGATAATAATAAAATGTCACTAGGCATGGCTGGTATGTTTATGAAAACTAGAGATTGGGCAAACATGGCTAACTATATGAATAAAGAAATTAATTCAAAATCTTGTATGGGTAATTATCTTCTAGATGGTATTAAAAACGCATTACCAACTAATCTAAGAAAATATCAAAGATATGGTTATTATTTTTGGATTTCTGAAATTTCAGGTAAGCCAGTTATTATTTTAACTGGTAAATGGGGACAAATTGCAGTGGCAAATCATTATAATAATAGTGTAATTGCTTTGCTATCAGTTACTAATAAATTTAAATATAAAGGAAAAAAAATTATACAAGAGATAATTCCAGCAGCTACTATAGAACTTGGAAATTTTTAAGTGTTAATTTAGTTTCCCTTCCTTTCCGCCATCAAATAAATATTTAATTGATTTAATAAAGTTTTATAAATTCAAAACAAAAATTTTTTATTTCATATTTTAAAACTTCATGCCTATATCTTTTAAAGATACCTCTAATTGTTTTTTATCGTCGTTATCTAAAATTATTGACGATCTCATTGTATCTATAGGAATTTTTTTTAAAACTTTTAAACAATATTTAATTCTGGCTGTTGCAAAATTAGGTGGGTATTTTCCGTAAATGCTATGAGCCAAAATTAATAATTTTTTATCTAATTCTTGAGCATTAATAAAATTTTTGCTTTCAATATTTTCAATTAATTCAACGATTTTTTCTGGAACTATTGCTGCCAGACTTACTTGTGTTCCGTCACTTCCATATTTAAAACAAGGATAAATATGCTCATCTCCAGAAGCCATAACCAAAAAATGTTCATTAATTTCTTTTAAAAATTTGTAATTTTCAACATAACTAGAAAAATCCCAACTTCCTTCTTTTATACCTATAACGTTTTTTAAATTGACTAATTTGTTTAGAGTTTCTTTTTTGTAAGAAAGGTAACCGGAGTTGATACTTGACTGATATAAAAAAATTGGTCCCTGTATTTGATCAGATATAATTCTATGATGTTCATAAATCATTTCTGAACTTATGCCTTGAGACCATGAAAAGGGAGGAAAAACTAAGATTGCATTAGCACCGTTTTCAAACATTTCTTTTGCGACACGAGCAGCTTCTTGTGGATCCTCAAAATTAACACCTGAAATTATTAAAGAACTATTCTCAATACTATCTTTTACAATTTTTAAAATTTGTATTTGTTCATGAGCACTTAGTGTAAAATTTTCGCCAGCATGCCCATTTACCAACAAACCTCTTATCCCCTTTGTGTTAGATATTTCCTTGATATGTCGAACCAGGTTTTTTGTATCTATAGATTTATCATTTTTGAGAGGCACTATGTTAGCAGCATATATTCCTTTAAAACTTCTATTCATTTATAAAAACCTCTTTATATCAAATAAACTTAAATCTACATCTTCTCCTAAAATTTTTTTTGCTAATAATTTTCCCATATATGGACCACTTGTATAGCCGGAATGAATAGACCCTATGACATATGCATTATTAAAATCTGGTAATTCACCAATAATAGGCATTGCATCATCCGTTTCTGCTTCAAGTCCTAACCAAACCCTAGCTACCCTAGAACGCTTTAATTTAGGAATGGCGTGACATGCCAATCTCATATTTCCTATTAAATTTTCAGACTTTGTTGCAGTAAAATTTTCTTCAGCACTACCTATTCCTGGCCAACCACCACCAATAAGAACGGTTCCATTTTTAAATTGTTTAAGAGACAGCTTTCCATTTGCAACAGTTATAACAGTATCCATAACTTTAGGCATTCTTTCGCTTACAATTAGTTGTTGTGGAAGGCATTTGATATTTACTTTTATATTTAATAATTCAAGAGCTTTATTTAGATGAACACCCGTAGCTAATATTATTTTTTTTGAAATTAATTTTTCACCAGTTTTAGATAAAATGGTATAACTATTTTCTGAAAATTCAATTTCTGTAACTTCAAAATTATCTAAAATTTTTACATTGTTTTCTTTCAATGCTTTTGAATAAGCATAGCCCGTTTGGTTAGCACTGACATAACCATCCATTGCACAAAATGCAGCACACTTTATGTTTTTATTTATATTTGGATCAATTCTTAAAGCTTCTTTTTTAGAAATTATTTCTATGTCAGCTCCATATTCTTTTCTAATTTTAGACCTTTCATTTAAAAGTTTTTCTTCGTCTTCTGTAAAGGCTAGGCAAAGACCATTTCTCTTTTCTACATCTATATCTTTGGACAACCATTTATTTGTACTCATCCATAATTCCCATCCTTTTTTTGCATATGGTATTAACTGTGCTCTAGTCATATGCATTGTGAGAGTTCCGGCGTTTACTCCCGAAGCCCCTTTACAAATAGAATGTTTGTCTAAGAGAGTTACTTTTAACCCGTTTTTAGCTAATTCTAAAGCAGTAGAAGCACCATTTATACCTCCACCTATTATTGCAATATCAGTTTTACTCATAATTATAAAGGAGCCGCTTCTATTTTTGTAATTTCATTATAATCAAACTCACCAATAGCTCTGTCTAACGGTACAGGTCTTATTGGAGATCTTCCAGTTAAGTAGCTAATATCCTCAACGTTACATTTTAATTCTTCTGCAACAACCTTCGCAACAGAGTATTGACAAGTTCTTCCTTGACAAGGACCCATTCCAAACCTTGTCCAAGATTTAAGTTGATTTAAATCCTTAGCCCCATTGCCAATGGCCTCTAAAATATCTTTTTTGGTAATATCCTCGCATCTACATAAAATCGTTTCATCATTTATATTATTTAATAATTGGGGAGGGGTTGAATTTAATTTTGCAATTGCCTTTGCAAACAATTCATATTTGTATAACCTTTTAAAAATTTTTTTGGTTTTAATTTTGAATTCTTTTTCTTTAATTATTTTTTCGTCATATAATAAAGCCAAGCTTACGATTAGTCCTTTGTCTTTTGCTGCTATAGCTCCAGATATACCAGCACCGTCTCCAGTAACATAAAGACCGTCAAGTGATGACCTTAAATAATCGTCAATTTCTGCTATCCAACCACCTTTGGATTCATTATAAATGTGTTTTGCTCCTAGTAATCTTGTTATGTCTGTACTAGGGATTAGTCCATGGCCAACAGCAAGTGTTCCGGTAACTAAACTTTCTTGTTTGCCAGTATTAATATTTTGAATTTTAACTTTTATATATTCATTATGTTGAGTTGCTTTAGCAATCATACTATTCGAATATATTGGTACTTTATTAAATAAAATTTTTGTCAGCCATTTTATACCGTCTTTAAAGTTTTTTGGATTTGAAATTAATGATACTGTGGATTTAATCCAATCAAACTTACTGCTTGTGTCAATTATTGCCTCAACTTCACCCCCGAATTCAATGATGTAGTATGCGACTAGCAATAACAAAGGACCGTTACCTGCTAAAATGATTTTTTGACTAGGAATAAAATGATGAGACTTAAGCATGATTGTACATGCAGCTAACCCAATAATTCCTGGGTTAGTCCACCCATCAAATGGAATTATTTTTTCATAAGTTCCAGTTGCAACAATTATATTTTTCGCATGCCACTGAATTGTGGAAATATCATTAAACGCATCAACCTTAAAGCCTGGGGACACCTGCCAAACAGTATGATTATAAGCCGTAAAAATATTATTTTTTTTAATTTCCCTAGATAAATATTCCTGTATTTTATTTTCTTGAAGTTTTTTTTCTGAGTTATGTTTATATGATTTTGGAGGAGCTCTATAAATTTGGCCACCTGTATTGTGGCTACTGTCGACGATTAGAACTTGAAGGCCTTTTTGGGCACAATTAATTGCTGCACTTACCCCACTTGGACCAGCACCAATTACAATAACGTCATATTTAATTTTATAGTTCATCTAAATCACCAATTTTAATATTCATACCCTTTTTGATAAAAACATTGCATGAAGTTACTTTCATTCCATCGATTAAAACTACACATTCTTGACAGGATCCCATTAAACAAAACATTCCCCTACCGTCCTTATTTTTAGGCGAGAGCCTCAAGTTTTTAATATTATTTATATATAAAACTAAAGCTAGACACTCACCTTCGTAAGCCTCTAAACTTTCGTTGTTAACAAAAATTTCAATTTTTTTTGATCTTTTGAAATAATTTGAAACTCTTAGGTTCACAGGATACTTTCTAATTTAGTTAGGTAAGATTGAGTTATGATGCTTAATTTACGAAATTT
>CACALC010000004.1:82500-87379 GCA_902533225.1 uncultured SAR116 cluster alpha proteobacterium | reverse complement strand
ATCTAAGGCACAAAGCAATATCAATATTGGATTTATTTATATATTTTAGTACCATAAGATAATTATCAAAAAAATTAAACTATAATTCCAATGAAGTTAGAAAATAAATTAAAAGAGAAACTATTAAATAAAAAAAAGGTTCTCGGTTGCTGGACAAGCCTAGATAATGAGATAACTTCAGAATTACTTGCTCTAGTTGGATTTGATTTTTTGTTGATTGATCATGAACATGGTTATGGTGATGTAAAAGGCATAACTAGACAAATACTATCGCTCAAAGAAACTGAATGTTCCCCTTTGGTAAGAATGCCAAAAGATGACGAGGTGTATGTAAAGAAAACTTTAGATGCTGGGGTAAATAGTCTGATGTTTCCATTAGTGAATAATAAAAAAGAGGCTGAAAATATTGTGGAGATGTGTAGATATGCGCCTAAAGGTTATAGGGGAATGTATATCAGCAGAGCTTCAAATTATGGGATGAACATAAAGAAATATTATGAAACTATTGAAAAAAATTTGTTGATAGTTTGTCAAATTGAAACCTCCGAAGGCGTTTCTAATATTGAAGAAATATCAGAAGTTGATGGTATTGATATGTTGTTTATTGGTCCGATGGATCTCTCTACTAGTATTGGTAAGTTTGGACAATTTAGCGATCCAGTATTTATAGAAACTGTTAGTTTAGCAAAAGAAAAAATAATGAATTCTAAAAAGTTTTCTGGAATGATGCCCTATGGAAATTATGATTGGAAAGATGTGTTTTCACAAGGTTTTGATTTAACTACAGCAGGTACAGAACTTTCAATATTAAGAGATTCAGCAATTTCAATCATAAAGGAGTTTCATAATTTAAGGATAAACAAATGAATAAAACTAAATTTAATATTAATTATTAAAAGGGAGATTAATTTGAAAAAACCTTTAGTTAAGAGTTTGTCTGTTATTACTGTAAATGTACCTTTAAAAAGACCTATCGTGGCCTCATTAGGAACATTTGAATATTGGCCGTATGTGCTAGTTGAAATATCTTTAAGCGATGGAACAATTGGTAAAGGTTATATTGGTCCATACTTAGTAAATTATACCCAAACTATTACGTTAGCCATGAAAGAGCTTTTTAAAAATTTTCAAAATAGAGAAATTGCTCCTTACCAGTTTTATAATGAAGGTATGAACCATTTAAGTTTACTAGGAAGATCAGGAATTGCTCTTTATGCTTTAGCCGGTCTAGACATAGCATTCTGGGATGCTAGTTCTAAAATATGTAATGAGCCATTATGTGTTCACTTAGGTGGATCAGTAGATAAGGTTAAGGCATATAACTCTAGTGGATTATGGCTAGATGATCCCCAAACATTATATGATGAAGCATTGACACTAATATCTGAAGGAAATTTTGATGCTGTAAAGGTTAGATTAGGTAGAAAAAAATTAGATGAAGACCTCAAAGCAATTGAAAATGTTAAAAAAGGCATTGGGGTTAATTCAGAACTTCTTTGTGATTTCAATCAATGCTTATCACTACCAGAAGCAATACATAGGTTAAATGATTTAGATGAACAGGGATTATATTGGTTTGAGGAACCAATAAAATATTATGAGTTTGAAGGTTACAAAGAATTAAGAAAAAGAATGAAAACACCAATCATTTTAGGAGAAAACTTTCATGGTTATGATGATGCTTTTAATGCTTTAAAAAATCAAATTTCAGATTTTATAATGCCAGATTTATTAAGGATAGGTGGTGTAAGTGGTTGGCTCAAAACTGCATCTATTGCTGAAGCATTTCAAATATCTGTTTCTTCTCATTTGTACCACGAAGTCTCATCACATTTAATGCGAGTAACACCGACTGCAGGTTATTTAGAGTGGACTAGATGGTCCGACATTATTTTAGAAGAGCCATATGAATTAAGTGATGGACACGTAGTAATACCTGATAAAATAGGCACTGGTATTGATTTTAATAAAGAGACTATAAAAAAATATGAGTTCAAACATTAAAATTATTTTATATGTAAATTAAAGAATTAAATAAATTAAAATAAATAGCGGAAGCAACAATGTTAAAAAAACATCAAATATGTGGTCTGATGGATCATCTCAAAATAAATAAAGCATTTATTGCTAGTCAATGTTCAAATGACATTGAAGATTTTTGTTCAGAATATCATAATAAGATCCTTGGTTTAAGCTTAGTGGTCCCAATTACTATTAACTCAAAAAAGTTTTCAGAACTTGACCAAAAAATCATGGTCTTAAAGAGTGAATTTGGCGTTACAGCTAACTCAATTAACACATTAAAGAATGAAATAAATAATTTAGAAATTATTCAATTGAATAATTACGAAGCTCTTGCTTGGTCTGATATTTGTGAAGATAAATCAAATGAAACATGTGAAGCATTAATTTCATTTTTTAAGGGCTTAAATATAGAAAACTACTCTGTAAATATAAATAATCAAGAAGGACAATTTGAAAATATTTCTTATAAAGTGATTGGTGAAGGCCCCCCACTTTTACTATTTCCATTTTTTTTATCTGCTAAACAATGGAACCCTATAATTAAAAAATTATCTGATTTTTTCACGCTAGTTATAATTGGTGGAAAAGATTTTGGAGCAATTCCTTCGTTAGAAGATAGAGCAGAGTTACCTACTTATAAAGCAATGCTAGAAACATTAGTATCGAATATGAATATTTCCAAAAACGGTAAAGTTTTAGAATTAGGTTGTGGCCCTGCTTCATTATGTAGACAAGTATTAAAACTTAGAAAAGATTTGTCGCTGGTTGGTGTTGATATAAATGAATATTTGTTAACAGAGGGTAGTAAAATTGCTCAAGATCAAAATTTCAAAGTTAATCCTTTTTTTAAGGATAATTCTCAACCTTCAAGATCAAATTTAAAACCTAATGAACTTAATTTGTCTTATAGTGATGCTACTAACATTTCATTTCCAGATAATTTTTTTGACGCAGTTTACTCAGTTACTGTACTTGAGGAATGTGATGCACAGAAATCAATTGCTGAAATCAAAAGAGTTCTTAAACCTGGTGGTGTTGCTGGAATTGTGGTTAGAGCATTAGATGCACCTCAATGGTGGAATATAAAAGTTTCAGATTCAGTTAACAAAATTATCAGTGTACCACCTCAAATGGTATCTCCAAAAGGTGTTGCTGACATGTCTTTATATGAAAAAATAAAACTGGCAAATTTTAAAAATATTCTTTCATATCCCTTTTGGTTTACAGCTTCTTCAGGTAATAACAGTTATATATATGACATGTATTACGGGAGAGCACGACAACTATTAAATAACAAGCAACAAGAAGAATTTGACAAAGAAATAAAAAATGTAAATGAAAAAAGTCAATCTATTTTATCAGTGCCACTTCATTGTTGTATCGGATATAAGTAGAAATAATATATATTTAAAAACAGAAAACCTGACGACCAGTTGGCATGATGGTTGGTATGAAGACTGGAAATTACAACAAAAAACCCCAAAAACCGAAGTCTTTGGGTTGATATAAGTTATTGATTTTATTGAATAAGTTGGTTGCGGGGGTAGGATTTGAACCTACGACCTTCAGGTTATGAGCCTGACGAGCTACCGGGCTGCTCCACCCCGCGTCATGCTTGTAATACGATGTGAGGCTAAAAGGCCTGGCAACGACTTACTCTCCCACACCTTAAGATGCAGTACCATCAGCGCAACAGAGCTTCACGTTCGAGTTCGGAATGGGATCGGGTGGGACATCTGCACTATAATCACCAGGCCGTTTAGCCTCACACTTTAAAAGAAGATGATCCTAATAATTGCTTACAAAATCGTCATAGTTATAAAAACATCCGGTTTCTACTTTCATGACGGTCACGATCAAGCCGATCGAACTATTAGTACTAGTTAGCTTCACACATTACTGCGCTTCCACACCTAGCCTATCAACGTGGTAGTCTTCCACGGTTCTCGGCGAATCCTAGTTTTGAGGGAGGCTTCCCGCTTAGATGCTTTCAGCAGTTATCCTTTCCGCACATAGCTACCCAGCGATGCCGCTGGCGCGACAACTGGTACACCAGAGGTGCGTCCATCCCGGTCCTCTCGTACTAGGGACAGCTCCTCTCAAGATTCGAACACCCACGGCAGATAGGGACCGAACTGTCTCACGACGTTCTAAACCCAGCTCACGTACCACTTTAATTGGCGAACAGCCAAACCCTTGGGACCTGCTCCAGCCCCAGGATGTGATGAGCCGACATCGAGGTGCCAAACACCCCCGTCGATGTGAACTCTTGGGGGGTATCAGCCTGTTATCCCCGGCGTACCTTTTATCCGTTGAGCGATGGCCCTTCCACACAGAACCACCGGATCACTATGACCGACTTTCGTCTCTGCTCGACTTGTCAGTCTCACAGTCAGGCAGGCTTATGCCATTGCACTCAACAACCGATGTCCGACCGGTTTGAGCCTACCATCGCGCGCCTCCGTTACCATTTAGGAGGCGACCGCCCCAGTCAAACTACCCACCATGCAGGGTCCCGGACCAGGATAACTGGACTCGGTTAGACAACAGAAAGCAGAAGGGTGGTATCTCAAGGATGGCTCCCTCATAGCTTGCGCTACAAGTTCCAAGCCTCCCACCTATCCTGCACATCGGCTTCCTGATGCCACTGCAAAGCTATAGTAAAGGTGCACGGGGTCTTTCCGTCTGACCGCGGGTACCCCGCATCTTCACGGGGAATTCAATTTCGCTGAGTTGATGTTGGAGACAGCGGGGAAGTCGTTACGCCATTCGTGCAGGTCGGAACTTACCCGACAAGGAATTTCGCTACCTTAGGACCGTTATAGTTACGGCCGCCGTTTACTGGGGCTTCAAT
>CACALC010000004.1:0-77500 GCA_902533225.1 uncultured SAR116 cluster alpha proteobacterium | reverse complement strand
ATATGGAAGGTACATCAGAATAAGACACACAGGAACTTATAAAACTGCTTACGCTCATTTATCCAGATTTAATAAAAATGTACGTATTGGTAAAAGAGTATTACAAGGTAAAACTATAGGGTACGTAGGAAGCAGTGGCAGATCAACTGGACCACATTTGCACTATGAAGTATTAAGGAATAATAAACAAATTAATCCAGTAAAAATAAAATTACCTGCAGGTAAAAATATTTCTAAAAAGGATATACATGATTATAATAAACACATTCTAAATATTCTTAATCAAAAGATAGCTCTAGAGAAATCAATTCAAAATGAAAAGATTGCTACAAATGAACTTATTAATAAGAATTCTAAGTTAAATTAACATTTTACTTAACATTCACTCGAATAATATTATCTACAGCACTAATTAAGATTGTATCACCATTTTTAACTGCGTTATTAATTATTAGTTTGCTTATTTCATCTTCTACAACACTTCTAATTTTTCGTTTAATTGGCCTTGCACCATATTCAGGATCGTATCCAAGTAGCGCGATGGTATCATTAACTTCATTATCCCATTCAATAAAAAAATTATTTGATATTAATCGTTTTTTAAGTTGATTTAATTGTATTTCTACAATTTTACTAACATGGGACTTGCCTAATTTAGAAAAAAATAAAACTTCATCTAATCTATTTAAAAATTCTGGGGCAAATTTAAATCTAACAGAATCCATTACTTTTTGTCTAATTAGTTTTTCTTTTGCATTGTCTTTACTAAAATTGACATTAGTATTGAAATGCTTTGCACCCAAATTGCTTGTCATAATTATAATAGTATTTGTGAAATCTACAGTTTTACCATGACTATCGGTTAATCTGCCGTCATCCATTACTTGTAAAAGTAAATTCAAAACATCCCCATGAGCTTTTTCTACTTCATCAAAAAGTATTACCCTATATGGTCTTCTTCTAACTGCTTCAGTTAAAACACCTCCTTCGTCATAACCAATATAGCCCGGAGGGGCTCCAATTAATCTGGAAACAGAATGCTTTTCCATATATTCAGACATATCTATTCTTATAAGAGCATCCTTTTTATTAAATAAGAATTCTGCTAAATTTTTTGCCGTTTCAGTTTTACCTACACCAGTTGATCCTAAAAATAAGAACGAACCTATAGGGCTAGTCCCGTCACTTATTCCAACTCTAGAACGAATAATTGTTTTAGCAATTGCGCTAATTATATAATCTTGACCAATTATTGATTTTTTTAATTCCATCTCAATATTTAATAATTTTGTACGTTCGAACTCCAACATTTTTTCTACAGGTATCCCTGTCCATTTTGACACTACTGTAGCGACGTCATCTTCCGTTACTGTTGTATTTACCAGATCGTCTAAGACTTTAGACTCTAATATCATTTTTTCTAAATTTGGTATGATTTGATAAGAGAGTTCTCCAGCCCTATCCCAATTACCCTTTCTTTTTTCTATCTCTAATTCGTTTCTATATGTCTCAAGCTGAATTTTTCTTTCTTGCTCTTCTTCTATAATTCTTTTGTTTGATTTCCATTTCTCTGTTTCTTTTTTAGAAATTACTCCTAATTCTTTTAATTCTGACTCCACTTTTAATATTCTATCGTTCGATGGTTGGTTATTTTCTTTTTTTAAAGCCTTTTTTTCTATTTGTAATTGTATGATCCTCCTATCAATTTCATCTAATGAGTCTGGTTTTGAATCAATTTCAATCCGTTTACGACTAGCTGCCTCGTCAATTAAATCAATAGCTTTATCTGGCAAATATCTATCATTAATGTATTGTGATGATAAATTGACCGAAGCTGTCAAGGCCTTATCTGAAATAGCAATTCCATGAAACAATTCATATCTCTCTTTGAGACCTCGCATCATTGAGATAGAATTTTCAATATCAGGTTCATCAATATAAACTTGTTGAAAACGCCTTTCTAGAGCTTTGTCTTTTTCAATATATTTCCTATATTCATCCAAAGTGGTTGCTCCCACACAATGCAATTCTCCTCTTGCTAATGCTGGTTTAAATATATTAGAAGCATCAAGTGAGCCGTCTACACCCCCAGCACCAACTAATGAATGGAGTTCGTCGATAAATAATATAATTTTATTTTTTTGTTTTTCTATTTCAATTAATAAAGATTTTAATCTTTCTTCAAAATCACCTCTAAATTTTGCTCCTGCTAAAATACTAGCTAAATCCAAAGAAAATATTTCTTTACCTTTTAGTTTTTCAGGAACATCATCATTCCCTATTCTAATTGCCAAACCCTCTACGACCGCAGTCTTCCCAACACCTGGCTCACCAATTAAAACTGGATTATTTTTTGTTCTTCTAGATAAAACTTGGATGAGTCTTCTTATTTCTTCATCTCTTCCTATAACAGGATCTAATGAACCTTTTTTTGCATTATCTGTTAAGTTAGTTGCAAATCTATTTAATGCATCAAAACCTGATTCAGCATTGTCATTCATAGCTTTTTTGCCTTTCCTAAATTTTTTAATTTCATTTTGTAGTTTACTAAAAGTAATATTATGGTTTGATAAAATGCTTTGAGCTTTATCGTTCATCACTGTAAAAGATAATAATAATATTTCTTGAGTAACAATTATATCACCAAACTCTTTCATTAACTTCTTAGAAGTTTTTAAAAGTATTATTACACTCTCGTCAGCTTTTTCGTATTGGCTTGAACAATTATATTTTTTGAAAAGTAGGCTTATTTGGTTTTTAATAAAGTTAATGTTTGGATTTAATTTAATTAAAAAATCTTTAATATATTTTTCTAAATAATCTAATAAAATAAACAATATATGATTAGAAGTGAAAAATTCATTATTTTTTACGGCTAGTTTGTAAGCCGAGTTAAATACATTTTTGGACCTATCTGAAAGTTGGTTGATTAAGTTATCTATTACGCTTGCCCTGATTTATATATTATAGATGGTGATTTATAAAAATTTTTCAATAGAAAATTCAATATAATTAATATTTTTGAAACAAAAATATTTACTTCATTACAGTTAAACTAATAGATTATTGCTATTTGTATTTTCTTTTTTTGCTGTGTTAAGATCTTTGTTTTCAATATTATTTTCGGCTTCTTTCATTTCGTTTTCTCTAATTTGAAAACCTCTTTTTCGCCTTGGTAGCCTTTTATCATTTTTGTCTGTTTCAGCTTCAGAAACAACCTCTTCACTTATCTGTGTTTCATTTTTAATTCTTGTTTCTTTCGCTTCGTTATTTATTTCTATTTCTTTCTGGAGTCTATAATAATGATCAGCAAATTGTAGGAAAGATTCTGCCAATATTCGATCATCCGACGATGCAGCATCCGATGCAAGACTAATATACTTCTCACTTAATTGACTAACTGAGCCTCTTTGGCGACCATCAGGTCCTGCGCTATCAATGACAGTATTTTTATTTAAGTTTCCAGTATAATTTCCGTTGCCAAAGTTTCGACGATTAGATCCACGGTTTTGGCGACGACGCCCATTATTTTGCTGTCTCATAATTTTCCTAAAAATTTAAGCTTTTGTTTTTATTAATACAATACTTTATATAAAAGTGTTAGGAGCTCTTTTTTCAACCAATAGCTCAATAATTCAAAATTTAAGGTTTAAAAGTAAGAATTCAACTTACATATTATTTATATAAACTTTTTTTGATTTAGCCAAGCAGAAAAAAAATTATTTGATATTAAATACAATCACCCTGTTTATATTTGATAAATCTTTTTTGTATCCAACAGAAAGAAGTCCATTCTGCAAACCTATTTTTGATACTAAATTTTCTTGATCTTTGCCTATTTCAACAAATATTTTCCCATCAGGCTTTAATAAATTTTTAAGCTTTGGGATTATAGACCTGTAAGCATCCAAACCGTCATTACCTCCATCCAATGCTAGAATAGGATCGTATTCTCTTACTTCTGTTTCCAAAAACTTAATTTCATTGGAGGGTATATATGGTGGGTTAGTTACAATTATATCAAACTTTGTCTTATCTGTAGAATTTAATAACTTTGTATCCCAATCATCTGTATGCCAATCCAGATTAATATACTTTAATCTACCTTTTAATCTAAATTGATGCGAGTTTCTCTTAACAATATTAAGAGACTTTTTGGATGCATCTACAAAGATTATTGAAGCATTTTCATATTCTTCTAATAACGATAAACCCAAACAGCCAGAACCAGATCCTAAATCTAATATTTTTAATAATGGGGTACTATCAGAAAAATGTTCTAGAACCGTCTCTATTAATATTTCAGAATCAGGTCTTGGATCAAGAGTCTCTTCATCAAGGATAAACTCTCTTTTCCAAAAATTTCTTCTATTTAAAATTCTTGATACAGGTTGACCCTCTTCTCTTTTTTTAACTAGGGTTTGAAATTTTATTATTTGATTTTGTGAAATATAAACCTCTTGATGAGTATAAACTGTATTAGTTTTTTTTAGAATTTGAGAAAGCAACAACCTACAGTCTAGGCTAGCCGTTTTGTTACCTATTTTTTTTAATTTTTCAACTTCCCGTTTAATTAAACTATAGACATCAATTTTTTTTTTATTCATTTGATGCTAACTTTAAGCTTCTATCTTCAACTATGAGGGCGTCAATTAATTCATCGAGGGCTTCACCTTGAATAACTTTATCTAACTTATGCAACGTTAAATTGATCCTATGGTCAGTGACTCTTCCTTGAGGATAGTTATAAGTCCTTATTCTTTCAGACCTGTCACCTGAGCCAACTTGATCTTTTCTAGAAGAAGATCTCTGATCTTGCTGCTTCTGTCTTTCAGTTTCGTATAATCTAGATAGAAGTATTTTCATAGCTTTCGCTCTATTTTTATGCTGAGATTTTTCGTCTTGTTGACTTACTACTATACCGGAAGGAAGATGTGTAATTCTTACAGCTGAGTCTGTAGTATTTACAGATTGGCCGCCTGGTCCACTAGATCTGAAAACATCAATTCTAAGATCCTTCTCTTCAATGGAAATTTCTAAGTCTTCTGCCTCAGGAAGGACGGCTACTGTAGCTGCAGAAGTATGTATTCTCCCGCTCGTTTCAGTAGTTGGTACTCTTTGGACTCTATGAACACCAGACTCAAACTTTAATCTTCCAAATACTCCATTGCCTAAAATATTGGCTTGAGCCTCTTTATAACCTCCAACGTTAGTTTCGGATACTTCCATGACCTCAAATTTCCATTTATGCTTCATAGATAGTTTCTCATACATCGAAAAAAGATCAGACGCAAAAAGCCCCGCTTCGTCACCTCCAGTTCCTGCCCTTACCTCAATGATTACGTTTCGAGTGTCGTCTTTATCTTTTGGTAGCAACGCAAATTGTATATTTCTTTCAAGAATACTAATTTCTTCTTTTAAAAATTCAAACTCACTAAGAGCAACCTTTTTAATATCATCATCAGCCTCATTGTCATTCAATATATCACTAAGATCCAATAATTCTTGCAACATGACATCCTTCTTTTTTGCGAGGTCCGTAATCGGTTTGATATCAGATAACTCCTTTGATAATTCAGCTAGTTCTGATGATTTTAAATTGAATGAATTAACAAGTAACTGTTCGATCTCAGCCTCTCTTTGTATAATTTTATCAATATTATTTTTTAAACTCAAACTTTGCTCCAGTTAGTTATGTAATATTTTTTTTAAAATTTTTATTCCTTGATTTAAATCTATTAACTGCTCCAAGCCTGATGATAGATTTTTTAATTTAATAACCTTTTTAGCCACTTCTTCTTCACCAAGTAAGATTGCATATAATGCATTAATTTTGTTTGCTCTTTTAAATTTTTTAGACATATTTCCTGTATAAATTATCTCAACTTTAAAACCTTGATTAATCAATTCATTCATTATTGGAAGCAAAAGATGATTATGAACCTCAGTTTGAGCCATTAATACTATGTCGGGATTATTGATATATTCACTTTGAACCATCAGTGCTAGTCTTTCTATTCCTGCTGCCCAGCCAACTCCAGCAACATCTACTCCACCAAGCATTTTAGACAGACCATCATATCTCCCACCTGCTAAGACTGTTCCTTGAGCACCTAATTGATCTGTAATAAATTCAAAAGCAGTATGACAATAATAATCTAAGCCTCTAACAAGATTTTTATCTATTTCATATTTGATTTTTAAAACATTTAATCCTTCACAGACATTTTGAAATCTTTCTTTCGATTCCTCGTTCAAATAATCCAAAACATTCGGAGCATTAATTAATATTTTTTGGTCAATTTCATTTTTACTATCAAGTATTCTAAGAGGATTTTCGGACAATCTTTTAATACTATCTTTTGAAAGTTTAAATTTATAATCATTCAAATAATTTATCAAAACTTTTCTATAGGTGAGTCTACTGTCAGTGTCACCAAGAGAATTAATTTTTAGAGTGATTTTATCTGTTACATTTAATTTCTTTAAGAATTCATAACCTAAAGATATTACCTCAATGTCTGCCATTGAATTACTTATCCCAATACATTCTACACCAAATTGTTTAAATTGCCTAAGTCTTCCCTTCTGAGGCCTTTCATATCTAAACATAGGACCAAAATAAGAGAATCTTTGAGGTATGTCTTGAACTAACCCAGCATTTAAAAATGCTCTTACTACGCCAGAAGTTCCTTCCGGCCTTAACATTAATTCGTCATCACTTCTATCTTTAAAAATGTAATTCTCTTTTGTTACAATATCACTTGATTTGCCAAGTGGTTTTTTAAAAACTTCCGAAAACTCAAATATAGGTATTTCTATTTCAGAATAGCAATATTTACTAGAGACGTTTAATCCCGCTTTTATTACTTTTTTGTGTTTGTGTAAGGCGTCAGGTAGAAGATCATGTACACCTCTTACCGTTCTAAGTTTTTCCATTATAATCCTATAAGATATGAATTAATTAAACTAAGTTAATTTTCGCTGTTCAATTTTATTTTGAACGAAATTTACTATATAATCAGCAACATTTTCATTTCTAATTATGTGATCCGTGATGCCATTTACATAAATTTGATGAGTACCTTTCCCACCACCTGTCAATCCAATATCTGTTTCTTTAGCTTCTCCAGGACCATTCACAATACAACCAATAATTGATACAGTGATTGACTCAGAAATATGCTCGAGCCTTTGTTCTACTTCTTGAACAGTTTTAATAACATCAAATTGTTGTCTAGCACATGAAGGACAAGAAATAACGGTTACTCCCCTTCTTCTTAATCCTAATGACTTTAACATTTCGTAACCGACTTTAACTTCTTCAGAAGGATGCGCAGACAATGAGACCCTAATGGTATCTCCTATTCCTGACCATAACAAATTACCAAGACCAATTGATGACTTAACTGTTCCCGCTCTAAGGCTTCCTGCTTCTGTAATACCTATGTGCAGAGGACAATTATCTATGTCTGCTAATTGAGTATAAGCTGCAACTGCTAGAAAAACGTCTGAGGCTTTTACACTAATTTTATAATCATGGAAGTCATGCTCTTTTAATATCCGAATATGGTCTAATGCCGACTCTACAAGAGCTTCAGGTGTTGGTTCACCGTATTTTTCTAAGATATTTTTTTCTAAAGAGCCGGCGTTCACACCTATTCTTATTGAAGTTTCATTTTGTTTAGCAGCACTAATAACTTCTTTGACTTTTTTTATATTACCTATATTACCGGGATTAATTCTTAAACAAGCAGCACCAGCATCAGCTGCTTCAATTGCTCTCAAATAATGAAAATGTATGTCGGCTACAATAGGTATTGGGGATAATTTAACAATTTCCTTTAGAGCTTGAGTAGATTCTTTATCTGGGCATGACACCCTGATAATGTCAGCTCCAGCGTCTGCAGATAAATTAATTTGTTCTAATGTTGCATTAATATCTGTAGTAAGAGTATTAGTCATTGTCTGAACACTAATTGGAGCATCACCACCAACAAAAACATTACCAACTTTAATCATTCTAGATTTTCTTCGTTCTATATGCCTGTATGGCCTTATATTCATTGATATGTCCTATAGATTTTTTTAAGTAAATTTATTCTAAATAAATCTACTCAACAGCTAATGGCACTTTTGAAAATGCCTTTATGTTTAATGGTCGAGCTGTAATAATTTCACCTATAGCTCCTAGCTTTGGGACAATAACATCACCTTGAGATAAAGATAATGCCCCAGCATTACCCGTATTAAAAGTTAAGCCATTGATATTTGGAACGACATATGTTTCGCCAGGTCTCATAAGTCTTGTCATTAAGATATTACCATTTAAATCTTCAATTTCTACCCAACTATTACCAATAGCTTTGAGTACCATTTCATTACTGGGATCTCTCTCATTTGCTTTTGCTGACATTTCATTAGTTTGGGTTTCAATATTTTTTGTATTAACTGCATTAGAAGAGCTAGAAATTTTTTCATTATTTGGATAAGAATTAATAGGGTTTTTAACAAGATTTTCTTTAACTTCAGTAATATTCGCTTTTTCTTCCAGCATACTGTGTTTAATTTCATCACCTTCATTTTCTATCTTTGAAATAATAGAATTTTTAGGGTCAAAATTTTCTTCTATAATTACATAACTATTTTTATCTGTTTCAGTTATTTTTTCAATTTGTTTATCTAAAACATTGTTAGATGACATGTTAATTGCATTATTTCTGTCAGTATAATACCAACCCGAATAAACAACGAGCGCAATAAAAAAAGATGCAACAGCACCTATTGGTAAAATCTTATTATTATTAATTTCTGGTGATAGAAATTTATATTCTTCCTTAAAGTTGTCTACTTCTAAACTTTCTTTGAATTCTTGAACTAAAAGGTCGCTATCCAATTTCAACAATCGTGCATACGATCTTACAAATCCTATTTTGTAGGCTGTGCCCGGTAAATCAATCTGATCACCATTTTCAAAGTCTTTGATAATCTTAACTCTTACTTTTAGTAAGGCACTAGCCTGTTCTTGTGTAAGACCGTTATTTACTCTTGCATCAAGACACAATTTACCTATAGTAGTAAGTTCAACATTATCAAAAGCTTCAGTAATAACGTCTGAAATAGTAGAGTCTTCATCTAATAAAGATTTTGATTTATCTTTTACAATTAAACCGGGCATGCAATCTCCTAAAGATAATTCATTTTATAATGAGATACCTTTTAAATCAACAATTGTTTTAACGACTCAAAT
Source organism: uncultured SAR116 cluster alpha proteobacterium (assembly GCA_902533225.1). Taxonomy (GTDB): domain Bacteria; phylum Pseudomonadota; class Alphaproteobacteria; order Puniceispirillales; family Marisalimonadaceae; genus Marisalimonas. The sequence continues at coordinate 68,250 of CACALC010000004.1, read as the reverse complement.
CTAGAAAAATTTACTTAATAGATATCAGATATCTAAACCAAATGCAGAATGTAGCGATCTCATTGCCAGTTCATAATAATCTGAGGAAATAAGAACTGAAATCTTAATTTCACTTGTAGAAATAACATGAATATTAATTTGATTTCTTGCCAATGTTTCAAACATTGTCTTAGCTATCCCAGATTGCGTTCGCATTGCATTTCCTATGACAGAAATTTTCACAACATTTGTATCACTCGTGAACTTATTGAAACATATTTTTTTCTGGAGTTGTTTTATTGCTTTTTCAGCAATTATCAAATCAGTTTCGGGTATAGTAAATGTAATGTCAGTTACTTCATGATTGATAGACGAAGACTGGACAATCATGTCTACATTAATTGAGTGTTGTGCTAATGTTCCAAAAATATCCGCGGCCTGACCAGGTTGATCAGGAACTCCATGTAATGTTATTTTAGCCTCATTTAAACTATGGGCAATTCCACTTATTTCAGATTTTTCCATATTCTTTTCCTCTTTAACAATAGACGTACCTGGTAAATCTTCAAAACTACTAAGAACTCTTAAATTTACACCATATTTCATAGCTAATGCCACAGACCTGGCTTGAAGAACCTTAGCCCCTTGAGAGGCTAATTCTAACATTTCTTCATATGTAATTATATCAAGTTTCTTTGCGCTTTTGACAATTCTAGGGTCAGTTGTATACACACCATCAACATCTGTATAGATATCACAACGAACTGCTAAAAAAGAAGCTGCCATTGCAACTGCTGTTGTGTCTGAACCACCTCTTCCTAAAGTAGTAATCCTATTTTCACTTGATACTCCTTGAAAACCAGAAACTATTGCAACCTGATTAACTTCTAGATCTTTTGAAATGTTATCTGTTTGAATTTTTTCAATCACTGATTTCCCATATGTTTTATCAGTGACTATTGGTATTTGCCAACCTAACCAAGAACGAGCTTTTATAGATATTTTTTCTAGGGCAATGGCTAATAGAGCTGACGTAATTTGTTCTCCCGTTGATATAACAGTATCATATTCTGAATAGGGTGGTATATCTGAAGTATTTTTAACTAAATCTATTAAATTATTTGTAACTCCAGACATAGCTGAAACTACAACTATAACCTTATTACCTTTTTCTACTTCTAATTTAATTTTTAGTGCAATGTTTTTTATTTGTGGAATATCTGCAACTGAAGTTCCTCCAAATTTCAATACCACAATATTCAAATTTCTGTTATCCTTTTAAAATGTAACATATAATTTAAAACATTCTTGAAAATCATATAATGACTAATACAGTAGACGTAAAAGAAATAGAACAATTTTCTTTATTAAGCAACAAGTGGTGGGATAAATCTGGCCCTTTTTCTGCACTACATAAATTATCAAATGCAAGAATAGAATTTATTAAAAACAATGCTAGTAGAATTATTAGTCATAAAAATTTAGAAGCTAAATTTTTAGAAGGCATTGAATGTATAGATATTGGTTGTGGTGGTGGCATATTATCTGAACGTTTAAGTAGATTGGGTGCAAGAGTAACTGGGATTGATGCTTCAGAAAGTTCTATTAATGTAGCTAAAGAGCATTCATTTAAAAGTCGTTTAGAAATTGATTACAAATGTTTAACTACAAGTGAACTCCTTAGAAGTAAAAAAGACAAATTTTTAAATAAATTTGACATTGTCATCGCATCAGAGGTTATTGAACATGTAAATGAAAGAAAAGTTTTCCTATCAGATATTTCCAAATTGAGCCGATCTGGTGGTTTGATCGTCTTCACCACAATAAATAAATCTTTTTTAGGTATATTATTAGGAAAGTTTTTTGCTGAAAACATTTTAAAGGTTGTTCCAAAGAACACTCATGATCCAAATAAATTCATTTCACCACAAAAACTTTCATCAGAAGCCGAAGAGCATAATATCATCTTAGATAATTTTGTAGGTTTTGTACCTACTTTAAAAATTAACAATATCTTAAAAAAGGAATTTGGAGATTTTAGATTATCATCTAATATAGATGTAAACTATGGTGCTGCTGGTATAAGATTATAACTTAGTGATCATCTGGGATCCAAGGAATATTAATTACATCAATTCCTTCATCTCGTAATTCTTGGATTTCTTTTTTTGTACCATGACCATGAATTGGTCTTTCTTTAATTTGACCTTCTTTCATAGATCTAGCCTCAGAAACAAACTTATCTCCAACAAAAGTAGAGTTCTTTTGTATTTCTTTTTTTATAGTCCTTAAGATAGTTGTAACATTTTTTAAATTTTCATTTCCCAAAACGCTCTTTTCAGAGTTCGTGACTAACGTATCATTTGCAATTTTAGTATTTTTAGTGGTTTGAGATTTAGCCTTTCTTAAATTCGGTGTAGCCAATAATTTAATGATATTATGACTGCCACATATTGGGCAACTTATTAGACCTAATGACATTTGCTTTTCAAATGCCTCAATATTTTGGAACCAACCGTCAAATTCATTTTGTTCATTACAATATGTAGATTTACACTTTAATTTATATTTAATCATTATGCTTAAAGTTTTCCACAACAATGTTTGTATTTTTTTCCTGAATCACATAATGGACATATTGAATTTCTTGGTATTTTTTTGCTACTTGGGAGTGTTTGAGGTTCATTATTATATTCTTTTGACTGAATGTTTTCTTGTTCAATTTCTATATACGACAATACAGACGTAATAGTTTTTCTTAATTTATCAAGCATATTTTCAAATAACTCAAAAGCTTCTTTTTTATATTCATTTAAGGGATCCTTTTGAGCATAAGCTCTCAAACCTATAGATTGCCTCATTTGGTCTAACATCAATAAATGTTCTTTCCAGCCCTGATCTAAAACTTGTAATAATAGAGTTTTTTCTGCCTGCCTGAAAACGTCAATTCCAAATTTTACAGCCCGCTCTGCCATGAAATTATTAGATAATTCAATTAGACGTGATATGATCTCTTTTTCGATAATACCGTCTTCTTTAGTCCATTTAATAATTGGGACTGTTATACCTAAATAATTTTTAACATCGGTTGCTAACGTTTCTGAATCCCATTGATCGTGATAACTTTGCTCAGGAATAGACTTGAATACTATCGTTTCTATAACCTCATGGCGCATATCTAAGATCATTTCACTAATATCATCTGATCTCATTATTTCTTTTCTTTGATCAAAAATAACTTTTCTTTGATCATTCATAACATCATCAAACTTTAATAATTGTTTTCTAATTTCAAAATTATGAGCTTCAACTTTACCTTGTGCTTTTTCTACGGCCTTATTTATCCATGGGTGAACAATAGCTTCTCCTTTTTCCAAGCCAAGTTTTCCTAACATTGTCTCTAATCTGTCTGAACCAAATATTCTCATTAGATCGTCTTGTAGAGACAGTAGAAATTTTGAGCTTCCAGGGTCACCTTGTCTGCCTGTTCTACCCCGAAGCTGGTTATCAATTCTTCTACTTTCATGACGCTCTGTACCAATTACATACAAACCACCCGACTTAAGAGCTACATTTTTCTTTTCTTCTATGTCGTTTATTAAATTTTTAACTTTCTCAGAGTTCAAATCATCTACTTTAATCTCTTTTGCTTGTCTAATTTCTAAATTTCCGCCTAACTGAATATCTGTGCCTCTACCCGCCATATTAGTTGCTATTGTAACTGAACCTGGAACTCCAGCGTAGCCAATAATTTGAGCCTCTTGTTCGTGAAACTTAGCATTTAAAACTTCATGATCAATATTTTTTGCTTTCAACAATTTTGATAAAATTTCAGATTTTTCGATTGATACCGTTCCTACTAAAACTGGTTGGTTGTTTTTTTTACACTCCTCAATTAAGTTAATTACAGCTTCATCTCTCTCTAGATTAGTTTTATAAATTTCGTCGTTACTATCTATTCGTGCTATTTTTAAATTAGTGGGCACCTCTATTACATGTAAATTATAAATTTCAGAAAATTCTCCTTCTTCTGTTAGAGCTGTCCCTGTCATTCCTGACAATTTAGGGTACATTCTGAAATAGTTTTGAAAAGTTACACTTGCTAAAGTTTGATTTTCAGGCTGAACAGTAATTTTTTCTTTAGCCTCAATTGCTTGATGTTGACCTTCGCCAAAACGTCTACCTTCCATAGCGCGCCCAGTAAATTCATCAATAATAATTACACTATTATTTTTAACCATATAATGAGTATTTTTTTTAAATAGCTTGTGAGCTCTTAAAGCTTGATTTATGTGGTGCAATATAGATACGTTTTTAACATCAAAAAGACTTCCATCCTCAATTAAGTTTTCAGACTTTAATGCTTGTTCAATATTACCAATTCCATTATCGGTGAGATTACAAGTTCTTTGTTTTTCATCAAGTTCATAGTCATCTTCTTTAAGTAATGGAATAAACTTGTCTATAGTTTTATATAAAATTGAAGAATCTTCAGATTGACCAGATATAACCAGTGGTGTTCTAGCTTCATCTATTAAAATGGAGTCAACTTCATCAACAATAGCAAAATTGAATGGTCTCTGAACCATTTCATCTAAACTATATTTCATATTATCTCTTAGATAATCAAATCCGAATTCGTTATTAGTTCCGTATGTAATATCAGCTTTATAAGCAAGTCTTCTTTGATGGTCGTCCATTTCAGAGACTATACAGCCAACAGACATGCCTAAAAATTCATATATTTGTCCCATCCATTGAGAGTCTCTTTGAGCTAAATAGTCATTTACGGTTACTACGTGAACTCCTTTTCCTTCTAAGGCATTTAAATAACATGCTAAAGTAGCAACTAAAGTTTTACCTTCACCAGTTTTCATTTCGGCAATCTTACCCTCATGAAGGACTAGGCCACCCATCAATTGAACGTCAAAATGTCTTTGATTTAGTGTTCTTTTTGCAGCTTCTCTAACGCTCGCAAAAGCTTCGGGTAAAATATTTATTAAGTTCTGCTCTTTAGATAACAAATCTTTAAAATAAGTAGTCTTTAGTTTTAATTCATCGTCAGAAATTTTCTGAAGATCTTCTTCTAAACTATTAATTTTTTCAATGATAGGTCTATATTTTTTTATTTGTCTATCATTGGACGAGCCAAAAAATCTAGACGTTAATTTGTTTAACATTTAATAGAGCTCCAATTATTATATATATGTTCTTAATAATCTTTGAATACTATAAAAAAACACATCATTCCTTGTATACTACAAAAAAAACCTGTAAAAAAATTAAATTTATAATTGGATTATACTAAAATGTCTTCTATTAAAATTTTTTTTATTGTAGGAAAATTATTTTTTGCTTTTTCAATTTGTAACGCTTTAGCTGAAAACCCAAGTAAAATTATTGCTGCAAAAGTTAATGACCACATTATAACTGCTCAAGACGTATTGGATGCCTTGAACAGATTACCTAAAAAAATAAAAGAAAGGCCTCTATCTGATATATATCCAAATATTGTAAACGAACTTATAAACCAGCACTTAATTATGAAACAAGCTTATAAAGATAAATTAGATTTAAACACAGAAGTTGCTTATTTATTAAAGAAAAATAAAGATCAAATAATGGCTAAATATTGGCTGAATAATTTTCTTACTAATCAAGTCAAAAAAGAGACTATAGATAAATACTATAATAATTATGTCAAAAATTTTAAATCATCAAAAGAATTCAATGCTAGCCACATTTTATTAAAAAGTAAAAAAGAAGCTTTGGAAATAATTAAAAAAATAAAAAATAAATCCAAATTTTCTGAATTAGCAAGAGAATATTCTATTGGACCATCTGGAAAAAATGAGGGAAAGTTAGGTTGGTTTCAATCAGGACAAATGGTAAATGCTTTTGAGAAGGCTACATTTGCACTAAAAAAAGGTACAATAACAGAAGCGCCTGTTAAAACTAAATTTGGGTACCACGTCATTATGCTGAATGACATCAGAAATTCTAAGCCAAAAGAATTGAATATAGTTAAACAACAAATAGTTGAGAGAATTAGGAAATTTTCATTATCTAACCTAGAAAAAGAAATTAGAAAAAATCAAAATATAACTATTGTTGACTTTGAAGATGTTTCAAAAAAAGTAAATAATTAATTCTTATAGATTTTATTATGAAAAATAATCATAAAAAAGATATTCATTTGGAAGGCATAAAAGTTTTCACTACTTTTTGTGGAATAAAAAACACTCCTGATAATGAAGATGATCTCCTGCTAGTTGAATTTGATAAATCATGTTCGATTGCCGGTGTTTTTACCAAATCTCTAACATCTAGCGCACCTGTAAATCTATGTAAAAGTAATTTAAGTTCTGCACAGCAAGCTACTGTTAGAGCCATTGTTGTTAATTCTGGAAACGCAAATGCATTTACAGGTAAATTAGGCGAGGAGTCAGTTTTAAAAATAAGTAAGTATCTTTCAAAAAAATTAAATTCCAATATTAACGAAATCTATACAGCATCTACAGGTGTAATTGGTGAACAGTTAGATACTAATAAAATTATAACCGGCCTTAAATCAATAACTTCTTGCGAAACTCAAAGCTGGTTTCAAGCTGCACATGCAATTAAAACAACCGACACTTTCCCTAAAGTTGTAATGAGAACATGTAAAATTGATGGCATTGAAATTGACATTGTCGGTATAACCAAAGGCTCAGGCATGATAGCACCAGACATGGCGACAATGTTAGGGTTTATTTTTACCAATGCTAATTTACATTCAGACATTCTTCAAAGGCTCCTAGCAAAAGCAAACGAAACTAGTTTTAACTCAATAACTGTAGACAGTGACACATCAACAAGTGATACAGTTTTATTGACTGCCACACGAATGGCTAATCATAACTTAATTACAAAATATTCAGACAGACGCCTTAAAGAGTTTAAAATTACTTTATCCAGCTTAATGTTAGAATTAGCTAAATTAATTATTAAAGATGGCGAGGGTGCATCAAAATTTATTACCATTAATGTTACAGGTGCTAAAACAAAAAAATCAGCGAAAAAAATTGCCCTTTCTATCGCTAATTCTCCCTTGGTTAAAACTGCAATTGCTGGAGAAGATGCTAATTGGGGCAGAATAATTATGGCTATAGGTAAATCAGGAGAACGTGCGGAGAGAGATAAGATTAAAATTTACATAGGTGATGAATTAGTCACTAATAAAGGGATGATTCATAAGAACTATTCAGAAGCTCGAGCAACAAAACATTTAAAACAAGATGAAGTTTATTTGTCAATAGATGTTGGGGTGGGTAAGTGTTGTGGAAAAGTATATACGTGTGATTTAACACATAAATATATTCAGATTAATGCCGATTATAGATCATAAAAATTTAAAAATTGTTGTTTCAATTGCTCTTATAAATAATGAAAACGAGATTTTATTATCAAAAAGACCTGAAAAAAAACACTTGTCTGGATTTTGGGAATTTCCTGGAGGTAAAGTTGAAGAAGGTGAAACTCCTGAAAAAGCTCTAATTAGAGAAGTTAAAGAAGAATTAAATATTGATATAAATAACAAATGTATTGCCCCTTTATCTTTTAGTGAGTTTGATTATAACAATTTTCAATTATTATTGCTTTTGTATATTTGTAGAAGATGGGATGGGGAACCTATGTCTATGGAAAATAATAAATTAGAATGGGTCAAACCAAATATGCTTCGAGATTATAAAATGCCACCTGCTGATGATGCTTTAATATATTGTTTACAAGATCTATTTTAAAAATTTAAATGATTTAGGAATACTCATGAACAAAGTTAACAAGGTAGTTATATATACAAGTTCTTTATGTGGATTTTGCTATAAAGCAAAATCTTTATTAAAAAGAAAAAACATTCTTTTTGATGAGATTAATGTTGACATAAACTATGAAAAGAAAAAAGAAATGATTAATAGATCAAATGGGAGAACGTCGGTACCACAAATTTTTTTTGATGACCAACATATTGGTGGGTGCGATGAATTGCATAAACTTGATCAAGAAAATGGATTGGAGATTTTTCAATAAATAATATATCAAAACATCTATCAATCGCATGCCTTCAATACGCTTCAACTAAGGATGAACTACTTACTTTAAAAATTATAAAGAAATTAATAAAAGAGGCCGTTGATTTGGGTGCTGAATTTATTGCTTTGCCTGAATGCGCTACTTCTCTTCATGAAAATTCAACAATTACAAAAAAATTAGCAAAACCAGAATTGAAAAATTTTAGCCTACAAACTCTGATGGCATTGGCCAAAAATAATGCAGTTTATATTTTAATTGGTTCTTTACCAATAAAGTTAGAAAATAAAATAACTAATAGATCCTTCTTAATTGGCCCCGATGGAAAAGTTTTGTGTAAATATGATAAAATACATCTATATGATGTTAACTTACCAAATGGTGATATTTATAGAGAATCAGATACTTACTCATCTGGGAATAAAGCTGTTATTGGCGAAATAAAAGAAAATAAAATAAAAATCGGAATGACGATTTGCTATGATCTAAGATTTCCAAATTTATACCAAGATTTAGCTAAAAATGGTGCAGAAATTATTACTGTTCCTTCAGCTTTCTCGAATGTTACTGGTCCGTATCATTGGCACACATTATTGAAAGCTAGAGCTATTGAAACCGGTTCATTTATAATTGCGCCAGCTCAAAGTGGTAAACATCAATGTGGAAGAACAAGTTTTGGACATTCTTTGATTATTTCTCCTTGGGGGAAAATTTTAAGTGAAGCAAATAAAAAAGAAGGCTTAATTTATACAAGAATAAATTTACAAGAAGTTACATTAGCCAGACAAGCAATTCCAAATATATTTAGCAAAAAAAAATATTCAACCGATATTTAAATATTTATCTTCTTTTTGTTTTATGATTTCTTCTTTACTTATTGATAATAGGAGGTCTAGTCTTTTTTCTATAACATTTCCTATGGCATTTATAGCCATCTCAGGATTTCTATGAGCACCGCCAACAGGTTCTGGGATTACTTCATCAATGATTTTAAATCTTTCCATATCTTGTGCAGTTAATTTTAAGGCTTCTGCCGCCTTATCTGCATTATCTGCGCTTCTCCACAAGATAGAAGAGCAACCTTCGGGTGAAATAACAGAATAAATAGCATGCTCTAACATTAAAGTATTATTTGCGACAGCTAGAGCAACTGCTCCGCCAGAGCCACCCTCACCTGTAATTATTGATATAGTTGGCACTCTGATTTCTAAACTTTTTTGTATGCATCTAGCTATAGCCTCTGCCTGTCCCCTTTGTTCGGCTCCTTGTCCTGGGTAGGCTCCAGCAGTATCAACAAACATAATTATTGGTATAAGAAATTTATCTGCCAACTCCATAAGTCGTACTGCTTTTCTATAGCCTTCAGGCCTAGCCATGCCAAAATTTTTTAAAATTCTGTCATCTGTATTTTTTCCTTTATCAATACCCATAACAATAATGCTTTTACCTTTAAAAATTGCTGTTCCACCTGTAAGGGCATTATCGTCAGAGAAATTTCTGTCACCGGAAAGAGGTATGTAACATTCAAATAATTGTTTAACAATATCTTGAAAATGAGGCCTTTCAGGATGTCTAGAAACCTGAACTTTCTGCCAAGGGGTAAGTTGTGAATAAGTAGATTTTAATTCTTCTGAAACTGCCCCTTGAAGTTTACCAATTTCTTCAGCTATATTTATATCAGTCCCAGAGGATAAATGACGTAACTCTTCTATTTTTCCTTCAAGATCTGATATTTGTTTTTCAAAAGATAGAAAATGTTTAATCATATTAAAAACCTTCTTTATTTTTAAAATTCATTTTATTTAAAGGGTGAGTATCTTTAATAAGGCCTGAGAGCCTCTCTGATTTGACATAAGTATATATTTCAGTAGTGCTAATATCAGCATGACCTAGCAGTTTTTGTAATGATCTTAGATCAGCCCCTCGATTTAGCATATGAGTCGCAAAACTATGCCTAATGTTATGAGGTGAAATTTCCTTTTTATCAATACCTATACTTTTTGACAAAGAAGATAAATCTTTGTAAATAATTTGACGTGAGATATGCCCGCTACCATTTTTGTCAGGAAACATATATTTATTATCTATTGATCCCTGTAAGGTAGATCTATGATCTAACCAAATATCTATTGCACTTTTGGCTTCTTTATTAAAAGCGACCATTCTATAAACTTCACCTTTACCCTTAATTTGCAACTTTTCAGTTATATTTATAAAGTCTGATAATGGCAATTCTAATAACTCAGTAATCCTCATACCTGTTGAGTATAAAATCTCTAGTATTGTTAAGGTACGCAAACATTTATTTTTTTGAAGAGATAAATCTTGTGATTTTTCGTAATCATACTTAGCTTTTTCTAAAAGCGAAATCATAACATTTTCTGATAAAGATTTAGGTAATTTTACATGCTTTTTAAAACTTTCTTGATTACTCAATGGGTTTAATTTTATATACCCTTCTTCTTTTAAAATTTGATAAAATTGTTTAAGTGATGAAAGTTTTCTATTTAATGAGCTTGGTTTAAAATTCTTACTTCTTAATAAAAAAAATATTTCTTTAAAATCGTGTTCTTGCGCTTCTAGAGCATTGATATTATTATCGTTCAATAAATTAAATATTAGATTTATATCAGATCTATATGCAATTTTAGTATTTTTAGATAGGCCTTTCTCTAAACTAATAACATTTATTATTCTGTTAACCAACTCGATATTTTGATCTTTGTTTTTTTTCATCAATAAACTTTTTTAAAAATTAATAAACTTAGAGGTCATTATTTCATAAGTAATTTTATCAGCTAAATCTAACAAACCTATTTTAATAAGTGCCGACCTTATAGTAATCATATTGTTTATGTCAAAATCAACTAATGTAGTGTCATCCATTAATCTACCTATAAGTAAAACTGTTAGCGCTTTTCTGTCATTATCAGCGGCTTGTTCAATAGATTTTCTTAAAATGAAATTTTTGAAACTATAACTATTTTCCCATCTAGTAAAACTATCGTCGCCCAATTTTTTTTCATCTGTACTATTTACATAATCAAGCCATTCAATTGAACTTGGTTCTTTCATCCCTGATTTTTCAATAATAGGAATGATAGGCCATGCTCTTTCTTTTAGAATTATTTCCCAATTCCAAGTCTTGTCTTTCTCTAACATTATTATATTTGCTAAACTATTATCCGGATATAAGTTTGGTTTGGAAATTATCATCAATCTATTTATTGAATTATTTAGTTCTTTAGTCAGAGAAGATTTATCTATATTTTCTAAAACAGGTAGATATAAATCGGCAATATCTTTAAATCTTCCATTTCTAATTTCTAATTTAATAAAAGTTATTATTGACTCTGCTTTTTTAATTTCATCTTTCATCGTTATTATTGCTAGCCAAACGTTAGCTCTATTCAACCCATTAGGTTTTTTTGTATAACTAGATAAAGCTTTTTTTATGTCAATATTACCGTCGGCTACAGATTTATAATTTTCAATTATTTCGTTAACATTTACAAAACTATAATTCATTTTTTTGTCTAATAGAAAAGATCTAGCGCTCGGAGTTAAATAAGTAAGTGATAAAAGAGAATCTGTATACTCAATCGCAAAATGAGCAATGTAATTTGCTTTAATTGGGATCTTTAAAGTATCCATCATAATTACATGTAAAGGCTGAATTTTATTATATTCATTTTCCAAATTAAAAGTTTTTTCGTTATTATTAATAATCTGAAATAAATTTTCAAAAATTTTGTCTGAAAAACCTCTTGATTTAATTAAATCCAATATAAACTCTGACTGGTTTACTTTATCGTCTATAGCAAGACAAAAAATTCGAGCCATTTGCCAGAAGTTATCCGAATTAATTTTTGATTTTTTATTAACATATCGGCACGCTTTTTTATCTTGACGGTTTATTAGTTCATATTCTGTCTGCCAACGTTTCCAAAAATCCCACCTTTTGCCTCCCGGCAACTGACTAACTAATTGATATAATTTTTGGCTCTTTCCACCACTTTTAATTTTATATAATCTAGTTTCTAAGAATTTTACTATATTATCTGAATTACCAATTGGTGGATTAGACGTGCTTAAGTACAAATCGCTTAAAAAAATGTGTAGGCTTTTACTTAATAATATGTCTGGAATATAATTAAAATTTTCAATTATATCAGACGCCCTCATTTGAGTCCAAATATCTAGACCCATTATTTCATTTACTTCTGTTTTAATACCTAGTGATCCCAATGAAGGCTTTTCTAATTTACTTACTTTAATAATAGAATTTTTATTATTATCCAAAAGTTCTTTATTGGTTGATTTAGTGGTTTGGGCGTACACTTGAATTTCAGCCATATTTAATAGAAAAACAAGACCACAACTAAAAAAAAGATTTAACACTATATTGAACAAATTATGACTACCTTGCTACTTTATCATTTACATCTATAATTTTGTTTTTTAACTTATCAGGTGCAGGCATATCAATATATGTCACTGTAGCAAAAACTCCTAAAACAGTAAAAACAAACACGATTAATAAAAACTTATAATTTTTCATATACAATTCCAAAATTAATTAAGACTTTAATTTTAAATTATGGCGAGTTTTTGTCTATTACTAACGTGATTAATTAACATAAAGTTTAAAAATTTACTAAAAATATGATGTTTCCGAAAAGTTAGTATGATAATTTACTCTTATGTTAAAAAAAAATAAAATAAATCTAAAAAGCATTAATAATAATAAAATTATAACTTTCATTGGTATGATGGGCACAGGGAAATCTAAATTTGGCCGTCTGATTGCAAAAAATCTTAGTTTTAATTTTTATGATATAGATTTATTAATTGAACAAAAATTTAACGATACAATTAAAACAATTTTTGAAAAAAAAGGAGAAAAATTTTTTAGACAAGCTGAGGAAAATATTATTAAAGAATTAATTTTTACTATATCACATGCTAATAAAAGTTCAGTCATAAGTTTAGGTGGAGGTGCTTTTGATAACGTAAATACAAGAACAATATTATTGAAAAAGTCGCATGTAATTTGGCTGAACACTCCTGTCGAGAAACTGATTAATAGAGTTGGAGATGGATCAAAAAGACCTATGATTAGAGGAGATGTTAATAAATCAATTTCTGAGCTTTTGAAAAAAAGAATTAAATACTATTCACTTTGTCATGATCAATTAAATACTAATAAACTTAATCAGAACCAGATAATTGAAAAAATTACTGAAATAATATCTAATTAGAACTAAAAAAGATACATAATGAAGTCAAAAATCTTAAACGTTTCCTTAAATAGAAAAGTAGAAAATTTATCATATCCAATAATTATTGGAGATAATATATTAAGCAGTAGTGGCGAAATTTTAAAAGAATTTATATATAAAAAAAATGTTATTGTTATTTATGACAGTTTTTTTTCTGTTAAATCCAGTCCCAATAATGAATTTGAGGAGTTTGTTAAGTCAATAAATAAATTTACAACAACTTTAAATTTCATTGATATTCCCGGAGGAGATCAAACAAAAAATATAAATCAACTAAATGAAATTATCGAAAAAGTATTAACGTATGGAATAGATAGACAAAATGTAATAATTGCATTTGGTGGAGGGGTTATTGGTGACATTGCTGGTTTTGCAGCGTCTATTTTGTTAAGAGGAATAAATTATATACAAGTTCCTACCACCCTTTTATCACAGGTTGATAGTTCTGTAGGAGGTAAGACTGGTATAAATTCTAAAATAGGTAAAAATTTAATTGGCTCTTTTCACCAACCTCAAGCAGTTTTGGCAGATATAAATATACTTAAAACACTTCCAAATCGAGAGTTTCGAGCTGGCTTTGCTGAAGTTATTAAATATGGATTAATAAAGGATCTAGAATTTTTCAACTGGTTAAACCAAGAATATGACAGTATTTTCATTTATGACAAAATTAAGTTACAGAAAATGATAACTAAATCTTGTGAAATAAAAGCTAAAATTATTAAGAATGATGAAAAAGAAGGAGGAAAAAGAGCTCTTCTTAATCTCGGTCACACATTTGCTCATGCTATTGAGTCCTTTGGTAATTTTGATGGAAGAATAATACATGGAGAAGCTGTGTCTATAGGAATATGTTTAGCTTTTAAGCTCTCAAATAAATTATGTTTTTGTTCAATAGATGATACTAAAAAAGTAATTAATCTCTTTCAAAAATCAAAACTACCAACTTCTTTACATGATATTAAAAAATTATCTATTTCTACATCCGGAATGATTCAGAAGTTCAAACTTGATAAAAAAAACAGACAAAACGAGCTTACATTCATATTAAATAAGCGGATTGGTGAGTCCTTTATTAAACATAATGTGAGTGTTAATGCTTTAACCCAATTTTTAAATGAAGAAATTTAATGCCAGAACTGTTTATTTTTTTTACTAATATTTTATTATTAATTATCTTGTCAGCTTTTTTTTCAAGTTCCGAAACAGCTTTGACTGCAGTTTCAGAAGCAAGAATTCACGAGTTAGCACTTCAAGGTAATAAAAGAGCCGTCACAATTGAAAAAATTTTAGCAAAAAAAGAAAAAATGATAAGTACAATATTAATTGGGAATAATTTAGTGAATATTGTTGCCTCTGTTTACGCAACCAGTTTTGCTATAAGTTATTTTGGAGAGTTTGATTTAATTTTTGTAACTATATTATTAACAATTGTACTTGTAATTTTTGCTGAAGTAATTCCTAAAACGTATGCTTTTAGCCATGCAGATAGATTAGCTTTAACAGTAGCCCCCATCATTAGACTTTTTATTTTTTTATTTACACCAGCGACCTTTATAACAGAACGTTTTGCCAAGATTATTTCTGGTCCAATAATTGAAGATGAGGAAGCCAAAACTGAAGAACTTAGAGGAATGATTAGATTACATGCTGGTAACGAAAGTCGAGGAAAAGAAAGAGGAAAAATGATGTCAAGCATGCTTGATATGGATGAAGTTACAATTGAAGCTGTTATGACACATAGAGGTGCTGTAACAATGATTGATTCTGAGGAAAATCCAGAAATTATATTCAAGGTCGTTGGTGAAAGTCCTTTTACTAGAATACCAATTTATTCAGGGAATCCCGATAATATTATAGGAATACTTCACGCTAAAGAGTTGTTTAGAAATTTGAGAAGACGTAATTTTAAAAATATCAACTCAATAAACTTATCTGAGTTGATGATACAACCATATTTTGCCCCAGAAACAACTTTGTTATTTGACCAATTAGAGATCTTCAAAACTAGAAGAGAACATTTTGCAGTTGTAGTGGACGAATATGGTGACTTTAGAGGCATTGTTACCCTAGAGGATATTTTAGAAGAAATCGTGGGTGAAATTGATGATGAAACTGACATTAAGGTTAAAGGTGTAAAACCACAACCGGATGGATCTTTTATTGTTGATGGTTCTGTTACAATAAGAGATTTAAATAGGTCACTAAACTGGTACCTTCCTGACCAAAATGCAAATACTGTCGCTGGGTTAGTTTTGTATGAATCAAAAACGATACCAGAGCCTGGTCAAGAATTTAGATTTTTTGATATAAGATTTAGGATTCTACAAAAAAAAGGTAATTTCATCTCTCAATTACGTTTATGGAACGAAATGGCGACAGAAAAAATATAAAAATTTATCTCATATATTTTTGTGTTCATCAATTGTATAAGTCTTAATAACTACTGAATGAAGGTCTGATAAAAACTCTTCTTTAAGACATTCATTTACCATTCTGTGTCTATCAATTTTATTTTTATTATGAAATTTTTCAGAAACTATTATAATTTCAAAATGGCTTTCAACATTTTCTCTAAAATTTTGGTGACCTCTATGTTGTTCAGAAACGTCTAAAACAGAAAAAGAATGTGGTTTAAAATAGTTTACAATTATTTCTTCAATCTTTAATTTTCTTTTCAAAATAACTTTCCACTTATTAAATTTAAAAAATGCATTCCAATCTTGCACGTATTAAAAGATAATCCTATAATAAATTAAAAAAAATAAAGTTATGCTGAACACAAAACAAAATCAAAATAGTGAGAAAATTTGCTCTAATCCAGGTTGTGAAGAAACTGGTATTTATCCTGCACCTAAATCAAGAGAAAATTTAAATGAATACTTATATTTTTGTATAAGTTGTATAAAAATATTTAACAAGTCTTGGAATTATTTTGCAGGATTAAGTGAAAAAGAATTAGAGATTGAAATACGAAAATCTGTTACTTGGGATAGACCAAGTTGGAAATTTGGTACTAAAAACTTAAATCATGATTTTGAAGAAGCCTTCAGGGCCTTCAATGGACAAAAAAAATTAATTAAAGAAAAAGTTGTCGATAAAAAACTAGAGAGTTGCTTTAAAGTTTTAGGTTTAAGTTCAAATAGTAAATTACGTGAGGTTAAATCTAAGTATAAAACTTTAGCAAAGAAATGGCATCCTGATGTCCAAAATGAAAAAAATTCAAAAAATAAAGATACGTTCATAAATATAACAAATGCCTACAAAAATATTTTAAAATCATTTACAAAAACTACAAAAAATAAATAAACCTGCTTTGGAGTAACTATAATGAATGAAGTTAGTTTAACTAACAATATGGACTTTAACTCAGAAACTTTTCCCACTTCTCTAACTTCAGTTATAGATTCCGAAAAGATTTTCGGCTTTAAAAGTAATATGAAAATTTTAGGATTTAAAGAAAAAACTAGATTTGTACCTGATATTGATCAGTCTTATTTATTCGACGAAATAACTACAAAAGCAATCCTTGCAGGGTTTTGTTATAATAGGAGAGTGATGATACAAGGGTACCATGGTACTGGAAAATCAACTCATATAGAACAAGTTGCTGCAAGATTGAATTGGCCTTGTGTTAGAGTTAATCTCGATAGTCATATTAGTCGTTTAGATCTAGTAGGTAAAGACGCTATTATTTTGAAAGATGGTAAACAGATTACAGAATTTAGGGAAGGTGTTTTGCCTTGGGCGTTACAGAACCCAGTTGCAATTGTTTTTGACGAATATGATGCAGGTAGAGCAGATGTAATGTTTGTTATCCAAAGAGTTTTAGAAGTTTCAGGCAAGTTAACGCTCCTTGACAATAATAGAGTAATTAATCCTCATCAAAACTTTAGATTATTTGCGACAGCTAACACTGTAGGTTTAGGTGACACTACGGGTTTGTACCATGGAACTCAGCAGATTAATCAAGGTCAAATGGATAGATGGTCAGTTGTTTCAACTTTAAATTATTTACCTGCAAAAGCAGAGGAGGAAATAGTTGCATCTAAAGTACCAAATTTTAAAACTAAAGAAGGAAAAGAAACTATCAAATCCATGGTTTCTATAGCTGAATTAACAAGGAATGGTTTTATCTCAGGTGACCTATCAACAGTAATGTCTCCAAGAACTGTTATAACATGGGCAGAAAACACAAATATAGTTGAAGATATAGATTTAGCTTTCAAATTAACTTTTTTTAATAAATGCGATGAAATGGAACGACCAATATTGTCAGAATATTATCAAAGATGTTTTGGAAGAGATTTAATTAAAGTTGACAAAACTGAAGATCTTTAAATTCACAGATGAGTAATAAATCTGAAAATACTCAATTCCAAAATGCAACTGCCTCTACTTTAAAGGCTGTTTCAGGAGATCTTGACAGTGAAAGAGAAATCAAATTTTCTGGAAGTTCAAGTTATTTATCCACAAAAGAAATTAGATTACCTCAAATTTTAAAAGAATTGGATAGTACGCAGCTTTCAAGATTAAGGGGTGAATCTGATAAAATTGCTCTTAAAATAAAGCATCATGACCCCATCGTGCATAACAAGTATTTGCCATCATCAGATCTATCATCTCAAATATTTCAATTTGCTGAAGATTCCCGCATAGAGTCTGTAGGATCAAAAAATCTAGTTGGAATAAAGAATAATCTACAAAATTTAGTTGAAGAAAAATTTAAAGAAACAATTTTGCCCGTACCAGGTGGAGACGATAAAGAAGCCCTAATGAACGCATTACAGTTAGTAATTAGAGAAAAAATTACTGGATGTAGTTCACCAGCAAACACCTCTTTATCTCTTGAAAAATGGCGTCCTTGGATTAATAGTAAAATAGGGAATTTACTTAATCAATTAGCAGAAAACACCCAAGATCAAGAAAATTATGCTAAAAAAACTAAAGAATTGTTGACTGCTCTGCAAGCAGATATAGGTGAAACAGATCAAAATAAATCTGGTGAAAATGAAGACGAGAGTGATGAAAGTAACACAGATGATAGTGAAGATGATGGTTCTTCTGCCCAAAGTGATAGTGACGACGATCAAGATGCAGGCTTAGATGGCGGCAGTGAAGCGCAAGATGATGATGGAGAAATAGATGGTGAAGCACAGGAAGGTGATTCAGAAGATCAAGATGGAGAGAGTGAAGGTGAAATAGCCTCTAATCCTTTTTCCGGCCATAACCAAGGTAAAAATAATGTTAATTATAATTACCAGGTTTTTTCTACAAAGTATGATGAGATTGTTAATGCTACAGATTTGTGCGAAGAGGATGAGTTAAATAGGCTTAGGAGTACTTTAGATAAACAACTCGAAACACTTCAAGGTGCCATTTCAAGATTAGCTAATAAGCTACAAAGAAAATTACAAGCAAAACAAAATAGATCTTGGAATTTTGATCTTGAAGAGGGAATGCTAGATGCTTCAAAATTGTCACGAATAATTACACAACCTCTATTTCCTCTTTCTTACAAACAAGAAAAAGATATGAAATTTAGAGATACAATCGTAACACTTTTAATAGATAATTCTGGATCTATGAGAGGCCGTCCAATAACAATTGCTGCTATTTGCGCTGATATAATGGCAAGGACACTTGAAAGATGTGGCGTAAAAGTTGAAATTCTTGGCTTTACCACTAAAGCTTGGAAAGGAGGACAATCCAGAGAAGAATGGATCAATGACGGTAAGCCTTCTTATCCAGGTAGATTGAATGACTTAAGACATATAATTTATAAGCCTGCGGACGCTCCATGGAGAAGATCAAAGAATTCTCTTGGGTTAATGCTAAGAGAAGGCATTTTGAAGGAAAACATAGATGGTGAAGCATTAATCTGGGCCCATGAAAGATTATTAGGTAGGTCAGAAGAAAGAAAAATTCTTATGGTTGTAAGTGATGGTGCTCCAGTTGATGATACTACATTATCTTCAAATAGTGGAAACTATCTAGAACTTCACTTGAAACAAGTTATTTCTTTTATTGAAAGCAAATCACCAGTTGAATTAGTCGCGATAGGAATAGGGCATGATGTTACTAGATATTACAATAAAGCTGTTACACTAACTGACGCTGAACAACTTGGAGGAGCTTTAACAGAGCAGTTAGCTGACCTATTTAATGAGGAGTAATTTAAGTAGGTTTAGTTTCATTTTTAATATTTTTTAATATTAATCTTTTTACAGATATCGCTTCTGGAGCTAAAACTCTATTATTTGTCTTAGTTAGATAATCGTCTAAACCACCATTTTTTTCGACTGACTTTAAAGCACGTACGCTTACCTTCAAGCTAATGAATTTATCCAATGTTTTACTAAAAAATTTAACATTTTGAAGATTAGGTAAAAATTTTCTTTTTGTTTTATTTTTAGCATGACTTACGTTATTTCCACTCATAACATTTTTACCGGAAATTTCACAAACCCTAGACATTTTTAACCCCTATTAGTAGTTAAGTTCTTATAAAATATGCTTTTTAAAAGGTCAAGTTAAATGGGACAAGAAAGTAATTTAAGTTTGAAGATTATCTGTAATCCCATCATTAGCAATCTTCATCGCTGCTTCAGGATTATCAACTATACCTCTAACATCGTTGATTGAACTTATTTTATCTCTGTTCATTAATTGTAATAACCCTTTTAAAATATTGTCAGCAATTAAAGGTCCAAAAAATGTCATAGAGGAATATAATTGGACAAGATGAGCCCCACATAAAATTTTAGCATATGCAGATTTAGCATCTAACACTCCACCAGCAGCAATTAAATATAAATTATATTTTTTGTGTTTTATTATTTTATTTGCTAAAGCCAAAAAAGTAGTCGATTTAGTAAAAAGTGGTTTCCCAGAAAGCCCTCCCTCTTCATGCAAAATATCCGGATGAAGATCTTTGTATCTATCCACAGTTGTATTGGAAACTATTAAGCCTGCAATATTATTTTTATTAGCGGTTTCAATAATTAGATTCAAATTATTTTCAGTTATATCAGGAGAAATTTTTAAAAATATTGGTAAATGTAAATCCAATTTTTTAGATTTGGCAATACCATTTTTTACAGATATAAGGACTTTTTCTAAGTTTTCAGTTTCATGAAAATCCCTTAAATTTGGTGTATTAGGGGAAGATATATTTATAGTAAGATAATCTGCAAACTCTGATAGTCCTTTAGAAAGTATTTCATAGTCTTTAAATCTATTATTGCTATCTTTGTTTGGCCCTATATTAATACCTAAAACAAAGTCGCTACCAACTGGAAATTTTTGTCTGTAATGCTTTAATTTTATTATAGCCTGAGCCATTCCCAAATTATTAAATCCATTTCTATTTATTATTGCTTGATCTTTTTCTAATCTGAATACTCTTGGTTTAGGGTTTCCATACTGTGGTAATGGGGTAATGGTTCCAACTTCAGTTAATCCAAAATTCAAATGATGAATTTTTTCAATTATCTGTGCATTTTTATCAAAACCAGCTGCAACACCAAGAAAATTACTAAAATGTAAATTATTAATTTTAACTGGAATTTCTATTCGCTTTAATCTTGGATGCAATCCTAACTTTAACGAAATTAAAGATATTTGATGAGCAATTTCTGGTTCAAGTTTTCTGACAAAAAAAGTAATAAATTTCCAGATCATTCTTTACCTATTCTTTAACTAATTCACCTTCAAGTACTTTTTCTAATAGTTCTTTAGTTGTTTCTATGCCATAAAGTTTTATAAAACTTCCCATCCTAGGACCTTCTGGTTGACCCAATACAGTTTCGTACAATCCTTTGAACCAATCACGTAAATTTTGATAGTCTAATTTTTTTCCTATAGAAAATATAATAGATTGTATTTCATCTGATGAGGTTTCTTTATCTAAAGTTGATAAAATTTCAATTAATTCTGTAATCCCTTTTTTTTCTTTGTCTGAAGGTAATCTATATTTTTTTTGAGGTTCAATCATCTCTTTATAAAAATTAACAGCTAAGTTAATTAACCCCTCTATTTCATCTGTTCTTTTTATATCTGAAGCATAGCTTGAAACATATCCCCAAACTGTATCCGTATCATTTGCATGACATACTGATGCTAAATTTAGTAATAAGGTATAAGTAACAGGCAAATCACTAATTTTTGGTAAGCCTTTATGAATATGCCAAACTGGATTATTAATTTTTTCATCATCTGTTTGTTCATTATATTTTTTTAAATGTGAAAAATATTCATCAGTAGTTTTAGGAATAACATCAAAAAAAAGTCTTTTGGCTCTCTTCGGATTTGTAAACATAAAAAGACTTAAAGATTCTGCAGTGCCGTATCTTAACCATTCTTCAATAGATAATCCATTCCCTTTCGATTTTGAAATCTTCTCACCATTATTGTCTAGAAAAAGTTCATAAGAAAAACCAGATGGTGGTGAAGATCCAAGAATTCGCAAAATTTTACTAGATAAAATTACACTTTCTGATAAATCCTTTCCTGACATTTCATAGTCAACTCCAAGAGCAAGCCAGCGCATTGCCCAATCACATTTCCATTGTAACTTGCAAGCACCGCCTAAGATGGACACTGTAATTGTTGTTTTTGAATCTTCGTCAAAATAACTAACTGTATTGTTTTTATTATCAATAGAAGTGATATTTACCTGTAAAACCTTCCCTGACTTAGGACAAACGGGTAAGAATGGACTATAGGTTTTTTTTCGTTCTTCTCCTAAGGTAGGTAGGATTACATTTTTAATATCTTCGTAATGTAATAAAATCTTTTTAAGAGCATTATCAAACTTACCACTTTTATAACAGTTAGTTGCAGAAATAAATTCATACTCGAAACTGAATTGGTCTAAAAATTCTTTCAATTTAGAATTATTGTGAGCTCCAAAACTTTCAAACTTTCCAAATGGATCTGGAACATTCGTTAGTGGATGATCTATATAATTTTCTAGCAAAGTCTTGTTAGGAACATTCTCAGGAACTTTACGAAAACCATCCATATCATCCGAAAAACAAATTAGTTTTGTTTTTTTTCCTGTCAAAGTTTGAAAAGCAAAACGTACTATGTTAGTCCTGGCGACTTCTCCAAAAGTCCCTATGTGGGGCAATCCAGAGGGACCATATCCAGTTTCGAATAAAACTGGCGGTTCATTTTCTTCACCCGACTTGCTTCCTATTTGTTTTAATCTATCTCTTAAATTTCTTGCTTCAACAAAAGGCCAAGAGTTCGATTTTTCAGCAATTTTTTGTACTTCAGAATTGTTCATAATTTACTTCTTATTATTTTATAATATAGCTATATCAGTTAAGTCAGGTAGGCAACAATTTATAAACATCTAGACATAAAAAAACACCTCTAATGTTAATTAGAGGTGTTGTATAGTTTTAATGAGGATTATGGTTACATCATGCCTGGCATACCACCCATGCCACCCATTCCGCCCATGCCGCCCATGCCGCCCATGTCAGGCATTCCACCACCGGCACCGCCAGCAGCTGGCTCAGGTTTATCGGCAACCATTGCCTCAGTTGTAATTAAAAGTCCAGCCACAGAAGCTGCATTTTGTAAAGCTGATCTAACAACTTTAGTAGGATCTATTACACCAGCTTTAACTAAATCGGTAAATTCATTAGTTTGAGCATTAAATCCAAAGTTTGCATCTGAAGATTCCAATAGTTTTCCAACAATAACTGCACCATCTTGGCCTGCATTGTCAGCTATTTGTTTAGCAGGAGCCTTCAGAGCTCTTCTGACAATGTCAACTCCCATTTTCTGGTCAGGATTATCTACCTTGACTTTGTCTAAAGCGGGAATAGCTTTCACAAATACTACACCACCCCCAGGTACAATACCTTCTTCTACAGCAGCCCTAGTTGCATGCATTGCGTCATCTACACGATCTTTACGTTCTTTAACTTCAACTTCTGTTGCTCCACCAACCTTAATTACAGCAACACCACCAGCTAATTTAGCCAATCTTTCTTGAAGTTTTTCCTTATCATAGTCAGATGTTGTTTCTTCAATCTGCGCTCTGATCTGGTTACATCTTGCTCCAATATCGTCTTTAGAACCAGCACCATCTATAATAGTAGTTTCCTCTTTAGTTACCTCTACTCTTTTGGCAGTACCCAACATTTCAAGGGTTACATTATCGAGTTTGATACCTAAATCTTCAGAAATTAGATCACCTTTTGTCAGAATTGCAATATCTTCTAACATAGCTTTTCTTCGATCTCCAAATCCTGGAGCTTTAACTGCAGCAATTTTTAAACCACCTCTTAGCTTATTTACAACAAGTGTGGCAAGAGCTTCACCTTCTACATCTTCAGCAATTATCAATAACGGCTTACCAGATTGAACAACCTTTTCTAATACAGGAAGCATTTCTTGAAGATTAGCTAATTTCTTTTCAAATAAAAGTATATATGGATCATCCATTACAACTTTCATTTTGTCAGCATCAGTTATGAAATAGGGTGATAAGTAACCTCTGTCAAATTGCATTCCCTCAACAACATCTAATTCAGTTGCAAGTGTTTTAGCTTCTTCAACAGTAATAACGCCTTCATTACCAACTTTATCCATAGCTTTAGCAATCATATCACCAATCTCGCCTTCTCCGTTGGCAGATAAAGTTCCAACTTGAGCTACTTCAGAGTTTGTAGATATTTTACTAGTTCTTGTTTCTAAATCAGCAACTACAGCTTCAATCGCTAAATCAATTCCCCTCTTAAGATCCATGGGATTAAGTCCAGCAGCAACAGCTTTTGATCCTTCTTTCACTATAGCCTGTGCTAAAACAGTAGCAGTTGTTGTTCCATCGCCAGCAACATCATTAGCCTTAGATGCAACTTCTCTAACCATTTGCGCGCCCATATTTTGGAATTTTTCTTTTAATTCAATTTCTTTAGCAACAGTAACACCATCTTTTGTTATTCTTGGAGCTCCAAACGCCTTGTCAAGAACTACATTCCTACCTTTAGGTCCCAATGTTACTTTTACAGCTTCTGCGAGTATGTCTACGCCCTCAAGCATTTGAGCTCTGGCGTTTGCGCCGAATTTGACTTCTTTAGCAGCCATTATCTATTCCTTTCAAATTATCAAGTAATTATTATTTAATTTAGAGAATAATTAACCCATTATTCCCATAATATCGCTTTCTTTCATGATCAATAGATCTTTACCATCAAGCTTTACTTCAGTGCCGGACCATTTTCCGAAAAGTACAACATCATTTTCTTTAACATCCAAAGGTTGAACTTTACCTGTCTCGTCACGCGCACCAGAACCTGCTGCAATAATTTTACCTTGCATAGGCTTCTCTTGAGCTGAATCTGGAATTATTATTCCACTAGCAGTTTTTTCTTCAGCTTCAAGACGCTCAACTACTACTCTATCGTGAAGTGGCCTAAACTTCATGCCTTAATCTCCCTTATTTAAAAAAGTTAAAATTAAACAATAAATCCATTATTGATGAAGCTTAAATAATGTTTTATTGTTAACTTTCAAGACAAAAAAAAATTTTTTTTTAAATATTGTTTTTGTTAAATTAATTCACACATAAACATCATAATCTACAATAATATGTTAATATGAAATCTATCTCACATTCTGGACAAATTCGCATATGGCTATTGTCAACTATCATTATGGTTATACTAATGATTTTGATTGGTGGAGTCACTAGATTAACTGACTCTGGTCTATCAATGGTAGAATGGCGCCCACTTTGGGGATTCCTACCTCCAATTTCGCAATTTGAATGGAATAGAGTATTTGAATTATATATGAAATCACCAGAATATATTTTTAAAAATAAGGGAATGAGCTTAGAAGAATTTAAGGAAATATTTTTTTGGGAATATTTTCATAGGCTTTGGGGAAGGTTAATTGGAATTATTTTTATAATTCCATTATTATTTTTTTTAATTGTAAAAAAGATACCGAAATCTATTTTATCAAAATTATTTTTAATCTTATTTTTAGGTGGATTACAAGGCTTTATAGGTTGGTGGATGGTCAAGTCCGGCCTAGTAAATGACCCAACTGTTTCCCAATACCGTCTAACAATTCATTTATCTAATGCTTTGTTAATATTATCTCTTTTAATTTGGGTTTATCTTGATGTTAAAGAAGGTGTTTCCCAAATCAAGCCAGATTTTAGTTTTTTTATGTTTTCTATATTATTTATAACTATTATAGCAGGCGCATTTGTTGCAGGAATGGATGCTGGCTTGATGTATAACGAGTACCCTTTTATGGGAGACAGTTTAATACCTGAAAATTATGGTGAATATCAATTATTAGACCCATTTGAAAATCCAGCATCTGCTCAATTTCATCATAGACATTTAGCTTTATTTACTACGTTGTGCACTTTGTTTTATTGTTATAAGTATTACTTCGAGAGTGAAGACAAAAAAGTTAAAAAACTATCTTTGCTCATATCTATCGTAGTATGCTCACAATTCACGTTAGGAATAATAACACTAATTAACATGGTGCCAGTATATTTAGGGGCAATACATCAAACTGGTGCTGTCATTTTATTTATCTCATTAATATGTTCTATGCACAGACTTAATTTAATTGAAAAACTTAATTGATTTTTGTTTTCTTATCTAACTTTATACCAAGTTCCTTAAGTTGAGCATCGTTAATTTCGTTAGGAGCATTCATCATTAAGTCTTCTGCTTTTCCTGTCATTGGAAATAAAATCACTTCTCTTATATTTGGCTCATCCGCTAATAACATCACAATTCTATCTATACCTGGGGCTATTCCTCCATGGGGCGGCGCTCCGAATTTAAAAGCATTAATCATACCAGGAAATTTGTTGTCTACCACATCACGTTTATGACCTGCAATTTCAAAAGCTTTGTACATTATTTCTGGTACATGATTTCGTATCGCACCAGATGAAAGCTCAATTCCGTTACAAACCAAGTCATATTGGAAAGCTAATATTTCTAGTGGGTCTTTATTTAAAAGAGCTTCCATTCCGCCTTGGGGCATAGAAAATGGATTATGTGAAAATTCTATTTCACCAGTTTTATCATCTTTTTCATACATTGGATAGTCTACCACCCAACAGAATTTAAAGATATCGTGCTCTATTAATTCTCTGTCATTTGCAATCTTAACTCTTGCTTTTCCTGCTAAATTTGCTGCTTCATTTTCATTTGCACACGAAAAAAATAAAGCATCACCATCTTTAAGATTGAATAAAGCTTTCATCTCTAGTGACTTATCAATCCCCAATGCATTAGCAATCGGACCTTTTGCAGTTTCTTCACCAAAAATTATATAACCCATCCCCGGTGCTCCTTCACCTTGAGCCCAACTATTCATTCTATCAGCAACTGACCTAGAACCACAATGAGGACCTGGAATTCCTCTTACTACCGCTCCATTTTCAATAGATTTTGCAAAGATGGTAAAACCAGAATTTGCAAAAAAATCAGTGACATCTTTGATTTCAAGAGTAAATCTTAAATCAGGCTTGTCATTACCATATTTTAACATTGAATCTTTATAGGTAATTTTTGGGAAAACAGAATCAATTTTTCTATTAGAGAATTTCGTGAAAACCTCTCTTATAACTGGTTCAACAGCGTGAAAAACATCTTCTTGTTCTACATAAGACATTTCTAAATCTAATTGATAAAATTCTCCAGGTGATCTGTCAGCTCTACTATCCTCATCTCTAAAACATGGTGCAATTTGAAAATATTTATCAAAACCTGAAACCATTATCAGCTGTTTAAACTGTTGAGGTGCTTGTGGTAAAGCGTAGAACTTACCTTTATTTAACCTTGAAGGCACTAAAAAATCTCTTGCGCCCTCGGGACTTGAAGCAGTTAGAATAGGAGTTTGAAATTCGAGGAAACCTAATTCTAACATTTTATTTCTTATAGTTTGGATGACATTTGATCTTAAAATAATATTTGAATGAGGCCTACTCCTCCTAAGATCTAAATATCGATATTTTAACCTGGTTTCCTCTCCATAATCTTCGTCTGAATTTACCTGTAATGGTAATGTATTTGATTTTGAGATTATTTTTAATTCAGAAAGATTTACCTCAATATTTCCTGTAGGAAGATTTTTATTTATAGTTTCCTCAGATCTTTCAACTACTGTTCCACTTATTGTAATAACGCTCTCAAGAGATACATTTTCAACAACGGAGAAGTTTTTATTTGATGAATCAACTACAACTTGTGTTAACCCATAATGATCTCTTAAATCTATAAATATTAATTGACCATGGTCTCTTTTTCTGTGAACCCAGCCTGATAGTTTCACACTGTCCTGTACGTTTTCAATTCTTAATTCGTGACATTTGTGAGTTCTATATTTATGCATAATATTTTCCTAAAATTTAATCTAATTTTTTGAAATAGATCTGTCTTTTATTTCTTTCATAATTTGAAGGGCTCTTTTATTATTTATCTGTGGCCAAATTGCTATTTCAGAAGAAGATCTTAAGCATCCAATACATAAGCCACTTTGAGGATCAATTGAACAAACTCCCACACAAGGACTAATAACATGTTTTTTATTCATTAAATTACCTAAGTTATTTTGTGTTATCTTTAATAGCCGCTGCTAACATTTCCAAAAGGTCTGAAATTCCAGCTTCACCACTAGTTGCGCTTATTAAGTTTTTGTCTCTTACAGTCGGCTTGTCTATAATTTCTGCTCCAGCAGCAATTAGAAGAGCGCTGTCAGCGTCAGACGCAGCAACTTTTCTACCTTCAGCAGCGTCAATAGTTGTTAATAGCATTGTTGAAACTCCGGCTAAAGCTACTGGTTCGTTTTCTCTGAGAAACGCCCTTAAGATTCTTCTTACGTGAAGATCACTACTTAGCGTTTCAATCTGATTTGCTCCACCAGGTACTATTAAGGCATCAAAGTCTATTGCCAATGTTTCAGAAACAGGCAGGTCAACTGGATAAGACAAACCCCATTTTTCTGAGGCCCATCCATTTGTAGTACCTATGTCCCTTGAGACAATTGTATAGGAACCTTCTGCCGCTAATATTGTTTTTTGTATTATTAAAAATTGTTCCTCATTGAAGCCGCTAGCAACCATAATAGCAAGTTTTTTACCTTTAAAGGCCGAAGTGTCAGACAAAATATTCTCCTGAATAATTATGTTAACGTTCTATAAAAGATTTATCATACGTTATCAAGTGTACTAAACAAATTTAAAATCTCCATTTACAAATCTTTTTACTTAAATAGGCTACAGTAATTAATATTAAAATTGGTATTATTATCTGAAAAAAGGTTGCCACTCCTAAGTCTTGCCTTGAACCACTTAAGGCTAAATTCAAAGCCTCTACTGTTAGAGTAGTAATTCTCCCTCCGCCAAAAAAATAAACTGGCGTGTAAAGAGAGAATGAAACAAGCATCCCGATAGCAAAAGATGTTAACAATGAAGACATAACTATCGGAATCTTTATACTTAGTAGCCTCTGTAATCTGTTTTTCCCAAGAGAAGTTGCAACTATTATTATTTCTTTTTTAATTTCTCTCAAAGATGGTGCTAATATTATAAAACTATACGGAATAACATAAAATAATTGTATAATAATTAAGGGAAGTAAATAACTGTCAAAATCAAAAATTATTATAAAACTTTGTAAACCAATTAAAAAAGATATTTGAGGTATAAATAAAGGAATAAATATAATCCATTCAAAATATATTTTTTTTATTTTTAAAATCTCAATTAATTCTACCCAAATAATTGTTAATAAAGACGATATTAATGAAACAATAAAAGAAATAAAAATAGATATAAATATTATAGATTTGTTTTCATTATAAAAATTTGTAAAAACATCTAAAGTAAGGCTCTTTGGAAAAAAATTTGGAAAGTACCAATTTGCACTAAGTCCCCATATTAAAGAAGAAATTATACCTAATATTGACAAAAAAAATAATATTACACTTGTAAGGATCACTATTTTTTTAATAAAAAAAGTTTTGAATGACAAAATTTTCATGAAAAAAATAAAACTTAACTTATAGCTAACTATTTTTTCTAAAACCATCCAAAATAGTAACAAGATTATAATTATAAATAATTGTATTAAAGCTAAATTCGATGCAATAAAAAGTGAGTCAGCATCAGAAGATTGATAAGTTTGTAAAATTCTAATTGCCAGGGTAGATGGAGTAGATGGAGCCAGAATTAATGACATATCAACAACCGAAGCTGTGAATGCAATTACAATGAAAATAACAAATCTTATTTTTTTATAAATTAATGGAAAAATTAAAATACACCATGAAGAGAAATTAGAATTTTGAAGAGATTTGCCTAGATCAAATATTTTTTTTGCAGAAAATTCTTGTAAAGCAGATAAAGAAACTAAAATAAAAAATGGAATTTCTTTTAAAATAAGCCCTAAAATTAAAAAAAAACCATACTCATCCGGCATTATAAAAATATTTGGGGGTCTATCAAAGCCTGTCAACCAAGGTGAAATCAATCTGAAAAACAAACCACTTGGAGAAAAAAGAAATATTAACCCAATAGCCATTGTTATATGAGGCAATGCTATCAAAGGTGATATTATTATTTTGATGTAATTATAGGCTCTTGTTTTAAAGAGATATAAGAGTATAACTTGCGAAAAAAATAATGCTAATAAAGTCGAAACTAGACCAGTAAATAATGACAATATTATAGATTTTGAAATGCCAGCAATATTAAATGATAAGTGAAAATAATTTAAATTGAATTCACTTTTACCCAAGATGGGAAAATATCCAAAAGATGGTAAAAAAAAACCAATAAATCCAAAAATAATAGGAATTATTACTAGTGTTCCAATAGAAATAACTAAGGCTTTAGTTAATTGTCCATAAAAATTTGTTCCCATGAATATTTAATTACTAGACCCATATTTTTTAATCCATTTATCTTCAATAACTTTTACCCATGAAGGATGGGGTTCTTCAAGCTTCATTCTCAAATCTTCATTAGTTAATGTAGCTAGGCCTCTAGGAAGAGTTGAAAATTTGTTTTTCCACTTTTGACTTAATTTATTTATAGATATTACGCTTGGATCTCCCCAAAAATCTTTATTCTGTTTTTTTATTTGGGCTTCAGGCGAGATTAAAAAGTTTGCAAATACTTTAGAAGCTGCTTTATTAGAAGAATTATATGGTATAGCCACAAAATGAACGTTAGCTAGCGTACCTTTGTCGTGGATATAACTCCTCACAGAATTTGAAAGTTTACCTTCAGATATAGAGTTTGAAGCATGTGCGATGTTAAATGCCATTCCGAGATCTATTTCTCTTTCTGCTACCAGTTCAGTTATAGCCGAGTAGTTTGATGGATAATTTTTGCCTCTTCTCCATAAGTGAGGAGTAATTTCGTCAAGCCATTGCCACAAAGTGTCAAGCTCTCTTTCATGTTGTTGAGTAACATACTTCAATTTTAATAATTTTTTATCAGAAATAAGTTCAATTAAAATTTGCTTTAAAAAACTAGTGCCTACAAAGTCAGGTGGCTGCGGAAAAGTGAACCTTCCTTTATTTTTAATTATGTAATTTTTTAATTCTAGAGCAGATCTAGGGGGCGAATTTATATATTTAGTATCATAATAGAAATTTAATTGAGAAACTCCCCATGGCATTTCCATACCATCAGTTGGTATTCCAAAGTCATTAAGCAAGCTTGGATCATTACTAAAATCTAAAAATTTTGAGTTAGGTAAATTAAATATCCATTTTTCACTTAACAATAAGTTATTCCTTTTCATTAGTGAAAAATTCTCGCCATTTATCCATACTAAATCGACTGAACCATTGTTATTTTTTTTTACATTTTTTTCGGATAAAATCTTTGCGACAACATTTGCTGTGTCAGAAACCTTTACATGTTTAACAGTAACATTATACTTCTTTTTTACCTCTCCTGCAGCCCATTTTATATAAGAATTAATATTTTTTGCTCCGCCCCATGCATGAAAATATATAGTCTGCCCAGATGCTTTTTTTAAAACATCTTTCCAATTTTCATTCCTTTCAAGAGCGAATGAAGGAAAAATGAAATGAATAAAGCTATAAATAAGGCATAGATTAAAAATTAATTTTACAAGATTTTTTCTTATATTTATTAGCACTTTGTTTTCCTTTTGATAGAAGTTCGTAAAATAGACAAAAGTTTACATTAAATGTAGTATTTTAAATATTAATAATTATTTATATAATCATATATTTTACTTATACCATAATGTCATGAATGCACTCTTAATATTATTAAATGAAATCATTACACTCTACCTATATACTCTATTTATATATGTTATAATGAGTCTTCTGATTCAATTCCAAATGATAAATAGTTATAATAAAATCATAAACGCCATATTTCGTGCATTAATTTCATTACATGAGCCCTTATTAGGAAAAATAAGGAGATACATGCCTTCTCTATCAGGAATTGATTTATCACCAGTAATCGTCATTCTATTGCTAAGTTTTATAAAAAACTTAATTCAAGATTATAGATTAGGGTTATAAGACAACATCTATGGAACATTTTAAAAAAATTATTGACGGGAAAAAATATTCTGAAGAATTTCTGCAAAAACTACATCCTTTAAGTACTAAATTCTTTGAAAATTTTAACCGAAAGCCTTGTCTTGCTGTAATATTAGTTGGAGACAACACAGCTAGTAGTATTTATGTGAAAAATAAAGTACGTACGGCAAAAAAAAACGGAATACGATCCGTAGAAGTAATTCTTTCTAGAAATGTGTCAGAAGAAGATTTATTGAATGAAATATTTAAGCTAAATGATGATCAAAATGTTGACGGTATTCTTGTTCAACTTCCTTTACCAATACATATTTCAGAAAGAAAAATTATTAATAATATTAGCCCGATAAAAGATGTTGATGGATTTCATCCAACTAATTTCGGTAAACTATTTATGGGCGATCCTAATTTCATACCATGTACACCATTAGGTTGCTTTTACATGTTAAAAAATGAATTGAAAGTACTAAGTGGGAAAAATGCTGTAATTATTGGTAGATCAAACATTGTTGGCAAGCCAATGGCCTCACTTTTATTATCTTCCAATTGTTCTGTTACAATAACTCACTCTAAAACTGAAAATCTTCGCGAACATTGTAAAAAAGCAGATATTTTGATATCAGCGGTAGGAATTCCTGAGATGGTTGACGATACATATGTAAAACAGGATGCTATAATTATAGATGTAGGTATAAATAGATTGCACTTTGTTAATTCAGAAACTAAAGCAAATGAGACTAAACTTGTTGGTGATGTTAATTTTAAAAAAGTAGTTGATATTGCAAAAAAAATAACTCCTGTACCAGGAGGAGTTGGCCCAATGACAATTGCCTGCCTAATGCATAATACTATTAAGGCTGCTTATGAAAATAAAAAAGAGAATTTTGCGAACTTTTTAGGAGAAAATTTCTAGTGGATTGGTTTAATATTACATTATTTATCTCAATGTTTTTAGTAGTTCTTATCTTAGCTTGGGGACTTATCACTATGGCTAGAGGAGGTGAATATAACAAGTCCAACAGTAATATTTTAATGCGATATAGAATTATATTTCAAGCTGTGGCTATTTTAATATTTGTGTGTCTTTTAATGTATAAGAGATATTCTAATGGTTAAACTAAATAAAATTTACACTCGAACTGGTGACGATGGATCAACAGGCTTGACTGATGGGAGTCGAGTTCCTAAACATTCATCAAGGCCGCAGGCATATGGATCTGTAGATGAATTAAATTCGTCGTTGGGTCTGGTTTATTTTTGTCTAAATAAAGATAATTC
This sequence comes from uncultured SAR116 cluster alpha proteobacterium, assembly GCA_902533225.1. GTDB lineage: Bacteria > Pseudomonadota > Alphaproteobacteria > Puniceispirillales > Marisalimonadaceae > Marisalimonas. The sequence goes on along the minus strand of CACALC010000004.1, from coordinate 35,047 downwards.
AAATCCCTTATCAGTTGAAATTAAGGATTTAATTAAAGAAATTCAAAATGACTTATTTGATTTAGGTGCAGATCTTTCAACTCCTAAACTAAAAGGTAAACAAAAATATCCACCACTTAGAATTAAAAAAAGTCAAATTGATAAACTTGAAAAAAGAATAGACCACTATAATGCAGATTTAACAGCATTAAATTCATTTATTCTACCTGGTGGTTCAGAAGCTTCTTCTTTATTACATGTATCAAGAACAATTGCTAGAAGAGCTGAAAGAGATACAAGCTTACTTTCAAGTGAAGAAGAAATCAACATGAAATCATTAACATATTTAAACAGGTTATCTGATTTATTGTTTGTTTTGTGTAGAGTTTTGAATGAAAATGGATTAAGAGATATATTGTGGATACCAGGTTTAAATCAAAAATAATTTATAACAGATAGATGTGGAAAAGGAGTTTAACTTGAAAGTCTTAGTACCTGTAAAAAGAGTTGTTGACTATAACGTCAAGGTTAGAGTTAAAAGCGATAAATCCGGCGTGGAATTAGATAATGTAAAAATGTCAATGAACCCTTTCGATGAAATTGCTGTTGAAGAAGCTTTAAGACTTAAAGAAAAGGGAATAGCTACTGAGGTAATTGCTATCTCAATTGGACCAACTCAAGTTCAAGAAACTATCAGGAATGCTCTTGCCATGGGTGCTGACTCCGGAATTTTTATAGAAGCTACAAATAATCTTGAGCCTCTTAACATAGCTAAAATTATTTCATCTGTAGCTAAGAAGAAAAGTATAGATCTAATGATTTTAGGAAAACAGGCAATAGATGATGATATGAATGCTACTGGACAAATGATTGCTGCTTTACTTGGTTGGCCACAGGCTACTTTTGCAAGTAAAGTTGAGATTTCAGACGAAAAAGCAGTTGTAAGTCGTGAAGTTGACGGAGGTATAGAAAATATAGAAGTTGCACTACCTGCTGTGATCAGTACAGATTTAAGATTAAATGAACCAAGGTATGCAAGCCTTCCAAATATCATGAAAGCAAAGAAGAAACCAATAAATCAAATTCAAGTTAATGAGCTGAATTTAAAAATTGAACAAAGGCTGGATATTTTGAAAGTTGAAGAACCTACCAAACGTCAATCTGGGATTATGTTAAAAACAGTTGAAGAACTAGTTGACAAATTAAAAAACGAAGCAAAAGTAATATAAATAGTATGAGGTTAAAAAATGAATATTCTTGTTATAGCAGAGCATAATAATACTGACTTATTGCCCGCGACTTTACATACTGTAAATGCTGCTAAACAACTTGGCAGTACAGATTTATTAGTAATTGGTTATAATTGCAAAGATGTAGTTGACGCTGGCAGTAAAATCGAAGGTGTTAATCAAGTTATATTTTCTAATGACGCTATTTATGAAAAACCCCTAGCTGAAAATACAAGTCTTTTAATTCAGTCTATTGCGAATGATTATACGCATATTTTGTTTGCAAGCACAGCAAATGGAAAAAACACAGCACCACGCTTAGCAGCATTGTTAGACGTAATGATTATTCCAGATATAATTGAAATTATTGATCATGAAACTTTTAAAAGACCAATATATGCTGGTAACGCTATTGCAACATGTAAGAGTAGTGATGCCTGTAAAATTATAACTGTAAGAACTACAGCTTTTGAGAAAGCTACATTAACTGACAAACAAGCTAAAATAGTGTCTGCTGACCCTGCTAAAAACACTAACTTAGCAAAATATATAAGCTCTGAACTTTCAAAAAATGAACGTCCTGAATTAACTGCAGCTGATATCGTTGTCTCCGGCGGAAGAGGACTAGGATCCAGTGAAAATTTTAAAGTTCTTGAAAAATTAGCAGATAAACTAGGAGCAGCCATGGGGGCCAGTAGAGCCGCTGTAGACGCAGGCTATGTTCCAAATGATTGGCAGGTAGGTCAAACTGGTAAAGTAGTAGCACCTAATTTATATATTGCAGCTGGAATATCTGGTGCAATACAACATTTAGCAGGGATGAAAGATAGTAAAGTTATAGTGGCTATAAATAAAGATGAAGAAGCTCCCATCTTTACAGTATCTGATTATGGACTTTCTAATGATTTATTTAAGGCCGTGCCAGAAATGGAAAAGCTAATCAAGTAAATTTACTATTTCTTTTACTACTTTATCTTTTGACCATTTTAAAATGCCCTCATGCTTTGATATAACTAAGCCTGTTTTATCAACTAATATAGTTGTAGGGACTCCTCTTAAGTTCATCGCTTTAAAAATACTCATTTCTTCATCAAAAAAATGAGTTAAATTGGATGCACCATTTGTTATTAGAAATTTGACTTGGTCTTTAATATTTTTTTTATCTATTGAAATCGTTAACACATCAATTTTGTAATTTTCGAGTTTTTGATCTAATAAACTAAGATCAGGAAGTTCTTTTTTGCAAGGAACACACCAAGTAGCCCAAAAATTTACTACATATCCATTTTTATCTAAATCTTTATTTAACTTTAAAATTATTGGTTTTTCTTTACTATTTAAAATAGTGAATGTAGGAAATTGTATAGGATTTCTAAGTTTTTCTATATAATCAGCAGCAGAAGTATTATTACTTAAAATTAAAAAGTATAATATTAATAATATTTTTTTACTAAATTTTGATGTATGCATATTAATAGTCGTTTGAGTAATAGTTTGCAGTAGTCCAATATAGATTAAAAATGAAAAAAAGTAATAGTAAAATATGGGGTGGAAGATTTTTAGCTCCTACCGATGAAATAATGGAAGAGTTTAATTCTTCTATTCAATTTGATAAAATTTTATATATTGAAGATATTGAAGGATCCATAGCCCATTCTGAAATGCTTTCAAAACAAAATATTATTTCAAAAGATGAATTACAGTTAATTAAATCAGGCTTAAAACAAATAGAATTAGAAATATCCAATAATGAGTTTAATTTTTCAGTTAAACTGGAAGATATTCATATGAATATTGAAAATAGATTAATTGAAATAATTGGTGAGGCAGGTAAAAAATTACACACCGCTCGATCACGAAATGATCAAGTTGCCACTGATATTAAATTATGGCTAAGAAAAAGAATAGACCAAATTGAACTAAGTCTTAAAAGTTTACAAAGAACACTAATTGAAAAATCAGAAATTTATTATGATCTCCTCATGCCAGGATATACTCATCTCCAAGTTGGGCAGCCAGTTACATTTGGACATTATTTGCTTGCCTATGTAGAAATGCTTGGAAGAGACAGGGGCAGATTAAGTGACTGTAGGAAAAGATTGAATGAATTGCCCTTAGGCTCTGCGGCATTAGCAGGTACCAGTTATCCAATAGATAGACATTTTGTTGCTCAAAAACTTGATTTTAGCAAACCGACAGAAAATTCCATGGATTCTGTATCAGATAGAGATTTTGCAATTGAATTTATGTCGTCTTCATCCTTGATAGCTATTCACTTATCAAGATTAGCCGAAGAGTTAGTAATCTGGTCCTCAGATAGGTTTAATTTTGTTAAACTGCCTGAAAGCTACACAACTGGATCAAGTATCATGCCACAAAAAAGAAACCCTGATGCAGCTGAATTAATAAGAGCAAAGCCTGGTAGAATATTTGGTAATTTACTTAGCTTAATGACAGTCCTTAAAGGCCTTCCAATGACCTATGGGAAAGATATGCAAGAAGATAAAGAACCAATTTTTGATACTGCAAAAACTATTGAATTATGCATTGTAAATATGGAAGGAATGATTAAAAATCTTAAACCTGTCCCTGACAAAATGATGGAAGCTCTTCAAAAAGGTTTCCCAACTGCAACAGATTTTGCAGACTATTTAGTAAGAAATCTTAAAATACCTTTTAGGGACGCACACCATTTAACTGGTAAAATTGTTTTATTAGCTGAAAAAAAAGAAGTTACTCTAGAGAATTTAACAATAGAAGAAATTCAAACTATAGTTCCAAATGTTGATATTTCGATATTAGATATTCTTAAAATAGAAAGTTCTGTTTCTAAAAGAACCTCATACGGTGGAACTGCACCAGACAATGTTTTACTAGCAATTAAAAAAGCTAAACAAAGGTTCTTAAAGGATTAAAAATATGAAGTTTAGATCTATAATTTTATTAATTTTATTTTTTTTGGTACTTTCATTTAATGGATGTGGAAAGAAAGATGTACCATTAAAGCCCTCACAAATAATTTCAAAACAATAGATTTCATTATGCATAAAATTGGATTTTATAGAGATGAAAATGGTGAATTAAATATTCAAGGCATTAAAATTACTTCCTTGGCAGAAAAGTATGGGACACCATTTTTTATATATGATGCAGGTCTAATGAAAGAACGTTATAATACTTTTTTTGATACCATAAATGAAGTTCAGGGAAATATTCATTATGCTGTTAAAGCAAATGACGCTTTAAGTGTTATAAGCTACTTTGCAAAATTAGGCTGTGGAGCAGATATAGTTTCAATAGGGGAATTTGAAAAATGTATTGCAGCGGGAATGCCACCACAAAAAATTATATTTTCTGGTGTAGGTAAAGATAACCACGAAATTGAATTCGCTTTAAAAAATGATATTTTACAGTTCAACATCGAGTCAGAGGAGGAATTAAACGACATTTCTGCAATTGCTTCTAGGCTTAAGTTGACCGCTAACATATGTTTGAGAGTTAATCCTGACATAGCTCCTAAAACTCATAAGAAAATATCAACTGGTGAAAAAGAAACTAAATTTGGAATAGATTTCCAAAATGTAAAATCAATTTACAAAAAGCTTCATCAATTGGACTATATAAATCCAGTTGGTTTAGGAGTGCATATAGGATCACAAATATTTGATTTTAATTTTTTTCATAGAGCATATTTAAATCTTAAAAATTTAGCTGATGAACTCAGATTGAGCGGATACATAGTGCCCACTTTGGATTTAGGTGGTGGAATTGGAATAAATTATAATAATAGTTCAGAACCTGATTTTAATAATTATAAGAAGATAATCTTAAATTTGTTTAAAGGATCTGACTACGGTTTAAGTTTCGAACCTGGAAGAAGCCTAATTGCTGAAGCAGGGATCCTAATTACCAAAGTGATAAGAAATAAAAAAACCAAAGAAAAAAATTTTATTATTGTTGATGCTGCAATGAATAATTTAATTAGGCCTACTTTATATGACGCATATCATAAAATTGAAACAGTTAAAAAAACCAGTAATACTGAAATTATCGCTGACATAGTTGGACCAATTTGTGAGACTGGAGATTTTTTTGCCTTAGACAGGAAAATAGGTAAGGTTGATACTGATGATCTGTTAGCTATTAGGACAACTGGTGCTTATTCATCTGTGATGAGATCAAACTATAATGCAAGGAAAGATGCAATAGAAGTTATGATTTATAAAGAAAAGGATTTTCAGATAAGAAAAGATGAGACTATAAAAGATATTATCACCAAAGAAGAAATAATTATCTTTGATTAGAAATCATAAATCTTTTTTAATAATGTCGCTTTTACGCTTACATTTTCTTTTTTATTCTGTATTTCTAAAATTTCGCTGAATTTTATCTCAGCAAGAGGAACTATTATCTTATCTTTTAGAGTTAAAACCTTTTCTAAAATAATTTTTCTATCTTCCCTTATAGCTAAAATTTTAACTTTAGGGACTAATATTGGTTTGTTAGAAGTGTTTTTTATTGTTCCCACAAACCTAACTTGTTCATTTTGAAAGGTTGCTACAAAGTTTATCATTTTTACATGATTAAGATCAGCAATTATTGGTAATTTAATATAATTTAATAATTCATTCAATTTGTATTCATAGTTTTTGGTATATTTTGGAAAATATAAAAAACTATAACTTAACAAGTCAGATCTAAAAAATAATAGAGCAGAAAACAATCCTATTATTAACAATAAAATGAACGGAATAAAATTTTCTTTTGCAGAAGGATTGATGTTTTTAACTTTATTTTTCTGTTTAACTTCAATTGGGCTGTCTTTTTTAACCTTTGAAGCTGATAATTCTGAAGCTATTTCAGAAACACTTTTATTTTTTTGTTCTAATACAGGATTGTTTTTGGGAGACATGTTTTTTGTTTTATTTTCTACAGCTGATTTTATTGAGGCTAGTTCATGCTTAACTTGTTCAGACTTATTTTTAAACATAACATTTTTTGATACGAGGTTTCTTTTATCTTTAGTAATACTTTTGTCAGATTTTTTATTAACAATTGATGAAACACTCCATTTTTCATTACAAACACTACATCTAAGCCATCGAATCTTTTTTGATAAGATATTTTCATCAATGTCAAATACTGTTCCACATGAATTACATGTTTCAAGCATAGATAAATTCCTCATATTTGATTAGAAATTTTCAATTATTGTATACTAACATAGCTTTTTTTGCCAACATGTTAAAAAAAATTAAATAGTAGTGATTCAACAAATGTTACGCTCTATATTTAAGACTATCTGTATTGTTTTGATATCTTCGATTTTAACATATTTTTTAATCGGATTAATTGAATATAAGGGTAAGATCTTATCAAACATAGCATATATAAGTAAAAAAAGTTCAAATATTGTTATTTTAACTGGTGGTACCAATAGAATTAAAGATGGATTGAAAATAGTCAATAAATTTGAAAAATCGTCTACATTTAACTCTAAAATACTTGTAAGTGGAACAGGCAAAGGTTTTACGAAAATGAGCTTAGCAAAAAATATAGATTTTGATTTTAACTTGATTGAATGTTGTATTGAACTTGATAGTATCTCAACAAACACTTATTCAAATGCTTTTGAAACTTTGAAATGGGTTAAAAAAAATAATATCAGTGAATTTATTTTAATTACTAGCAATTATCATATGCCAAGGGCTTTTCTTGAATTCAAATATAGAATGCCTAATTTAAAAATTTTCACTTATCCTATTACACCAAAAAAGCATAATATAAACAATTGGTTAAGTTCGTTTCAAACTTTCTCTCTTGTTCTTTCTGAGTATTGCAAATTTCTTGTTGCTAACCTTAGGATAATTTTTCAAAAGATGTAACATTTTATTAAATTTGCCCAGCTTCAATAATTTTTTTTCGAATTGACCTAGTTCTCGAAAAAAAAGAGTATAATTTATCACCATCCTTTTTTCTTATTGCTTTTTGTAAATCTGACAAATCTTCGTTAAACCTCTGAAGCATTTCAAGAACTGCATCTGAGTTATTAAGAAAAACATCTCTCCACATTATAGGATCTGAAGATGCTATTCTGGTAAAATCTCTAAAGCCTGATGCAGAAAATTTAATTACGTCATTTTTTAGATCAGTTTCAAGATCAGATGCCGTTCCAACAATTGTATAAGCGATGAGATGAGGTAAATGAGAAGTAATTGCTAGAATTTTATCATGATATTCTGTATTAACGATTTCTACAATTGAGCCTAGTTTTTGAAAAAAATTAATTAACTTTTTTGTCTCATTGGTTTGTTTATCGTGAACTATCAACCAATATCTATTTTCAAAAAGAGAACTAAAACCTGATTTTGGACCAGAATATTCAGTACCTGCTAATGGGTGTGACGGTATAAAATAGACATTATCAGGTATGTAAGGATTGATATCACTTATAACCGACCTCTTAGTTGATCCCGTATCAGTAACTATAGTATTTTTTCTGAGAAATGGTGCTATCAAATTAGCAACTGTCTTCATCGACCCGACAGGTACAGCAAGAATGACTAAATCAGCCTCACTTACAGTATTTTCAATATCGTCACACACAAAGGTTGCAATCTTCATTTGCGAAACAATCTGTCTATGCTTAGGGTTAATATCATATGCAAAAGTTACTAATTCATCTTCTTCTTTAGCCTTAATTGCGTGTAAAATTGAAGTTCCAATTAAACCTAAACCTATAATTGAAATTTTTTTAAAATTTAAATCCATTTTAATTATCTAAGAAATTTTTTAATTGTTTTATGAAAGTAATATTTTCCTCTTCATTACCAATAGAAACTCTTAAATAATTAGGTAAACTATATGCGTTCATTCCTCTAACTAAGATTCCTTTTTCAGCTAAAAATTTTACAGCATTTTGGGCACTATACAGACCTTCTTTTGGAAATTTTATTAATAAAAAATTAGTTACTGATGTTTGGAATTCTAAGTTCAATGATTTTAATTTTTTTTCAAACCAGTGCATCCACTCTAAATTATGTGAAACAGATTTTTCTTGGAATTCTATGTCTTTTATCGCTGCAATACCTGCTAACATAGCAGCAGTGTTTACACTAAATGGTCCTCTTACCTTCATAAGATTACTCAGAATATTTTCAGAACAATATCCCCATCCTAGCCTAAGAGAAGCTAAGCCGTGTAACTTAGAAAATGTTCTTAACATTATAACGTTCTCATAGTTATCAACTAAACTACTTCCATCAATATAATCATTATTATTTATATATTCTGAATATGCTGCATCGTAAACCAGCAATACATTAGAAGGTATTGATTTATGTAACCTAATTACTTCTTGTTTTGGAATAAAAGTACCAGTTGGGTTATTCGCATTAGCTAAAAAAACCACCTTAGTTTTTTTATTAATATTGGAAAGAATATTATCTACATTTGCTGTAAAATTAATATCTTTTGCTACAACACCCTTGGCTCCAGCTACCGAAATAGCTTGGGGAAATTGAAGAAAACCAAATTCTGTGTAGATGGCCTCATCACTAGGCTCCAAAAAAGCTTGAGAAATTATTGAAATTAACTCATCAGAACCATTTCCTAAAATAATTTTTTTCTTATCAAGATAGTATCTATTTGCTATGGCACTTGTTAGGTCCTCGCTAACTTGAGGTGGATATCTATTCAAATTATGAGTGAAAGAATTTAGCACCTTTATAGCTTTCAATGATGTTCCTAGAGCACTTTCATTTGCTGATAATCTTATCAGATTATTTATTTTGCTCTTACCAAAGTTTGGTTTGTAAGTCTCTAATTTTTCAATGCTTGGTTTAGCAGCAGGATTATTCATTGATTACTCTATAATTAATCATTTTTAAGTTTAATAATATTATATTCTTTTTGATTAGCGCTTTTGTAAAGTGGTACGTTTGCTAAAATATCAAAATTAACTTTAATTTCTGACTGATTTTTCAATTTGTTAGCACTTTGAATATCTATAAATCCTAACTCAACGTCTTTTTTTTCTAACGCTGCCAATAAACTTACAACACTCAAAAAATAAGTGGTTTTGAAATAGTTACCAAAATGTGCAGAATAAGCTGATTGAATTTCATCATCATTTCCTGCGACTCCAATTTTAAGAACCTTTTGCATTGACAAATTAGATGAGATAATTTGGCGCCATACTTTTTCAACTAGAAACTTGTCTAAACCCAAATTAACTAATTTTTTGATTAATTCTTCTTCTCTTTTAGGATCAAAAGGGAAGCCACCTTTTTTTGCGTTCATTATCTGTGAGGCTAAAGATTGTCTCTCTTTTATTAATTGGCATAAATCAGCATCAATTTTGTCAATCTTTGATCTAAGATCATCTAAATCAGTTTCACTCATATTAATCCTTTAATATTTATTGATATATATATACTTTAATAAAATAAAATAAACTTTTTGATTATATTAATAAGTGAAATAATATAATTTAGTAAATTAAGTTCTAAAATATTTTAATTTATGTGGGTAAAAATGCTTGAAATCAACATAATTAATGCTTTTTCAGATAATTATATCTATTTAATACGAAATGAAGCAAAAAACATTACAAGTGTAGTTGATCCTGGAGAATCAACTCCTGTAATAAAGTTTTTAAATGCTAGAGGTTGGAATTTAGATGAAATAGTAAATACTCATCACCATCATGATCATATTGGAGGTAATACTGAACTTTTAGAAATTTACAAATCAAAGTTAATAGGACCTATATACGATCAAAATCGTATTTCTAACATTGAAGTTTTAGTTTCAGATAACGAATTTATTAATATTGCAGGAGTAAAAACGAAAGTTATTCATACCCCCGGTCATACACTAGGTCATGTTTGTTTTTATATGGAAGACGAAAAATGTTTATTTTCTGGTGATACAATGTTTTATCTTGGTTGTGGAAGAGTTTTTGAGGGTACTATGGATCAAATGTGGTCAAGCCTATTAAAACTTAGATTTTTACCTAATGATACATTAGTATATTGTGGTCATGAATATACATCTTCAAATGCAAAATTTGCCAAACACATTGATCCTAATAATAAATTGTTAGATGACACTATCGTAAAAATAAAAAATAAACGAGAAAAAGGCTTGCCAACAATTCCTTTTGAATTAGGTACTGAAAAAAAAATTAACCCTTTTTTGAGGGCAGATGACCAAAAATTTATAGATTCTATTAATTTAAAAACAAGTAACCCTGAAAAGTTTTTTAGCACCATGAGGTTGAAGAAGGATAACTTTTAAATACTAGATAATTCATACGCAACTTCACAATTATCAAAGATGTCTGGTTTGGATATATTTACCTTTACTCCAAGGACGAATTTATTTTTTGAAATAGTGGTGTGTATTTTCTTAGTTAAAATCTCAAGTAAATCAAAGTGTTTACTCTCAACTACATCAGTTACGCATTTCCTAAATTGACTATAATCTTGGGTTTGTTGCAAATTATCACTTTGAGGTTCAGTATCATTAGTGAGTAAAATTTCTAAGTTGACTATTATTTTTTGTTTATTTTTTTTTTCTTGTTCATACACACCAATTGAAGCAATAAGGTCCAAGTTATTTATAAATATTTTTCTTTTTCTAATTTTCATTTTGTAATCCATATTATAAACCAACATCCCTTCTAGGTGGAGCAAGATGTGCTCCTCCATCAAGTAACGTTACGTGTCCAGTCATTGATTTAGAATGAATTATAAGTTGAATAGTATTTAAAATTTCTTCAACGGTGGACGATGACTTTAACAAATTTTTCATATGTGATTTTTTAAATGCCTTTTCATCCTGTCCTGGGGCTAATAATGTAATGCCAGGAGCTATACCGTTTACTCTCAAACAAGTTGAATATGACAGGGCAGACATTTTTGTGAGACCATACATTGCTTGTTTTGACAACGTATAAGTATAATAATCTGGATTAAGTCCAAAAATTTTTGCATCAATTATATTAATAACAAAACCTTGTGCATTCTTCTTCTTCTTTTTTAAGTTTGAGGTATACTTAGCTAGTGCCTGAGTCAAAATTGTTGGTGCAGTAAAATTTACTGACATGTGATTGTAAAGTGATGCACTATCAAAATTAACACCATCATCATAATTGAAATAACCAGCATTGTTTATTAATCCAGACCAGATTAAATCCTGTTCTTCTAGATCTTTAATTAATTTATTAATATCTGAAGTAATTGTTAGATCGGCTTGATGTAATGTTACTTTGCCTCCCATTTTCAATAATTCATCTACAGTCTCTTCTGCTAATTGTTTTGATTTATTATAATGAACAGCTACACCCCACCCTTCTCTAACTAAATGATACGCTATTAATTTTCCTAATCTTTTTGCGGATGCAGTAACTAAAATTGTTTTATTTTTTTTTGTCAAAGTTAAGTTTCCTTTTGTAATGCATGGTATGACGTATCTCTTATTGATTTTAAATATTGATGAAAACATTTGTCTTCTAATGATTTTCTAAGCCCTAATTTTTGCCAAGACTCAGAGTTTTTACTTTTAGGCGGAATAAAACTTTTAATAACATTTATAGGAGCCAATCCTGTAACTAAAACTTCATCACTTAGCAATGCTGCTTCTTCAATAGAGTGTGTGGCCATAATGACCGTAACAGCTTCTTTTTTAATAATTGAGATAAGTTCTGTTGATATAATTTCTCTACTTAGATTATCTAAAGCAGCAAATGGTTCGTCTAAGAGTAATAGTTTAGGATTAAATAATAATGCTCTTGCAATTGCTACTCTTTGTAACAACCCGCCGGATAATTGATAAGGGTAGAATTTTGTATATTCTTGCAAACCTACATCTTTAATAATCTTATCAATTTTATTAAATTTTTTATTTCTTTTATTTATATTTCCTAACTCAATATTCTGGTAAACATTCAACCAAGGCATAAGAGCAGCGCTTTGCTGTACTAAACTGATATCAATCGATTTTTTTTTAATTATTTCGTTTTCGAATCTAATTTCACCTTTTTTAAATTTAGTAATGCCAGAAATTAATTTTAGCAAAGATGTTTTTCCTGACCCAGAAGGACCTATAATACTTGTAAATTTTCCTTTTTTGATTTTATAACTAAAGTTATTTAAAATTTCGTTTGTATTAAGTTTATCATCGTAAGAAAAACAAACCTTTTGGAAACTTAAATCATCAATTGAGTAACTCTTCATTGATTAGGGACTTTCGACAATATAATCAGGAATAATATTAGTACGTTTTATCATTTTACCAACATTCACATTTTTAAGTAAGCCATGTTTAGTCATTAAAATTGATTTTAAACCAAAACTATTTGCGCCTAATATATCAGTATGCAGAGTGTCTCCAACCATACCAATTTTAGACAAAGGTATGTGCCTACCAGATAATTCATTAATTCTATTCATAGCAAGTTCAAAAATTGTTGGAAAAGGTTTACCTAACCAAAATGGGAGATGAATTCCATTTTTAATTAGGTGTGACACATAATATGCAGGCTCTATACTAAACTTTTCTTCATGAGGAGCAACCAAGTCTGGATTAGCAACAAATAATGGTCTAGGATTTTCTTTTAATGAATTAAATAATAACTCTTGCCATACAGTATCCCACTGGAGGGTGCCTAATAAAATAAATGAGTTCATTTCATCAAACATTGAATAATCTTGTTCAAGTGGAACACAATTTAGATTGGGTATATTGAAGTCATCCCCTATATTGCCCATAACACCCAAAGGTCCTTCTGGCTGATTATATGATAAGAATATTTCGGCGGCTTCTCTACTCGAGATTATTTCTTCATCTGAAAACTCTAACCCTAAGGAAGAAAGTTGCTCTCTTTTTTTATATGAATTATTGCTTGCACCATTTGTTACTACTAAAAGCGTAATGTTTTTTTCTCGAGCTATATTTAACGTTTTAACAATTCCAGGTATCAATGTAGCGCCAGCATTTAAAACTCCAAACGCATCAAGTAACAATGCCTCAAACTCATCTAAAATATTTTTTAATTTTGGAGCTACAGTTGTATTATGACTATTTTCCTGATAATTAGGAAAAAAATTACGCATACCTTCGTATACATTTATTACATTTTCTGCGTTCATATTCTTAACAGATGGCATTTCAAAATTCTCTTCAAATTTAAATTTTTCTAAAACAAACTCTGATTTTACAAAAAAATTATCCATATTATGTGTTAATCCTATAAGATACTATTTTAATGAAAGGACCCAAATGTCAAAAAAAATCCTAATTATTGGATCAGGAATAGCAGGAATATCTTCATCATTAAAGTTAAAATCTTTTGGTTTTGAGTCAACTATAATTGATAAGGGTAGTTTCATAGGAGGAAGAATAGGAACTAGAAACATTAAAAGTAAAGATAATTCAAATTACTTTTTTCATGGTGCGCAATTTTTTACTGCCAAATCACACAGTTTTCAAAAAGTTATCCAAAATGGAATAAATAAAGGATATATTATGGAATATGGAAATTTTTCACCTCCAAGATACAGAGGTTTTAAATCTATGAGAGATTTTCTAATGAATTTATCCCAAAATCTAAGTATTACTCAAAATGTCAAAGTTACCCATTTAAAACCTCACAACAAAAAGATAAGTGTACTTAATGACAGAAGCAATATTTGGGAGACATACGATGCTGTAATATCAACTCTTCCAGCACCACAAAATTTAGACTTAATGAAGAAATTTCCAATTTTAAAAAAAACTCTTGAGACTGCTTCTTACGATGCATGCATTGCACTAATGTTTATCTTTGATGAGAAACCTAAAAATATTCCCTATTTTTTTGAATATTACAATCAACAAGGTATGTTAAGTTGGATGGCTGCTGGTAGTAATTTGCGGTTTTGGACAGCACAGACTAAAGGAGATTATTCAAATAAAAATATAAATAAAGATAAAATATTACTTAAAGATGAAATCTTCCAAGAAATTGAGAAAGCTATTTATCAATTAGAACCAAATATGAAAATTAATTTTCATAGTTTACATATTTGGAAATATGCTAAGGTAACAAAAGTTTGTTCAGGGCCTCAAATTGATTCAAAATTTCCTATCGTAGTTGCTGGAGACTTTATGGAGGGAGCAAGTGTTGAGTCAGCCTTTTCTTCTGGGGAAAAAGCCGCAGAATTAATTTTGGAAAGGCTTCATTGATTTAATTAGTTTTGTGTAATCTGGAAAAATAAAAAGTGATAAAACTTAAAAATTCTATTTTTAAACTTGTAAAAAATGAAAAAATCAACATTAATTGTGATAAATCAGAACATGCTATTAAAATACACTCTAATATAATGAATATGTTTGTAGACATAAGAGATATTATAGAAATTACAAAATCTGGTCGAATTTTAGGAACTAAACACGTACCAAGAGTCATTTTAGAATTTTGGAAAGATACTAAAAGTCAAAATCAGAGAAAGTTTATTAATGAATGTTTTAACTTTATATTTTATTGTGCCTCAGATTGGCGTTCATTTCTTACTACTCTCATAGCTAATAATATTGGTCTTTTAAATACATCTAACCTAATAGGTGGCTATAATAAATGGCTTGAACTTAGTGATCCAATAGAAGAAGCTAGATAATTTGATTTAACCATTTTATATCAAAGAGAATAAAATTTTTAATATTATACCACTAATTTTTGTTTTTCTTTGGTCTTCAGCATTTATTACTAGCAAAATTATAGTTGACAATTCAAGCCCTTTTATATCTCTTTCATTCAGATTTGGTATTGTTGGGTTCTTTTTTTTCTTATTTTTTATTTTTTTTTCAAAAAATAAAAAAATCTCCTTAAAAGCCTTTAAAGACGCATCTATAAGTGGTTTATTATTCCATGGATTTTATTTAGGTGGTGTTTTTTTTGCCCTTTCAAAAGGAATATCGGCTAGCCTAATAGCTCTAATAGTTTCTTTACAACCAATTTTAACATCTATTCTTGCAAAAATTTTTTTGAATGAGACTTTTTCTAAGTTTCAGTGGATGGGCATTTGTTTAGGGCTTTTTGGAGCATTAATTATAATTACATCTGACATAATAGAAGGTCTAACTATTTTTGCATTTTTTGCAGGGTTGATTGGTTTAATTTCTTCATCTCTTGGCATAATATGGCAAAAGAAAATAGGATCTGATTTGTCTCTTTCAGGTAATAATTTTTTACAAGCTTCAAGTGCCTCAATCTTTCACCTTTTTCTTGCACTTTGCTTTGAAGATTACTTCATAAACTTTTCAAATAAGTTTATTTTAGCTATGTCATGGCAAATATTTGCAGTTTCACTCGGGGCTTTCTTGATTCTGATGTGGTTGCTAAAACACAATAAAGCTAATCAAACGTCTACTCTGTTTTTTTTAGTTCCTCCTGTTTCAGCCTTAATGGCATTTATAATACTAAACGAACAATTTTCTTATTCTGATCTAATTGGTTTATCTCTTTCGTGTGTGGGTGTTTTTATAGTAACAAGGTCCGAGGAAAAAATTTCATAATATAAATTATATTGTCTTTTTTTTATTAATTGTTATGTTTTAAATATCAGAGTCTTTTTATGTGAGAGCGTTTTTTAAACCACCGAAGGAGCAACCACCCCGGAAACTCTCAGGTACCCGAAACATAAAAAGTTGATAATCTGGAGAGCGATGAATTTTTTCATCCACCGAAGGGGTAAGCCAATTATTTGGTCAATCTTTCAGGTTCCGTGACAGATGGGGTAAATTGTATTTTACAATAAATTTGTTACGGAGTTTCTTATGAAAAATATAGCAATTATTGGTGCAGGAATAACTGGAATAACCACTGCCTATCAACTTTTAGAAAGAGGATATACAGTAACAGTTTTTGACAAAAATCGTTATGCAGCTATGGAAACAAGTTTTGCTAATGGAGGTCAGTTATCTGCGTGCAATGCTGAAGTGTGGAATAGTTGGTCAACAATAGGTAAAGGTATCAAATGGATGCTAAAAAAAGACGCTCCTCTGTTATTCAGTCCTAAATTAAATTTTCATAAAATTGGTTGGTTACTAAGTTTTATTTCTAATATTCCTAATCATAAAAAAAATACAATATTAACCGCCAAAATGGCAATAGAAAGTAGAGATGAACTTAAAAGAATTCTACAAATAGAAAAAATTAATCTAGATCTTGAAGAAAAGGGTATTATGCATCTGTGCGACAATCATGATTCTCTGAAAGAAGGAAGAAATGTGAATAAATGGCTTGCTGAAGCTGGATTAGATCGTAAAGAAGTTACATTGGACGAAATGTTGTCCATTGAACCAACTTTAAATCTAAAAAACTTTGTTGGTGGATTTTATACAAAAAGTGATATGTCTGGGGATATTCATAAATTTACTAAGTTACTTGCAGATGCCTGTGAAAAAAAAGGTGTAGAGTTTTATTATGAAACAGAAATAACTAGCGTTAATCACAACAAACAACAACCAATAATAACTTTCAAAAAATCAAATCAACTACAAAAACATAATTATGACAGTGTTGTTATCTGCGCAGGGGTTAATAGCAAATTTATAGCTAACGCATTAGGTGATAATGTCAATATATATCCAGTTAAAGGATATTCAATTACTTTATTACTTAATGATACAGAAAGCGTTAATAATGCTCCTTATGTTTCGTTACTTGATGACAAAGCAAAAATAGTCGCTAGCAGATTAGGAAAAGACAGATTTAGAGTTGCAGGCACCGCTGAGTTTAATGGTTATAATAAGGATATTAGAGCAGACAGGATAAACCCCTTAATTAACTGGTGTAATGAACTTTTTCCAGAAGTATCTACGGAACATGCAATTCCATGGGCAGGATTGAGACCAATGACACCTAGTATGATTCCAAAAGTTGGAAGTGGTAAGTTACCAGGTATATTTTATAATACTGGTCATGGACATCTTGGGTGGACCTTAAGTGCATTCACTTCTCAACAAATTTCTGATCATATTATGAGAAAAGATAACTATATTGAATAAAGATTAAATGTCTAAATTACTTACCTTTAATGCATTGTCTTGAATAAATGCTCTTCTATGTTCTACGGTTTCACCCATTAAAGTAGAGAATGTCTCTTCTGCATCACCTTCATTTTCTACCTTTACTTGAAGTAGAAATCTTGCATTTGGATCAAGTGTTGTTTCCCAAAGTTGAACAGGATTCATTTCACCTAATCCTTTATATCTATTAACTTGAGATCCCTTTTTACCTAAATCAGTTACTCTTTTTGCCAAATCAAGAGGTCCATTTAACTCATAACTTTCTGTATTTGAATTAAAAATACATTTACTTAGAAAATGATTGCTAAGGAACTCTTTCATATTATCCAAAGCTTTTATCTCTTCAGAGTTCAGATCTTCTTCGTTTATTATTAAGGTATCTTTTACACCTCTATTTACTCTTGATATTTCTATGAATTTTTTATTATTATTTTCATTATTAGAGTTGTAAGTGGCAGTCCAATCATTAGATGAGTTGCTAGACAGTATATTTAATCTTTCAGTAATCTTTAAAAGATTATTGTCATTTTCAAATAGTTTAAAATTTAAAAGACCTAGAATAGCTAATTGAGAAATAATTTCTGGAAAACCTAATTTTTTAGACACATTATCTATAATTCTCTTCGCAAAAATTGATTTTTCTACAGACAACCTTAAATCTTCACCATAAATGGTTTCGCTATCTCCTAATGACAAAGAAATATCTTTAATTCCTGATTTGATTAAATAATCATCTAGAGCAACCTGATCTTTTAGATAAACTTCAGATTGACCATGTTTTGCCCTAAATAATGGTGGTTGTGCAATATATAAGTAGCCTGCATCAACTAGAGGACGCATATGTCTGAAGAAAAAAGTTAACAATAATGTTCTTATATGACTTCCATCGACATCTGCATCTGTCATTATAATTATTTTATGATATCTTGCTTTTTCTATTTCAATTTCCGAATTCCCTACACCTGCACCAATAGCTGTAATTAGAGTACCAATTTCTGCAGATGACAACATTTTATCAACTCTAGCTCGTTCAACATTTAAAATTTTTCCCCTTAATGGAAGAATAGCTTGATTAGACCTGTCTCTTCCTTGTTTAGCTGATCCACCTGCAGAGTCACCTTCAACCAAAAAAATTTCTGATTTTGATGGATCTTTTTCCTGACAATCTGCTAATTTACCTGGAAGACTTGCAATGTCCATAACACCTTTTCTTCTTGTTAATTCACGAGCTCTTTTAGCTGCTTCACGCGCACTTGCGGCTTCGTATGCCTTTGCAACTATTTTTTTAGCTTCTGTTGGATGTTCATCAAACCATTGGTTCAAAGATTCTGAAACTAATTGCTCTACTACTGGACGGACTTCACTCGATACTAATTTATCCTTTGTTTGACTTGAAAACTTTGGGTCAGGTATTTTCAGGGATAGTACAGTAGTTAATCCTTCTCTACAATCTTCTCCTGATAATTGAAGCTTTTCTTTTTTTGCAATACCAGAATTAATAGAATAGGAGTTGATTACTCTAGTAAGGGCAGCTCTAAAACCAGCTAAATGGGTGCCTCCATCTCTTTGTGGAATATTATTAGTAAAACAAAGAGTGGTTTCATGGTATCCGTCAGTCCATTCCATAGAAATATCTACAGTAATTCCTTCTTTTTCGTGAGTGGTAGCTATAACTTCGTGAATAGCATTTCTAGATCTATTTAGATACTCTATATACGCCTTCAAACCTCCTTCATAAAAAAATGAAACTTTTTTTTCATCTGTTTCTCTTTGATCAATTAAATCTATATGGACTCCACTATTTAAAAATGCCAACTCTCTAATTCGATGCTCTAGAGTTTGATAATCAAAATTACATTTAGTAAAAGTCTCTTTACTTGGTTTAAAATTGATTTCTGTACCCGTTTTTTGATTTTCTTCACCAACAATCCTCAAACGATCTGTAGCAACCCCATTTTTGAAATTAATCTCATATATTTTTTTGTTTCTGTAGATGGTTAAAACCAATGTTTCCGATAATGCATTTACAACTGAAATACCAACTCCATGTAATCCACCCGATACTTTATAAGAATTGTTATCAAATTTTCCACCTGCATGTAATTGTGTCATAATGACCTCTGCTGCTGAAACACCTTCTTCAGGGTGAATATCTACTGGTATACCTCTTCCATTATCACTTATAGTAACAGAACCATCCTTTAATAATTTTACTTGAATAAGATCGCAATGACCTGCTAATGACTCATCTATTGAATTGTCTAAAACCTCATAAACCATGTGGTGTAAACCCGAACCATCGTCAGTATCACCAATGTACATGCCGGGCCGCTTTCTAACAGCATCTAACCCTTTGAGAACCTTAATAGAGTCTGCGTCATAATCTGTATTATTTATTTCTATATTTTTTTCAGACATCTAAGTTTCTCCATATTGAAAATCATATTTACCTTTGAATTGACACATTATTTCAGGAAGATTTATTCTATCAATTAAAGTTGGGTAATCTGCAAAAGCTTCTTTACTTGTACTAGTAAACCATGACTGACCTTCATGCCTAGATATTTCTAAGAACAACGCACATCTATGTTTTTTATCTAAATGCTCTACAATATCGTCTAACAATAAAATAGGCGCCATATTAAAATTTTTATTTAGCATTCGTGCGTGTGATAAAATAATTGAAATTAATAAAA
The DNA here is from genome assembly GCA_902533225.1 of uncultured SAR116 cluster alpha proteobacterium. GTDB lineage: Bacteria > Pseudomonadota > Alphaproteobacteria > Puniceispirillales > Marisalimonadaceae > Marisalimonas. The sequence continues at coordinate 15,069 of CACALC010000004.1, read as the reverse complement.
GTTTCTGTTCACCAGTTGAAGCGTAATTAACATTCTTATTATTTTTTCTATTAAATATTTCAATTATTGTCTTATTAGGTCCAAAAATATTTTCTTCTTCAGAATAACGTGATTTTTTTAAATTATCTTTTATAATGCCTTCTACTTCTGAAGCTGGTTTTTTAGTAAGAAGTTCTTCAATTTTTCCTGTCAATTTTATGTTTGCTGGTGGAAAATTGTCTATTAAATAATTATCATTTAACTCTTTATTATATAAATCGTTTAATGCCTCCACCATCTCTAATCTACTAGCTGTGATAGCAACAGAAAGTTCAGAAATTTGACTTTCTATAGCATTCAACCATGTTTTATCACTTTTTGATTGCATCAAAATTTTGCTTCTCTGTCTTAGCAGTTTTTCGTATTTGTATACTCTATTTAAATGCAAACTATCTAACGAAGAAGTAAGCCTATCTATGAAGCGTCTTCTTTCACTCATACCATTCTGAAATAAAATACACATTTGAGGAGTAATCCATGAGATTTTTAGAATTTTTCCTAGTGAGCTTAAGGAACATTTATCAGTATTAATTTTAGCTACTCTCGAATTTTTGAACGTATCTTTTTTGAGTCCTGTACCAATGTTAAATTTTCCCTTGGGGCACATAAAGTCCGCATTTATTCCCCAAGTATTATAACTACCTTGAAGCAAAATTTTCTGATTTAAATAATCTTCAATGTTTGACTTTCTAAGGCCTTTACCTTGATTTAATAAAGAAATAGCTTCAAGAATATTAGTCTTACCACAACCATTATCTCCATAAATTAATAAAGAATCCTTCCTAATATTTAGATTTAAATCAACATGATTTCTGAAATTTTTTAAATTTAATTTTTTTATATAAAATTTGTTTGAGTTTTCATCTGTTTGAATATCATCTTTGAAGTCTAAAATATTATTTTTCATTTTTATCCCAGATTTACTTATTTGAACTTATAAATAAATTAAACTCTCATAGGCATTAAGACAAAAATAACACCATCTTGATCTGGATCAGTAATCAAAGCGGGTGACGCTGAATCTGATAATAAAATTTCTATGTCTTTTCCTTGGATTTGAGACGTTATATCTAGAAGATATTTTGCGTTAAACCCTATATCTAAATCATCATAATTATAGTTTATTTCTAAATCTTCAGAAGCATTGCCTAAATCATGACTATTAACATTTAACGATAATAAGTCTTTATTTAACGAAAGTTTTACAGCTCTTGATTTTTCCATAGATACAGTGGAAACTCGATCAATTGCTTTTGAAAAATCAGAGTTTAAGACTGTTAACTTATTTAGATTTTCTTTTGGGATAACTCTTTGATAATCTGGGAATGAACCATCTATCAGTTTTGTTGTCAAAACGGAATTTGGAAAAATAAATTTTGCTTTAGTTTTAGAAATAATGATTTTAATTTTACCATCAGTTCCATCAGTTAATTTTCTAATTTCTCCAACAGCTTTTCTTGGCAAAATTATACTTGGCATAGCTTCAGCTCCTTGGGGAAGTGGAATCTCAGCTTGAGCTAAACGATGTCCATCCGTTGCAACAGCCCTTAACTTATCTTTGTTTGGTTCAGGAACATGAAAATAAATGCCATTTAAGTAATATCTTGTTTCTTCTGAAGAAATTGCAAATTTAGTGTTGTCAATTAAACTCGCAAGATCAACAGATTCTATAGAAAATTCATTACCTTTTTCAATTTCTGTCATCACAGGAAAATCGTCTACTGACAAAGTTGGAAGAATAAATTTAGATTTACCCGCTGAAACTTGAACATTATAATCAACCTGCTCAATTTTAATTTCAGCTCCATCAGGAAGCTTTCTAACAATATCATAAAGAGTATGGGCTGCTAGTGTTACTTTCCCTTGATTTAAAACGACACAAGCTGTAACTTCCACAATATCCATATCCATATCTGTAGCTGTAAATGAGACTTTTGACGAATTTGTTTCTATTAATACATTAGACAAAATTGGAATTGTGTTTCTTCTTTCAACAACAGAATATATATGTCCAAGTGGTTTAAGAAGTGCGTTTCTATCAATTGTAAAATTCATAATTTAACCTCAATCGCTTGCAAATAAACATAAATATTATGTTCTATTATAACATGTTTAGACTTGTTTCAGCAAGTAATTACATATAAGTAATCTTCCTTAAATGAGAGCATCACTAAGAAGAAATAATGGATATTTTTATTTCGGAAAGTTGTTTTTTTAATTTTTGATCTACAAGTAATAATGCTTCAATTTTTTTTACTGCATGCATTACTGTAGTATGATCTTTTCCTCCAAAGGCTTTCCCTATCTCAGGATAAGAAAAACTAGTTATAGCCTTACAAATATACATAGCAATCTGCCTAGGTCTGGCAATATTAATTGAACGTCTTGAGGAAGTCATATCGGATAACTTTAAATTAAAAAATAAAGAAACTTGCTCTTGTATAAAATTAATAGATATTTTTTTTTCGTTTACTAATAAAATATCAGATAATAAACGTTCAGAGTTTTCTAATGTTATATCATTACCTGTAAGTTCGTGATTTGCCCAAATTCGATTTAAAGCACCTTCTAATTCTCTGATATTACTTATAATTTTATCAGCTAAAAATTGAAGAACATTTAACGGTATATTTATCCCAGATAAATTAACTTTTTTTCTAAGTATATCCAGTCTTAATTCATAATTAGTTGGAAGAAAATCAACGACTAGACCTCCTCCTAATCGTGATTTTAATTTCTCCTCCAAGTCAATTAATTCAACGGGTGATTTATTAGATGAAATTATAATTTGTTTGCCATCATCTATCAAGTTATTGAATGTATAAAAAAACTCCTCCTGAGTTGAGCCTTTACCACCAATAAATTGAATATCGTCAATAATTAAAACATCGATAGATCTAAATTGATCCTTAAACTTTAGAGTATCTTTTTGTCTTATAGATTTTATAAACTGGTACATAAAACGTTCTGCAGACATTAATACAAGTTTGATTTTTGGATTTTTATGCTTTAATTCTATTGCAATCGCATTTAATAAGTGAGTCTTTCCCATCCCTACATTGCCATGAATGTATAGTGGATTATAAATAAAAGAGCTTAAATCACATATCCTTTTGGAAGCTGCGTAGGGCATTTGATTAGTGGTGCCAACTACAAAATTATCAAAGGTAAACTTTGTATTAATTTTCATAGACATAGTGTCTACAAATGAAAGGTCATTATGTATTAAAGTATCAACCTTGGGTTTATAGTTTTTTTCAATATTGAAGGAATTAGAGACCTTGACCCTATCTGTTGTGTGTATAATAATTCTTGTTAATCCTTCAAAATATTTTGACGCCTCAAAAAAAATATTTTCATAATACTGCGTTTCAGCTCTGTTTGAAATTAATTGAGAGTCCGTAGACAAATGAAGTATTTTTTTTTCATATTCAATAAATTTTAGTGGTTCTATCCATGCTTTCCATACTACTTCCTTAATATTCTTTGAAATAAGATGTTTAGTTTTTTTCCAATTGTCATCTTGTAAGGATCTAAAAACCTTTGAATCCTGATTTATCTCTATTTTAGTTTCTTTTGTCTCAGAATATGATCTAATTTTGCCCATTTAAATAAATACTTCTTAAAACAGATGGTTTAATACTTTTGAGTTTTGACTTGGTTTATTAAAAATATATTTTGATTTTATATAGCTTATTGTCATCCGCAATATGCGTAATGCATAATAAATAAAAAAAAATTATTGATTTTTATTTTTCAAAAAAAAACTTATATAAAACAATGGATTAAAAAAATTGAAAAATTTATTTATCGTTTAAATTTTTTAATAATTTTAAATATTTAAGTATTTATTTTGGAGCTAATTTTCTAATAATTTAAGTTACTACATTGAAATTATTATGATTCTTAAAAAGAAATATTTTTTTTAATCTTAAAATTTTATCACGCAATATTTTTACTAATTATTAGATTTTAAAACTTTTTTACTAATAAGATATTACTGATTGTCACGAATCGTTAATTTTATTATTTTTTTAATATTAAATTTATAAAAAAGATACCATAGAGTTATTAAGGTTATAATATCAGATCTCGAAATTAAGCTATATTTTTGATTCTGGCTGATAATCTAGATAACTTTCTCGAAATAGTATTTTTTTTAAAAACACCTTTAGTCACAGATCTGTGCATCTCTGGCTGTGCGACAATAAAAGCTTTTTCGGCTAATTTTTTATCATCTTTTTCTATGGCTAACTCAACTTTTTTAATAAATGACCTAACTCTGTTTTTTCTTACTTTATTAACAACTTCCATTTTGGAATTACGTCTTATTCTTTTTTTAGCTGAAATATGATTAGCCATTATCGTATCCTAGTAAAATTATTAACAGTCAATTAGTTTTTTTTAATTTAAATGTCAAGTTAAATAAGAAATTTTGTTTGTTTCTGGTGATCCTAAATTTGACAATTATTGCAATAAAATGTTGAACGATTACTTATTATACTAACTGAAATTAAGCACTTACATTTATTACAAATTTTATTCTTTTTACCATAAACTTCAAGTTTTTGAAAGAAGTAACCAATTTTTCCGTTGGGTTGCAAGTGATTTTGGAGGGTTGTTCCACCTACATTAATTGATTTTTTTAAAATTCCTATTGTAGCTCCAATAATTGATTTTATTTCTTCATTATTTAGCGTTTTTGCGCTTCTGTAGGGATTTACTTTTGCTTTAAACAAAATTTCGCTGGCATAAATATTCCCTATACCTGCAATAACACTTTGGTCCATAAGAGTATCTTTTATACATTTCATCTTTTTATCAAACATTGACTGTAAATAGCCAACATTAAAATTTTTTTCAAAAGGTTCAACGCCTAACTTTTTTAACAAGAAATGCTCATTAATTTCTTTTTTATGAAACAGGTCAATGAATCCAAATCTTCTTGGATCATTGTAGGTAATAAAATATCTCTTATCATTTTCAGATTTTATTGTCACTCTTACATGATCATGTTTAAAAATACTTTCAAAATTGTCTCTAATTTTTATTTGTCCACTCATACCTAGATGAATAAGAAAAATATTATCTTTAATGGTAGGTATTAATATATATTTTCCTCTTCTAAGAGGTTGTTTGAAATAATCATTTTCTAAATCATGTTTCAAAGATTTTTTTATTTTCCATCTTAAATCACTTCTAAGTATATCTACATCTTCAATTTTTGAGTTATAAACAATTTTAGATAAAGCCAGACGTACTGTTTCTACTTCTGGTAATTCTGGCATCTTTTATCCTTTTTTGTGTATCTTTAAATAAATTAAAAAAGTATATTTGATTTTATCATATAGCAATTGGAATTATAATGTTAAATAAAGATGATCAAAAAATTGACTTTGGATACAAAACTGTAAAAAGATCTGATAAACAGGAATTAGTTAATAAAGTATTTGATTCAGTTGCTAGTAAGTACGATTTAATGAATGACCTTACTAGTTTTGGAATACATAGATTATGGAAAAATGATCTAATTAATTGGTTGGCACCTCAGAGAAATCAAAAATTAGCTGATATTGCCGGAGGTACTGGAGATATAGCTAAAAAATTTTTGAACGCAGGTGGAGGTTGTGCCTATGTGTATGATATAAACCAAGAAATGTTGAACACAGGTCAGAACAAAAGTAATACATCACAAAAATTAATATGGACTATTGCTAGTGCTGAAAATATTCCTGCAACCGGAGGTTACTTTGAAAGAGCAACTATTGGATTTGGCTTAAGAAATATTACTGATAGAACTAAATGTTTAAAAGAAATATATCGTATATTAAAGCCTGGAGGTCGATTAATTTGTCTGGAATTTAGCCATGTAGAAAATGATGCAATCAAAAAATTGTATGATACGTGGTCATTTATTTTTATGCCCTTTATAGGCAAGAAAATTACAGGAGATAAAGATGCATATAATTATTTGGTTGAATCCATAAGACAATTTCCTACCCAACCTGAGCTTGCTCAAATGTTTTCAGATGCTGGTTTTTCAAGAGTTAAATACAGGAATCTGTCAAATGGTATAGTTGCACTTCATTCTGGATGGAAAATTTAAATGCAAATAAAACAAAGGTTAGAGTGCCCAATATGGAAAACACCATACTTTTGTGTAGTAGGTCTTTTTGTATTTTTTAAATTGGTGAGAGCAGGTACTTTAACGCTTTTAATTGATAAACCGTTTATTAATAAAAAACTAAATTTAACTTTAAAATTTTTAAATTTGCTCATTTATTCAGGAAATAAAGATGAAATAGGAAAAAAACTTCTCCGTTGTTTAATTAATTTAGGTCCAGGGTACATTAAATTTGGGCAAGCTTTATCAACAAGGCCAGACCTGGTTGATAAAAAAACATGCGAGTATTTAAAAAAATTACAAGATGATATGGAACCTTTTTCTAGTTCTATTGCAAAAAAAATAATTGAGAAAGAAAATCACGACTCAATTGATAATATTTTTTCTTCTTTTAATGAAAAACCTATTGCAAACGCATCTGTTGCTCAGGTACATACTGCTATTTTAAAAAGTGGCGAGGCTGTTGCTATCAAAATACTTAAGCCAAATATCAAAGAAAAATTGTTTAAAGACTTTATTTTTTTTTACTGGGTATCAAAATGTCTTGAGATAGCTATTCCAAGTATTAAAAGACTAAAGCTTTCAAAAAATGTTGAGGTATTATCAGAAGTTTCATTAAACGAACTTGACTTAACATTAGAAGCATCCGCAGCAGAAGAACTTTCAGAAAACTTCAAAGATAATCCAAATTACAAAGTACCTAAAATTTACTGGCAATTTACTAGTAAAAACATACTTATTCTCGAGTACATACAGGGAATTAGAATTGATGATATAAATGCTTTAAAGAAAGCTAATCACAATATCAAAAAAATTACTGAGATAGGCACTGAAGTTTTCTTTCTTCAAGTATTTCGTGATGGTTTTTTTCATGGTGATATGCATCCAGGTAACATTTTAATTAATCCCAAAGGCGTTCTTATTCCAATTGATTTTGGTATTATGGGAAGGCTATCAAATAAAGATCGTCAATTTTTGGCTTTATTACTTACATATCTTCTTAATAAAAATTATAGAAAAGTTGTAGAGATACATTCAGAGGCAAATATGTTAGGAAAAGATATTTCACATGATCATCTCGCACAAGCTATAAGAGCAATTTGCACACCAATATTAAACAAGCCTATAGGTGAAGTTTCTCTAGCCAAATTATTGGGGCAGATACTAGGTTTATCTAAAGAATTTAATATTGAAGTACAACCTCAGTTTACTTTACTTCAAAAAACTATGTTAATGGCAGAGGGAACAACAAGACAAATTAATCCTGATATTAATATGTGGGATTTATCTGCTCCTCTTATTGATAAATGGATAAATGATACTCATGATCCTTTTAAAACTTTGGAAGAGTGGTTTCATAAAAATAAGTTGGCCTTGTTAAAAATACCTGAAATTATTTTTCAAATTGAGAAAATTTTAACAAAAAAATGAAAAAATTCATTTTAAATTCAATAATTTTAATATAACGTAATATTTTTTGGTAATTGATTTAATGAATAATATCTCACAGCTCATATCCTTAATTGGTGGAACAGGATTAGTAGCTGAAAAACTAAAAGTAAAGCCATCAGCAGTTTCAAACTGGAAAAAACTCAACAGAATTCCCAAAAATAAACTAAACGCTATACTGTCACTAAGCTTACAACACAACATAAACACTGAAGATTTTTTACCAAGCCATAATTTTGATAATTTAAATTTTAAAATACTTTTAATTATATGTGGGGGAATAGCGTCATATAAATCTCTTGAAATAATTAGATTAGTGAAGAAAGCAAACATTGATCTTGATGTTGTAATGACTAAATCAGCTCAAAAATTCATTACTCCTTTACTGGTAACAAGCTTGAATGAAAAAAAATGTTATACTGATTTATTTTCTGTTGAGGATGAATCAAAAATGAACCACATCATGCTTGCTAGAAAACCAGACTTGATTTTAGTTGCTCCTGCTACAGCAAATATTATGGCAAAACTTGCTAATGGAATAGCAGATGATCTTGCAAGTACAATTTTACTTGCGTCATTTTCTCAAATAATATTAGCACCATCTATGAACCCTGTTATGTGGAGTAACTTAGCAACACAAGAAAATTATCAAAAACTTTTAGGAAGAGGTATTGGATTTATAGCACCTGATGTTGGTGATATGGCTTGTGGTGAAAGTGGAACGGGAAGATTTCCAGAACCTAAAGTTATTTATGACAGAATAATTTCAAATATAATTGACAGAAAAAATTTAGCTGGCCAATTCAAAAATGTATCAATAGTAGTTACAGCAGGGCCAACAATAGAAAATATTGATCCAGTTCGATTTGTTAGTAACAGGTCTTCAGGCAAACAAGGTTTTGCAATAGCATCTGAATTGTCTAGAAGAGGTGCAAAGGTGACTTTAATTTCTGGTCCAGTAAATATACCATTCCCAAAATGCGCAAACATAATACAGGTTATAACCGCGCAAGAAATGTTTGAGAAAACAATATCACAACTACCCGCTGATATATTAATTTGTTGTGCCGCTGTATCTGACTGGAAATTCATTCCAGAAACATCTGCTAATGAAAAAATTGATAGTAAAAATAAAATTAAAAAAACTAGTGAGGAATTATTATTTAAAACATTAAAAAATCCTGATATTGTAGCAACAATAGCTAAGAGTAAATTAAGGCCCAATCTTGTCATTGGGTTTTCTGCTGAAACTAATAATATAATTAAAAACGCAAAATCAAAATTAATCTCTAAAGAAATTGATCTTATAATAGCCAATGATGTTAGTAAAAATAAGGTTTTTGGAGAAGATTCTAATAAAGTTTTTCTTATTGATAAAAATAATTGTGAGGAATGGTGTGAGCAAAGTAAGAATTCGGTTGCCTTTAATCTAGCAAATAAAATCAACAAAATTTTTACTACTGCCAATATTTGAGAATCAAATGCTTAATGATGACGATTTAAATAGATATGCAAGACAGGTAATTATTCCAAACTTTGATGAAGAAGGTCAGGAAAAGTTGCTCAGAACAACGTGTTTAATAATTGGTGCTGGGGGGTTAGGTTGTCCTGTTGCGCTATATGCTTCTGCAGCAGGTTTTGGACATATAGAAATTTGTGATGATGATACTATTGACCTTACTAATCTTAACAGACAAATTGCTCATAAAAACGACAAGATTGGTCATAATAAAGCTGAAAATCTTGTACAAGAATGCTTAAATATTAACCCCAACATTACTATAATATCAAATAAAAAAAAGTTTGATAAATCTACAAATATTAATAAATTTGACTTGATTTTTGATTGTTCTGACAATTCTGAAACAAAATATACGATTAATCTTTTATCACATTTATATAAAAAAACTTTAATATCAGGTTCTGCTGTACAAATGGAAGGACAGTTGGCGATTTGGAAGAGTGGAGTAAATAAAGAGTATCCTTGTTATGAATGTATTTTTCCTAAAACTGAAGAAGTTGCTCCTGTTACAAATTGTAGGGAGGCGGGCATAATCGGACCAATAACAGGCTTAATTGGTAGTATGCAGGTTAATGAAGGAATAAAGGAAATAGCTGTAAAAAATTATAATACAAGCGCTGGATATTTATTCTTGTATGATGGGTTAGTGCAAAGTTTAGATAAAATTAAACTGACCAAAAATAAAAAATGTCCGGTATGCTCAATATGAAAAATGTAAAATTTTTTATATTTATTAAAGATTATAAATTTCTATTTTTTTTTACAATTTTTCTTATACCAAATTTATTTCTTTTTTCTCAACCTTCGCTTTCTGAAATTGAAAATTCAAAAAAATCTATAAATGGAAGTGGTTTAAAAGTACCTAGAATGGCTTCATTAAAAAAATCATTAACATATGTGAGGACTGGACCTGGAAAAGAGTTTCCAATAAAATCTGAAATCAATCAAAAAGGATATCCTATTCAAATAATTGCTGAGTTTAATAATTGGAGAAAAATTAAAACTAGAAGTAATTTATCTGGTTGGATACACACTCAATTATTGTCCTCTTTCAAAACTGGGTTAATTGTTTCAAATACTTTTCTTAAAAAAAGACCTTCAAATTCAAGTAAAGATGTAGCTAAATTGCTACCAGACTTGTTAATTAAAATTAAGAAATGTGAATTAACGTGGTGTTACATTGAAGTTATTAAAAATAAAAACTTTTTTGGATGGGTAAAAATGAAAAACATATGGGGCTTTACAAGTAAATAATTTATTATTATTTCATTTTTTCTCTTTTAGGATTAATATAAACTTTATAATAAAATGTATAAGGTGTTTTACGGTGGCTTTATTTAAAAATTCATTTAATTATCAAGAATTAATTGATTGTGCTAAAGGACGCCTAGCTGGTGTTGATTTTCCTAAACTCCCCTTACCACCTATGCTTATGTTTGACGAAATCACAAATATTAAAGAAACTGGTGGAACTTATGATAAAGGTACAGCTCATGCTCAATTTAAAATTACTCCAGATAAGTGGTTCTTTCCGTGTCATTTTGAAAATGATCCTGTAATGCCAGGATGCTTGGGAATGGACGCACTATGGCAACTTTTAGGTTTTTCATTAGGAAATATGGGTGGCAAAGGAAAAGGTAGAGCAATATCTGTTGGAGAAGTAAAATTTACTGGACAAATATTGCCAATTGCTAAGAAAGTAGAATATTTTCTTGATTTCAAAAGAATTATAATGAGAAAACTTATATTAGGCATAGCTGACGGAAAGGTGGTTTGTGACAATAAGACTGTTTTTGAAGCTTCTGATATTAGAGTTGGGCTTTTTCAAGATTAATTATTTCTCAAATAAATAGGATTGAACATGAGTGATGAAAAAAGAGTTGTTATTACTGGTATGGGAATAGTTAGCTCTATTGGTAATAATATAGAAGAAGTTAAAGACTCTCTAGTAAGTCAAAAATCAGGGATTGTTAAAGCTGATACTTACAAAGAAATGGGCTTTAGAAGTCAAATTCATGGTGAAGTAAAACTCAAATTAGAAGATCATGTTGACAAAAAACAACTTAGGTTTATGGGTGCTGGTGCCGCATATTCCGTTCTTTCTATGGAGCAAGCAATTAGAAATGCTGGATTAACCCCTGAAGAAGTATCTAACCCCAAAACAGGTCTTATTGCTGGTTCTGGTGGACCTAGTACTGTCAACTTGCTTCAATCATTTGATATCGCTAGGGAAAAAGGCCCTAAGAGGGTAGGTCCTTTTATGGTTCCTCGGTGTATGAGCTCATCAGTATCTGCCTGCATTGCTACTTTTTTTAAAATTAAGGGTGTTAATTTTTCAATTACTTCTGCCTGTTCAACATCAGCGCATTGTATTGGTATTGGAGCAGATCAAATTAAATACGGTAATCAAAATATAGTTTTTGCAGGAGGCGGTGAAGAACTTGACTGGACACTCTCTGTGCTATTTGATGCAATGGGTGCAATGTCTAGCAAATATAACGAAACACCGGAATTGGCTTCTAGACCTTACGATTTAGACAGAGATGGATTTGTAATTGCAGGAGGTGGCGGGATGCTGGTTTTAGAAGAACTTGAACATGCAAAAGCAAGAGGTGCTAAAATTTATGGGGAAATAGTTGGCCATTGCGCAAATTCTGACGGCCATGATATGGTTGCGCCAAGTGGGGAAGGTGCGATTAGATGTATGCAACAAGCTCTAGCAAAAACTAATCAAAAGGTTGATTATATAAATGCTCACGGAACAAGTACTCCAGTTGGAGATATGCAGGAGCTTAATGCTGTAAGAGAAGTTTTTAAAGATAAAGGTTATCTTCCAAGACTTACCAGCACTAAGTCCTTAACTGGCCACTCTTTAGGAGCCACAGGTGTACAAGAGGCTATCTATACATTACTAATGATGAACAATAATTTTATTTCTGGATCTGCTAATATTAATAATGATGATCCAGAAATAGGTTCTATCGACATACCTAGAAAAACCATCAAAAATATTGATATTAATTTAGCTCTTTCAAATTCTTTTGGATTTGGAGGTACAAATGCCTGTATCGCATTATCTAAATTTAATTAAGAAAGTATATTATGTCTATAATGAAAAGTAAAAAAGGGCTTATTATGGGCGTTGCTAATGAACGTTCGATAGCTTGGGGTATCGCTAAAGCCTTAGCTGATCATGGTGCTGAATTAGCTTTTTCCTATCAAAATGAAGGATTTAAAAAAAGATTAATTCCTTTAATGGATTCTATAAAAGCAAATAAATTTTATGAATGTGATGTGTCCAAAGATATTAATGAGACAAGCTCTATAGAAAATATGTTTAATAAAATTTTAGAAACTTGGCATGAAATTGATTTTGTTGTACACGCCCTCGCATATTCAGATAAAGAAGAATTAAAAGGAAAATACGTTAACTGTAGTAGAGAAAACTTTCTAAATTCACTTGATATATCGGCTTTTAGTTTTACAAGAACTGCTAAATCAGCTTTTCCTCTTATGTCTTCTAAAGGTGGAAGTTTGTTAACTTTATCTTATCTTGGAGCAGAAAGAACTACTCCTAACTACAATGTGATGGGAGTAGCAAAGTCAGCATTGGAGGCTTCAATAAAATATTTAGCTATGGATCTGGGTAAAAATAATATCAGAGTTAATGGTTTATCAGCTGGTCCAGTAAAAACACTTGCTGGTGCAGCTATTTCTGGCGCTCGCCATGTATATAGATACTCAGAGAGTGTGGCCCCATTAAAGTTTAATCCTGAGCTAAATGAAATCGGTAATTCTGCTTTATACCTTATCTCAGATTTATCATCTGGTGTAACAGGGAATATTCATCATGTAGATGGAGGATTACATAGTGTAGCTATACCTAAATCTAATGATCTAGAGTAGTTTAAAACTATTTATTATTCCAAATAGGTTTTCTTTTTTCTGAAAAAGCTTCCATGCCCTCAACATGATCTTCAAGTGCAAAAGTTGAATAAAACAAAGCTCTTTCAGAACGGATACCCTCTTCAAGAGTTGTTTCATATGCAACATTAACGGCTTGTTTCGCTAATTTGGCTAAAGGTTTTGATTGATTAGCAATTTTTTGAGCTATCTCTTTTAAAGAAACATCAAATTTGTCATTACTAATTACTTTGGCTACTAATCCTGATTTTTCTGCTTCATCAGCAGACATCATGTCTCCAGTCAAAATTGCTAACATAGCTTTTGATTTTCCAATAGATCTTGTCAATCTTTGTGTTCCTCCTGCACCAGGTATAGCGCCAATATTAATTTCGGGCTGACCAAACTTTGCGTTTTCAGAGGCAATTATGAAATCACACATCATTGCCAATTCACAACCACCACCTAAAGCATATCCTTTAACACCTGCTATTATTGGAGTTTGAATTTTAGGTATGTCAAGCCATCCATTTTCTATGTATCTAGTTTCAGCAACTGATGCATAATTATGCTTGACCATTTCTTTTAAATCGGCACCCGCTGCAAATGCTTTTTCAGAGCCAATTAAAACAATGCAACCTACAGATAAATCATTATCAAATTTTTCAGTAGCTTCCTTTATTGCTAATATAAAGCCCGCTGATAGGGGATTGAGTTTGTTTTCATGGTTTAATTGAACCCATCCTATGCCATTATCTGTCCAAGATTTGATAAACTCATATTTTGGCACTACACTATTCATAAACAACTCCTAAAATATCTGACTAATCTTCTTTTTTATTTTCTATATCTTCACCAGTATCTTGGTCAACTCGTTTCATAGATAATTTGACTTTACCCCTATCATCAAAACCTATTACCTTAACTTTAACTTCGTCACCTTCTTTACAGATATCAGTGGTTTTCTCAGTTCGCGCATTTTGCAATTCAGATATGTGAACTAATCCATCTTTTGTTCCAAGAAAATTTACAAACGCTCCAAAGTCTACTGTTTTTACAACTTTTCCAGTGTATATAACTCCTAATTCTGCTTCAGCAACAATGTCGTTGATTCTCTTTTGCGCTGCTTGGGAAGATGCTGTGTCTGAAGCAGCAATTTTAATTGTGCCATCATCTTCAATATCCACCTTAGCTCCTGTAGTTTCGCATATTTCTCTAATCATTTTACCACCAGGTCCAATAATATCACGAATTTTTTCTAGTTTCACTTTCATAGTGGTGATTTTTGGAGCAGAATCAGCTAAAGCTTCTCTAGAAGATCCTATAGCTTTACCCATTTCATTTAATATGTGAATTCTACCTTCTTTGGCTTGCTGTAAGGCAATTTCCATTATTTCTTTAGTTATAGATGTGATTTTAATATCCATTTGAAGACTTGTAATACCATCTTCAGTTCCAGCAACTTTAAAGTCCATGTCACCTAAATGATCTTCGTCACCTAAAATATCTGATAAAACTGAAAATTCTTTTTTTTCTTTAATCAATCCCATAGCTATTCCTGCGACAGGTTTTTTTATTGGAACACCAGCATCCATTAAAGCAAGTGAGGTACCGCATACGGTAGCCATTGAGGATGAACCGTTTGATTCAGTCACTTCAGAAACAATTCTTACTGTATAAGGAAAATCGTCACCTGAAGGTAATAAAGGGTTAACAGCTCTCCATGCTAACTTTCCGTGCCCTACTTCTCTTCTACCAGGAGATCCTACTCTACCTGCTTCACCAACAGAATATGGAGGAAAATTATAGTGCAACATAAACTTTGACCTATATTCACCTTCCAAAGCATCAATTATTTGTTCGTCTTGACCAGTTCCTAAGGTAGCTACAACTAAAGCCTGTGTTTCGCCTCTAGTAAATAGTGCTGAACCATGTGCTCTTGGCAAGGTTCCAACTTCAGCTACTATTGATCGGACTGTTTTAGTATCTCTACCATCAATTCTTTTTTTAGTTTTTAAAATACTACCTCTAA
>CACALC010000003.1:0-89919 GCA_902533225.1 uncultured SAR116 cluster alpha proteobacterium | reverse complement strand
AAATAAAAAAGATGCCATGGTTTTCCAACCAATGTCTACAGGTATTACATACCAATTAATTCCTAAGGCAACAGCTGACGGAGTTACTGTTTATTCTACAGGATACGGAAGAACTTCTGCAGCTAATGGTAAAGTTTTTAAATGGATATTTAACGCACCTGTTACTTACTGGGATGGAGCTTCAATTGCTGTAAGACACATACTGAAGAATAATTTTGGTAATATTAAGGGTAAGAAAATTGCACTTGTCTATCATAACTCTGCATATGGTAAAGAACCAATCAGAACTCTACAAACTCTAAGTAAAAAACATGGTTTTAAGCTAATGTTATTACCTGTTGACCATCCTGGACAAGAGCAAAAAGCTACATGGTTAAAAATACGTAAAGCTCGTCCTGACAACGTTCTTATGTGGGGATGGGGTGTTATGAACCAAGTTGCTGTTAAGTCCGCTGCATCTATTAAGTTTCCAATGGATAAATTTATTGGAATTTGGTGGTCTGGCTCTGAAAATGATGTTTTACCAGCTGGGCAAGGTGCACATGGTTACAAGTCTCTAACTTTTAATGCTCCTGGAGATTCTTATCAAGTACATAAAGATATCAAGAAATATGTTCATGATAAGGGAGAAGCTTCTGGTGATGGATCTCACTTTGGAACGGTCTTATACAATAGAGGGTTATTCCAAGCAATGGTTCAAGTTGAAGCTGCTGTAGTGGCACAAAAAATTCATGGCACATCAAAGATTACACCTGCTATGTATAGAGATGGTATGGAAGCAGTTAACTTAAGTGCTAAAAGACTGGAAGAATTAGGTTTCAAAGACTTCGCTCCTCCGTTTAAAAATACTTGTGAAAACCACGGCGGTAGTGGACTTGCTGCAGTTCAGCAGTGGGATGCTAAAGCAAAAAAGTGGAATATGATTACTGAGTATATGTACGGTGATTCTGCTGTTGTTCAAAAGTTAATAGCGGAAGACTCTTCCAAGTATGCTGCTGAGCAAAAAATTGCTGAGCGTTGTAACTAAAATAATTGAGAGCCTAATCATATTAGGCTCTCTTTTACATATAGGAAAATGAGATGGATGACATTAAAGTAACTAAAAATAAAAAGTCTAGTACTGTAGAAGATATTTTAATAGTTAATAATATAGAGGTTGTTTACAGCCATGTTATTCTTGTTTTGAAAGGTGTAAGTTTAAAAGTCAAAAAGGGCGGAATAACAGCCTTACTTGGTGGTAATGGTGCTGGGAAAAGTACAACTCTTAAATCCATATCAAATTTATTAGCTTCAGAAAGAGGCGAAGTTACGAAAGGTTCTGTAACATTCAGTAACCAATATATACATGATCTTGATCCAGCACAATTAGTTAAAAGGGGCGTCATTCAGGTTATGGAAGGAAGACATTGCTTTGAGCATTTAACAGTTGAAGAAAATTTACTTACCGGCGCTTATACTAGGAGTAACAATAAAGAAGTTAAAGACGACTTAGAAAGAGTATATAACTACTTTCCAAGACTACGTGATAGAAGAACTTCTTTAGCGGGATACACTTCTGGTGGTGAACAACAAATGATAGCTATTGGAAGAGCTTTGATGGCCCATCCTACAATGATATTATTAGATGAACCATCTATGGGACTTGCTCCTCAACTTGTTAAACAAATATTTGAAATAGTCGCTGAAATAAATAGAAAAGAAGGTGTAACTATTTTATTAGCAGAACAAAATACTAATGTAGCACTTCAGTACGCAGAATATGCCTATATTTTAGAAAATGGTCGAGTTGTTATGGAAGGTTCTGCAGAGTCAATGAGAGATAATGAAGACGTAAAAGAATTTTATCTGGGTATTTCTGGAGAAGGCCGACAATCATTTAAAGATGTTAAACAATATCGACGACGTAAAAGATGGTTGTAAGAAAAAATGATAAAAAATAAATTTTTTGACGATTTAGAAGTACGCTCTAAAGATAAAAGAATTTCAGATCATTTAAAAAAATTAAATAAATTAATTGAAAAAGCAAAACAAAATAAAAATCAATTACTGAGATTTAATGTTGAAATTGAAGATCTAGATGATCTTAGTCAAATTCCTTTATTAAGAAAATCCGATTTAATTGACAAACAATCTAAGCAACCACCTTTTGCTGAATTAAATGTAAGTGAAATTAGAGATTTTGCCCATATATACCGATCTCCTGGGCCAATATATGATTTGGATGGCCATTCACAAAATTGGTGGAGATTTGCCAGGGCATTACATGCAGCTGACTTTAGATATGGTGATATAGTTCAAAATTGTTTTTCTTACCATTTCACTCCAGCAGGAGCGATGTTTGAAGAAGCTGCAAAAATTTTAAAATGTACAGTTATTCCAGCTGGTGGAGAGAATACAGATATGCAGCTAGAAGTTATGCACGATATCGGAACTTCAGCTTATGTCGGTGTACCAGACTTTCTAAAAATAATTTTAGAAAAAGCTGATGAAAAAAAAATATCACTTTCAAAACTTACAAAAGCAATGGTAACTGGTGGACCATTATTTCCAGCTGTGGCACAAAATTTCAAAGACCGTAACATTCAAGCAAGACAATGTTATGGAACTGCTGATTTAGGCCTTGTTGCTTATGAAGCTGCTGAAAGTGAAGGAATGGTAATTGATGAAGATGTAATATTAGAAATAGTTAAGCCTGGTACTGGAAAACCTGTAAAAGATGGCGAGGTAGGAGAAGTTGTTGTAACTGTTCTTAATAATTATGAATTACCAATTATTAGATTTGCTACAGGTGATCTATCGGCAATAATGGACGGTGAAAGTATTACTGGTAGAACTAATAAACGAATTAAAGGTTGGATGGGAAGAGCTGATCAAACCACAAAAGTGAGAGGTATGTTTGTACAACCATCTCAAGTCAATAAAATTCTTGAAAATCTGAAAATTGATGATGAAGCTAGAATGATAATAAGCAGGTCTAATGATAAAGACGAACTACTACTTAAAGTAGAATCCAACATAACAAACAGCTCAGAAATTGAAACAATGAAACAAAAAATTTCAGATGAAATTAAAAATGTAATTAATTTAAGAGGAACTTTAGAAATAGTTCCCGTAAATAGTTTACCTAATGATGGAAAAGTGATAGACGATACTCGTAATTTTGGAGAATAAAAATGAAAATTGAAAATGTTAAAGCAGTTATAACTGGTGCTGGAAGTGGTCTTGGAGAAGGCACCGCAAGATACTTAAAGGATAGAGGAGCAAAACTTCTATTAATAGACTTAAACGCCGACGGTCTAAAAAAAGTAGCTAAAGAAACAGATGCTAAATATTTCGTTGGAGATGTTTCAAACGAAGAAGAAATGAAAAAAGCAATTGAAGATTTTGATGGCATTAATTGCTTAGTTAATTGTGCCGGAATAGCTGTTGGTGCTAAAGTTGTATCCAGTAGAGGGATGCATGATTTAAGTTTGTTTGAAAAAGTTCTCAAAGTAAATTTAATTGGTAGCTTTAATATGCTTAGGTTGTGCGCTGACAAAATGCAAGCTAATCAACCTGACCACGAAGGTGAAAAAGGTGTCGTTATAAATACAGCCTCAGTTGCAGCTTACGACGGACAAGTGGGACAAGCAGCCTACTCAGCTTCAAAAGGTGGTATTGTTGGAATGACTTTACCTATTGCAAGAGAGTTGGCCTCAAATGGTATAAGAGTTAATACAATTGCTCCTGGTTTATTTGCCACTGCTATGTTGTCAGGCATGAGTGATGAAGTACAAAAAAGCTTAATCGCAACTACTGTTTTCCCGAAACGTCTAGGTACACCTCTAGAATATGCGATGTTAGTCGAAAGTGTTTTAACTAATGTATTATTAAATGGTGAAACAATCAGACTTGATGGGTCCGTTCGTTTAGCTCCTAGATAAAAGCATTTTAAGTAAATTTCATTAATGATATTAAAGCCAAAATATTTTGAAGATTTTGAAGTCGGTTTAACCTTTGAGTCTGAACCCTCTTTCATTTCTAAAGAAGAAATTATTGATTTTGCTTCAAAATATGATCCTCAATCTTTTCATTTAGATGAAAAAGCAGCAAATAATGGTCCATTTGGTCAACTTACTTCAAGTGGCTTCATGACTTTAGGTAAATCTTTTACACAAATATTTGAAATGGGAGTTTATGATGGAACAAGTATGGGAGCTTGGGGTATTGACGAATTAAGATGGACAAAACCAGTATATCCAGGTGACTATTTGAAAACAAAAATAGAAGTCCTGGAAGCAAAAAAATCAACTAAAAATCCAAAACGAGGCACTGCTAGGTTAAAACATACTGTTACTAATCAAAATAATGAAATTGTTATGACTTGGATATCTAATCAAATGCTAAGAACTAAAAGATGAATTAAAAGCCTTTTATAAAAAAGCTTTCATAGCAGCTATTAGAGCAACTCCATAAATCACCATAAATATTAATAATGTATTGATTGAGAACCCCTTCATAAATGAGGCTTTAGCTAATTGTGAAGCTTGAAATATTAAATCTGGCCAGGTATAGGACACAAAGTCACCTTGGGTAAAAATAACTTTAATTTTTCCGTCGGCATCCACTACAGGTAATCTTCTAAATCTATCGTTTGACATTATCCTTAACCAATCAACTACATCATCATTCTCATTGGCAACCCTTGGATTGAGGGTCATTATATCCTCTAATTTAGTTTTTTTTGGAGACATATTATTATTTACCAATTTCTTTACAATATCTCGTTCAGTCACAATTCCGACAACTTTATCTTTACTATCTACAATTACAACTGAACCATAATTTTTATCAGCCATAACAGCAATTGCTTGGGATACTTTATCTTTACCTAAAAAAGTAACTGGTTTTGGTTTAGTTTTAAATTCTGGTCTATCTACTAGACGACCACCTTTGCGAGTTTCCAATTTTTACCTCTTATATTTTATCAGGATTTTATCTCAATATAATACTTATTATAATATAGACAAGTTAAAGAAATATTACTTTATATAAAAATTTTATGTGTTTTGGGTTATCCAACCCGAATAACCCTCATCCATACTGAAAACATTTTTAAATCCGTGATGACTAAAAAAATTTGCAGCAGATTGACTTGAATGACCATGATAACAGTAAATCAAAATTTTTTCATTTTTATCTTTATCTTGGAGAAATTTATCGATATTTAAATCTTCAACATGAATAGCCTTTTCAATATGACCTTTTGAAAATGAGTTGTGATCTCTTATATCAATTAAGATTAAATCATCATTTTTAATAAGATTTTTTGCTTCTTTTATTGAAATGCATTCGAAAGACATTCTTGTTTACAAAGCCTCAATAATTACTGCTATTCCTTGACCTCCACCAATACACATAGTTGCAAGACCATATTTACCTTTACGCTTTCTTAATTCATAAACAAGTTTTGTCATAATTATTGCTCCCGTTGCGCCTACTGGATGACCTAGGGCAATTGCACCGCCATTCACATTTACTATTTCAGGGTCTAGGCCTAATTGTTTATTTACAGCACATGCTTGAGCAGCAAACGCTTCATTTGATTCAATTAAATCTAAATCTGATACATTTAACCCTGCTTTGTTTAATGCCATTTTTGAAGCTGGAACTGGTCCCATACCCATTTCATCAGGGTCAACACCACCAAATCCATACGAAACAATCCTAGCTAATGGAGTACCTTTTTTGGCCTTATCTTCATTAGCGAGGATCAAGGCTGACGCGCCATCGTTAATTCCAGAAGCATTACCAGCTGTAACCACTCCATCTTTTTTAAAAGCCGTTCTCAGACTAGATAAAGTATCTATGCTAGTATCTGGCTTTGGATGCTCATCTGTTTCAAAAATTTCAATTCCTTTTCTAGTCTTTATTTCAATTGGTAATATTTGCTCTTTAAAAGATCCATTATCAATTGCCTTGCTTGCTCTTTGTTGACTACTTAAAGCAAATTGATCTTGCATGTCTCTACTAATTTGATATCTGCTTGATATATTTTCAGCCGTAATACCCATATGACCATGACCAAATGGATCATGTAATGCACCGAGCATCATATCATGAACTTTTCCGTCTCCCATTCTTGATCCCCAACGAAAGCCTTCTACAATATGTGCCCCATTAGACATAACTTCTACACCTCCAGCTATTGATATTTTCGCATCTCCTAATATTAATAGTTGAATAGCACTTACAATAGCCTGAAGTCCTGAGCCACAAAGTCTATTTACTGTTAACGCAGCGGATTCTTTACTCATACCAGCTTGAAGAGCTATAACTCTACTTACGTACATATCTCTCGGCTCAGTATGAATTACATTCCCAAAAACAGCGTGTTCAACCTCGTTAGCATCATACCCAGATCTTGCAATTGCATCTTTAGCGACCAAAGTACCCAGATCTACCGGGCAAAAACTCTTCAGTGTACCCCCAAATCCACCAATTGCAGATCTGTTTGCAGACATTATATACACATCATTCATAATATTTTCCTCCAAGATAATCTCTATTCTAATTTGTTAAAACTAAATCTAAATTTCCTAATACTTCAAAAAATTTATTAACTCTACCTTCATCAACATCCTTAATATTAGACGGTTGCCAGTTTGGTTTTCTATCTTTATCAACGAGCATTGCTCTAACACCCTCAAAAAAATCACCAATCTCCAGACAACGCTGAACCATTCTATATTCCATTATCAATTCATCCTTTAGAGTCATTTTACTAGCATCTCTAATTTGCTTTAAAGAAATTTTTAATGATGTAGGTGATTTATGTTTTAATTCTTCGAATTGAGCATTTAAGAATTCATTTCCAGTTGTTGAGAGAGATTCACATTTTTCAAAAATTTGTTCAATTGTATCAAATGAAAATGCATCCTTAATAATATTTTCATTTGTTATTAAGACACTGTCTTCTGAATTTGGATTTGAAGAGAGGCTATTAATTATACTATCAACTTTGTCATTCGTACTTGGTGAAGAAGAAATCAATGTTTTTTTTAAATTTCCTATTTCACTTGAAGAAACATAGTGAGTTATGAGCTTAAGTTTCATAAGATCATATGCTTTAATTCTTGCCCCAACTAGAGACAGCCAAGCTCCTATTCCTTTATCCAACTGACCTAACAACCATCCACCTCCTACATCAGGAAACAAACCAATAGCTGTCTCAGGCATTGCAAACATAGTCTTTTCAGATGCTACAACGTGACTTCCGTGCATTGATACTCCTACTCCACCACCCATGGTGTATCCATTGATTAATGATATAAATGGTTTTTTAAAATTACTAATTTTAAAATTTAAAGTATATTCATCATAAAAAAATGACTGGGATAAGTTAGTGGGTGGGCCTCCATCTTCTAAGACTTCTTTTCTTAATTTAATAACATCACCACCTGCACAAAATGATTTATCACCTGCTCCCTCAATAATTACACAATTTATGTGTTCACTTATTTCCCAAGAGTTTAGATATTTATTTATTTTTTGGACCATTGGATAAGTTAGGGCATTCAATCTATCTGGCCTGTTTAAGGTTATTATTCCAATCCCATTTTCTTCAGTAAATATAACTTCTTCTGACATTGTTAATTTATCCTTTATTAATTTAATTACTTTTTAAGTCTCTTGAAATAATTACTCTCATTATTTCATTTGTTCCTTCTAATATCTGATGCACCCTTAAATCTCTTACTAGTCTCTCTAAAGGAAAGTCTTTTAAATACCCATAACCACCATGAATTTGGAGTGCCTTATCACATATTTCAGAGCAAATATCAGTTGCATATCTTTTGGCCATAGCGCAAAGTTTAGTAGCTTTACTATCATGAGTATCAAGACTACGCGCAGCTCTTAATACCATTAATCTAGCTGCTTCTAAATCGGTTGCCATATCTGCTAGCTTGAATTGAGTAACTTGAAATTGATCGATAGATTTTCCAAATTGCTTCCTTTCTGCCGAGTAGCTAATTGATGCTTCTAAAGCTGCTCTTGCTCCACCCAATGAACAAGCTGCAATATTCACTCTACCTCCATCAAGACCTTTCATTGCTATTTTAAAGCCATCTCCCTCATTCCCAACTAAGTTATCAATTGGAATTTCACAATTATCAAAATTAACCATGGATGTATGCTGACTATTCCATCCCATTTTTTTTTCTTGTTTTCCAAATGATAAACCTTTTGTTCCTTTTTCTACTAGCAGACAAGAAACCCCATTTGCTCCTTCTTCACCTGTACGGCACATGACAGCAAAAACATCACTAGTAGGACCACCCGATATAAAACTTTTGGACCCATTTAATATATAGTGACTGTTCCCTTTTTTCGAGGCACTCGTTTTTAAAGCCACAGCATCTGATCCAGAACCAGGTTCAGTTAAACAGTAACTAGACATAATTTCCATTGTAGATAATTTATTTATAAATCTTTCTTTTATAGCATCTGATCCATGCGCATCTATCATCCATGTTACCATATTGTGTATCGATATATATGCAGCCGTAGAGACGCATCCTCTTGATAATTCTTCAAATATAATCGCAGCATCTAATCTACTTAGACCCGAACCTCCATGTGATTCATTCACATATATTGCTGCTAAACCTAGTTCAGCAGCTTTTTTTAATGTCTCTACTGGAAATATCTCGTTTTGATCCCAATCAGCAGCATAAGGCATAAGCTCAGTTTCAGAGAAACCCTTTGCCATATCTTTTATAGCTAATTGGTCTTCGTTGTATTCAAAATTCATTTTTTCTACCTCTTAACTTCTATGTCAAATAGATATTATATTTAATTTGAGTTCAAGATTATTTCTGATGCTTTTTCAGCAATCATAAGTGTTGGAGCATTCGTGTTGCCAGAAGTAATAGTAGGCATAATAGACGCATCTGCGATTCTTAACCCTTCTACACCCCTAACTTTTAAATTACTATCTGTTACTGAAGAAGTGCCTGGGCCCATACCACATGTTCCTACTGGATGAAAAATAGTAGTACCAATATCACCAGCAACTTTTTTTAATTCATCTTCCGACTGAAACTGAATTCCTGGCGCATATTCTTTTGGATTATATTTTTTCATTGCTGGTTGAGTGATAATTTTTCTTGCTAATTCTATAGATTGGGCCGCTACAAGTTTATCTTGTTCTTCAGACAAGTAATTTGGATCAATGGACGGTGCAATTTTAGGATCTTTTGATGTAATATGGACACTTCCTCTACTCTGCGGATTTAGATTACATACACTTGCTGTAAGACCTGGAAAGTCATGCAGTGGGTCTCCAAATTTGTCTAAAGATAATGGTTGCACGTGAAATTGAAGATTAGGCGTTTCATAAGATTTGTCTGACATTGCGAATATACCTAATTGACTAGGAGCCATAGACATAGGACCAGTTCTTTTAAGAGCGTATTCTAAACCTATAGCAATTTTGCCTAATAAAGAATTAGCTTTTTGATTTAGAGTTTGTGCATTTTCTAATTGATATATTACTCTTAATTGAAGATGATCTTGAAGATTTTCACCAACATTTGGGCTTTTTACTTTGGTTTCAATACCTAAATCAGAGAGCAAGTTAGGATTTCCTATACCAGACAACTCTAAGATTTTAGGTGAACCAATTGAGCCAGCAGATAATATTATTTCTTTATTTACAAAAATATCTTCAATTTTCCCATTTCGTGTAACTTCTACCCCTTTAATTTTATTATTTTCTAAAATTAATTTATTTACTTCACATTGACTAATTACATGCAAATTTTTTCTATTTTTTATTGGTTTTATAAATGCCTTAACTGTATTCCATCTAAACCCAGAATTTTGATTAACTTTAAAATATGAAACGCCAAAATTGTTGCCTTCGTTGAAATCGTCTACTTTAGGTATTCCAGCTTCTACAGTAGCTTCTTGAAAACTATCTAAAATATTCCAAGATAGTCTTTGTTGATTTACCTTCCATTCTCCACCTGCACCATGAAATTTATTTTCTCCTTCATAGCTATCTTCCATATTTTTGAAGTAAGGGAGAACATCATCCCAACTCCAACCATCATTACCCATTTGCCTCCACTGATCATAATCATTTGCCTGTCCTCTCATATAAATCATACCATTTATTGATGAACAACCACCCATGACCTTACCTCTTGGATAATTTAAAGCTCTACCATTTAAACCTTTTTGTGAAGTTGTTTTGTATAACCAATCTGTTCTTTTGTTTCCCATACAATATAAATAACCTACAGGAATATGAACCCAATGGTAATTGTCACTTCCTCCTGCTTCCAATAAAGCTACAGAAAACCTACCATTAGCAGACAATCGATTAGCAAGAAGGCATCCAGCTGTGCCTGCACCTACTACGATAAAATCGAATACTTTAGACATAAATTTACCTTTTTGAAATTCAAAATATATATATTATCAATTTTTTACTCATTCCATGAAGGTGATCTTTTATCTAAAAAAGCACTAATGCCTTCATAAGCGTCTTTTTCCATCATATTCATAGCCATAACCTCAGAAGTATATTTATAAGCCTCATCAATTGGCATCTCAACCTGCTTGTAAAAAGCCTCTTTACCAATTTTCACAGTAGATAAAGGTTTTGAAGCTATTATATTTGCAATAGTTAGTGTTTTCTGATGAAGTTGATCAAGTGGGACACAATGATTTATTAAACCATAATCAACTGCGTCTTTTGCACTAAGTTTTTCTCCAGTCAGAAGCATTTCCATAATTTTTTTTCTGCTAAGATTTCTGGAAACTGCTACCATCGGTGTTGAACAAAATAAACCAATATTTACTCCAGGCGTCATAAAACTAGCATTTTCAGATGCAACTGCTAAATCACAGCTCGCCACTAATTGGCATCCTGCTGCAGCTGCAATACCACAAACTTCAGCTATAACTGGTTGGGGCAAGTTCATAATTGTTTGCATTAAATTTGAACATTCATTGAATAATTCGTTAAAAAATTTCTTGTTGTTTTTATTTTTTCTTAATTCATCTAGATCATGACCAGCAGAAAATCCTGGTCCTTCAGAAGATATAATTAATACCTTTACTTTCTTTTGTGATGAAATTTGTATTAAAGAATTTGTTAGGTCTTTGATTAATTCTAAAGATAATGGGTTGTGTTTTTTTCCATTAACCAACTCAATTTTGACGATGTGGTCAGTCTGATTAGTTATATTGAAAAGTTTTTGCATTTACTTTTTCCATTTTAATATAATTTTTTATGTATATATGAAACAAATTTATATTTCTGGTCAATTAATAATCTTATTTATGTTGATTGTTTTACTTAATATCTAAATACTACGAAAGAAATTACATAAGAATTATATTTTGGAAAATAGACTTAACCTTGAAATTTTAATATTAATTTTGACTGGCACAGCTGCTCTTGCATTAGCCGTTGGTATTGGAAGGTTTAGTTATACACCAATTTTGCCTTATATGTTGGAAGAATTGAATATAAGTAAGACTAATGGAGGTTTAATAGCCTCATGGAATTTTTTTGGTTATTTATGCGGATCATTACTATCTATTCTACCAATTTTTAAGAAAAAAATTAAATTTGTTTTTTTTACATCTATTGTTATTTCTTTACTAACCACGTTATTAATGAGTTTAAGTAATGATATAATAATTTTTATTGTTATTCGATTTTTTGCCGGCGTGTCTAGTGCATTTGTTTTAATTTTTGCTACAGCTTTAATTCTTCCTTCTATGCAATCACTTGGGAAAAAATCGCTAAGTACTTCACATTTTATGGGTGTTGGTTTTGGAATTGTCTTATCTTCGATTTTAGTATCTCTTTTAGGAAATTTTGGATTTGCTTGGAATGATTTATGGATTGGAGTTACTATTTTATCAATGATATTAGCGATACCCATTTTTTTTTATACCCCAAATGAGACTGTTGTGGATACAACAATAATCAAATCTGAAACAAGTAATAATGTAAGTTTTAGTTTAATTACTTTATCCTACGGCCTTTACGGTTTTGGATATGTGATTTTAGGTACTTTTATATCAGCTATGGCAAGAGAAACTGTAGGGTTAGAAACTACTGAAACATATGTTTGGCTTTTAGTAGGTCTAGCCGGTATTCCAATGGTAATATTGTGGCCTTGGTTTGGTAAAAAAATTGGAAACGACATAGCCCTTTTCTTAGCCTGTGCGATTATGGGTTTTGGTATATTAATGCCTGTAATAATAGAGGATAAGTTTGGAATTATTTTAGCATCTATTCTATTGGGTTCGACTTTTATTCCAATAACTGCTTTAGCCTTGTTGGAGGGACAAACTAGATATAATGGATCAATCAGAGTTTCAACAGCAATACTCACATCATCTTTTGGCGTGGGTCAAATGATTGGGCCTTATTTTGGGGGAGTAATTATAGATTTATTTTTTTCTTATAAAATAGCTCTGTCGATATCATCTGTTTCACTATTTATTGCATCATTTTTGATGATTAACCCCGTAAGATATATACCAAGTAAGTTCACAAATATTCCTTAAGTATTTGAGCGCCCAATTTAGCAACAGGTTCAGCTTGTTCTCCAACCTCATAACCATTATTACCTGCATTATTACCGTCGATTACTCTCTTTGCTATACCTTGTAAAATTCCAGTGAATCTAAAACTATTAAATGCTAATAAATATTTCCAATATTTAGGCTTATCTAAGCCAGTAATATTTAAATAAGTATGTAAAATATTTTCTTCGGCTGGTATTCCTGATTTTGCTAATAATTTGTCATAACGACCTATACCTGCAATAGGCCAGTCTTTTTCAAATTTTAACATTAGTGTCCAATAAGATAAATCAATGAAAGGTATTGATAATGTTGACAACTCCCAATCTAATAATCCTATGACTTTCTCAAATTCATTATTTATTTTTAATATCATATTATCTAAGCGAAAGTCACCGTGTAATAAACATGGTGGGAGCATACCTATTTCTTCTGGAATATTTTTAGGAATATTTTCTATCAAATATTCCATGCTTTCAATATTTTTAGTTTGTGAAGCTCTATATTGTTTTATCCATAAGTTAATTTGTCTTTCTAGATAACCTTCAGGTCTACCAAATTTTTCAAGGCCAACTTCTTTTAAATTTAGTGATGCTAAATCTGCTAAAATTTTTATCTTATTTCTATAAATTTTATCTCGTTGGTCAACTTCATAATTCGTCAGGAGTGGGTCAATTTCATTGTTACCTTCTAAATATTCCATTATAAAAAATTCACTACCTATTAAATCTTCGTCTTGACAATAGCCAAACATTTTAGGAACTGGTATAGTTGAAGTTTCTAAAGAAGACATGACTTTAAATTCACGATCAATACGATGTGCCCCAGGTAATAATTTACCCATTGGTTTAGACCTTAATACAAAGTTTTTATGTTCAGATTTTAACAAATAAGTAGGGTTAGATTGACCTGCTTGAAATTTTTTTATGGACAAAATATCTGCTTCTATTGTTGTATTTTTTTTGATCCAATGGTTTAATATATTAATATTTTTTTTAACCAACATTTTGAAATATTTATTCTCATATAAATTTTTAAAAGTATAACTTAATTTTATTTATATTGTAATTTTATTAATGAATGATTCACTTGATACTATTCTAATAACTGGAGCAAGTAGAGGACTTGGTGCTAATTTTGCTAAAGTTCTTGCGAATGACGGATTTAAAATTATAGGAATTGGAAGAAATAGAATTAATCTTGAGAAAGTAATTTCTAATCTACCCAATCAACAATTGAATCATGATTTCTTTGAACTTGATATTACAGACGAGAATTTTGTTAATAAACAATTATCTGATTTAAATTTATATGGTTTGATTAATAATGCAGGCATTGCTAATACCAAATTATTGCATAAAGAAACATATTCAGAGTTATCTAATATTATTGATACAAATTTACTTGGATCATTAAACGTATCAAATGCCGTAATTCCTAAAATGATTATTAATAAAAGAGGTAAAATCATTAATATAGCATCAACACTTGGCTACAGACCATTGGCATATGTCGGTGCTTATTCTGCTACCAAAGCAGCTTTGATTCAAGTTACTAAATCTCAGTCAATTGAATTAGCTAGATATAATATTTGTGTTAACGCACTTGCACCTGGATATATTTTGACTGATATCAATAGAGATCAACTTGAAGGTGAAACTGGTGACTTATTAAAAAAAAAAATACCTCTCAAAAGGTTTGCCACTGTTGATGAATTAGATACAATTATTTCTATGTTACTAAATACTAATAATACTTATATGACCGGCGCCGTTGTGGCTGTGGATGGTGGACTTAGCACAGGTCTCTAACTTTTAGGTGATTTATATGGATTTTTATCTACCAGATAATATTGATAAACTAAGAATTAATACACGTAATTTTGTAGATAACCATATTATTCCGCTTGAATCCCTTCCTTCTTCATATGATAAACATGAAAATATTAATGAAAGTTTATTAAATGAAATAAGAGATAAAGTTAAGGTAGAAGGTCTATGGTCTCCCCAAATGCCCAAGTCTAGATCTGGGTTAGGTTTAGGACCTATTGGAATGGCAGCACTCTATGAAGAAATGAATAGATCTATTTTTGGGCCAGTATGCTTTAATTGCGCCGCTCCAGATGATGGTAATATGTATATATTAAATAAGATTGCAACTGAAGAGCAGAAAGTTGAGTGGCTTGACCCTATCATTAATGGTGATGTTAGATCTTCTTTAGCCATGACTGAGCCAGCTCCAGGTGGAGGATCCGATCCATCAATGATCAAAACCGAAGCCACTTATCAAAATGGTAGTTGGATAGTTAATGGTCTAAAATGGTATATTACTGGTGCCGGTATTGCATCTCATTTTATTTTGTTAGCTAAAACTAAAGATGGTTTAACAGCTTTTTTGTATCATAAAGATCAACCAGGTTGGAATATTAAAAGACGTATACCCATAATGGGCCCTGAGGAACATGGAGGTCATTGTGAAATTGAGTTCAATGGCCTTCAGATACCTGATAAAAATAGGTTAGGGGAAGTTGGTAAAGGACTTAAAATTGTCCAAATTAGATTAGGCCTAGCTCGTTTAACACATTGTATGAGATGGATTGGTCTTTCCAGGCGAAGTTTGGAAATTGCCTTAGATTATGTGTCTCATAGAGAAGGATTTGGTATAAAACTTTCGGATAGAGAGTCTGTTCAAATTAAACTTGGCAAAGCTGCTATGGATATTGATATTGCTCGGTTACTTGTGATGAGAGCAGCGTGGAAAATCGAAAATGGTAGTAAATCTAGACAGGATGTTTCTATGGCTAAAATTCATGTTGCTGAAACACTGAATAATGTTTCAGATACTGCTATTCAACTTAATGGTGCTAAAGGATACAGCAAAGATGTCATTTTAGAATGGATATACAGATATGCTAGGCAGGCTAAGTTAGTAGATGGTGCATCGGAGGTTCATCAAATGATTATAAATAGATTTTTTAATAATGAAAAATCGAATTTTTGGCATTGGGGTATAGGACACGACGTTTAATATTATATTAATTCGTCTATATTATTTAATGACTTTACAATTGCGATTGGTTTACCAGGCAATCTTTCTAATGTACCGTCAAATCTATCGACCCATATTGTTTTAAAACCGTAATTTGCTGCGGCATGCATATCCCATGCATTACTAGAGAAAAAAGCTACGTTATCTTTTTTTATATCAGTTTTTTTTTCTACAAGATCGTATACATCGCTTGACGGTTTATAAATTTTACATTCTTCTACAGATATAACTTCGTCTAGTAAATTTTCTATTTTGGCATTTTTAACTGCACTATCGAGCATTTTTATGCTTCCATTTGATAGTATACCAGTTTTATATTTTTTATCTTTAAGTTTCCCTAAAACTTCTTTTACTTCTGGATATGCTTCTAACTTTAGATATAAGTCCAATAATTGTTTTTTTAATTTTTTATTTTCGATGTTTAATACCTCCATTGCATAATCTAATGCACCAGATGTTATTTCCCAAAAATCAACATACTCTTTCATAGAATTTCTTAACCAAGTATATTCTAGTTGTCTTAATCTCCACAAATTTGCTAAGTCTTGCCATTTATCACCTACATCCAGAGACAGTTCTCGACATGCAGCATTAACATCAAAAAGTGTCCCATATGCGTCAAATATGCATGCTTTTGTATTATTCATTTAATTTTCTTTCTCATTTAAATATTCATAAAAGCTTTTATTATTATTATTTATTTTCCATTGTATGTATTTAATATTATTAATTCGCCTTATTGCAAATACTCTTGCTATTTTTAAGTTTTTATTCTTTAGTGATTTTATTTGGTATTTAACATAGGCTAAATTAATTTTGTGGGCAAAACCATCCTCTTTTGTCACTGATTGCTTTTGTAAATTTAACTTATAATATGCTCCATTGATCATTCTGACCTTTGTATTATTTTCATTTAAAATGCAAGCAGTATTATAAACATCTTGG
Source organism: uncultured SAR116 cluster alpha proteobacterium (assembly GCA_902533225.1). Classification (GTDB taxonomy): domain Bacteria; phylum Pseudomonadota; class Alphaproteobacteria; order Puniceispirillales; family Marisalimonadaceae; genus Marisalimonas. The sequence goes on along the minus strand of CACALC010000003.1, from coordinate 73,332 downwards.
CTTCGTATTTCTTCAAATTTTTTCTGCTTATTTCTAATTATAAATGGATGAAAACTACACGGTATATCTCCAATTTCTTTTAAATCGAGATATCCTTGCCTTTTGCCTTCAAAATGTTTTATTAGAATATTATTTTCGTCATATACCCTGGTAGGCGCAAACGCGATCCCATTTTTTTTAACTAATTCTAACATCTTACTTAAGTAATTTTCAGACCATTCATCATCAGCATCTAAGTAACCAACAAATTCACCTTTTGCTTTTTCTATTCCAAAATTTCGTGCATTACCTGGTCCCGTCTTAATACCATTTGTTTTTATTATTTTGATTGTTATTCCTTTTTTTATTTTTGGGATTATTTCTTTATAATTTTTTCCATCATCTACTATTATTATTATTTCTACTTTGAAAGTATCAAAGTTTAAATTTTGATTATTAATAGAATCTATAGCTCTTGGAAGAGTTTTTTTTGCTTTATAAACTGGAATTATTACTGTTAACTTTATTTTCATTTGATTTCATATAATTTTTGTTATTATTAACTTTAATTTTTAATAGTGCAAAACTTTTTTAATAGGATATTTCCTAATGAAACCTTTACTAATTCATCCTAATAATTGGACTGATTATTCACTTATCGATAGTGGCAATGGAAAAAAACTTGAAAAATTTGGTCCATATACTTTTTCTAGACCTGAGCCACAAGCCATATGGGCGCCAAAATTAAAAGCTAAAGTGTGGGAAAATTCATCAGGATCATTTCTAAGCTCATCATCATTAGAAAATGAAGACCCAAAAGGCAAGTGGATTATAAAGAAAAACGTTCCAAATAAATGGGAAATGTCCTTTGATAGTCTAAAATTTTTTGCCACCCCTACTCCATTTAGACATCTAGGATTTTTTCCAGATCAGTCACCTCATTGGATTTGGGCAGCGCAAAAAATAAATCAATTTATATCTGTTTTGAATCATAAAAATCATCCTAAAATTCTTAATTTATTTGGTTATTCTGGTCTAGCATCCTTGCATGCGGCATCATGTGGAGCTTCTGTTACACATGTTGATGCAAGTAAAAAAGCCATTAATTACGCTTTTGAAAACCGAAACCTTTCATCATTCCAACAATTACCCATTAAATTCATTACTGAAGATGCTGTAAAATTTGTAAATAGAGAAGTCAGAAGAGGCAACAAATATGATGGTATTATTTTAGATCCCCCTAAATATGGAAGAGGGCCAAATGGAGAAAAATGGGACTTGTTCAATGATCTTCCTCTATTATTAAAATCCCTTCCACAAGTTTTGTCTAACAATCCAATCTTTATAATTCTAAATAGTTACGCAATAAGGTCTAGCCATATTTCTTTGCATTATGGCTTAAGTGAAGTGATGAAGAACTATTCTGGCAATGTGGAGTCAGGAGAAATATCTATAGTCGAAGATCAAGTTAATCCCCGTCAAATTAGCACAGCTATTTTTGCAAGATGGGAAAAAAGATAATTCAGTTAGGATTCTTCCTAATTGACTCATATAACGCCACCCCCGTTGAAACAGCTAAATTCAAGCTATCTGAACGACCTAACATTGGTAACTTTATTAATTGATCACATGCATTTAAAATATTGCGTGATAAACCTTGTTGTTCGTTGCCCATAGCTAAAACAAATGGTAATTGCCAATTTGTTTTGGTATAGTCAGTAGCATTAATTAAAGACGTTCCGATAAGACTAATTTTATGTTTTGATTTCCATTTAAGAAAATTTTTGGTACTCGATGCTATTATATTGACATTGAAAATTGCCCCCATACTTGCCCTAACTGACTCATAAGAGAATGGGTCTGTACAATGATCTAATAAAATACAGTCAGTCGCACCAACTCCATCCATTGTTCTTAGAATAGTCCCTAAATTACCTGGATCTCTTACAGTTTCTAAAGCTACAAAGGTTTTATCTTTTATTATGCTGGGTAAATCATTCCATTTTTGACAAATAACACATAAAACATTTTGAGAGTTTTCTTTATGAGATATTTTGGAAAGTATTTCAGAAGTTACTCCTATAACATCTGCTCCTAAACATAATACATCACTAATTAGGTTTTCAATTTTTTGAGCGTCTGCATTAAGGTTATCATATAAGAGATATCTTATTTCCCAACCATTCTCTACTGCTTCTCTACAAATTCTAATACCTTCTGCAACAAATAAATTATGCTCTCTTCTATATTTCCGATGATGCAAACTATTGATTAATTTAATTTTATCATTTGTTAAACTAGAAATTTCATATCTATTACCAATATTTGTCAAATTTAATCCTTATACTAATTTTGACTTGGCTACACTTTTTATGGATGTAATAAGAGAGGATAAACCATTTTTTCTTGTTGGGGATAAATGCTCGTCTAAACCAATTTTTTCAAGAAAATTTATATCTGTATCTATAATTTCCTGTGGTTTCTTTTCTGAAAAAACTTTGAGCATTAATGCTATTAATCCTTGAACAATAGCAGCATCACTGTTTGCAACAAATGTAATTGTACCGTTATCATTAAAAAAATTACTAAAATGAACAACAGACTGGCAACCTTTAAGTTTATTCTGGTCGATTTTCAAATTTTCATCCATTTTGGGAACATTTCTGCCTAAATCAATCAAATACTGATATTTGTCCTCCCAAGATTCAAAATAAGAAAAATCTTCTATTAATTCATTAACTTCTTTATTAATACTCATTCAAAACTCACTAATATTTTTAATTTAATTAAACTTATATTATAAAGAAATCAAGAAGGTTTACATATCAATGAGACATTTTAAAACAAATAATGATGTTGTAATTACTTGCAATTTATAATAATTTTGAAGCTGGGGATATTAAAATGTTATCACTCAGTAATACGAATGAAAATTCTATAATATTTAGTACTCCTATAGTTTTTATAATATTAGTTATTATCACCCTAATAAGAATATATAGTTTATTTATTTCACCCATAGAACTATCTGTAGATGAAGCTCAATACTGGCATTGGTCTCAAAATCTAGATTATGGCTATTTTACAAAACCTCCATTAATAGCATGGGCAATAGCATTATGTACAAATATATTTGGAAATGAAGAATGGGCGGTAAGACTGTTTTCACCGATAATTCATTTTTTTATCTCAATAATTTTATGGGCAATAACTCAGTTTGCTTTTGGATTAAAAGCAGGCCGTATTGCAGCTTTGTTATGGATATTTACTCCTGCAGCTTCATTAGGAAGTTTTATTATTTCAACTGACACACCTTTGTTATTATTTTGGTCATTATCTTTATTATTTATTTTTAAGATATTTAAGGATGATTCATATATCTCCGCCACGTTTGCAGGAACTAGTCTTGGGCTAGCATTCTTATCTAAGTATGCTGCTTTATACTTCTTTGTTTTACTAATTTTATGGTGGGTGATTTATGACAAAGGTAAAGCACTAACCTTTAAAAAATTACTCGTAGTTTTAATTTCAAGCATTTTTGTAGCCACTCCAAATTTGTATTGGAATTACTCTAATGACTTTGTAACTGCTAGCCACACTATATCAAATGCTAATCTTTCAGAAATTATAATGAATTACGCAAATGTAATTGATTTTTTATCATCACAGCTATTAGTATTCGGACCTATAATTTTTTTATTATATTTATTTATAATTTTTAATAGTTTTTTTAAAGACCAAAAGCTTTCTCTTTTGGCTATGCTTTCTTTACCAATTATTACTTTAATAACAGTTCAGAGCTTTTTGAAGATAGCTAACCCTAACTGGGCAGTAACTGCATATATCAGTGCGACATTAATGATTAGCGCTTATGCAATCATACAAAAACATAGGGTGTTAAGACTACTAACTAAATTTGGCTTAATTATAAATTTTGCAATATCATTATTAATTTTAAAAATTACTCTAACAGGAAATTTTTATCCTATTCACTTAAAATCTGATCCTTTGAGAAAAAACTTAGGTTTTGAAATACTTTCAACTGAAATAAAAAAATCTTTTGATAATAAGGAAATGTCCAAATTGGTTTTTATGAACAGAGGTGAAATAACAAGATTTAATTACTATTTAATTAAAATTGATAATAGATTTAAAAATAAAATATTTTTAAAAACAAAAAGTATATTTCCAGGAAACTTTTACGAAAAAAATTATAATTATGACAAAACAAAGCATAAAAAGGACGAAAAAATCATGATCATAAAACGTGATTTAAATTTTGGAAATGATTTTGCTAACCTTACAGACACTAAATTTATCCGAAAAATTTCTACAAATACAATAAAAGGGCTAAAAAGAACTTATTATCTCTTTGAGGGTATAGTTAAATAAAAATCATTTTCTGTTAAATTTTTGAAAAACACTTAATGTCTCAGTGCTTACATGATGCTCAAGACCTTCAGCATCATTTTTAGCAACATCTTTATTTACTCCAATTTTTATTAAAAAGTTATATACAATATCATGTCGTTTTTTACAGTAGTCAGCTAATAGTTGACCTTTATCTGTTAGAAATATGGATCTATAGGGTTTACTTTCAACTAAACCCTCTCTAACTAAACGTCTTATTATACTATTAACGGTTGGTCCAGTTACGCCAAAATGCTTTGCTAAATCAACTGCCCTAGCTTCACCGGTTTCTTTAATTAAGTCTGCTATCATTTCTGTATAATCTTCTGCGGTTTCGGTGTTCCTTGCACTTCTTACTTGGGCAAATCTGTCAGAGTTAATTTTGATTTCATCATTCATAACTAAAATTCCAAAGTTAGCTTATGCTAATATTTATTTTACCTTTTTACAAATTCTTTTGTCATTCCTCTTTCTAAATTGTTTTGATGAGATAGTTGTGCTAAAAAATGTAGATAACGATGAGGTGTTATTATGGATGATAAAAATAAATTAAAAATAGAGTCAGAAGTTTTAAAAAAACTTTTAAATCACCTTCAGAATAGAAATGATGTTCAAAATATTGACTTAATGAACCTTAGTGGATTTTGTAGAAACTGTCTTTCCAGATGGTATACTGAAGCTGCTCATGAAAATGGAGTTGAACTTAATAAAGACGATGCCAAACAAATAGTGTATGGAATGCCTCATTCAGTTTGGAAAGAAAAATACCAAACAGATGCTAGTGAAAACCAAAAAAATAAATTTAAAAAAAACGAATCAAAAACACATTAAAATGAGTGATATAGTAAATAGCAGTATTGTTGAGAACAAATCTAAAGATGATCGACTTAAAAGTTTTATTGAAAGAATTGAGAGGTTAGAAGAAGAGAAGAATAATATTCTTGCGGATATTAAGGAAGTTTATTCTGAAGCTAAAAGTTCAGGCTATGAACCAAAAATTATGCGCAAAGTTCTATTAATTCGAAAAATGGACATCGACGAAAGATTAGAGCAAGAGGCCTTATTAGACACTTATAGAAATGCTTTGGGTATATTTTGATATATGATTAACCACTTTGGAGACAAGCTTGTTACAAAAATTAGAAACTCAAAATCTTTCTTGTGTTTAGGTGTTGATCCACATCTAGACTTAATGCCTAAAATTTTTGATATAACGACTAACTCTTCGAATATTGTTGGACAAGTTGAAAAATTTTGTTTTTCACTTTTAGACGTCGCTACTGGATTAGTACCCGCTATCAAACCCCAAATTGCATTATTTGAACAACTTGGTCCAGATGGTATGAAGCTACTTTCATCCCTATGTAAACATGCCCAGTCTAAAAAAATTTTGGTGATTATGGATGGAAAAAGAGGAGACATAGGAAGCACTAGTCAAGCCTATGCAAATGCTTATTTAGGAAAAAATGCTCCATTTCCAAGCGACGCTCTTACTGTAAATCCATGGTTGGGAATTGATAGTTTAGAACCTTTCTTTGAAAAAGCTTCCACAACAGGTAGTGGATTATTCATTTTGGCGCATACAAGTAATAAAGGCTCTAAAGATATTCAAGAAATGCCGCTTTCAACGGGCATTAAATGCTATGAGCATCTTGCTAATATTTTAAAACCTATTGTAGAAAAGTATAAAGGCAACTTAGGGTTATCTTCAATAGGAATTGTATCTGGAGCTACGTTTAGAGAAGATGCTTTGGAATTAAGAAAGCTATTACCTAACGCTCCATTTTTAATTCCTGGTTATGGTGCTCAAGGTGCATCTGCAAAAGATGCATGTGCACCATTAATTCAAGATACCAAGCACTCTAACCTTTTAAACTTTGGCTTGATTAACTCCTCTAGAAGTATTTTATTTCCAGAAGAAGCTTATTTAGCTGGGAATATTGAAGAATGGCAAAAAATAATATTGTCAAAAATAAATTCCATCAATAATGAACTAACATCTATTAATTAAGTGAGATATTTACATGAGTAAATCAGATAAAGAACTTAATGCTCTTGGCTATAAAAGTAAAGTTCCAGAATTTCCTGACAAAAATATTCTTGAAAAAGTAAATAACCCTAAAATTGGTTTAGATTATAATATAAGATTTACATGTCCTGAATTCACTTCAATATGTCCGGTTACATCTCAGCCTGATTTTGCGCACATAGTAATAGACTACGTTCCTAATAAATTTATAGTAGAGAGTAAGTCTTTTAAATTATACCTGTTAGGGTATAGAAATCATGGATCTTTTCATGAAGATTGCACAATTTCAATTGCTCAAGATATTGTTAATTTACTGTCTCCTAAATGGTTAAGAATTGGTGGTTACTGGTACCCAAGAGGTGGAATTCCAATTGATATATTTTGGCAAACATGTGAGCAGCCTAAAAATTTATTTATCCCAGATCATTCCGTCGAAAACTATAGAGGCAGGGGTTAATTTATTATTAATTAGACTTGATTAAGAAATGTGTATATACACATATGATGGAACACAATACTTTTTGTAATTGTATAAGTCTTCGAAAAGCGAGTAATAATCTAACTAAAATATATGATTCAGCTCTAGCTAAAGTTGATCTTAAAATCACTCAGTTTAGTACTTTAAGAAATGTTCAAGAATTGGGTAAAACAAATATTTCTGAATTGTCATTTCTGCTAGAGCTAGATAGAACCACTGTTTTGCGCAATATTGAAAAATTAATAAAAATGAACCTTATTTCTTATAAATACAAACAAGATAATAAAAATAAAATAATTCAATTAACGACTGTTGGTAAAAACAAACTAAGAGAAGCAATTATTATTTGGGAAGAAACTCAACACAAATATATAAAGGCATTAGGTATAAAAAATTATAAAGAAATTGACACTTTAATAAATAAAATAAGTAAAATTCATATTTAATTTTTAAATTGTAGGAATAACGATGGAAATAAAAAAAATAGATTGGCAAGTTATCATATTCGTATGTTCTATTATAATTGCAATGATTATGGGTGTAAGACAAGCTCTTGGATTGTTTTTAGAGCCAATCTCCACTTTCATGCATGACGGAAAAGAGTTTTTTTCATTCGCTATTGGTGTTCAAGCGATTGTCTGGGGTTTAGTAACGTTTGTTCTTGGTATTTTAATTGATAAATTTGGCCCTCAAAAGGTATTAGCATTCGGAATAATTTGTTTTGCTTCTGGAATTTTTTTCATGAGCAACCCCACCTCAGAAATTAAACTATTTTCAGCTACAACTTTAATGGGGTTTGGTCTTGGTGGGGCTGGAATGGCTACTATTGTTAGTATAGCAGGTAAGGTGGCTCCAGTGAATAAACGCTCGATTGCTATGGGATTAGTTGCTGCCGCAGGCTCATTCGGTCAATTTGCTGTAGTATTGCCAACAATGTGGATGAATAAAGAATTTGGATGGCAAACAAGCTTACTTGTTTTAGCTTCAATATCTACTTGTCTATTATTTCTTTTACCGCTTCTAAATGATCCAAATAATGTTACTGCACAAAATCAAGCTTTTAAGGAAGATTTAAAAAATACTGTTAAATTTTCTTTAAAAGAAAGAAATTATTTACTATTAATTCTTGGCTTTTTTGTTTGCGGTTTTCATGTAACTTTTATAGCGTTACACCTTCCAACTGACTTAGTATCAAAAGGTATTTCTGTGGAAGTTGCCGGCTGGTCCTTAGCAATCATAGGTGTAACTAATATTTTAGGAACAATAGGCTTTGGGTGGCTAGGAGGAAAAGTTAAAAAACCTATGCCCTTATCAATAATATATTTATTTAGATCATTAGCGATCACCATATTTGTTTTGTCACCGCCCTCACCAATAATAGCTATTTTATTTGGGGCTTTAATTGGAATATTTTGGCTAGCAACAGTTCCAATGACAAATGCTATTATACTTTCGTTTATAGGCCCTAAATATCTAGCAACTTTATCAGGTATCTGTTTTATTTGTCATCAATTTGGGGCTGTGTTAGGAGCTTGGCTTGGTGGTAGATTTTTTGATATTTATGGTAATTATGAAAATATGTGGTGGTTAAGCGTTGCTTTAGGTATTATAGCATTTATTCTAACGATAACAGTAAAAGAAGAGCCTTTTTCTGTAAATTCAGAAATAAAAGAAGTGGGTTAGACGCTTAATTCTTCGATATTTTTATATTCTTCTAAACACTCTGGATTAGATAAGGCAGTTTTATTATTAATTTTTTTATTATGAATTAAATCCCGCACGGCTAATTCTGCTATTTTACCCGATTTTGTTCTAGGTATGTCATTAACAACAATAATTTTTGAAGGAACATGCCTAGGAGAGGCTCCTGTTTTGATTTTAGTTTTTATTTTTCTAATTAGGTCTTGTGTCAAATCATATTTTGGCTTCAATCTTATAAATAGAACTACCCTTGTATCACCCTTCCAAATTTGTCCTACAACTAGGCCTTCAAGAATTTCTTCTATTTGTTCAACTTGTCTATAAATTTCGGCTGTACCAATACGAACTCCTCCTGGGTTTAAAGTGGCGTCGGATCTGCCAAAAATTATGAAACCATCATTTTCAGTTTTTGCAATATAATCTCCATGACACCACACATTTTGATATTTACTAAAATAAGCGTCATGATATTTTTGATTCTTTACATCATTCCAAAAATATAATGGCATAGTAGGAAAGCTCTGAGAGCAAACCAACTCTCCTTTCTCGTTTTTTATGGTTTCTCCATTTTCATTATAAACATGAACATCCATACCTAAAATTGGGCCCTGTATTTCACCTCGTCGAACTACTGACATTGGATTACCACCTATAAAACAACCCACTATATCTGTTCCACCTGATAAGCTTGCAACCGAAACATCTTTTTTTACATTATTATATATGTAATCAAAGCTTTCATGCACCAATGGAGATCCTGTTGATCCAATTATCTGTAAGTCGCTTAATTTATACTTTTCAATAATGTTAATATTTTCTTTACTTAAAGCATCAATATATTTTGCTGAAACCCCCATGAAATTTATTTTTTCACCATCAACATAATCCCATAGAATTTTCGCATTTGGAAAAAAGGGGGAGCCATCATATAAATAAATTGTAGATTTAAGTAGAAGTCCTGACACCAACCAATTCCACATCATCCATCCACAAGTTGTAAAGTAAAAAACTCTACTCTTTTCACGTGCATTAGAATGCAAACCCATTTCAACTAGATGTTTTAATAAAACACCGCCATTTGAATGAACAATACATTTAGGCTTACCTGTAGTTCCACTAGAAAACATAATATACAAAGGGTCATCTAGACAAAGAGGTTCAAAAAATATGTCTTGTGTAAAGTATTTTTCTTGGACAGCGTTATAATTCATAAATTTATCATCATTAAACTCTATTTTATTACCTAAAAGTGGAGTAATGACAACTTTTTGTAAAGAAGGTAAGGATTTAACAACGTCTGAAACTTTATTAGTTATACTAACTTCTTTACCATTGTACCAATAACCATCAGTAGTAAGTAAAATTTTTGGTTCAATTTGACCAAATCTATCAAGTACACCATCCACACCAAAATCTGGCGACGCTGAAGAAAATATTGCACCTATAGATGAAGTTGCTAACATCATTGTTACAGTTTCGGGCATGTTAGGCATATATGCTGCAACCCTATCTCCTTTTTTAACACCTTGTTTTCGTAAAAAATGAGCTAGAGTAGAAACTTGCCCCTTGAGCTCTTTCCACGAAATCTCTGTTCTAATTTTATCCTCAGATTTAAAAACAATCGCAGGACCGGAAACATCTCCTGAGAGCATGTTTTCAGCATAATTTACACTCCCATTAGGAAAAAATTTACTTCCTGGCATTAAGTTTTCAGGGTCGATATATGGGATATCTCCTTTAGAACCTTTAACCTCAAAAAATTCCCAAACATATGACCAAAAATCACTTTTGTTTTTTACCGACCAACTATGTAAATCAGCGAAATTGATTAAATTTAAATTAAACTGAGCATTGATTTTTTTCATAAATTTATACATCTGAGAAGATTTAATTTTTTCATCAGATGGTATCCACATCACTGGATTTGAAAACATGTCTTTTTCCATAACCTATTTAATCAAAAATCAAGTATAATTTTTAAAACAGTTTTCAGCAAAAATTGCCATTTTGTAATCTAACTCAGAAACACCTCCAACATCGTGAGTTGTAAGAGTAATTGTAACTTTATTATATACATTTTCCCATTCTGGATGATGATTTATTTGTTCTGCTTTCATGGCAATAGACGTCATAAAAGAAAAAGCTTGTTTAAAATCAAAGAATTTAAAAAGTTTGACAAATGCCTCTCTCCCATCAGTTGTTTTTTCCCAACCCTCAATTTCTTCAAACCTTTTTATTAAATCATTACATTCCATTTCCAAAATCCTTCCTATTAATTATATCTCTTATCGGTTTCATATTTAGAGTATAAGTTAAAAGTAACTTCAAAACATAATCTATTCTATCATCTAACCATTCGGGGATATTATCGCCATGAGCACCTGGATTAAATTCTTCTACATTTCTAATAATAATATTCTCTGGTATCCACATTATGTGTGTATTCTTGTAAGAAGACATTCTCAACTCAGATATTGGATAAGCACCACCATTTCCACTGCTAACTGATACTATTAAACCAGGTTTATGTGCAAATTCACCATTGCCACACAATAAAAAAATATTTTTAGCAGCAGGTGTTGCCATTCCACCATATTCAGGCACTACTAAAATAAACCCATCTGATTTACTTAAATTATTTGAAATTGAATTCCAAGTGCCTCCCCAAACACCCTCTCCCTTTTTTTTATCAGGTGACCAAAGAGGCAATGATTTATCCGCTAAATCAATATCATATATGTCCAAATCTGACTTAATATTTAATAAATTATTATGGAGAAAATCTGAAATTTTTTTTGACTGGGAATTAGTTCTATGACTAGCAGAAATAATTGAAATTTTCATAGCAAACTTTCAAAAAGTTAATTAATCTATTAAGAAATTATGTAATAATTAACACATTAAATTGTATTTTAAAAGATTAGATCAAAACCATGGAAGAAATAGATATTATAAAGCCAGATGATTGGCATGTTCATTTTAGAGACAATAATATCTTAAAAGCCGTAGTTCCAGAAACAACAAGACATTTTGCAAGAGCAATAGTCATGCCCAATTTGACACCCCCTGTATTAAATGGAAAGCAGGCTATTGAATATAAAAAAAGAATAATAAAAAATATTCCAAAGTCTCATAATTTTGAACCCTTAATGACAATATATCTAACAGAAAAAACTGATAAATTAGAGCTCCAAAAGTCCTACCAAGAAGGGTATGTTTTTGCAGCCAAATTATATCCTGCTGGGGCGACCACAAACTCCGATTCAGGTGTGAAGGATATTAAAAAAATTATGCCTGTACTGGAGACAATGGCAAGAGTTGGCATGCCACTTCTAATTCATGGTGAAGTAACGCATAAAGATGTGGATATTTTTGACAGAGAAAAAGTTTTTATTGATAAAAACCTTGATTTTATTTGTAAGGAATTACCAGAACTAAAAATTACTCTTGAGCATATAACTACTAAGGACGCAACAGTCTATGTAAATGAAGGCAATCAAAACCTTGTAGCATCAATTACACCACATCATTTAGCTTTAAATAGAAACGCTATTTTTGTTGGTGGAATAAGACCTCATAACTATTGTTTACCAATTTTAAAACGAGAAAAACATAGAAAGGCTCTAATTGAAGTAGCAACGGAAGGTAATGAAAAATTTTTTTTAGGTACCGACACTGCCCCACATTTTACTTATGATAAAGAAAATTGTTGTGGATGTGCTGGTATTTTTAATGCAACGTACTGCCTACAAGTTTTAGCTCAAATATTTGATAATTACGGATCAATTAATACGTTGGAGAAATTTATCAGTATTAATGGATCAAAACATTATAATCTTAATACTAATAAAAAGAAAATTAGATTAATAAAAAAACCTGTACAAATAAAGTTTAGAGATCATTTGATGTCCAATAAATATAAAATCAAGATTTTCAATCCTGGATTCCCAGTTTTTTGGTATGTAAATGATCAGTTTTAATTGACAATATTATCTTTACATTCAATAAAAATTTTGACAATTGTTTAAAAGTTGTCTGAATAGAGGCTTAAAAATGAAAAAAATTTGTGTGATTGGAATGGGCTATGTCGGCCTACCATTAGCCGTTGAGTTTGGAGCAATTAGACCTGTATTGGGTTTTGATATTGATAAAAAAAGACTTTCTGAATTAAGAAAAGGTTTTGATAGAACAAGAGAAGTTTCTTCTCAAAAACTTGCCAAAGCTGACAGTCTTTCTTTCACTGACGACAAAAAATTAATTGCTGGGCATGACATATTCATTGTCACAGTACCCACTCCTATAGACAATTATAAAAATCCTAATCTTACACCACTTAAAGATGCTACCAGAATAATAGGGAGCGCTATTCATAAAGGGGCTATTATAATTTTTGAATCAACAGTTTATCCGGGATGTACAGAAGAAATCTGTGTTCCATTATTAGAAAAATATTCTGGACTAAAGTTTAACAAAGATTTTTATTGCGGCTATAGTCCCGAACGTGCAAATCCTGGTGACCTTAACAACACATTGATCAACATCAAAAAGATTACAAGTGGAAGTAATGAAAAAGTTGCTCAAGAGATAGACGAACTATATACGTCAATTATTAAAGCAGGAACATGGAAAACATCAAGTATAAAAATAGCTGAAGCTGCTAAAGTCATTGAAAATAGTCAAAGAGATTTAAATATTGCATTTGTAAATGAATTATCTGTAATTTTTGAACGTATGAATATTGACACAATAGAAGTGTTGGAAGCAGCTGGTACTAAATGGAATTTTTTGCCTTTTCGACCTGGAATTGTTGGAGGTCACTGCATTGGAGTTGATCCGTATTACTTAACGCATAAAGCCCAAGAAACAGGATACAATCCTCAAGTTATACTTGCTGGTCGTCGTATAAACGATAATATGGCACGATACATTGCTAGAAACGTAATCCGTATAATGATAAAAAACAAAATTGATGTTTCAAATAGTAAAGTTGGAATTATGGGTTTCACTTTTAAAGAAGATTGTCCGGATATCAGAAACACTAAAGTTATAGATCTAATTTTAGAATTTGAAAAATGGGGAATTGATGTTATTGTTAATGATCCTTTGGCTGATGTTGATACAGTCAATAAAGAATTTGGGGTTAAAATTAAAAAATTGAGTGAATTTCAAAATATTGACTCATTAGTTGTTGCTGTGGCTCATAGTGAGTATAAAAAAATCAGTCCAAATATCTTAAGATCATATTGCAAATCTAAAAACCCTTTATTAGCTGATGTTAAAGCTATATATAGCAGGGTTGAAGCTGCGAACGCAGGATTTACATTGTTTAGACTTTAATATTTTTATCAATTTTTATTTGAAAGGCCTTTATTAATGAAAAATTTTGCTATAATTGGGGCAGCTGGTTACATAGCTCCACGTCATATAAAAGCTGTCAAAGAGTTAGGTCATAACTTATCGATTGCTTATGATAAAAGTGATTCAGTTGGAATTATTGACAGTATATCTCCTTCAAGTGAATTTTTCACTGAGTTTGAACATTTTCAAGAATATGCCTACGAATGCAACAAAGTAAAAAGTACTAGGATTAATTATATTTCTATTTGCAGTCCAAATTATTTGCACTACCCTCATATTGCAGCAGCACTTCGAATGGGTTGTGACGTTATTTGTGAAAAACCATTAGTTCCTTCTATTGAACACATTAACAAACTAGCTAAGCTTGAAAAAGAGACGGGAAGAAAAGTTTATAATATCCTTCAATTGAGGCATCACGAATCAATTCTTAAATTAAAGGATAAAGTAAAAAATGAACCAGAGAACAAAAAATTCAATATTGATTTAACTTATGTGACTAGAAGAGGTAAATGGTACACTAAGAGTTGGAAGGGTGATGATAATAAGTCTTTTGGACTTCTTTTTAACATTGGCATTCACTTTTTTGACATGCTGCACTTTATATTTGGAGATTTACAAAATTATAATGTACATTTTTTTGATAATACTAAGGCCGGTGGATATTTAGAATATAACAAAGCTAGTGTAAGATGGTTTCTATCAATTGATGAAAAAGATATTCCATTCAAAGTGAAAAAAAAACAGGATACTTACAGAAAAATTACTATCAATAATGAAGAATTTGAGTTCAGTAAGGGTTTTACAAATTTACATACCAAATGCTATGAAGAAATATTAAAAGGAAAAGGATTTGGATTAAATGACGTTAGAAGCTCAATTGAAACAGTAAACGTTATTAAAAATTCTGATCTTTTATTTAAGAATGATAATAAAATTCATCCTCTAATTAAAAACTTAATTAAATGAATTATCAAGTACATCCAACTGCGATTATTGACAATGGATCTGAAATAGGTTTTGGGTCAAAGATATGGCATTGGGTCCACATTTGTGGAGGGGCAAAAATTGGTAATCATGTATCTTTAGGTCAAAATGTCTTCATTGGAAATAAGGTTGTGATTGGTGCTCATTGTAAAATACAGAACAACGTAAGTGTATACGATAATGTTACTCTTGAAGAAGGAGTTTTTTGTGGCCCAAGCATGGTATTTACAAATGTATATAATCCAAGATCCTTTATTGAACGTAAGAATGAGTTTCGTAACACTTTAGTAAAGAAAGGGGCTACACTTGGTGCTAATTCTACAATCATATGTGGAATTGTCATCGGTCAATTTGCTTTTGTTGGGGCTGGAACACTGATTAATAAAGATGTTCCACCCTATGCTTTGATAGTAGGTGTTCCTGGAAAGCAGATAGGGTGGATAAGCGAACATGGAGAAAAGTTAAATTTACCTCTATCTGGGAATGGTAAAACAACTTGTAAAAAAACTGGCCAGATTTATGAGTTAAAAAATTCAGAAATAAATGTTATTAAATAATAATGAAAATTGTAGTAAGATATTTTAATTATAAACGTATTGTGTCAGTTCTATTGAAATGAAAATTACTCCATTAATACTTTCTGGCGGCTCAGGAACTAGACTTTGGCCACTTTCACGGGAACAATTTCCAAAACAATTTTTAAAACTTTTTGGCAAACACACAATGCTTCAAGAAACATTGTTACGTCTTAAAAAAGTCAAAATTTTTTCAGACCCAATTATATCATGTAGAGTAGAACATCGATTTTTAGTCGCAGAACAATGTCAAGAAATTGGTGTTACTAACCCCATAATAATACTTGAACCAGTGGCTAAAAATACTGCACCTGCAATTACAGCAGCTACAATGCAATTGATAAAAAAAGACTCAAGTTCAACTCTAATGGTTTTGGCTTCTGATCACGTTATTAGAGATATCGATACATTTCGTAAATCTATTGAGGTTGCATATTTAAAAGCTCAACAAAACTCATTAATAACTTTTGGGGTTAAACCATTAAAAGAGAATACTGAATATGGTTATATAAAAATCTCAAATAACGACGTAAGAGAAATTTATAAAGTAGATGAGTTTGTAGAAAAACCAAATATTGAAACTGCTAAAGTCTATGTAAGTAGTGGATATTATCTTTGGAATTCTGGGATGTTTATGTTTAAACCCAACGCTTTTATTCATGAGTTAAAAAATCATTCTCCCAAAATTTTCAAAATTGTTCAAAAAGCAGTTGATAATGCATCACAAGACCTAGATTTTATAAGACTTAACCAAAAAGAATTTAATAAATCTCCCAACATTTCCGTTGACTACGCTGTAATGGAAAAAAGTAATAATGTTTTTGTTGTACCGTTAGATTCTGATTGGAGTGATATTGGTTCTTGGTCAGCATTGTATGATATTAGTAATAAAGATAATCACGGAAATGTTCTTCATGGGGACATAATTACTAAGAATACTACAAATAGCTATATCTACTCATATAACCATATAGTTACAACCGCAGGAATTGATAACGTGGTTATAATTGACACACCGGATGCCACCTTAATTGCAAATAAAGATGAGGTTCATAACGTTAAATCCATTGTCAAATCACTAAAAAAAGAGGATAGATATGAATCACATTCAAATCGTAAAGTATATCGTCCTTGGGGTTGGTACGACAGCATTCAATCAGGTGAGTATTTTCAAGTAAAAAGACTACATGTAAAACCTGGAGGAAAACTTTCATTACAAAAACACCACAAAAGAGCAGAACATTGGGTTGTTGTTTCTGGGTCTGCAACAGTTACTAAAGAAAGAAAAATTTTCACCTTACATGAGGGTGAATCAACATATATTCCCATAGGTACAATTCATAGCTTAGAAAATAAAAAAAATTTTAAACTCGAAATAATTGAAGTTCAAAGTGGAACTTATTTAGGAGAAGATGATATTGTTAGGCTAGAAGACATATACGGTAGAATTTTTTAAACTCTTATTTGAAATGCCAAAAGAAACAAGTATTACATATAGATTTAAGCCATTTATATTATCTTGGTGAAGATGGATTAAGAAAATTAGCATTTTGGCTAAAAATTTCTTTTACAAATCAAGGTTGACAACAACCTTTTTAGGCAAAATTTGGTGGGGTAATTCAGCAACGGAAAACTTAATAACGGCTTAAATCCAGAAATGGTTAATTAAAGTGACCTAATGATTTACCTAAAAACGAAGAAATGATAATTTCAACAGTTTTAAAAAAATATAAAGCTATTTGGACATACAACAGGTAACATTGACGATATAATTAAATTTTTAGATCCTGGTAGTACTATATATGTTTTAAAAAAACTTACTTTTGAAAATGATAATCATTCAAATTTTGTAAAAATTTATTTGTCATTTAGGCTATTTATTTCTTTTTTAAAAAGAAGATTGGCTTAAATTATAAATAGTTAAATTTGTATAAAAATTTTAAAACACAAAAAACCAAACGAAATTTAAAATTTCAATCGCAGAATTTTTTTAAAATAACAAAATATTTAAACTAGATAAAATATAAATTGAATATTTGTAAAATCAAGATATAAAAATAGTAAAAAAATTGATTGGAAATTTTATGAATATTCTTTTAACAGGTGGTTTAGGTTATATTGGATCAGGTTTAATAAAATATTTGTTAAATAAAAATTACAAAGTTACTGTTATAGACAAAATTTTATACAATAATTTTGATGTTCTTTTATATTATTTAAGAAATCCGAACTTTAAATTTTACCAAGGTGATATTTTTGATGAGGAATTTTTAAAAAATAAACTTATTGGCAAAGATTTGATTATACATTTAGCAGCGATCGTAGGTTACCCAGCATGTAAAAAAAACATATCTTTTGCTACTAAAACGAATTATGAAGCAACAATATCCCTAGCTAAATTATGTAATGGTGAAATACCAATTATATATGCCTCTTCAACTAGTAATTATGGAACTGTTACTGAAAATATTTGTACAGAGGAAACGCCATTAAAACCAATATCTATATATGGCAAGACTAAAGCAGATGCAGAAAAATTTTTATTAGAAGAGTATAAAAATACTGTATGCTACAGATTTGCAACAGCGTTTGGTGCAGCTCCCAGACTTAGATTAGATTTAATGATAAATGACTTTGTTTACCAAGCAGTAAAAAATAGGAATTTAACCGTTTATGAAAAAAGCTTTAAAAGAACATTTATTCACGTAGAGGATATTTGTAAAAGTATAATATTTGCGATTGATAATTTCGATGTTATGAAATCTAATGTTTATAATGTTGGTAGTGAAAATATGAATTTTTCAAAAGAAGAGGTTTGTAATGAAATAAAATCATTTGTCGACTTCTATCTCCATTTTGCCGAATTTGAAAAGGATGAAGATCAAAGAAACTACGAAATAAGTTTTCAAAAGATTTCAGATATTGGATTTAAAACTTCAATTAATCTCCGTGATGGTATTGAAGAACTAATTGAAATATCCAAAATAATCGACCTCAGCCACAAATACTCGAATGTATAAAATGAATAACTGTTTATCAATTGTAGGTTTCGGTAAATTAGGTTCAGCAATGGGTGTTTGCTTTGCTGAAAAAGGTTATGATGTTTTAGCTTATGATAAAAATCCAAATTTAATTAAAAAGTTCAAATCATTCAAAATACCTTTTAAAGAAAAAAAATTATCTCAGTTATTTAAAAAAAATTACAAAAAAATTACATTTGAAGAGAATATTAATACCCTTATTAACAAAACAGACACATCTTTTTTAATTGTTCCTACTCCTTCTAATACCGACGGATCGTACTCTTTAGAATATATCTTTGACTGCATAGATGATATGTCATTGGCATTAAATAAGAAAAAAAGACATAACTTAGTTTTAACAAGTACAGTTATGCCTCAAAGTTGTAATAATGAAATAATACCTTACATCAAGAAAAAAATAAAGAAATGTTCTATCAACTTCTATTACTCTCCTGAATTTATTTCCATAGGCAATATTATTGAAGAATTTATTAATCCAAGATTAGTATTGATTGGAAGTAACAATACAAAAAAGGTTTCTAATTTAATTAAAATCTATAAGACAGTTTGTGGTCCGAATGTTAAAATTTTTAACACATCTATTGAAAATATTGAAATCGCAAAAATGGCAGTTAACTGCACTATGACTACTAGAATATCTCTAATGAATACCTTTTCAGAAGTTTGTGAAAAAACAAAAAACTCAGATATTGATAATGTAGGTATGATAATTAAAGAATTTTTTTTAAATTTTGATAAGGGATTTTTAGCAGGGTTGCCATATGGTGGTCCCTGCTTGCCAAGAGATAACATCGCTATGGGAAGTTATCTTGAATCGAAAAATATCGAAAACAACATTCCAAAAGCAACTGATAATGTTAATAATAATATAGTATCAAACATCTATAAAATATTAAAAAAGAAGAAAGTAAAAAAACTATTAATTTTAGGCTTAACTTATAAGAATGATACCCCAGAAACAACAAAATCTGCAGCTTTTGATCTCATAATGAAAATTAAAGACAAAATTGATATTACTGTTTATGACGAAACATTAAATGACATAGATAATGATTTGATAAAAAACATCAAAAAAATAAAAAATTTAAAAACTGAAATTTATTGCCATGAAACAATAATTATAATGAAAAACAAAAACTATTTAAAAAACTACAATTTAAATGAAAAAGTTTTAATTATTGATCCATGGAGATTATACAAAAATAGATTTATTAAAAATAAGAATTATATACCTTTAGGTATAAATTATGAATATTGAAGATTGTAGTATTTTAGTTACTGGAGGCGAAGGTTTTTTAGGTAAATCAATTATAAAAAAACTTAAACTTAAGAACCCCAAAAAAATCTTTTCATTTAAAAAAGAAAAGTACGACTTAACATCAGAAACTGCAACTGACAAACTATTTAATTCAATCAAACCAGACATTGTAATAAATGGAGCCGCCTTTGTTGGAGGAATAAATTTTTCTCGTCAATTTCCTGGAAATGTTTTTTTAAAAAATATGAAAATCCAAATTAATACATTAGATTTTTGTTATAGATACAAGGTAAAAAAATTAGTTAATATTGGATCTGCATGTATTTATTCAGATGAAAATGAAGTACCATTTAAAGAGTATGATTTTGATAAAAAGAAAATGCATCATAGCGTTTTATACTATGGTTTTTCCAAGTTGACCCAAATATATGGCTCAAAAGCTCTAGAGTCTGAGTTTGGTTTAAATTCAATAAATCTACAACCCGCAAATTTATACGGAGCAACTGATAAATTTGACGCAGATAATAGTCATGTAATCTCTGCTATGATAAAAAAATTTAGCGCAGCGATAAAAAACAAACATGATAATGTAATTTTTTATGGTACAGGAAATACAATAAGGGAATTTATCCATGTTGATGATTGTGCAGAGGGTGTTGTCAGGGCTTTAGAAAAATACAACTCTACAACACCTATGAATATTGGTACTGGCAAAGGAACAAAAATTAGAGATTTAGCCCAAATAATTGCTAAACTTTTAGATTTTAAGGGTAAAATTGTTTGGGATACAAGCGTTGAGGATGGCGCTAAAATCAAGGTATTAGATAATAAAAAGATGATAAAATTCTTAAATTGGACACCCCAAATAAATTTAGATATAGGCTTAAGTAATTTAATTAATGATTTAAAAAGAAGGAAATTTTTTCATGGCTAATGGTAGGTGTAGACTAAGTGGACAACAATTAATAGAAGTCCTAGACCTTGGAGATCAATTTATTAGTGATTTTGTAAAAAAGGGTGACGAAAAAAAAGTTGATGTTTCATCTTTAAAACTTGGAATTTGCAATGAAAGTAAATTACTTCAATTATTTGAGACCTATTCTCAAAAAAAGATCTATGAAAAATATTGGTATAAATCTGGCGTTAACGAAAAAATGATCCTAGAATTAGGTTCTATTGTTCAAAGTACATCAAAATATATAGAACTTAATAAAGGCGATATAGTTGTTGACATAGCAAGTAATGATGGCACCCTACTTGGATTTTTTCCAGATAATATAGAGTGTATAGGCTTTGATCCATCTGATGTTGCAAAAAATTCCTCTAATTATACTCACAACAAGATACTTATTAACAATTTTTTTGATCCATTACTTTATCATAAGACATTTAAAAAAAGAGCTAAAATTATAACTGCTATTTCTATGTTTTATGATGTTGAAAATCCAAAAGAATTTTTAAATGGTGTTATTGACATTTTGGATGATGATGGAATTTTCATTATCCAATTAGGATACATGCCACTCATGTTAGAGCTTAATGAGTTCGGG
Organism: uncultured SAR116 cluster alpha proteobacterium; assembly: GCA_902533225.1. Lineage (GTDB taxonomy): Bacteria > Pseudomonadota > Alphaproteobacteria > Puniceispirillales > Marisalimonadaceae > Marisalimonas. Next base: position 51,966 of record CACALC010000003.1, on the reverse strand, counting down.
TATATTAGTCATGAACACTTATGTTACTATACTTTCAAAAATTTGTGTGATTTGTTGTCTGAAGTGGGATTGCATGTTTTTGATATAGATATAAACGATTGTAACGGAGGAAGTTTAAGACTTTACATTTGTCATGAAAAAGGTTTACAGAAACTTAAATGTCCAATGAATATTTTTACGATAGGAAATTGTAAAATAGATGGTTTATTACTTAATGAAAAAAAAAGTAATTTTGAAGATCCAAGAACATTTCTTAGCTTTAAAAATAGAATTGAAAAATTGAAATTTGAAACTATTGAATGGCTTCATAAACAAAAAAAGGAAGGTAAAAAAGTTATAGGATATGGTGCTAGTACTAAAGGCAATGTATTACTTCAATATTATAATATAAGTGAGGACCTTATACCATTTATAGCTGAGCGCTCTCCAGAGAAATACGGACTTTGCACTCCAGGCACTGGCATACCAATTATTTCGGAAAATGAAATGAGAAAAATGAAACCAGATTATTTGTTTGCTCTACCATGGTTTTTTATTAAAACTTTTATTGAAAGAGAAGAAAAGCTTATGTCTACTGGAACTAAATTTGTTGTACCTCAACCACAATTAACTATTTATTAGTAACATTAGGAATATAGGTTATTCGCTTAAGTGATCTAAACATACCTAAATATTTGAAAAATTACATAATAAAAAAAATTAATGTTATTAAAGGTTAAATTGAACAATTTTTAGATGGAAATTGATAATTGATTTTTAGAGATTATATCAAGAAAATTTTATATTTAATAGGCGAGGATAAGAAAAAATTATCATGGATTTTGCTATTATTTATTACTTTACCTGTATTCGAAATATTAGGTCTAGGAATGATAATACCATATGTAACGCTTATAATAGATCCAAATAGTTTCAAAGCTAATTTTGAATTATTTTCAGCTGGTTTTTTTAAAAATAAAAGTGATGAGGATTTATTAATTATATTTGGTTTGGTTTTGTTTCTAATATTCGGCCTAAAAGCAATATTTATAATAATAATCAATAAAACAATATTTAATTTTTCAAATCTTACAGGAGCTAAATTAAGAAGTAAATTATTAAATTCTTACCAAAGCATGAAATATGACGAATATTTAAATCAAAATAGTTCTCATTATATGTATTCCATATTAGATTTAGCCGTCAAATTCTCACAAAGTACTCTACCCGCAAGCTTAAGCATGGTAAGTCAAGCAGTTCTAGCAATTTGTATACTTTTGTTTTTAGCAATCACTGATATTTTAATTTTAACGATTATAGGTACTTTAATTTGCTCTTTTGTTTTTTTTTATGATTATATTTTGGGTGAAAAAATTACAAATTATGGTGCAAAAACTAATACTTATCAAACAAAAACATTACAAACTGTTAATGAAGCTATTGAAGGTTTTAAAGAAATTAAAATTCTTAATAAAGAAGAGTATTTTCACAAAAAAGTTTCACAAATGGCTTTGAAATATGCGAATACCTACACTAATTTATTATTATTTAAGACTATCCCTCGCTTTGCAATCGAACTGATATTAGTAGCATCAGTAGTATTTATAGTTTTTGTAGCAATTTTCATGAAACGAGACTTGGTAACAATTGTACCAACATTAACTGTTTTTTGTGTATCTGCATTGAGATTAATGCCTGCCGCATATACTTTCTCTGATGGCTTGGCTCAAATGAGATTTGGGCATGAAGCAACTAATATTATCTACAAAGATTTATACAACAAAAAAATCCTTGGACAAAAGGATATTATTAAACCAGTCAAATATTTTAAGAGTCTTAATTTGCAAAACATATTTCTTTCGTATGGAAAAAAGCAGATCTTAGAAAATGTTTCTCTTTCAATAAATAAAGGAGATTCAATTGGAATAATTGGAGTAACTGGATCTGGAAAAACAACCCTTATAAATATTATCTTAGGTTTGATAATACCTAATAAGGGATCCGTCTTCCTAAATGATAAAAAGGTAAATAATAGTGTTGAATCCCTGAAAGGTTTATGTGCATATATTCCTCAAAATACTTTTTTAATTGACGACAGCATTAAAAAAAACATTGCATTGGGAATGAGGGAAGAAGAAATTGATGATAAAAAATTGATCAATGCAATTGAACAAGCACACTTAACAGATCTCGTTAAATCTCTTCCAAATGGTCTTAATACAAATGTTGGAGAAAATGGAGATAAACTCTCAGGCGGACAAAGACAAAGGATCACATTGGCAAGAGCATTTTATTTTTATAGACAAATATTTCTACTAGATGAAGCTACTAGTGCTTTAGATAGTGAAACTGAAGAAGAAATAAATTTTGCTATTAGAGAACTCAAAGGTAAAATTACTACAATTATAGTTGCCCATAGATACTCAATTCTTAAACAATGTGATCATATATATGAAATAAAAAACAGAGAATTAATTTATAGAGGTAAATATAATGACATTGTTAGAACCTGAAGTAAAAAAACTACTTAACCTTGTTGGAAGGAAGAAATTATTATTTCAAAATGACATAAAACAATTTTCAATTCACCTAGATAAAATTATCGCATGCTCAAAATTTCTTGTTATAGGAGGTGCTGGTTCTATTGGTCAAGCAGTAGTGAAAGAAATTTTTAAACGTAACCCAAAAAAACTTCATGTTGTTGATCTTAGTGAAAATAATTTGACTGAACTAGTAAGAGATATAAGGAGTTCTTTTGGATATATTCAAGGAAAATTCAATACATTTGCCCTCGATGTAAGTTCAATAGAATACGATGCTTTTATCAAATCTGATGGTAAATATGATTATGTACTTAATCTATCTGCAATGAAGCATGTTAGAAGTGAAAAAGACATATTCACTCTAATACGGATGATTGATACTAACATATTTAATACCGAAAAAACTATTAAGCAATCTATCAAAAATGGAGTAAAAAAATATTTCTGCATTAGTACTGACAAAGCTTCTAATCCAGTGAACATGATGGGAGCTAGCAAGCTTATAATGGAAATGTTTTGTATGCGAAGATCATCTGAAATTGAAGTGTCTACTGCAAGATTTGCTAATGTTGCTTTTAGTGAAGGTTCTCTTTTGCAAAGTTTTTCTTACAGGTTTGAAAAAAAACAACCCATAGCTGCTCCTAATGATGTAAAACGTTATTTTCTAACTCCACAAGAAAGCGGAGAACTTTGTCTTATGAGTTGTATTTTGGGGCAAAATAGAGATATTTTTTTTCCTAAACTAAATGAAGAAATGCATTTAAAATGTTTTTCTGAAATAGCATCTGGTTTCTTAAGACAAAAAGGATTTGAAACTTATGAATGTGAGTCTGAGGAGCAGGCTAGAGAATTAATTAAAACTCTTCCTGAAAAAGGTAAATGGCCTTGTGTTTTTACAACGAGCAACACTACAGGTGAAAAAGAAATAGAAGAATTTTTTACAAAAGATGAAACTCTTGAAATGGACAAATTTTATGATGTTGGTGTAATTAAAAATACGATTATTCCTGATGAAAAAAAACTAATGGATTTTGAAAAATTTATGATTGAATTTAAATCAAATGAGAATTGGGATAAAAAATTAGTTGTGAAAGAATTCTTTAAATTAATACCTAATTTTGTATATAATGATAAAGGAATTTATCTAGATAGAAAAATGTAAAATGAAAAATGAAATAATCTTAGTTGGTGGAGGTGGGCATTGTAAGTCTGTTATTGATGTTATCGAATTAGAAGGTCGTTTTAAAATTTTTGGAATAATTGATAAATCCAGCTCTATTGGATCTTCAATATTAGGGTATCCGGTAATTGGTAACGACAGTGACCTACCAAACTTAAAAGGTAGATTTAAATATGCATTAGTTACAATAGGTCAAATAAAATCACCTGCTTTAAGAATAAAATTATTTAATTTATTATATGAGTTAAAATTTACTTTACCAAATATAATTTCACCAAAAGCATATGTTTCAAAACACGCATCACTTGGTAAAGGTATTGTAATAATGCATAATGTAATAATCAATGCCAACTCGAAAATTGGTGATAACTGTATCATTAATTCTAAAGCACTTATTGAACATGATTGTTTAGTAGCTAAACACTGTCATATTTCTACTAGTGCTATTATAAATGGTGGTGTTAAAATTAAAACTGGATGTTTTATTGGTAGCAATTCAACAATTAAAGAAATGATAACTATAAAAAAAAATAGTATTATTAGTGCCGGGAATTTCGTGAAATGAGTGTGTTTGTAATTGCCGAAGCAGGTGTAAATCACAACGGATCAATTAAAATAGCTAAACAGTTAGTGGATGTTGCATCAAAAGCCGGAGCTGATGCAATAAAATTTCAAACTTTCAAAACAGAGTTAATTGTTACAAAAAAAGCTAGGAAAGCAGAATATCAAAAAAAAGCTGCAAATAAAATTGAAAGTCAGTATGAAATGTTAAAAAAGCTTGAGCTAAGCGAAGATATGCATAAAGAGCTATTAAATTACACGAAATATAAAAACATAATTTTCTTGTCAACTCCATTTGATATTGAAAGTATAAATCTTCTACATAATTTAGGTTTACAAACATTTAAAATATCAAGTGGTGACATTACTAATCTTCCGTATTTAAGGTACATAGGGCGATTAGGTAAAAAAATAATTCTTAGTACTGGCATGGCTAATCTTAAAGAAATAGAGAAAGCTTTTAAAATTTTGACAAGTTCTGGGACTAAGAAAGACAATATTACAATATTACATGCAAATACTGAATATCCAACGCCAATTGAAGATGTTAATTTAAAAGCAATGATCACTATTGGAAATACTTTTGATGTTTCGTTTGGTTACAGCGATCACACCCTTGGAATGGAAGTAAGCATTGCAGCTGTCGCTATGGGTGCAAGTTGTATTGAAAAACACTTTACCCTTGATAGTAATATGATTGGTCCAGACCATAAAGCGAGTCTAAATCCTAATGAATTAAAAAATTTTATTAGATTAATACGAAATGTTGAAATTGCCCTTGGTACAGATACAAAAAAACCTTCAAAAAGTGAAATCCCAAATATTAAAGTCGTAAGGAAATCAATCATTGCGAATTCTAACATTAATAAAGGAGAAACCCTAAATGAAAATAATGTAAGTGTAAAAAGACCCGGCAATGGTATTAGCCCTATGGAATGGGACGAGATTATTGGAACTATAGCCAAAAAAAATTATAAAAAAGATGATTTAATATGATCAGGAAAGTATGTGTTGTGACAGGAACAAGGGCTGACTTCGGTTTGCTTTACTGGTTAATGAAAGAAATTCAAAAAGATGAAAACTTAGAACTTTTGATTATAGTAACGGGCATGCATTTAAGTAATGAATTTGGTTTAACTTATAAAGAAATAGAAAAAGAATTTATTATTCAAAAAAAAATTGAAATTATAATGTCCTCCGACACATCTATAGGAGTATCAAAGTCACTTGGTCTGGGAATAATATCCTTTTCTGAATCATTCGAAGAACTAAAACCCGATATCATTGTTGTACTTGGAGACAGATATGAAATTTTAAGTGCTGTTTCTGCAGGTATGATTGCAAAAATTCCTATTGCACATATTCATGGTGGAGAGGCAACATACTCACTAATCGATGAAAGTATCCGACATAGCATTAGCAAGATGAGTCATATACATTTTACCGCTACAGATCAGTATAGAAAAAGAGTCATTCAATTAGGTGAAATGCCTCAGAAAGTTTTTAATGTTGGAGGGTTAGGTATTGAAAATATTAATAAACTTAAACTTTTAAAGAAAAATGTTTTTGAAAAGTCTATTAACTTTAAATTAAATGTTAAAAATTTATTAGTTGCTTATCACCCGATAACTCTGGAACATAATAAAACAGAAAAAGAATTTATGACATTACTTGAAATAATTAATGAACTAGAGGACACAAATATTATATTTACAAAAAGTAATAGTGATGTAGAAGGAAGAAAAATTAATAAACTTATTGATCAATACGTATATGAAAATCCAAAAAATTCTATCTCTATTACATCATTAGGACAGATTAGATATCTTAGTGCTTTAAAATATGTTGACGCAATAGTTGGGAATAGTTCTAGTGGACTTCTTGAAGCTCCAAGTTTAAAAATAGGAACTATAAATATTGGTGGCAGACAAGATGGAAGAATAAAAGCTTCAAGTGTTATTGACTGTCTTCCAAATAAACAAAATTTAATAAAAGCATTTAAAAAACTGTATTCATCTGAATTTCAATCTGCGCTTAAATCTGTAGATAATCCATATGGTAATGAAAATGCAAGTTATAAAATAGTAAAAATTTTAAAAACTATTAAACTTGAAAATATATTAAAAAAATCTTTCTATGATATAGAGTATGAATTATGAAAATTTTATTTATAGGAACTGTAAAATTTTCTAAAAAAATACTTCAGAAAATTTTAGATCTTAATTACAAAATAGAGGGTGTCTGTTGTAAAAAAAAATCATTGTTGAATAGTGATTTTGAAGATTTAACCCCATTATGTAAAAAAAACAATATTCCTTTTAGAATAACTAATAATATAAATTCTAAAGATAGTATTAACTGGATACAATCAATCAAGCCAGATATAATATTTTGCTTTGGATGGTCCAGCCTAATTAAACACGAATTATTGACATTAGCACCAATGGGTATTGTTGGATATCATCCAACTAAGCTTCCACAAAATAGAGGTCGTCATCCTTTGATTTGGTCACTAACACTAGGTCTTAAAAAGACTGCCTCCACATTTTTTTTTATGGATGAACATGCTGATAGCGGCGACATTTTGTCACAGAAAGACTTAAAAATTTCTTACTATGATGATGCGCAAAGTCTTTATAACAAAATAGTGGAAACAGCTTCATCGCAAATAGAAGAGTTTATGCCGTTACTAGCAAATAGTAATTTTACTAGAGTAAAACAAAATAATAAACTAGCCAATTTTTGGAGAAAAAGAAATAAAGCAGATGGAAAGATTGACTTTCGTATGAGCTCTAAAAATATATATAATTTGGTACGAGCTTTGACAAAGCCCTATCCAGGTGCTTATATTTTATATAATGAAAAAGAGGTAAAAATATGGAAGGTAAAAGAAATAATAAATACAAAAAATAATATTGAGAGTGGAGTAATATTAGGTAAAACTTCTAACTCGATTTTTGTTAAAACAGGTGATGGTGCCATAGAAATTTTAGCTAGTGAGTTCACAGACTTTCCTAAAATTGGAGAATATTTATGACTAATAAAGTTTTGGTAATTGCGGTACACCCAGACGATGAAACCTTAGGTTGTGGCGGAACTTTACTAAAACACAAATCAAATGGGGATGAAATTCACTGGTGTATCTGTACTAGTTTAAGTGATAAAAATGCAATGTATAAAAAAAGAGAGAAAGAAATTCAGCAAGTTTCTATGTTATATAACTTTAATTCTGTTAACAACATGAGATTAAAAAGTACAGAGGTAGATACGTATAATGTCAATTTTCTAGTTTCAGAATTATCGAAAATTATCAATAAAATAGAACCTAATATTATTTATTTACCTTTCAAAGGTGATGTACATAGTGACCATAAAATTATCTTTGACGCAGCTTTTAGTTGTACTAAGTCATTTAGATACCCTTTCATTAAAAAAGTTTGTATGTTTGAAACTTTAAGTGAAACGGAGTTTGCTCCTTGCATTAATGAAAATAATTTTAGTCCGAATATATTTGTAGATATAAGTAAATTTTTACAAAAAAAAATTGATATTATGAGCTGTTATACAAGTGAAATAAGTGAACACCCTTTTCCAAGAAGTAATAAAAACATTCAAGCTCTAGCTACATTTAGAGGAGCAATGAGTAATTATGAATACGCCGAAAGCTTTATACTTTTGAAAGAATATTTATGAAAAAAATAGATGAAGTAAAATTAGATAAGAATGCATCCATTAAAGAAGCTTTACAAATAATTGGTAATGGGGCTATACAAATCGCCATAATACTTGATAATAATGGTGAACTATATGGAACTCTTAGTGATGGAGATATAAGAAGAGGCTTGTTAAATGGTTTAAATTTAGACAGTCCTATTAGCTCTATCATATTTAAAAACCCTACTTGTGCGAAAATTAGTCATACTAAAGATCAAGTTATACAGATTGCAGTTTCAAAAAAAATTAATCAAATTCCAATAATTAATGAAGATGGCAAAGTTTTAGGGATAAAATTATTAAATGATCTTATAAAACCTGAAAATAAGAAAAATAAAGTAATCTTAATGGTAGGCGGCTTAGGCCTCAGATTGAGACCTTATACAAATCACACACCTAAGCCAATGTTAAAAGTTGGTAATAAGCCAATATTAGAAATAATATTAGAGAACTTTCTTGAATATGGATATTCAAATTTCATTATGTGCACAAATTATAAATCAGAGGTTATCAAAGATTATTTTGGTGATGGGAAAAAATTTGGAGTAAAGATTGAATATATAATAGAAAAGCAAAGAATGGGTACTGCAGGTGCATTAAGTCTTTTGAGAGAAAAACCTGATGAACCTTTCTTTGTGATGAATGGAGATTTATTAACTACACTAAACTTTGAGCATCTACATAATTTTCATATTTCTAACAATTCTGAAGGGACGATGTGTGTCAGAGAATATAATATTCAAATACCCTTCGGAGTAGTAAATATTGAAAATGATAAAATTAATTCAATTGAAGAAAAGCCAACAAAAACATATTTCGTTAATGCAGGTATTTATATGCTAAACCCCAGTATTTTAGAATACGTTCCAACTAAAAAACCTTTAGATATGCCAACACTTTTCGAACAGATAATTAAAAATAAAAATGCTAGTGTATTTCCTCTTAGAGAATATTGGACAGATATAGGTCATACTCAAGAATATTTTAAGGCAAATGAAGATTTTGAAAAGGTATTTTGATGTATAAAAATAAAAAAATTATAGGAATAATTCCTGCAAGAGGTGGGAGTAAAGGTGTGCCAGGTAAAAATATCAAGATGATCAATGGTAAACCCCTTATATCATGGACTGTCGAAGCGGCAAAATTATCAAAATTTTTAGATAGAATATTTGTTTCAACAGATAGCAAAAAAATAAGAGATATTTCAATTAATTTAGGATTAGATGTACCATTTCTAAGACCACCTATTTTTTCACAAGACAATTCACCGTCGTGGGAAGCAGTGGTACATGCATTAGACGAATTTAAAAAAATTAATCAGGAATATGATTATGTAGCCTTACTGGAACCAACATCTCCTTTAAGAAAACAAAATGATATTGATAACGCCATTATAAAAATTATTAACAATAAAGATGCTGAGTCACTTGTAAGTTTGGGTGAGATACACATGGAACATCCAAAGATTGTAAAAAAAATAAATAGTGATAACTTTGTTGAACCTTATATAAAACACTCTGAGGACATATTTCAACGTCAACAAATGGATAATGCGTACTTTCCCTACGGAGTAATTTACTTAAGTTCTGTAATTTCTTTTTATCAAAACAAAAAGTTTTATAGTAAAAAGACCATACCATATTTTATTGAACGATGGCAGAATTATGAGTTAGACGATATGTTTGATTTTGAAATAATTGAAAATATACTAAACAAATATGAGGCTAAATAATGGGAGATTTATCTTGGCGCTTTGATGAGAAAGAGTATGAATACATTAAAGAAGTATTAGATTCAGGTTTTGCAAGTGGTACAAGTGGAAATATGAATACTCGTCTTGAAAAGGCGTTTGCAAAAAGATTCAATGCTAAATTTGCAATTACAGCTAATTCTGGAACAACAACTCTTCACGCAGCACTTTGGGCACTTGGTGTAAGATTTGGTGATGAGGTAATTGTGACGCCCTTAACAGTAATCTCATGTATGAATGCTATTCTTTATTGCAATGCGATTCCAGTCTTTGCGGATATAGACCCATATACATTTAATATTGATCCTAATAGTATTCGAAAATGTATTACCAAAAAAACCAAGGCTATAATGGCCGTACACTTATACGGACAAGTTTGCGATATGACTGAAATTATGCAAATTGCCAAAGAACACAAACTCGGGGTTTTAGAAGATTGCGCACAATGTTATTTAGGCACACATAAAGGGAAAATTGAAGGATCATTTGGTGATATTGCAAGTTGGAGTTTTGAAAACTCAAAGCACATAACTACGGGTGACGGAGGAATTCTTACTTGTAATGACGAGGAAATTGGAGACAATTTAAGAAGGTTAACCTGTCAAGGATTTAGAAATGCAACTGCAATTAGTGGTAAAATCAGGTCTTCGAAAGATGTATTTCAAAATCCAAAATTCAAAAGGCATTCTCAATTTGGCTTTATGTACAGACTACCAGAAGTTGCTGCGGCTTTAGGATTAGCCCAAATAAATAAAGTAGACTGGTTTGTTCAACTGAGAGTGCAAATGGCAAATATGTATAGACAAGTAATAGATGAATGTAAATGTGATTGGATTGTACCTCAAAAAACACCTGAGGGTGACATAAATAGTTCTTATGCTTTTGCTGCCACTCTTGAGAATGATAAAATTGAGTGGGAAGAATTTCGTTTAAAATTTATAGAAAATGGTGGTGATGGATTTTATGCAGCTTGGACACTTTGTTATCAAGAAGATTCAATAAATGACATTAGAGAATTTTTGAAATCAATAGGTTTAAATGATCGCTTTAAAACAGATCAAGGTTTATGCCCAAACGCAGAAATAATTCAAAAAAAAATAATGCAATTTACAACAAATCAAAAGGATGTGTCTGAGATGAAAGTTCAAGCTCAAGCACTCAGAAAAACAATAAAATTTTTTACATAATTTTTTTGGAAAGATTTAATGCCTAAATGTAAAAATTTCAATCTAAAAGAAAAAGTGGTTATAATAACAGGTGGAGTTGGTCTTATAGGACAAGAGTTTGTAAAAGCAGTTTTAGAAAATAACGGCATAGCGATAATTGCAGATATAGAAAAACAAAAAGGCATCCAATTAAAAAATCTTTTAGGAAAAACAAATGGATCTAATGTTGATTATTTTCAACTAGATATTACAGAAAAACGAAGCTTAAATGATTGTATATATTGTTTAAATAATAAATATGGAAGAATAGATGCCTTAGTAAACAATGCTTACCCCCGAAACAAAAACTATGGCAACAAATTCTTTGATGTAGAGTATAGCGATTTTACTGAAAACATTGGATTACACTTGGGGGGGTATTTCAACACTTCAAAGCACTTTGCTATGTATTTTGAAAAACAAGGATATGGTAATATTATAAATATAAGCTCTATTTATGGTACTATTCCACCTAAATTTGAAATATATGAAGATACTAAAATGACTATGCCAGTTGAATATGCTGTTGTGAAATCAGGTTTAATTCATCTGACTAAATATATGTCTAAGTATTTCAAGGGTAAAAATATAAGAGTAAATACAATAAGCCCTGGTGGAGTGCTAAACAATCAACCAAAAAAATTCTTAGAAATGTATAAAAATCTCTCACTGAATAAGGGTCTTATAGAAAAAAGCGATTTAAATGGAACTTTGATTTATTTGCTCAGCGATATGAGTTTATTTGTTAATGGGCAAAATATTGTCGTGGATGACGGTTTTAGTTTATAAAATAAATTATTTAAAAAAGCCATCTTATTTTTTTATATAGCATTAATAACAAGATATTAATTTAATAGGAGTATATCATTTTCAGGGTTTTAATAATTGGAGCAGGCCAGATAGGCAGCAGACACTTGCAAGGTGCTTTAAAAAGTAAAAATGAACTATTAATTACGGTATTTGATCCTTCCATCAAATCTCTTGAAATATCCCAAAATAGAGCAAATCTTGTTAAAACCAACAATAATAAAATACAAATTGAATACTTAGACAGTTTTCCTAGTGATGAAAAATTTGATATTTGTATAATTTCCACTAATGCAGAAGTACGTGCAAAAGTAACATTACATCTTTTAAGAAATTGTACCGTAAGAAACATAATTTTTGAAAAAATATTATTTCAAAAAGAATTAGATTTCACCTTAATTAGCAACAAATTAAATGAAAAAAATATCTCAGCTTGGGTTAACTGTCCTAGAAGAACATTTGCGACATTTAAAGAAATTAAGAAAAGTTTAGATTTAAATAAGGGTGTTGAGATGTATGTTACTGGAAATAAATGGGGAATGGCATCCAATGCAATACATTTTATAGATCTATTTTCATTTTTAATTGAAAAATCAAATATAACAATTACTAAAACGGAATTTTCTAATAATTTATTTGAAAGCCATCGTAAAGGAAATTTTTATGAGGTTAATGGATTAATTGAAATAATTTTGAATAATAATAAACTTGTTATATCTTGTGATGATAATAATGAAACTCTGTTAGAAATCAAAATAAATAATGGTTTGTGTGATCATAGAATAAATGAGCTTGAAGGAAGCTGGTTGAAAAATATAAACGGAAATAAAAAATTAGAAAAATATAACCTAACAAATCAAAGTGATCTCACAGGTAATTTAATAGACAATCTAATAAACTATAATAGTTGTTCTTTGGTTTCTTTTACAGAATCCTGCAACCATCACCTTACACTTATAAAAGAAATGAAAAATCATTTTTCAAATGTACTTAATAAAAAATTAATTAAATGTCCAATTACTTGAGGGGATAATTATGCTGTGGTTAGTTGGCTCAGGTTCTATTGCTATAGAATATGCAAAAGTTTTAAATTCTCTTTCAATTGAATTCATCGTAATAGGGAGAGGAAAAAGTTCTTCTCAATTATTTTCTAAATTAACCGGTATAAAAGTGAATGCTGGGGGAGTATCAATTTTTTTAGATAAAAATCCTCCCATTCCTTCTAAAGCAATAGTTTGTGTAAATATTGAAGAATTAAAATCAGTTGCTGAGCAATTGTTGGATTTTGGAGTTAAAGACATTTTATTAGAAAAGCCGGGGGGAGCTAATTTTAATGAAATCAAAGATTTATATAATTACTCAAAAAATCTTAATGGAAACATTAAAATAGCTTACAATAGAAGATATTATTCATCAGTTGCTAAGTTAAAAGAACTTATTTCAAATGATGACAAAATTATAAGTTTTAATTTTGAATTTACAGAGTGGACAGATAGTATAGATAAATTAGGAAAGAGTGAGAAAGTGTTGAAAAATTGGTTTATGGCAAACTCATCTCACGTAATTGATTTAGCTTTTTTTATCTGTGGATTACCTGATAAAATGACCTGCTACACCTCTGATAATATTACTTGGCATAAATCAAAAGCCATATTCTGTGGTGCTGGCATAACAAAACAAAAATCTTTTTTTAATTATTCAGCAAATTGGTTGTCTGCTGGAAGATGGTCAATTGAAATTCTGACTTTAAAGGGAAAATATATTTTATGCCCACTTGAAAAACTTTTTTTTCAAAAGAGAGGCTCTATTGAAAGCTATGAAATTAACTTTGATTCAAGCATTGACCAAAAATATAAAGCTGGTTTTTATTTTCAAACTAAAGAATTTGTCAATGGGAGTAATAAAAATCTGCTTTCGCTATCGCAACAGAATTTTATGATAGATATTTATAAAAAAATATCTGGATTTAATAATTGATTCGTTATTTACATTTTTATCAAAAATTGGTTTCTTTTAGTAAATTTATGAAATATGTTTCAGTTTTCTAAGTTTTTATTCAAAATGTCATGAATATTATTTTAATTTAATGTAGTATCCGAGTTTTTTTATGAATTTGATCTTTATATCCTCTTACATGAATGTAATTAAAGTGATTAACATCATAGAAAAGGAAAATAATGATTTTATTATTATAACCTCAGATAAAAAATTAAATGTGTTTTTTTCTGATTTTTATAGTCCTGATAAAGTTATAAAAATTCCTCTTTTGTTTAATCATTTTAGATCAGTTTATAGATTACTTAAAGATTGTATTAGTTTACCATTTTACAAAAAAAAATTTATTAGGGTTTTTCTTCAAAAAAAACCAAAAAAAATATTTTTTTTTTTTATTGGTTATAACTTTTTTGAAACTTGGTTAATTAATAAATTATCAATAAATGTGAAGGTTTATTATGATCCTGAAGTTGATATTAATCAATATAAAGATGTTAAATCATTTAAGCTAAGTATCAAAGTTTTTTTTCTAAACCTTTTTTTAGGTATAAAATTTAAAATATCATCATTTGCTGGTAATAAATGTGTTTCAATTGATAAGTGCTTTTTAAATAAAGTGCGAGCAAATAGTTTGAATTTAGAAAAGTCGAATATGGATAAACATATTCGTAAATTTAAAAAATTTAGAAACATTAAAGTTTTGTTATTAGTTGGAGGTGAGTATAACTTAGATAGAAACTTATACGATAGAAAAATACATGAAATATATCAAACGATAGCTAAGACTTATCACCCTAAAGAAATTGGGATAAAAAGTCACCCAGGTTTTCCTAATATAGAACTAAGTTGGAAAAATAATAGTATTATTATACCAGACGTAATTCCTTCTAGTATATTGTGCTATATGGCACAAGTAATTATAGATTACGGGGGCGCAACACTATTTGAGGCAAATAAATTAGAGAAAACTGCAATATCTTTTGTAAATTTAATTCCTTCAACTAATATAAACCAAGCTCAAGAAGTAAAAAAATATTTATTAGATAACACGCCATCAGGAAATATTGATTTTCCTGAAACACTTGATGATCTGGATATTCTTATAAGTAAAAAAACTAAAAACTTAAAAAAAAAATATTAATAGAATTATAATACAAATTATTAAGCTAAAAAAGAAATATCAAAATAATGAAAATATTAGTTGCAGAAGTAGCACACCATCACAAAGTACTTGAAAACACATACAAACTTTTAGATTTGAACTGTGCAAAAGCTAAAATCACAATGTTTGTCAATAGAGATAGATATAGTTTAGGAAAAAATGAAAGAGAGCTTTTGTTTAAGGACGCTCATAAGGTAAACTGGATAATTCACAAGTTTCATTTTTCAACATTTTTTATACGCTTATTATTTCTTTGTCGAAAATATGATCTTATTAACATTGCCACTGGTCCCGAGGATATTCATTTTACAAACATAATCAATGCAATTTTTTTTTATTTGTGTACTATAATCTATAAAAATAAAATTATATTAACTGTAAAAAACTTAAGACCTTATTTAAGTAGCACAAAAAGAATTCAAAGTTTTATTCTTAATATGACTGTAGTCAAAACAAAGGTCATAACATTTGAAACCGAAACTCTCAAAAAAAAATTTCATGAAGAAACAAAAATTCCATTATGTAAATTATGTGTCAGTTATGATAGATATACAGATTTGTATAATGAAAAATTTAATTATAACGCTTATTTTAAAGATAACAAAAAGTATAAAATAGGTTTGTTAGGTGGAATTGAATTACATAGAAGAAATTATTTTCAAATAATCGATGCCTTAAATATTGTGCCTAAAAAAATAAGAAATAATATGTTATTTATAACCTTGGGACAATGTCGTGATAAAAATTCTATGAAAATTCTAATGGAATTAGAAAAGCTAGTTGAGGTTAATTATATCCGTGGTTTTATTTCTTCAGAAGAGTTTGATATCAGAGGATCAGTTTGTAACCTTTTAATTTCACCATTAAAAAAGTCATTAGAATATGGAACTTACAAGGGTTCGGGTTCATTTGGAGATGCAGTTTATTTAAGAAAAAAAATAATAATTCCTACTTATGTTGATCCATTAAAAGAATTTAATGAGATATCTTTTTATTATGAAGACGTAGAGTGTCTTGCAAAATTGTTTAAAAATATTGATCAAATAGTAAATCTTGAAACGCACAAAAATTTTTATAATAAATTTAGTTCAAAAAAAGTTTTCAACAATATTAAAAAAGTAGCATTGAAACAAGGAATGTTTGGTTACTAAAAACTAAATTAAAAGGATTAATTTTGTGAAAATTAGTAAAGAACTGTTTACATCATTAATTATTTCAACACCTATACTTATATGTATATCTTTTTTTAACAGTTATATATTTGACGATGATAATTTAATATTTTTACCTTTTATAATTTCACTTTTTCTATTATTTAAATTAAAGATTTTACTAGATCCAAAGCTTTTTCTTAATCTCAATACTTTTCTGTTCTTGACTTTTATAATGTATATTTTTTTGCGTTATGATATTACAGTAGAATGCGATAATTGTTCTGCTCAAAAGGATATTTATAACTTAATTTGTTATTTCTTTATTTTCATTCTTGGAAGTTTATTATCATATAATTTAAATAAATTCCCGTTAACTATTTGGATTTTATCTTCTGCGTATTGGTTAATGTTAATTGTAAGGAATATTATATCTCTAGAAGAGATTCAAAGTGGTTATCACGGCAGTACCGGAATAGTAATCTTGTCGATAATACCCTTTATTCTCATCTCCCCAAAAAAAATTCAAAAAATTATACTTACAACATCATTTTTTTTAATTTTATTATTTCTTACTCTGATTGGTGCACGTGGTGCAATTTTATCAATATTCGGATTATACATATTTGTTAGATATTATCGTATATTTTCGTTTTCCAAAAGAATTTATTCACTAACGTTTTTTTTACTCATTTTTTCTATTTTAGCCTCTTATTATTTTTACTTAAATTTTCTTGGTGACATAAATAAACCAATGCTTGTTCAAGATTCAATATTTCATGCTTTACAAAAGGAAGTTGGCACTAGATTTGCGATCTGGATGCATAATATTGAGTTTATCTCTCATAAACCTTTTTTTGGGTATGGATCACATTTATCTACTAGTAATCAACATCCACACTCACTGGAAAGTTTACCATTATTAAATAGAGAAAATATATCTGCTCATTCAACTTACTTAGAATTACTATATAGATCCGGCATAATAGGATTACTAATTTTTATATTATTTATGTTTAAATTATACACAAGTTTATATAATTACTTACATATTTATGAAATTCGAGTTGCCTCAGGATTAATTGTTGCAATGTTGATTGGTTCAATAAGTAGCAATATGATGATTTTTAACAATTTAGAATTGTGGGCAGGTTTTATTTGGTTTTACTTTGGATACGCTTTAGGTATAAAGAGAAAATTAATAAACAATAAGATTTATAAAAATTAAATAGTAAGTTGGTATTTATGAATATAATATTAAGAATAATAGGATACAGGTTACTGTAATGGATAATATAATCCAAAAAATATGTAAAAGATGTGTTATGGACACAACTGATCCGCTGATAACTTTTGATGAAAAAGGGATATGTAATCATTGTAACAACTTTGATGAAGTGACGTCTAAAATATGGTTTCCTAATGATGTAGGCAGAAAAAAAATTCAAAAAATATATGGTAAGATAAAAAATGATAATTTAAAAAATAATTATGATTGTATTTTAGGTCTTAGCGGAGGTTTAGATAGTTCATATCTTGCACTTAAACTGCATGAAGCGGGAATGCGTCCTTTGCTAGTTCATGTTGATGGCGGTTGGAATAGTGAATTAGCAGTAAAAAACATTGAAAATATTATAAATTATTGTGGGTGGGACTTGCATACAATTGTTATAGATTGGGAAGAAATGAGAGATCTTCAGTTAGCTTATTTCATATCTAACGTTGCCAACCAAGATGTTCCACAAGATCATGCATTTTCTGCTTCATTATTTCATTTTGCTTTAAAACATAATATAAAATACATAATGAGTGGTTCAAATATTGCTACAGAAAGTATACTACCTGATGCATGGATTGGAAATAACAAAGATAGTATAAATTTAAGAAGTATTCATAAAAAGTTTGGAAAAATAAAATTAAAAAAATACAAAACAATTGGTTTTTATCAATATTACTTATATTACCCGTTTGTTAAAAAAATTAAGACTGTCAGTCCTCTTAACTTTATGGAATATAATAAAACTAAAGCTTTGAGTGAATTAGAGTCTAAAGTAGGTTATAGGGGATATTCAAGAAAACATAGCGAGTCAGTGTTTACAAAATTTTATCAAAATCATTGGTTACCAGTGAAATTTGGTTATGACAAAAGAAAAGCTCACTTTTCTAGTCTAATATTATCAAATCAAATGACCCGAGAAGAGGCGTTAAAGGAACTTGAAACACCCCTATATAACGACAAAGATCTTAAAGAAGATAAAGAATACATTGCAAAAAAATTAGGTATAAGTGATGTTGAATTTGAACAAATATGCAAATTACCACCACATAATTACAGTGACTTTTCTAACACGATTAATGAATACAAATTAATGAAAAAAGTTCAAAGTTTTATGAGAAATAAATTTGGTATAACATTTTCAAATTCTTTAAGGTAAATCATGATTGCTATACTTGATTATGGTGTTGGAAATTTAAAATCTATATATAATATGTTTAAAAAAATAGGTGTTGACTCTGTTATCACATCAGATTGTAAACAAATTATGGATGCAAAGAAATATTTACTTCCAGGAGTTGGTTCATTTGATTATGGAATAACAAACTTAAAAAAGTCACATTTTTTTGAAGTTTTGGAAAAAGAAATACTTATTAACAAGAAACCTATTTTAGGTATCTGTTTAGGTATGCAACTGTTAACAAAGTCAAGTGAAGAGGGAACACATAGCGGTCTTGGTTGGATAGATGCACACACTAAAAAATTTAAACTAGATAATAATTTAACTGTACCTCACATGGGATGGAATACGGTAAATCCATTAAATAAGAACAATATCTTTAAGGGATTAAATGAAAATAAATTTTATTTCGTACACTCCTATCATGTTATTTGCAATAATAAGGATAATATTCTGGCCACCTCTTTTTATGGACAAGACTTTGTTTGCAGTATTTTTATGAATAACATTTATGGTGTTCAATTTCATCCTGAAAAAAGTCATAAGTTTGGGATTCAACTACTTAAAAATTTTGCAGAAATATAATAAATGTTTAAAAGAATTATCCCATCTTTGCTTTTACATAAAAATGGTCTCTATAAAACAGAAAGATTTAAAAATCCAACTTATATTGGGGACCCAATAAATGCTATAAAAATTTTTAATGAAAAAGAAGTTGATGAATTAATGTTTTTTGACATTGATGCTACTGTAAATAAACAAAGTCCAAATTATAAAATTATAGAGGATATTGCCAGTGAATGTTTTATGCCGCTATGTTATGGAGGAGGTGTAAAAACAATTGATCAAATGAAAAAAATCTTTTCCCTTGGGGTTGAAAAAATATCTATCAGCTCAGCAGCGATTTTAAATCCAAATCTTATTAAGGAGGCAGCAGGAATTTTTGGAAGTCAGTCAGTGGTAGCTACAATCGATATTAAAAAAGATATATGGGGTAGAAAAAGAGTTTTTATAAATAATGGCAAAATCAATACCAAAATAAATCCTATAGAATTTTCACAAAGATTGGGAATTTTAGGAGCAGGTGAAATAGTAATAAACTCAATAGATAATGATGGGGTCATGAAAGGCTATGATTTAGAACTATTAAAAGTTATAAAATCAAATGTAACTATACCAATAATTTCACTTGGTGGTGCTGGTAATCTTGAAGATATAAAACAAGCTTTTAAAGTTTCGAAAGTAGATGCCGCAGCATGTGGAAGCTTGTTTGTATACCAAGGGGCACTTAAAGGGATACTTATAAATTATCCTAAATATCAAAAAATAAAAGAATTATCAGAATAATTGATTTTTTTAATAAAAATGATAAGAGTAATAATTTATTAAGGAAATAAATATGCTAACTAAATACTTTAACTTTTTCTATAACATTATAAAAAATATAGAAGATTCTATTTTTGGAAATATTTTTATACGCAATTTTCTAATAAACATAATTGGTTATAGATGGAATGGATGGATGCTTGGTTTCTTTGCTGATAGAGCTATCCATATGGTTGGACGCGATGAAACTTGTTTATTGGGTGGCATATATGACATCAATTCTATCCTAAATGTTGTATCCGTTGTTGGTAAAAATGGTAAAATTATAGTAGTAGAGGCAAATCCCAAAGTTTGCGAAGAACTTGTAAATCTAACAAAACAATATGCTAATGTAAAAATTATCAATAGAGCAATATGGGAAAAAAAAGGTAAAATGGAATTTATTTGTAGTACAATGGACAAAACACAAGGTTATAACAGGCTAGATTCTCCAGATCTACAAGAATTTCCGTTACACATAGATGCCAAACCAGAAAAAATTCTAGTTAAGACAGATACCCTACCAAATATTATAAAAGAATTGAATATTAAAAAAATTAATCATATTAATCTAACAATTAACGGAGCAGAGTTTCAATCTTTAAAAGGATTAGCTGAAATAAAAAAGCAAAATCCTGCTTTAAGAGTTTATATTAACTCTGAAACGCCTGATCCAGCTGTGAAGGTAATAAATGGTCTTAAAGAAATAGGTTTTAAGGTATTCACTAGTCATTTAATAAGAGTTGTTAATAAAAAAATCAAACTTGTTAGAATATATGCATGCAACTCCTAAAAACTTTCTATAATTGTTTATTATTTCGTTTAATTGGGTAAGTATTTATGTGCGGAATAAGTGGAATTGTTGATAAGAAAAATGGTAAAATTTCCAAAAAAGAAATCAAAAAAATTAATGATCTAATAAAACATCGTGGTCCAGATGATGAAGGTTTTTTTTTTAAAAATAATTTCGCAATTGCACATAGAAGGTTATCAATTTTAGATTTAAGTAATGATGGTCATCAACCCATGCATTATTTAGAAAAATTTGTAATTACTTATAATGGAGAAATCTATAATTATATCGAATTAAAAGAACAACTTAAAAAAAATAATTATAAGTTTAAATCCAACACTGACACTGAAGTTATATTAGCAAGCTATGATATGTGGGGAGAGAATTGTGTAAATAAATTTAACGGAATGTGGGCTTTTACTATATATGATAAAGAAAAAGATATATTATTTTGTAGTCGTGACAGATTTGGAATCAAACCCTTTTATTATACTGAAACAGACCAGAAATTCATTTTTGGATCAGAAATTAAGCAACTTGTGAAATTTCATGATAACTTAAAGTTTAATAAAAATATTCTCATAGATTATGTCGTAACTAAAATAGAGGATCACACCAACGAGACTTTTTTTGAAAAAATATTTAAACTAGAACAATCTCACAACTTAGTATACGATTTAAAAAAAAATACATTTAAAATCAAAAAGTATTATTCAATAAATTTTAAACAAAATAGTGAAAATTTATTGAAATCTATTCAAAATTACAAAAAAGAATTAAGTAGAGCTATAAATTTTAGATTAAGATCAGATGTTAAAGTTGGAACTTGTTTAAGTGGAGGCTTGGATAGTTCAAGTATTGCTGCAATAGCAGCAAAACAATACAATTTAAAATCTAATCATAATTTTACAGCTATCCATGCAAAGTCATCAGAAATAAATACAGATGAAAGTGAGTTTGCAAAATTAGTCGCAAAATTTAATAAGTTAGATTTAACTATCATTGAACCAACTAAAAGCGATTTTAAAGAAAACATAGATGAAGTGGTCTACACTCAAGAAGAACCATTTGGTGATCCATCCATTTTTATGCAATATTTTGTCATGAAAAAAGCAAAAGAACTTGGTTGTACAGTAATGCTAGACGGTCAAGGAGGCGATGAAACACTGCTTGGTTATCAAAAATATTACCCTTCAATTTATATTGAAGTTTTTAGAAAATTCGGTTTTTTAAAAGCTTTAAAAGAAGTTAAAAACTCGAATAAGAATAATCAAAATATGTCACCTCTATGGATTTGCAAATATATTATTGGTTCTCTTTTTGCAAGTCTTAGAAAGTTAGAGAATAAAAGTCATACTAAATTTTTAAAACCTTATGAAAATAAATTCAATTTTTTTAATAAACTTGCCAAATATTATTTAAATATAAAAAAACTTCAAGAATATGAAATTAAATGTACTAATTTACCAATTTTGTTAAGATATGAAGATAAGAATTCCATGAGACATTCAATTGAAGCAAGACTTCCATTTCTTGACTACATTACATTAGAATATGCGTTGAATTTAAACGTCTTATATAAAATAAAGAATGGTTGGTCAAAGTATATATTAAGAAGGTGTGTAGAAACTTATTTACCAAATAAAGTTGTTTGGAGAAAAAATAAAATTGGTTTTAACGCGCCTGATAATACCTGGATAAATGAAATAGACAAATATATAAAACCACAAATAAAAAAATCTAAAATATTAGCTGAAATATGTTACCTAGATAAGCTTTTAGATCAAATTGACAAAAGTGATGTTAAGTTAAAATGGAGAATTTATAATATAGCCATTTGGGAAAAGGTCTATAATGTACAAACCTAAAGGCAACAACTTTTTATTTAAGAAAAAATGATGAAAATTGCTCACTTAACTTCTGCTCATAGTAGATATGATTCAAGAATATTTTTTAAAATGTGCCTTTCTTTATCAAATTATAAAAATTGTGATGTTTTCCTAGTTGTTGCTGATGGTAAAGGCAATGAATGTAAAAACAAGATTGAAATTTTTGATGTTGGTGAAAAACAAGGTGGTCGAATATCTCGCATGACAAAAACAGTGGGAAAAATTTTTGAAAAAGCAAAAAAAATTAATGCTAATATTTATCACCTTCATGATCCTGAGTTATTAACAATTGGTTTAAAATTAAAAAAAGGTGGAAAAAAAGTTATTTTTGATGCACATGAAGATTACATAAGTCTTATAAGTTTGAAAGAATGGATACCGCCAATAATTAGGACTATTGTATCGTATATTTTTGAAAAATATTATAATTATTCAACACAGAAAATGGATGGAGTAGTTGTTGCAACTAACGATATAAAAGTACAAAATAAAAAAAAAATATTATATAGAAATCTACCAAACTTGAGAATTAAGAATAATAATCAAATTAATCGTAATTTAAATAATAACATAATATTATATACAGGTGGCCTCACCCAATATAGAGGAATAACTGAAGTAATATGCTCACTACAACAAAGTAAAATTAAAAATTGGCAATTAGTAATACTAGGGCAAAATGAAGAAAAACTTGAACTTCAACTTAAAAAAGAACTTAAAGACCCAAGAATTATTATTAAAGGTGAAGTTCCCTTCAAAGAAGTCGTTTATTGGCTTCAAAAGGCCAATATAGGTGTAGTAATGAACCAACCAATTTTTCCTTTTATCAAAGCTCTCCCCAATAAACTTTTTGAATATATGGCCTTTGGATTACCGGTAGTTTGCTCAAACTTTCCACAATGGAAAGAGATAGTAGAAGTAAATAAATCTGGTATTTGTTGTAACCCTCTAAATCTGAAGGAAATATCAAAATCAGTTGAAAAAATTTTGGTAAATCAAGATTTACAGAAATCCATGTCCATAAATGGACAAAAAACTATAAGAAATAATTATAATTTGGAAAATGAAACAAAAAAACTTATAGGTTTATATAAGGAAGTATTACATGAAAAAAAAACGGATACTTGCGCTAGCTCCGCATACAGATGACGCTGAACTAGGTGCTGGTGGCTACATTTACCAATCTATTCTCCAGGGTGCAACCGTTTTATATGTTGCATTTTCAGATTGTAAAAATTCACTAGATAAGAAATATCCTCCAAATACTCTTTCAAAAGAATGTTTACTTTCAACTAAAACGCTAGGTATAAGTTATACTAAGATATTAGATTTTGATGTGAGAAATTTTCATAGTAAACGTCAGGAAATTTTAGATAAACTTATTGAAATTAAAAAGGATTTTAATCCTGAAGAAGTTCTAACACCATCAAGGTCAGATATACACCAAGATCACCAAGTTATTACAAATGAGGCAATAAGAGCATATAAAATGTGTTCTATACTTGGCTATGAACTACCATGGAATTGTTTTAATATACATTTAGATTATTTTGTAGAACTTACTGAAGAGACTATAAAAAAAAAATTAGAAGCTTTAAAGAAATACGAAAGCCAAAAACAAAGATTTTATTTTAGCAAAAAATATATATTGAATCATTTAAAATCCAAAGGCTCTCTAATTGAGGTAGATTTTGCTGAAACATTTGAAATTATAAGAAAAGTTGACAGGTTAAGATGAAATATATTCCTGTTCTGTTAATTGGTGGTGTTGGTAGAAGCGGTACGAACGTATTGAAATATGTATTTGAAACTAATAGTAGTGTATACTCACTCCCATTTGAAAGTAGGTTTACTATTGACCCAGATGGTGTAATACCTACTTACTCTTTACTAAAAGAAACATGGAGCCCATTTGTTTCTGAAAAAGGTATTGAAAGATTAAGTATTTTTTTAAACCGTGTTAGTAATAAAAGTTTATTAGATAAATTTGCTGAAATACTTAGTAAGTTGTTCTTTAGATTTGGTTTAGATGGCAATATTAAAGCCTACAAAGAATGGGAATTGGAAAAGAGCTTTCCTAATTTTAGAGCCCATAATTTAAATCTTATAAATAAAATTTCATTGCTCTATTACAAAGGTACCTGGGCTGGAAGAAAAGGAAGTTTAAGTAAAAATGCATTAAACTCCTTATCTTATTCTTATTATAATAATTATTTGGACACAGTTTTTAATGATTATCTATATAAATTATATATAGATCTTTTAAAAAGTAATAATAAGCACTTTTATGTTGAGGATAATACTTTTAATATTTTATATGCACACCATTATCAGCAACTGCTTCCAGACGGACTTTTAATAAACATGATAAGAGATCCAAGAGATACAATTGCCTCGTATATTCATCAAAGATGGTGCCCTAAAAATATTAAAAAAGCCGTAAAATATTATATTGAGATTATGGAGCGTTGGTGGGTTATTAAAGATAAATTAAATCAAAAATTTTATATGGAAATTAAACTTGAAGACCTTTGTAAAAATACAAAAAAAACTCTGGAACAGATATTTGAGAGGTTACCTATTGATTTTGAAAAACAAATGCTACATTACGACCTTAGTAAGTCTAATTCTGGGCGCTGGAAAAGTGAATTTAATGAAGATGAAAAAAAATTTTTAAATGAAAAATTAGAAAAATATATAAATTATTATAATTATTAGTTTTTAATATCTTAATAGTTTAGTCATGATTAAACTATATTGAATGAAATTATTTTAAAATAGAGTCTAATTTGTAAAATGAAATTAAGTATTGTTTTATTTAGTCTAAGAAACTAGTAAAGATATCAGATTAATTAATAAATAAGTTTTTGCAGGAATAAATAATGTGCGGCATTTTTGGTATTATTTCTAAAAATTCAGTTAACAGATCATCCTTGAAATTATTAGGTTATCATGCTCGTCAAAGAGGATATGACTCTAGTGGATTAATATTTAATGAGCTCAAGACATGTTATGTAAAAAGAGCAGATTTTGACATAAAAAAATTGTTAAATAATGTTAAACCAAATAATTCATCATTCGTTTTTGGACATAGTAGATTAATTACAAATGGTTTAGACGATAATCAACCTGTACAACGTAAGGACATATTAGTAATTCATAATGGTATAATAGTAAACGATAATCAGGTTTGGAAAACAATGAAAGTCAAACGTTTCCATAAAATTGACTCTGAAATTATTGCTGCAATAACTGACAAACATATTTCTGAAGGGAAAAATTTATCAGACCTACATAAATCTATTTTAAACAAGTGTAAGGGGACTATATCAACAGCAATTATTTTACCTAAATTAGGAAAAGTTATTTTATTTTCGAATAACGGTAGTTTATATTTTGGACAGAAGCACGAAACTACCTATTTTTGTTCAGAGGAATATCCATTAAAAAAACTATCTTGTGAAAAGATTTTACAAATCAAAAATAAATCTCTTATTTTTGACATTTCTTTATGCAATGAAATAAATATTTCAGATCATAATCTAAGAAAAGAAAATTTAATACCTGAGTTCAAATTTATTAAGTCTGAAGAAAAGTTGTTAGAATATAATGAATCAAGCTTAAAACGTTGTACGAAATGTATATTAACTGAGACAATGCCATATATAAAATTTGATGAAACAGGAGTTTGTAATTATTGCCAAAATTATAAAAAAAGAAATATCCCGAAGCCTAAGAAAGAACTTTTTGAATTGGTTGCGCCATATAGACGTAAAAATGAATTAGATTGTATTATTCCATTTTCTGGAGGAAGGGATAGTTGCTATGGTCTTCATTTAATTGTGAATGAATTAGAAATGAAGCCAATTACCTACACTTATGATTGGGGAATGGTAACTGATTTAGGTAGAAGAAATATTAGTAGAATGTGCTCAAAATTAGGAATAGAAAATATAATTATAGCAGCTGATATTTCAAAAAAGCGCCGCAATATTCGATTAAACCTTCAATCATGGTTAAAATCTCCTCATTTAGGAATGTTGGCTCTACTAACTGCTGGAGACAAACACTTTTTTAGACATGTCGAAACTGTAAAGAAACAGACAAATATAAAATTAAATTTATGGGGCATTAATCCTCTTGAAGTAACACATTTCAAGACAGGTTTTTTAAATATAGCTCCTGACTTTGAGGAAAAAAAAGTATATTCACATGGAATATTGAATCAGATTAACTATCATTACAAAAGAACAAGAGCAATGATGGAAAGTCCTGGATATTTTAATCGATCCTTGTTTGATACCTTAAGTGGAGAATATTTTAGAAGTTTTACCGAAAAAAAAGACTATTTCCATATTTTTGACTATTGGAGATGGGATGAAGAAAGAATAAATAAAACACTTTTAAATAAATATAATTGGGAAACAGCATCTGACACCTCCACGACTTGGAGAATAGGTGACGGAACTGCAGCATTTTACAATTATATTTATTATACTGTTGCTGGTTTTACAGAACATGACACTTTTAGGAGTAATCAAATTAGAGAAGGTGACATATCTAGAGACTATGCTTTGAAATTAGTTAAAGAAGAGAATAAACCACGATACCAAAATATTCGTTGGTATTTAGATACTCTAGAATTAGATTATGTAGATGTAATTAAAATTGTTAATTCTATTCCAAAACTTTACAAATGTAATATTTGATCGGTAAGTATAAATGAGTAAAACAATTTGGTATATATCAAAGTATTTTGTTTCTCCAGACGAAAATAATTCTGGCGGTCGTGGTTGGAACTTAATGAAAAAATTTTCATCTAAAGGTTACCAATCTGTTGTTATATCGTCTGAGAATAATTACAGATTAAGATTTAAAAAACCCACTCATAATACTAAAGTTCAAAATCTGGAAGGTATAAAATTAATTAGATTAAATGTTTTTAAATATTCTAAAGCTAAATCAATATTAAGAGTAGTTAGTTGGTTACATTTTGAGTTAAGTTTGCTTTTACTGAATAAAACAAAACTTCCTACTCCAAGTGTAATTATTGTATCAAGTCTATCTCTTTTTACAATTTTGAATGGTATTTTGCTTAAAAAAAAATATAAATCAAAATTAATTTTTGAGATTAGAGATATTTGGCCACTAAATCTAACTGAAGAAGAAAACTTTAATACTAAAAATCCATTGATAATGTTTCTAGGATGGATTGAAAAATGGGGTTATGAGAATTCCGATATAATAGTAGGAACAATGCCTAATCTTGGGGAGCACGTTAAAAATATATTAGGATATGCCAAACATGTTGAATGTATTCCCATGGGGGTTGTTGATAATTCTGATTTACGAAAAACCAAAGTAGTAAACAAATATATTGATAAGTACTTCAATAAAGAGTACTTCAACATAGTATATGCTGGGAGTATTGGGATTACTAATGCATTAGAAACATTTTTCAAGGCAGCACTTATTCTAAAAAAAAATGAAAAAATAAGGTTTGTGGTTGTAGGAGACGGAAACTTAAAAAATTTTTTTAAAAAAAAATATGACTATTTGCCAAATGTTATTTTTGCACCAAAAGTTTATAAAAACCAGGTTCAAACTATTTTGAGTTTTTCTAATATAGTATACTTATCAGTTTTTAAATCAAAAGTTTGGGATTATGGCCAATCACTTAACAAAGTTATAGATTATATGTATGCAGGAAAACCAATTCTTGCTTCTTACTCTGGTTACCCTTCAATGATCAATGAGGCTAAATGTGGTTTCTTTGTACCTGCTGAGGATGAAAGGGCTTTAGCTAATAAAATTGAAGAATTATTTTTAATGTCTGATGAGGAATTATATAAGATTGGCATTAAAGGAAAAAAGTGGTTGCTAAAAAATAGAGACTACAACAAACTATC
Source organism: uncultured SAR116 cluster alpha proteobacterium (assembly GCA_902533225.1). Taxonomy (GTDB): domain Bacteria; phylum Pseudomonadota; class Alphaproteobacteria; order Puniceispirillales; family Marisalimonadaceae; genus Marisalimonas. The sequence goes on along the minus strand of CACALC010000003.1, from coordinate 23,507 downwards.
TAATGATTATTTAAAAATAATGTTTTAGTTAATTACCATTTTCATTAAGCTATATATTATTAATGAAACATTTTAAACACACCAAAAATATGTATAAATTATTTTTAAAAAGATATATCGATTTTACGTTAGCTCTGATTGGGTTATTAGCTTTGTCACCACTTTTTTTTTTGGTGATTCTTGCCGTTAGAAGCAAACTTGGATCCCCAATTTTTTTTATGCAGAAAAGACCAGGCTTTAAAGGTAATATTTTTACAATTTACAAATTTAGAACTATGACTAATGATCGATATAAAAATGGTAAACTTAAACCTATTAATCAAAGATGTACAATTTTTGGGCAATTTTTAAGATCTACTAGCTTAGATGAATTGCCAGAATTATGGAATGTTTTGAAGGGTGATATGAGCATAGTTGGTCCTAGACCCTTATTGAAAGAATATTTACCTTTATATTCTCAAGAACAGGCTCGTAGACATGATACTAGACCAGGAATCACCGGATGGGCGCAAGTCAACGGGAGAAACGCATTATCTTGGAGCAAAAAATTTATCCTTGACTTATGGTATGTTGAAAATCAATCATTTTTTTTAGACATGAAAATTATATTTTTAACAATTAAAAAAGTACTTTTTCGTGAAAATATTAATCATAATAATTCTACGCAAATGCCAAAATTTAAAGGTAATTCAAAAAATGATACTTAAATAAATAATTTTTAATTAATATTTGTATTATATTAATGATATGATAATAGACTTAAAAAAATATAAGAAATTATTTATTAATTAGGTTTTTTTAAATGCTTAATACAGACTTTTCGCCATGGCCATCTTTTACTAGAGAAGAAGCTGATGCAATAAGTGAAATTCTTCTATCGAACCGAGTTAATTACTTTACTGGTCAAGAAAATAAAAAGTTTGAAAAAGAATATGCCAATTGGATCAACTGTGAATATGCCATAACAGTTGCAAATGGGACCGTGGCTTTAGATCTTGCATTAAAAGCTTTAAATATTGGCGAGGGTGACGATGTTATTGTTACTCCTAGATCATTCATTGCATCAATATCTTCTGTAGTTAATTGTAAAGCTAGACCAATATTTGCTGATATTGATTTATCCACACAAAATATAACAGCTAATAATATAAGATCAGTAATAACAAAAAATACAAAAGCAATAATTTGTGTTCATTTAGCAGGATATCCTTGTGAAATGGACGAAATAATGGATATTGCTAATGAGTATAATGTATATGTTATTGAAGATTGTGCACAGGCACATGGTGCGAAATATAAAGGGAAATCAGTTGGATCTATTGGACACATAGGCTGTTGGAGTTTTTGTCAAGATAAGATAATTACCACTGGTGGTGAAGGTGGTATGGTTACAACGAACGAAAAAGTCTTTTGGAAAAGAATGTGGGCTTATAAAGATCATGGAAAAAGTTATGAGGCTGTGTATGAACGTAAACACCCAGAGGGCTTTAGATGGCTTCACGATTCATTTGGAACCAATTGGCGTATGACTGAAATACAAGCTAAAATTGGTAGAATTCAATTAAAAAGGATGGCTATTTGGCATAAAACCCGTTTAGAATATGCAAATACTATCTGGAATACTGCAAGAAATTGTAAAGGTTTAAGAGTTCCAAATATACCTAATTTTATTGAGCATGCTGCCTATAAATGTTATGTTTTCTTAAAATCAAACGACATAAAAAATAATTGGAATTGTAAAAAAATCATAAAAGCAATAAATGATCAGGGTGTTCCTTGTTATTCAGGGTCATGTTCAGAGGTATACTTAGAAAAAGCTTTTGATGAAACTAATTTTAAACCTGAAACAAGATTGCCTAATGCAAAAGAATTGGGCGATACATCATTAATGTTTTTGGTACACCCATCTTTAACGCAAAAAGAAATCGAACAAACATGTAGTGTATTAACTTCAGTTATGAAGTTAGCAGTAAAATAAAAATATATAAGAGTTAAAATTTAAATTTTGCTGTCGCATTATACGATTTTCATATAAATATGTAGATTATTTTGTATTTATGTTTATAAATGTTCATAATCAATTTAATTTTATCAAAGCACGACAAATGACACTTAAAGCTGTTTTCAATAAACTTGAAGTTTTAACAACAAGTTCAATCTCTAAAAATTTATATGGATCTATAGATGCCGCTTCAATTAAAAAAGCTGAACGTTGGATAATAAATCATGGGATAAACTTTAATTCACTCGACGAGAGTGAGATTATTGACGAGCATGGTCGAAAAGCAACTACAGTTGTTATGGAAAACATAATTAGATCAGCACGTAAAAAACGAAAGCTCGTCTTATATGCTTCTATTCATACAACATCTTTAAAATTAACAACACTATTTATACATGATCATCGAGGTAAGCGAAGATGGATATTACTTAGATCTAAATCACCCACACATGAAGAATTAGCTGAATGTCTGAATACTTTAGCTAATTTTGAAAAAAAAAATATAATATTAATTCCTACAGGATCAATAGTTTCAAACTTTCGAAAACTTTGCAATTTCAAAAAAACCAATGAAATCATTAAAACGAATAATTATTCATTACGGATTTGCCTTGAACTTTATTCTGATAGTATAAAAGAAATGTCTTTTTATATAGTTAAAAAGTCAAAATTTAAATTTTCAAAAAAATTATCACATCTTGATCGGCTAGAGGCAGAATCTATACATATTATGCGCGAAGTTGTTGCTGAAGCTAGGAAACCAGTAATGCTTTATTCTATAGGAAAAGATTCGTCTGTTATGCTACATATAGCAAAAAAAGCATTTTATCCTGGAATTCCACCTTTTCCATTACTTCATGTTGATACTATGTGGAAGTTTAAAGCAATGTATGATTTCCGTGATTTCATAGTCAATACAAATGGAATGGACTTAATTGTTCATGTAAATCAAGATGGTGTAAATAATAACATTAATCCTTTTGATCACGGATCTGGGCTACATACAGACATTATGAAAACACAAGGTCTCAAACAAGCCTTAGAGTTTCATAAGTTTGATTTTGCATTTGGTGGAGCAAGACGTGATGAAGAAAAATCAAGAGCTAAAGAACGAATATTTTCATTTCGATCAAGTTCACATCAATGGGATCCTAAAAATCAAAGACCAGAACTTTGGCATTTATTTAATTGCCAAAAAAAAGAAACAGAAAATATTCGTGTGTTTCCAATATCTAACTGGACTGAATTAGATATATGGCAATATATTTACCGTGAGCAAATACCTATTGTCCCACTATACTTTGCAAAAGATCGTCCATTTGTTGAGAGAAATGGTATGTTATTAATGGTTGATGATGATCGATTTAAACTTAAAATTGGCGAAAGTATAAAAATAATACAGGCCCGGTTTCGAACTCTTGGTTGTTACCCTCTTACAGGTGCTATCGAGTCTAGTGCTAAAGATTTAGGTTCAATTATATTAGAAACGCTTAATTCTAAAACTAGTGAAAGACAAGGTCGATCAGTCGACGCAGATACTTCTTCTATGGAGCAAAAAAAACAAGAAGGTTATTTCTAATGGAAATAGAAAATTCGATTAGATTAGTAAATAAATATATTATAGAACAGGCAAACTTAGATACTCTGCGTTTCATTACATGTGGTAGCGTTGATGATGGGAAGAGCACTTTAATTGGTAGAATGTTATTTGAATCTCAGATGATTTTTGATGACCAAATATCATTATTGAAAAATGAATCAAAAAAAATTGGAACGCAAGGTAATGATATTGATTTTGCACTGCTAGTTGATGGATTAGAAGCAGAAAGGGAACAAGGAATAACAATTGATGTCGCCTATAGATTTTTTTCAACTAACAAAAGAAAATTTATAGTTGCAGACACGCCTGGTCATGAACAATATACACGAAATATGGCTACAGGAGCATCAACCGCCGATCTTGCCATAATATTAATTGATGGAAGAAAGGGAGTTTTGCAGCAAACCCGCAGACATTCTATAATTTGCTCTACTATTGGTATAAAATATATAATTGTAGCAATCAATAAAATGGATTTAGTAGACTATTCTGAAGATACTTATTATAAAATTATTGAAGACTTTGAAAAAATAACTAAACAGTTAAGTTTAAAATTTATTACGTTTATACCAATTTCTGCATTAAAAGGTGACAACATCACCCAAATATCTGAAAACACTAATTGGTATAAAGGGAAGTCTTTAATTGAATTTTTAGAAAATATAAAAATCTATAAATCTTTACCAAATAATTTTTTAAGGCTACCAATTCAGCTTGTTAATCGACCAAATGATAAATTTAGAGGTTTCTCAGGAATGATTGAATCTGGACAAATCAAAATTGGACAAACAATACGTGTTCTACCTTCATTTGAAAAAGCAAATGTAAAAGAGTTAATACTTTTTAAAGAATCAATGAAAAAAGCTGAAACTGGTCAATCTATCACTGTTACTTTAGATCGTGATATTGATATATCTAGAGGCGATGTAATAACTGATATTGAAACACAATCTGAAGTTTCTGACCAATTTGAAATAAAATTAATTTGGATGAGTCAACATCCCGGTTATTGCGGTCGTTCGTATTCGATAAAAATTGGCACATTATTAACTAACGTTCAAATTACTAGTATAAAACATAAAATTAATATTAATAGTTTTGAAAAACTTTCAGCTAAAAATTTAGAGTTTAATGACTTATATATTGTTAACATAAAGACTGACAAGCCTATACCATTTGAAAAGTACAATGAATGTAAGGGTATGGGAGCACTAATTTTAATTGATAGAATTAGTAATCATACAGTGGCAGCAGGTATGATTAATTTTGCACTTCGACGTTCAAATAATATTCACAACTATAAACAAGACATTAATAAAGTTTTAAGAAAATCTCTGAATGGACATAATAGTAAAATATTATGGTTTACAGGTTTGTCTGGATCCGGCAAGTCAACAATTGCAAATGCTTTAGAGGTATACTTATACAATCAAGGTATTCGAACATATTTACTTGATGGTGATAATATACGTCACGGAATTAACAAAGATCTTGGATTTAGTGATGCTGATCGAGTTGAAAATATACGTAGGATAAGTGAGATTGCAAAATTATTTGTAGATGCTGGCCTTGTTGTGATAACAGCATTTATTTCTCCATTCAAAGCAGAAAGACAAATAGCACGAGAAATGTTTGAAGAGGGTGAATTTATAGAAATTTATGTTAATACACCATTAGATATTGCAGAAAAAAGAGATCCTAAAGGTCTTTATAAAAAGGCCCGAAATGGAAAACTTCCTAACTTTACTGGAATCGATAGCCCTTACGAAAAACCAGAAAATCCTGAAATAGAAGTTTCTACTTTAAACAAAACAGTTAATTATATTGTTGAAAAAATAGTTTCAAAAATAAATTTTTATTAAGAAATACTAATATTTAAAATTTAGATATTCTTATTTAATTTTTTTGTAAATATTAGAGATAAAATAAAAATTTGACTTAGAATTTAATTATTAAAGTGATACTCTATACATATAATAATCTGCTATCTTTGTGCTAAATAAATTAGATTTATGATATATTATTGTAAAAGGAAAACTAAATTGGGCAAAATTTATACATTATATGGAAGTGGAGGCTATGCACGTGAGGTAATGCCTTTGTTACGCGATAAAGTAAATCTGACAAATAGAGAAACAACTAATGAGTTTTATTTTATTGATGACTCTATTGATCAACCTCATAATCTTAATGGGGCAAAAGTGTTAAGTTTTAATGACTTATTAAAAAAATTTATAAATCATAAAATTTACAGCTGTATCGCAATAGCTAATAAAAAAGACAGAAAAAAATTGACAAAAAAATGTGCTGATAATGGCATTAATATGTTTTCGATTATTTCTTCTAATTCTGTTATAATGGATAATGTTGATATAGGGATTGGATCAATTATAAGTCCTTTTGTAACAATAACTTCAAATGTTTCGATAGGAAAAAGTTTTCAAGCTAACATTTACTCTTATGTTGCTCATGATTGCCAAATAGGAAACTTTGTAACTCTTGCTCCAAGTGTTAAATGTAATGGAAATGTAATAATCAAAGATGGTGCGTACATTGGAACAGCTGCCATAATTTATCCTGGCACTAAAAACAAACCAATTACTATTGGGCAAAATTCAAAAATTGCAGCAGGGGCAGTGGTTAGAAAAGATGTTCCAGATAATGTAACAGTAGTTGGTAATCCTGCCCAAATTTTAAATCGTGATCTTTTAAAAAAAATGAAGTCTGAAAATGAATAAAATACCTATATCTGAAATAAAGTTTGGCGATAATGTTGAGATAAAAAAAGTAATGACTGAGAAAATGGTCAAAAGCTTTGCAAACATATCAGAAGACTATAATCCTGTTCACTTGGATAAAAAATATGCTTCCAAATCTCGATATAAAAAGCCGATTATACATGGATTGATGGGTGCTTCACTTTTTAGTGGTTTGTTTGGTACTAAGCTTCCTGGTGAAGGTTGTGTTTATAAATCACAAAACATACGCTTTAAACGTCCTATTTATATTGGAGAGGTTTTGACAGCAAGAATTGAAGTTATTGATATTGATATAAAGAATAAGATTCTAAAATTCAGTACTATTGGCTTTGTTAACAACAAAATTGTTATTGATGGATATGCAGAAATTTTTATCCCTTAAATAAAAAAATTGTATTTTGGCTTTTTTTCAGTTTAAACGAAATTAAGTTGAACGAAAAATATTTTAAGTTTGTTTAAATTTAAATTAATATGATAATTTAAGAATAAGTTTAAATTATTTGAGATATATAAGATGATAAAAAAAGTAGAACAGATATCTTTTGCTGAGTCAGCTACTCGTCTACCAAGAAAATTAAAAATATGTTTAGCTGTTTTACTTGATATTTTTTTATGTGCTTTTGGAACATGGACAGCCTTTTCACTTAGGTTTTGGGAGTTAGTTCAGTTCAATTGGGAACTTGCAATTGCGTCATTAATATCGATGAGCATTGCAATTTCATTATTTTTTTCTTGGGGATTTTACAAGCTAATTTTTAGGTATGTTAATACACATACTCTTCATGTTCTAACAAAAGCAATTGTTTTTTACACTATTATTTATGGAACCATGCTTTCATTAATTGGCTTTAAGGATATTCCAAGATCAATAGGTTTGATGCAGCCTATGATACTCTTTTTATTAATAATTATTTCACGTTGGCTTGTGACAATTTGGTTAAACCAGAATTTTGAAATTAATAAAATTAATTATAAAAAAAAAGAAATTGTTATATATGGTGCTGGATCTTCAGGTAGACAATTAGCTGCTAACTTAATACATTCTAACGAATTTAAACTTGTTTTTTTTATTGATGACAACAAGAGCTTTTGGGGAGGAACAATAGATGGTTATCCTGTGAAATCTCCTTCGTCATTAGAACTCACATCAGAATTACAAAAACCTAAAGAACTTTGGTTGGCAATGGCAAAATTATCACCATTACAGCGAGGTAGACTTATCTATCCTCTTCGTAAATTAGGTCTACACGTAAGAACAATACCAAGTTTTTCTGACCTTACCAATGGTCAAGTCAATTTAAGCGACATACGTGAACTTGACATAAATGAACTACTAGGGCGAGCCCCCGTAATGCCTGACAAAGAACTATTACAACAATGCATATTTGAAAAAACTGTTTTAGTTACAGGCGCCGGTGGTAGTATCGGATCTGAGATCTGTCGTCAAGCAATTATAAACAATCCCAAGTATGTTATACTAGTGGAAAACTCAGAAATTGCTCTTTACAACATTCATAGTGAATTAAAGTCTCTTATCGAAGGGGCTAAAGGAAAATATAATAAAACTACTTTGATCCCTTTACTTGTTAATATCCAAGATTCAAAGAGTTTGGAGCATATTTTTAAAAACTGGAAACCCTATACTGTTTATCACGCTGCAGCTTATAAACATGTGCCGATAGTTGAACATAATGTTGTAGCAGGTATAAAAAATAATGTTATTGGGACACTTAAATGTGCTTCATTAGCCATGAAATATAAAGTCAAACACTTTGTTTTAATTAGTACAGATAAAGCTGTTAGACCAACAAATATAATGGGAGCCAGCAAACGATTATCAGAAATGGTGCTCCAATTGTTAAATAATGACAAAAATAATAAAAACACACTTTTCTGTATGGTTCGTTTTGGAAACGTTCTTGGATCTTCTGGTTCAGTCACTTTATTATTTAGAAAACAAATTGAAAATGGTGGTCCTGTAACCTTAACTGACGAAAATGTTACGCGATACTTTATGACTGTTACTGAAGCTGCTCAACTTGTAATTCAAGCAGGTTCAATGTCAAAAGGTGGTGAGGTATTCCTATTAGATATGGGGAAACCAGTGCGTATTATAGATTTAGCTCGAAATATGATTGAAACAGCTGGTTTTCAAGTTAAAGATGACAAGACACCTTGGGGAGAAATTGAAATAAAAATTTCAGGATTAAGACCTGGTGAAAAATTATATGAAGAACTTCTAATTGGAAAAAATCCAAGAAAAACTAGACATTCTCGTATACTTCAAGCAAATGAACTTTTTGTACTTAAAGAAGATTTTAATAAATTCATCCAAAGATTTATAAAGTTTCTTGACCAAAATAATATTGAGGAGATAAGAAATCTTTTAAAGGATACTGTTTCTGGTTATATGCCAAGCGAAAATGTTGATTGGATTGAAATGTCGAAACAATATAATCAAAAAAAATTTAAATGAAATTATTAAACTAATTTATTATGATAATATATTAATCTCAGAAGAAAGATATAAAGATGCTTATCAAGTCAAAAATTAAGTATTTGATAGTTCATTGTTCTGATACAGACAATGATAAACGAATAGGTGCAATTGATATTCATAAAATGCATCTAGGTTTTGGTTGGAATGGTATTGGATATCATAAAATAATTTTAAGATGTGGTGAAATTGAAAATGGAAGGCCTGAGTATTGGATTGGTGCACATGTAAAAGGTAAAAATGATGTTAGTTTAGGTGTTTGTCTTATAGGAAAAGATCAGTTTACTAAAGAACAATTTATATCTTTAAAAAAAATTCTTTCTAAATGGAAATTACAATTCCCAAAAGCAAAAATTATTGGTCATTATAATACAGGAAATACTGACAAAACATGTCCTAATTTTGATGTGATAAGTTGGTCAAAACAGCAACATTTATGAATATAATCAAACCATCATCTCCTATGAGAGCAGGACCTTATGAAGGTGCTAATTTAGAAACAGAATGCTTATATGGTGAAAAATTAGAAATATTAGATAATTATAAGGAATGGTACTTTGTAAAACTTCTTACTGATAATTATTGTGGTTGGGTCAAAAAAATGGATTTGGGGGTATTAGGCCCACCAACTCATAGAGTTTTGTCTAAAAGAACATTTGTTTTTAAAAGTGAAGAAGTTAAAGCAGGTCATATTCATTATGTTCCTCTTGGAGGAGTGCTTTCAGTTAAAAAAATTTGGGGAAACTGGACTGAGGTGTATTTACCCAAAAATTGCTTTCAAAAAGTTGGATATATTCCCACTAACCATATAGTCCCAGTAGAAAAAAAAATTTATGATTGGGTAAGTATGGCTGAAATGTTAATAGGTACGCCATATGTTTGGGGCGGCAGAGATACTTTAGGATTAGATTGTTCAGCCTTGCTTCAACTATCCTACCAAACTTATGGAAAAAATATTCCTCGTAATACCGAAGACCAGGTATTGATAAAAAAAAAATTAGTAGGGGGTCTTAATAATCTTAAAAGGGGACATGTTGTTTTTTGGAATGGACATGTTGGAATCATGGCAGACAATAAGTATTGTATTCATGCAAATGCTTATCATATGCAGACTTCTAAAGAGTCATTACATGATATTTGTAATCGTATGGGGACAGACAACAAGATAGTTAAAATAATGAATTTTAATTAAATACTTTTATTATTTAAAATAACAATTACAAATTAAATTAATCATAATAACTTCTAAACCATTTAACAAATTCCATGACTCCTTTTTCGATAGAAGTATTTGGGCAAATTCCAATTAAGTTTTTTAAAAGTTTCACATCACTGTAGGTTTCTAGCACTTCTCCATTTTGCACACCTAAATATTTTTTTTCAGCTATGACTCCAAGTGATTCTTCTAGTACTTTTACATAATCTAACAAATTTATTGAATTTGAGTTTCCTATATTAACTATTCTAAATGGTGCTGTTTTAGAAATGCTGTCATTTTCAATCTCTGAAATTCTATTTTCAGGATTTAACGGTTTAACATTTATCAATAATTTAATGCATTGTACCAAATCATCTATGTATGTAAAATCTCTCCTCATATTTCCATTATTGTAAATTTCAATTGGTTTCTTGTTTAAAATATTTTTAGTAAATTTTATTAAAGCCATGTCAGGCCTGCTCCAAGGACCATAAACTGTAAAGAATCTAAATACTGTAGTAGGTATTTTAAATAGATGAGAGTAAGAATGCGCCATAACTTCATTTGACTTTTTAGTAGCTGCGTAAAACGACATTGGATTGTCAGATTTATGATTTTCACTAAATGGCAACACTTCGTTATTACCATATACTGACGAAGTTGAGGCTACTAAAAAATGTTCTGGTTTATATTTTTTCGCTATTTCTAAGATATGAAATGTTCCCAATAAATTTGATTCTACATAAGACAAAGGATTTTCTATTGAATACCTTACCCCAGCTTGAGCTGCTAAGTGCACGATAAAATTTGGTTTATGTGAAAAAAAGATTTTATCTAGCAACTTATTATCTTGTATGAAACCCTCATAACCTACAAAATTTTTATTTTTCTTTAAAATATTATGTCTATCATGTTTTAATTTGATATCATAATAATTAGTAATGGCATCTAATCCTATAACGGTCCACTTGTTAGCAAGCAGAAGATTAGAAAGATGAAAACCAATGAAACCAGCAGAACCTGTTATAAAGGCAATATTTTTAATAATTGTTCCTTTCAATAAATTAAACTAAATATTAATTTTAAAAAAATTTTGTTTCTTAGCCTATTGTCCTTAAAGTAAGTTATTATAACTTAGTATCAATAATTGCTTTTCTTTTCCTTAATTTTTCATTTGTAGGCACCATGTTACTCATTAGACCATTTTTAATTTTCCCCATTTTAACCATTACCATGGTTGAAATCACATTAAGACATATTTTTTGGGCTGTTCCTGCTTTCAATCTAGTTGAACCAGCTATTAATTCCTCTTTAGTATTCAATATAATTTTATGATCTCCATATTCTAAGATTTTACCTCTAGGATTATTGCTTATTGCAATAGTAAGCGCATTTTTTAATTTTGCTTTTTCTAATACTTTACAAGTAAAAGGAGTATTGCCGCTAGCTGCGAGTCCAATAACAACATCATTTTGGCAAATTAACTTTTTTGTAACTATACTTGCGGCATTATTTACATCATCTTCAACATTTTCTAAAGACTTTAATAAGGCTTGTTTTCCTCCAGCAATTATAAAATCCAATCGCTCATTAGGCCAATTAAACGTTGGTAGTAACTCAACACCGTCTTGCACACCTATTCTTGCAGAGGTGCCTGCTCCCACATAAATCAATCTACCTTTAGGATTTAATATTAAATAATTATGAATAGCGTTGATTGCTGTTTGAATGGATTTAGACGCATTTTTTACTTCTAATGATGCATTTTTTTGTTCTTCAATTATTAGAGAAATACTTTCAGCTACACCCAGATGGTCAATAGGTTTACTTTTTTTAAACAAAGATTCTGTTTTTGGTATATTTTGAGACATACTTGAATATATATAATTTGTATGTATTAAAAAAGGTTAATTTCGTCTTGAAATATAATTTCTTAAATATTATTGGATTAATGACTGGAACAAGCATGGATGGAATAGATATTAGTCTGGTAAAAACTAATGGTCTTGATTTAGAAAGATTAAATAAAAATTACTTTTACAAGTATAGTCTTAATACCAAAGCAAAGTTAATGGAGATTATTAATCGAGATGTAAATTTTAACTTAAAACAAAAATTACATTTGGACGAATTTATTACAAACGAACATTATCTGGCTTTAAAAGATTTAGATATTACAAAAACATGTGACTTAATTGGTTTTCATGGGCAAACAATTTATCATAACCCTAGTAATAGATATTCTATTCAGATAGGTGATCCTAAAAGTTTAGCAAAAATGCTAAATAAAAATGTTATTTTTGATTTTAGAACAAATGATCTTGAATTAGGTGGGGAAGGAGCCCCGTTAGCACCTATTTATCATAAATATATAATTGAAAAACTTAACTTAAAACTACCTTCTTGTATAATCAATATAGGTGGAGTTTCGAACTTAACTTATTGGGATGGTGAAAAATTAATTGGATTTGACACAGGGCCAGGTAATGCCTTAATGGACGATTATTCATTAACAAAATTTAATAAAAGTTTTGATAAAGGTGGTAATTTAGCGTCCAAAGGGTTTCCGATTATGAAAGAAGTTAAAAAATTTTCACAGCTTGATTTTTTTAAGAAAACACAACCTAAGTCACTCGATAGGCAGTCATTTGTAGCTCCTTACAAGGAATTTATAAAAAAAAATTACAAAGTTTACGATATCATGGCAACTTTATCCGAATTCACAGTTGAGACTATTGGAACTGGATTAGAGCTTTTACCAAAAAAGGTCAGTAGTGTTGTGATTACTGGAGGTGGATACAGAAATGTTCATTTAATGAAACGCCTAAGGGAGAAATTAAAAATTAATATATTTAGTGAAAAAGATCTTGGTCTTAATTTTGATTACCTAGAAGCAGAGTTAATAGCTTATTTATCAGCTAGATCAATATATAAACTTCCATTTACATTTCCTTCGACAACCGGTGTATCAAAACCATCTTCAGGCGGAAAGTTATATGAATATTTATAAAAAACCATGCTGGTTTTCTATGTGAAATGGTCTTAATCTGATAGGAGCTGGCAAAATTTCTCTTATATCTGAAAAAGGGAATGAGGGTATATAGCTATATGCCTCAGCATAGTTCCCTTTTGGAACGTTACATTGAGCTGACCTATAAGAGTTCATTAACTCAAACAAATCCACAAATCTTTGAGGTTTTTGCGTTTTGTGTTTTAGAACAGCCTCTCTTTTTGACTCGTAATAATTAGTTATATCAACATAATAATTAGGATTAAAATTAATACCCATTAAAGTATCACAATATAAAATTGGGATATAATGGCTTACTGCTCCTTTAGCAATCAAAGATAATGACTTATGATCTGAATGATAATCATTTTCAGAATGCGTGATAATTAAATCAGGCATAATTTTTAAAATATTCTCCTTTATAATTTTTCTATGTCCTAATTCGCCACCTAATTCTCCATCTGGTAAATTTAAGAAAATTGGTGAAGATAATTTTTCTAAGCCACTGATGGCTTCTTTGGCTCTTTCCTTAGCTAATTTTTCACCTGTGACTGCTCCACCTTTTCCACCATCAGTTGCAATCATTGTAAAAATTTGATGTCCATCTTTTTTATAAATAGAAAGCAAACCATACATAAAAATTTCAATATCATCAGGGTGAGCGCCTATCGCTAAAACTTTCATTATATTTTTCTCCCAATTTAGATAATATACTATTGCAATATTCAAAAAGATATCAAATGAAAAACAACGAAAATAACATCATCGGATACATAGAGGGCTACTATGGAAAACTATTATCTTGGAAAAATAGAAAACTTATAATTAAATCACTTCATAAAAATAAGATGAACACTTATTTCTATGCTCCTAAAGAAGATAATTGTCATAGAGTATGCTGGAGAAATAAGTATGGTAAAAAGTGGCGTTCTAATTTTCAGAATTTCAGTCAATTTAGTAAAAACAATAATATTAATGTTATAGCTGGGGTTGCTCCTGGACTAGATTTTAATTTCAAAGAATTAGACGATGTTTCTAAAAATAATAAGTACTCTGATTTCGAATTACTCTTTAAAAAAGCTAAACAATTACTTGAGGATGGAGCTAGTTCTATCGCTTTAATGTTGGACGACATTCCCAACGATTTTAAAAAAAAGTTTGGTATTGATGTTTCTGAAGGCACATATCATGGTATTTTAGCAAATAAACTGTCAGATAAATTAGGGCAAAATATTTTTTTTGTACCAAGAGTTTATGCTGATGAATTAATAAGTGATGGTCCTAATTACTTGCAAGATTTAGGTAAAATATTGAACCCTAAAATAAAAGTATTTTATTGTGGTAAAAATGTAGTTGCTAAAACTTATAAAAATTTTAAAAAAATAAAAAACAAATTATCTAATGAAATAATTATCTGGGATAATTTTTATGCCAATGATTATTGTCCTAGAAGGTTTTTTATTGGACCAACTTTGGGAAGAGAAAACTTAAAAAATATAATGGTTAACCCTACAGGTTTGATAAAAACGGATCTTTTGATTTTAGATATATTTGGTAGAAGTATCATGAGAAAACTTTCAAAACAAGAGTGGGAAATTATTATCAATACTCATGGTGTCCCAGAGTTATTTTTAAAAATTAAGAAATTTTTTTTAATGCCAGACTTTGGTTCAAATCCATCCACTCAATCTATTAAGATTAATAACGAGGACTTAGAGGTATTGAATTACCTTTTGTGGAAATGGAAAGGTGAGTTGTCAAGAGAATGGTACCCTTTTTTATTTGGCTTAAAGCAAGATTTACAAATTAATAAAAAACTCCTACCCTCAGAGCGAGTTATTAAAAGTCAAACAATACCTCTATCTGAATTTTTAAAAAAAGGAGAATTAAAATGAAAAAAATTGGTTTTATTGGCTTAGGTAATATGGGATCTAAAATGGTAATACATCTTTTGAAAGCTAATTATAGTGTTGTAGGTTATGATATTAATGAAGAGTTAATAGACCAACTGTCTACTAAAGGACTAAAAAAAGCTCATGATCTAATTGATGTATCAAAAGATAATGATATAATAATTATGATGTTACCTAATGGAGACATTGTAGAAGAAGCCTTAGAGAACATAATAGGCAGTTTACAACCAGGAACGCTAATAACAGACTGTTCAACAATTGATGTTAACAAATCTAAAGAGCTTCATGAAAAATGCAAATTTAAAAACCTTTTATTTCTTGACGCTCCAGTTTCAGGAGGTGTTGGTGGAGCCGAAAATGGTACACTAACATTTATGGTTGGGGGCGATGAAAATGCTTACAAGATAATGTCACCCCTATTTCAAGTTATGGGTCAAAAATCACTATTATGTGGGCCATGTGGTTCCGGACAAGCTACAAAAGCTTGTAATAACATGTTATTGGCAACCACTATGATAGGAGTGGGAGAAGCTTTTAACTTAGGGACTAACTTAGGATTAGATCCTAAAAAACTATTTGAAATTTTATCAACTTCAACAGGCTCATGTTGGGCTGTAAATAATTATTGTCCTATTACTGGAGTTGGCCCTAAAAGCCCTGCAGATAATAATTTTGAGCCAGGTTTTTCAGCAAACTTAATGTACAAAGATCTAAGCATAGCACTTAAAGCTATAAATGATACAAATACATTAGCCCCTTTTGGAATCAGCGCTCAAGAAAATTTTAGAAAAATGGTAAATGATAAAAAAGGAGACTTAGACTTTTCTGCCATAACAAAGTTTAATGAATAAAGCTACTTTTACTAGCTTTATTCATTTTATTAAACTAGATCAAAAGGGGTGCGATTACCAAGCTTACAATCGCCATAACATTAATTAAAATATTCATTGAAGGACCTGATGTATCTTTAAGAGGATCTCCCACGGTATCACCTACCACAGCAGCTTTATGAACATCTGAACCTTTGCCTCCAAAGTTCCCTTTTTCAACAAATTTTTTAGCGTTGTCCCATGCTCCACCAGCATTAGACATCATTAAAGCCATCATTACACAACAGATAAGTGCTCCACCTAACATCCCACCTAAAGCCTTTGGACCTAATAAAAATCCAATTATAACGGGTGACAAAACTGCAAGAGTCCCAGGAGCAATCATTTTTCTTAGTGCAGCTCTAGTTGCAATATCAACGCACCGAGCTGTATCAGGCTTGGCTTTTCCTTCTAACAAACCAGGTATTTCTTTAAATTGCCTTCTAACTTCTTTAATCATATCAAAGGCTGCGTCACCAACAGCTTTCATTGTCATGGAACTTACTAAGAAAGGGAAAATACCACCCAAAAACATACCACATAAAACTAATGGATCATTAATAGCTAAAACGAAACTTTCGTCTTTACTTGAAATTTTTTCAATGTAAGCGCTTATTAATGCTAAAGCTGCCAATGCTGCCGCGCTAATTGCAAAACCTTTACCAATAGCTGCTGTAGTATTTCCAACTTCGTCAAGGGAGTCTGTTATTTCTCTCGTTTCTTTACCCATTTCAGACATCTCAGCAATTCCACCTGCATTGTCAGCAACAGGGCCGTATGCGTCTATCGCCATGGTGATACCAACAGTACTTAACATACCAACAGCAGCGATTCCTACTCCATACAGACCTGCATATATGTTGGAAATAAAAATAATTACTACTATTGTCAAAACAGGTATAGCAACTGACTGCATTCCTGTAGCTAGCCCAGATATCATAACTGTGGCTGGACCAGTCTCACCATCTTTAGCTATTTTTCTTACTGGATTACCACCAGTATAATATTCAGTTATTAATCCAACAACTATCCCACCAACGGACCCAACTAATACTGCAATCCAAACACCTGATGAAACGCCCATCAAATTAATTAAAAAATATGAAGTTATAACAAATATAACTGCAGAGCCAATAGTACCATATCTAAGAGCAGTTTCTGGACTTTTAGATGAGAAAAACCTGACAGTAATTATACCTAACAATGAACATATCAAGCCTAAAGAAGCTAAAGCTAAAGGCATAAATTGCAACATTGTTTGATTACCACCAAGATTTGTTATTGTAAGACTTGACATCGAAGCTGCAAGTGCAATACAAGCAATCATAGATCCACAATATGATTCAAAAATGTCTGATCCCATACCGGCTACATCTCCAACGTTATCTCCTACATTATCAGCAATAACTGCAGGATTTCTAGGATCATCCTCTGGGATACCTGCCTCTACTTTTCCAACTAAATCAGCTCCAACATCTGCACTTTTTGTGAAAATGCCTCCACCAACTCTTGAAAATAGTGCAACAGAAGATGCACCCATTGCAAATCCTTCAATTGCATGGATCGTTTCAACATTTCCTGCAAAATAATAGAATAAAATACCAATCCCAAATAAACCCATTGCGGCAACAGTAAGACCCATAATTGAGCCTCCAAAAAAAGCTATATTTAATGCTTCAGCAGCTCCTTTTTCTTTTGCAGCCACAGCCGTTCTGACATTAGCTTTTGTAGCAGAATACATTCCAATAAACCCAGCAATTCCAGAACATAATGCACCAAGTAAAAATGAGGCAGCAGTTTGCCATCCTAAAGAAAAGTAAAGAGCCAAAATACAAACTAAACAAAAAATAGCTAATCTTTTATATTCTGAAGACATAAACACCATAGCTCCAAGGTGTATTTCATCTCCTATCTCTTTAACACGACCTTCACCTTCAGAGGCAGACTTTACCTTTATATAAACTACATACGCAGACAATAAGCCAAGAAGGCCAAGAAAAACAGATATAAGAGAATATGACATCAACAACCCCGTTTATTAAAAAAATTAACTTTTAATTTGAATAATTGAATCTGTAAAGTCTTATATTTTTAAATCTTACTTTTTGATTTGGATATATGCTTTGCTATTAAGATTTTTAATTAGAAACATCAAATCTCTTTTTTTTAATGCAACACAACCAGCTGTTGTTCTGAAATTTTCAAAACTACAATGTATAAAAATTGCACTTCCTCTGTTTTTAATCATCGGTTTTGTGTTATGAGAGGTTTCAATTACTATATCGTAAGCATTGTCTTGTCGCCATAATCTTTCATAATTGATATTCAACGATCGAGAATTATTAATTATAATATATCTATTATAATAGTAACTTCGTATATCATCACACCAACCACAATATTTTGTAATTCGTTTTATTTTTAACACATTTTTTTTCTTTAGTTTTGGCCTTAAAACCCTATCAGACCTATAATATAGTGATTTTAAATACCATTTTCCAATTGGTGTTGTTTTGTCACCTTCCACTTTTTTTGCTGCATCATTAAGTCCTCCTTTTCCTATTTGACAACTAAAATAATTTTTACCAGCTTTTAAAAAATAATTTTTACGAAGATTTGTAACTAACCAATTTTGCATAAGTGATTATAGATAATTTAATCAAACAAAAAACATATATTTTTGTAAAAAATACTATTAAAGTTATTAATAATTTATTTGGATTATTTTCATTATGATAGAAAAAAAACAAAGCTGGATTCAATCAATTTTAGTGTACAAAGACACACGAATGTTAAGAATTTTGCTTCTTGGTGTGTTAAGTGGTTTTCCATGGGTTCTGATTGCAAGTAGTTTAAGTCTTTGGCTTAAAGAAGAAGGATTGAGTAGATCAACTATTGGGTGGGCAGGTTTAATTTTTGGTGTATATGCATTTAATTATCTATGGGCTCCATTAATAGATAGGATTCAAATACCTCTATTAACAAAAAAACTAGGCCACAGACGGGGATGGATAGTTTTAATGCAACTTATAATTTTACTAAGTTTGATAATTTGGAGTTTTATAAATCCAGGCCAAAACTTAGCTCTACTAATTTCTATTGGATTAATTATTGCTATAGCTTCTGCTACACAAGATATTAGTATTGATGCTTTAAGAATTGAACAAATCAGTGAAAATGAAGGAAAAACTATGGCTGCTGGCGCTGCAATTGCAGTAGTTGGTTGGTGGACCGGTTATAAACTAGGAGGTGTTGTAGCTCTATTTACCGCAGAATATTTTGAAAATATAGGTATTACTAATTATTGGCAAGCAACTTTCTTAATTTTAGGAGCTGTAGTAATTCTTATGAATATTGGTTTAATTTTTGTTCATGAGCCAATTGAGATTGATAGACAAGCCAAACAAAAAGAAACTGATAAAATAATTGCAGGAAAAATTGGTTCTAGCAACTTTGTAACTATCTGCTTTGCGTATATTACTGGAATTATAATTGGACCTATAATTAGCTTCATTAAAAAAAATGGGTTTGCTATAGCAGCAGGAATATTAGGTTTTGTTTTCTTATTTAAAATTGGTGAAGCTTTTCTTGGACGTATGTCCATTGTTTTTTATAAAGAAATTGGATTTTCTAAAGGTCAGATTGCCATTTACTCAAAAGGACTTGGTTGGATTACAACTGTTATTTTCACATTATTAGGTGGTTTAATGGCAATGAGGGCAGGGACAATAAAAACAATGTTCTTTGCTGGAGGATTAATGGCTCTAACAAACCTTCTATTCGCGTTTTTAGCTTGGACTGGAAAATCTGAATTATTATTCGCAATAGCTGTTATAGCTGATGACATTACAGCGGCATTTGCAACAGTAGCTTTTGTTGCATTTATTTCATTATTAGTTGATAGGACTTATACTGCTTCTCAATATGCATTGCTTGCATCTCTAGGAACTGCTGGTAGAACAACTCTTGCTTCATCATCAGGAGCTCTTGTAGATTGGCTAAATGGAGATTGGGGTGTTTTTTTCATTTTAACTACTGTAATGGTTATTCCTTCTTTAGTTTGTTTGTGGTTCATAAGAAATAAAATAAAAATTGGAACAAAATAATTACTATTTAATATATAATTTTTATAAACTTAAGCGAATATACATTTAATTTAAACACGCTCTCCAATATTTTTCTTCCAAAGTCTTTTTATACCAGCCATAATATTAATGATTGTTTTTAATAATAAACCATATATAGACAAAGATTTTATAATTGTAATTTTTGGTTCCGATGATTTTAAAATATATTTCCATTTCAGAACTTAACTTTTCTAAATGTTGGGAAGATGGTTCAAATAAGATAAAGAACTTAAACAGCTTTGAAAAAACTATGACTATTTTTTGGCTGTTAGGACCATTCATTTATCTAATAGAGAGAGACCCTGCAGATTTATGGCTCACATTAATTGCTATAATATTTTTAATTAGATGTATAAAAAATAGAGATTGGGATTGGACTTCTCAAATTTGGGTTAAAAGTGCATTCGCTCTATGGTTGTTTGGCTTAATTTCAGCCATTACAGGACCAGAGAAGCTTTTTACATTTCAACAGGGTTTAGTTTGGATACGTTTTCCACTCTATGTTGCTGCAGCACAGGTGTGGCTCGCAAAAGATAGAGACATAAGAATTTTGATGTTATTAAGTATGTTAATAGGAATGTTATTAATGTGTAGTATTTTGATTGCCGAAACCCTTATTGAACCAAAAGCAAGATTAACTTGGCCATATGGAGATCTAGTACCAGGAGGGTATCTAGCTAAAGTTTCACTACCTTTGTTTTGTATTTTAATGGCTATAGCAGTTAGTAAAAAAAGCAAAGCAGGTATATTATCTGGAATGATCGGTTTACTATCTATTGTTGTATCTGCGTTAACTGGTGAAAGAACTAATTTTCTTATTCGTGCGTGTGGAGGTATATTAGCTAGCATTGTTTGGAAGCCAAAATTTATATTGATTTCATTATTAATTTTGATTGAAGTTTTAGCCGTTTTAGCTCTTTTTCTTACTCGTCCAGATTTAACCAACCGTTTCACTAAAAGCTTCTATAATAGTATACCAATAGTCAATTACGACACTGGTTATTGGGGTGCTTGGCGAGGTGGAATTCAACAAGGGTTGTTAAATCCTATTAAGGGTGTAGGACCTTCTGGTACTAGAAATAGTTGTGCTAATTTAGACACAAATCTTCCAGAGTGGTTGCCAGGTAAAAATTATTGTGGAAACCATCCTCATAACTTTTATATACAATTATTTGCTGAGGTTGGTGTTATTGGATTATTAATAGGATGTGTTATGTTTGGGTCAATAATAACTACATGTTATAATTCAAGATTAGAAAACTTTAATTGTCCGATGGCAGCTACGGCTTTTGTTGTTCCTTTAGGATTGTTTTTTCCAATTCAACAGTTTGGAAGTTTCTATGGACAATGGGGCAACTTATTTACTTGGTTTGCCATAGCTTTTGCTATGTCGCAGTGTCAAGAATGGAGAAAATCTAAAAATACTTTGAACTGATAAGTTCTCTAAAGTGGTCTAGCTTTTGACTTGATGCCTCAGAAGAAAGTCGAAAATTTTCCCAAGCTTTCCTTTGATAATTTTCTCTTAGCTTATTGTCTTTAATTAAAAAATCTATCTTTGATGATAATTTTTTAAGATTTATATTATCTATTAATATGCCATTATCCTTGATTATTTCTGGAATACCTCCAACTTTTGAGGCTATAATACAAGCTCCATTATTCATTGCCTCAGCAGCCACTAATCCAAAGGGTTCTTCCCATATTGAAGGTATAACAATAATTGAGGCACTTTTCATTTTTTCTTCTACAAATTCTTGATTTTTAAATCCATGAAATTGAGCTTGAGGACCAATAGATTTCATTTTTTTTATTATATTATCTGAATAAAAGTTTCGGTGTTTATTGTCTCCTAGTTTAAAGGAACCAATGAGGCCAAAACTCCATTCAGGGTACTTTTGAGCTATGTCTTTAATAGCATCAACGTAAAAATGCACACCTTTTTCAACCACTAACCTTCCAACAAACAAAATTTCTTTTTTCTTTATTGGAAATTTTTTAAGTTTTTTTTCAACTCCATTATATAAAACGTGAACTTTTTGAAAATTTTCATTAATACCCTCTAGAAATTTTTTCTTAATGAATTCACTTACACAAAAAATTGCAGTACATTTTTCCAAAATTTTTTCTCGATCTTTGACAGATTTTGATCCATTCATTGTCTGAGGGTCATTATGAAAAAATAAGCTAATAGGAAATCTATTCCGTTTTGTAATTTGCTCAACAAGATATGGCCTGTTGTGGATTTCTATCAACTGATTTTTGTCTAAATCTTTAGAAATTATTTTTAACATTTCATGGGCTAAAAATTTATTCTTACTTTTTAATGATAGTAAAGAATATAATATCCCAACAAAATTTTCTCTGAAAAGGGGATTTGTTACATTTTGACCAAAAATTTTAATTTGGTCTAAATATTTTGAATGAACCAAATTATTTCTTACTGTTATAGAAACTGAAGAGGCCTTGTTTTGGTCAAATTTTTCCTTGTAAGGCAATAAAATATTTATTTTCATGTTTTATATTACTAATTAGATAATTAATTATGTTATAGATTTATTTCCTTATTTTAACACGTTTTATAGTAGGACTTTAAATTGCAAACTATCATATGCATTAAATGGGGCTCAAAATACGGTCATGAATACGTAAATAGACTCTACAAATCGATAAAAAAGCATACCAAACGTACTACCAAACTTTACTGTTTTACTGATAATAATGCAAATATTGATAAAGATATAATCTGTAAACCTTTACCAAAAATCTCTTTACCTGAGACTATTTCTTATACACCTTGGAGAAAAATCAGTTTGTGGCAATATCCTCTTGATGATTTAAAAGGAGATGTATTATTTTTAGATTTAGATTTGGTTATAACAGGCGATTTAGACCGTTTTTTTGACTTCAAGCCGGGCTTATACTGTGTAATTGAAAATTGGACTCAAATAGGACAAAATATTGGAAATACAAGTTGTTTTAGATTTCCTATTGAAAAATATAATTCAATTTTTAAAAAGTTTGAAAGAAATCCAAATAAATATTGGAAAAAATATCATATAGAGCAAATTTATTTAAGTGCCCAAATTAAAGATCAAGTTTTTTGGCCATCTGAATGGTGTAAAAGTTTTAAACATAACCTTCTTCCTAATTGGCCTCTTAGAATTTGGGAACCTGCAAAGCTTCCCAAAGACACATCTATAGTTGCTTTTACCGGCAAACCTGATCCTGATGACGTTATAAATGGGAAGTGGCCAGTAAAAAATACACAAATTTATAAAAAACTTTATAAACAATTAAAGACCCCTCAATGGGTTGTAGATAATTGGTTATGATTTTAAGAAATTTTATTAATTATTTTTTTTGTCTGTAACAACTTTTACTGCTTTTAAGTTAACCTTAAAGAATTAACACACTTCTTCTGAAATAACTGTATAAAATAAATATCTAATTCAGACAGTTAAATGTTGTAATGTTAACCCAATGGTATTATTAACTGAATCTTATTAAAAAGTTTTTTTTCAAAGTTTATATC
>CACALC010000002.1:0-110839 GCA_902533225.1 uncultured SAR116 cluster alpha proteobacterium | reverse complement strand
ATCAGCATAAACATTATAAAGGAAATTATAAACATACTGGATTAGTCAACCCAAACTTTTCTGATTTAGCCAACGCCATGGGAGGCAAAGGTTATACAGTTGAAAATACCGAAGATTTTTATGAATTATTTGTGAACGCTAATAACTGGGCAAATAAGAATAAACTTCCTGCTTTACTTCATATTAAAACTGGGTCTGAGATGGTATTGCCTGGGAAGCGCTTCAACTCACTATAATTTTTGATTAGGATTTCTCAAATAAAAATCATTTCCAAGAACTACCTTTTGTGATTTCAATTCTTTGATATTCTTCGAACAAATTTGTTCCATTACATTTGAAAGTTCGTCTTTTAATATATCATGTACGTGATCAGCTCCTTTATCTCCTAATGCAGCAAGACCAATAATAAATGGTCGTCCAGTCATTATAAAATCAGCACCAAGCATTAAGCCTTTACTTATGTCTTGACCAGAGTAAAAGCCTGAATCTATAATTATCGGAAATTTTGACCCTAGTTTTTTTCTAATTTCTGGTAATACTTGTAATGGGCTTGGCGCAATATCAATTTGTCGTCCTCCATGATTTGAAATATAAATAGCATCAATAATTTTACTAGCTTGAATTGCGTCGTTAATATCCATTAAGCCTTTAAGAATAATTGGACCGCTCCATAAATCCCTCACTTCTTTTAGATAATCCCAATCTAGATAACGTTGCATCTGGCTTCCGGCAAAGCCTGCTTTAGACTTTGCGTTTCCATGCCAGCTACCATCACTATATTGATCCATAGTCCCAAATGCAGGAATACCATTTATAAGCGTCCCAATTGACCATGATGGGCATATTGCTGCTTGAAAGAAAGTTCTTAAATTATTTTTAGGTGGTACTGATACCCCTGCCATTCTAAGCCTCTCTCTTCTGCTAGATGCGGGTATGTCGGCAGTAACAATTAATGTTTTAAAGCCAGCATTTTTTGCCCTTTTTAATAAGTCATTTCTTATGGCTTTGTCCGCAGGAGGATATAACTGAAACCAACCCATACCATTAAGATGTTTTCCAACATCTTCAACTGAAGCACACGCAACTGTCGATAATGAATAAGGAATATTATTTTTAACGGACATTTTTGATAGTGCTATTTCTGCACCTGGCCACATTAAGCTAGTCATTCCCACAGGAGCCATTCCAAAAGGTGCGTCATATTCATAATCAAATAACTTAGTTTTTAAGTTTGGGTTTACGGTTCCTTTTAAATACTGAGGAACTAAAAAGATCTGGTTAAAGACCTTTCTATTATTTTCTAAAGCCTCATCATAACCAGTACCAGCAAATAAGTATTCTGCAGCAAAATGTGGCATTCTCCTTTTTGCAACATTAACCATATCACTAACTCTTGGATATTTATCAACTAGGTTAGACAAAGATTTCTCCTGAAGTTTATAAAAGTTGTGTATTAAATATTTTATAGTTAAATTATTAATTAAATCAAAAATAAAATTAAGTGAGTATAATTAATGATTGAAAATCCTCCTTTGATACAAATCAAAAAACCTACCAGCAGAAACAGACCCAACCAAGAACAACTCAATTATTTCAAGGATGTTCCAACCGGTTTTATATGTGATGCACTAGATGGTTACGCTGCATTAGACCCTTCGATAAAACCCCTTTTAATTCCTGGAAAGATTGTAAATCATATAGTGGGGCCAGCATTGACTGTTTTTTCTGGGGCTGCTGACGTTTTAGGAATGGCTATAGCTTTAAGTGAAATACAAGAAGGCGACATTGTTGTTAATAGTGTAAGTGGTTTTCAAGGAACTGCCGCGGTCGGCGACAGAATAGCTGGAATGATAAAAAATAATGGAGGAGTAGGACTTGTTACTGATGGACCTATGAGAGACTTAAATGGAATTATTGAAACTGGTTTAGATTGTTTTTGTACAGGATTAAATCCAAATTCACCTTATAATAGTGGTCCTTCAAAAATTGGTTTTTCTATCGATATAGGAGGAAAAACTATAAATAGTGGTGATATTATTGTTGCTGATACCGATGGAGTTACAGTTGTTCCATTTGATAAAATTGATAAAGTAATTAAAAAGCTTGAAAGAATTGTTGAGGTTGAAAATGCTATGGATGAAAAAGTGTCTAATGGACTTAAGATATCTCAAAAAGCTCTAGATTATTTAAATAGTGGTCAAGTTGTTTATTACGATTAAAACAAAATTATTGATAAACTCTGCCTTCAGTAACTGTTTGTAAATATTCTATTGATAAATTTTCATTTATTTCAACAATTTTAAAACCTTCTTTAGTAATATCTATAATAGCATAATCTGTATAAACTCTGGATACCACTCCTGACCCCGTTAATGGCAATGTGCATTTTTCAACTAGCTTAGGTTTCCCTTCTTTAGTTAAATGTTGGGTCATTACAAAGACGTTTTTGGCTCCAGCTACTAAATCCATTGCTCCACCAACAGCTGGAATACCTTTGCCGGTGGACCAATTTGCTAAATCACCATTCATGGAAACCTCCATAGCTCCGAGCACACAATAGTCAATATGTCCACCTCTTATCATGGAAAAACTATCTGCATGGTGACAAAAACTACCACCAGGTAAAATTGTAACTGGTTTTTTGCCTGCATTAATTAAATCAAAATCAATTTCATTTTCGTTAGGAGTTGGTCCCATTCCCAAAAGACCATTTTCTGAATGATAAATGATTTCACGATCATCTTTGATGTGTTGTGAAACTAGTTCTGGCATTCCTATCCCTAAATTTACATATGATGCGTGTGGAAGATCATTTGCTATTTTGGAAGCGATAATTCCCCTTTCCCATCCCTTTTCTGCATTCGTAAAATTTTTTTTTGTCATGGATATATCATTCCCTCCTCAATTGCATTTGTTTCAATAATAGGATTATCAATTTCAATTATCTTTTTTACAAATATACCTGGGGTTATAACATTTTCTGGATTAGTTTGATGAGGTTCTATAAGTTTTCTTACTTGAATTAAAGATTGTTTTGCTGCCATACACATTATAGGATTAAAATTTCTTGCAGTTTTTTTGAAAGTCAGATTACCATATCTATCAGATACATCAGCCTTAATTAGTGCAAAATCTGCATTGAGGGCCTCTTCCAAAATATACTTCTTGCCATTAAAGATTTTTTCTTCTTTTCCAATTGCTAAAGGAGTTCCAACCGCTGTTGCAGTATAGAATGCAGGTATACCTGATCCCGCAGCTCTAATTCTTTCTGCTAAAGTGCCTTGTGGGACAACTTCTAATTCTATTTCACCCTTGTTATATAGTTCTTGAAAAGTTATACCTTTGGCTGATCTAGCAAATGAACAAATTACTTTTTTAACCTGTTTTTGACCAATTAACGCACCAAGGCCAACTTGTCCATTTCCAGAGTTATTAGCAATAATAGTGAGATCTTTAGCTCCATGATCAATCAAACCATGAAGAAGTTCTATTGGGCTTCCCGCTTCTCCAAAACCTCCAACCATAATTGTAGCTCCATCAAAAACATCTGATAACATTTCTGCAATTTCTGTTTTTATTTTGTTGATTTGCATTTTGAGCTTTCATGTTGTTTAAATTCTTTTTAAATATATAATATCATTTATACACTAAAAATAAATTAAACTGAATGGTAATAAAAATGAATTTTGAATACTCCGAAAAAGATGAAAACTTTCGAAAAGAAGTGAAAGATTGGCTTGATGAAACCCTTCCCAAATCTCTTTCCGAAAAAGTTAAGAAATATCAAAGACTAACTAAAGAGGATTATGAAATATTCATGAACAACCTAACTGCTAAAGGTTGGTTAGCATGGCACTGGCCTAAAGAATATGGGGGAACAGGTTGGAACGCAATTGAAAAACATATTTTTGAAGAAGAAATAATTAAGGCTTCTGCTCCTAGGATTGTACCTTTTGGAGTTAATATGCTGGGTCCAGTATTGATAGAATTTGGAACTGAAGAACAAAAAAATTATTATCTTCCTAGAATTTTAAGTAATGAGGATTGGTGGGCACAAGGTTACTCTGAACCAGGTGCTGGTTCGGATCTAGCTAGTTTAAAGACAACAGCAGTAGATAAAGGTGATCACTATCTAGTTAATGGCCAAAAAACTTGGACTACTCTTGGTCATCATGCTGATAAAATATTTTGCTTAGTTAAAACAGATTTAAATGCAAAACCGCAACTTGGAATTTCTTTTCTATTGATTGATATGGATACTCCTGGGGTCGAAGTAAAACCAATAATCACCTTAGATGGTGAACATGAAGTGAATGAAGTATGGTTTACAAATGTAAAAGTTCCCAAAAAAAATATTGTTGGAAAAGAAAATGAAGGATGGACTTATGCAAAATATTTATTAACTTTTGAGCGAACTGGTATCGCTGGTGTCCCTTATTCAAAATCAGCATTAAATCACTTAAAAATGATATCTAAAAGATCTTTAAAAAATGGCAAACCCTTAATTGAAGATCCTATTTTCTCTTCTGAGATTGCTGAACTAGAAATAGATTTATTAGCTATGGAAATTTTCAATTTAAGAACAGTAAGTGCTGCCGCAGAAGGAAAAGCTCCTGGAATGGAAAGCTCATTACTTAAAATCAAAGGGACGCTTGTAAGACAAAAAACAACCGAGTTACTCAGAAAAGCACTAGGACCACAAGCGCTTCCTTATTTACCAGAGCAATTTGACGAAGGATGGAATGAGATGCCAGTTGGACCTAGTTATGCTGGCCCAATAGCAAAACAATATTTTAATATGCGGAAGATATCTATATATGGCGGATCTAACGAGATCCAAAAAAATATAGTAGCAAAAGCATCATTTGGCTTATAGGAACAAATATGGATTTTACATTATCTGAAGAAAGAAAAATGCTTCAGGAGACTGTTGGAAAGTTTTTTAACAGTAATTATAAAAATATAGATAAAAGAAGCGAAAATGTAAATTTACCTGAAGGTTATTCAAAAGAATTTTGGAAAGAAAGTTCAGATTTAGGTGTAATTAGTGCTCTAGTATCTCCAAAGTTTGGAGGATTGGGTGGAAGTGGAGAAGACATTTCAATTATATTTGAACTTGTTGGAAAATCATTATGTGTAGAGCCTTTTTTATCATCAGCTGTGTTATCTAGTACTGTATTATCTTCAATATCAAATCCAAGAAATGATTTAATTACTGACATAATAGAAGGTAATTTATTAATATCATTTGCCCATTGTGAAATGAATAATAGGTATGAAGATCATTACATTGAGACTAACGCTCATTTAAAAAATGATGAATGGAATATTAATGGAACTAAATCATTTGTCATGAATGGAGATGATGCTAGCAAAATCATTGTTTCTGCAAGAATAAATGGTGACGTAAATGACATGGACGGGATAGGACTATTTTTAGTTGATAATGACCAAACTTTAAAAAGGCCTTATAATACAATAGATGGTTATAGGTCTACAGAGCTCACTTTTGAAAATTCAAAAGGTGAATTACTCGCAAAAAATGAAAATGCTCTAAAATGCATTATCAAAGCTAATTCTGCAGGTGCCTTAGCTTTGTCAGCAGAAGCTTTAGGTATTATGCAAATTTGTTTTGATTTAACACTTGATTATTTGAAGACAAGAAAACAATTTGGTAAATCTATTGGAGCTTTCCAAAGTATTCAACATAGGATGGTTGACATGATGCTTGAGATAGAACAAGTAAAATCAGCAGTAATGTTAGCTTCATCCACTTTTGAAACAGACGATTTAACAAGAGATAAAAATATTTCAGCTGCAAAAAATTTGGTCGGTAGAATTGGTAAATTAATTGCTGAAGAAACAATTCAATTGCATGGGGGAATTGCAATGACTTGGGAATATTCTGCAGCACATTATGCAAAAAGACTTATAATGATAGATCATTTAATGGGTGATAGCGATTATCACAGAGACAGATTTAAACTTTTAAGCAACTTTTAATTATTGACTAACAAAATAGACGCCTTACTTCTAAAATTTTTAGGAACTTCAATAGATTTTCTCTTTTTTAAGTCAAATAAGACTGCTACTATCTCAATATCCATTAAAACGTCACCAGAAGAGTCATCAACCATATGATGGATGAATTTAAGAGATTTATTACCAATTTTAGTGAAATTAGTATGCATGGTAACAGCCATACCAAGAGGTGCTTTTTTAAAATATCTAACTGAATAATCGAGAGCGGCAGAACCAATACTATATTCAGTCCTCCAATTGTAATCTGCCCCACAATAAGTAAACAAATGAGTTGCCGCATCAGAAACGCACCCAATTTTAAATTGACTGGAACCCACTAATTCATAGTCTAAATCCCAAGTATTTACGGCTTTTTTACACGATATAAAAGCTTTTTTAGATGGTTTATTTGAAGGTCTCTTGTCAGATAGTGGACGTAAATCTTTAAATTGTGGTTCATTAAGATAAGTAGAGCTTTTAATAGAAAAAATTTCATTTATTATTTTTTTTATTTTTTCGTCAATTTTAAATGAAATATTAGTTTCAAAATATGCTGATACATTTTGGTTATCGATACAATAAACTTTAGTGAGTAAAATTATTTTATTATAATCAATATTTTTTATAGTAAAAATAAATTCTAAGGCACAACCTAGGTTTACTTCTTTACTAAAAATACATCTTTCATTAACAATTTGATAAATTAAATTACCTGAAGTTTTACCTGAGATTTTATTGAAAAGAATTTTTATGGCATCATTATGTTTTCCAAAATAATATTGAACGTTCATATGAGACATTTGATCACAATCATTTTTTCTAACTAATCCTTTAAAAGCTGAAAAAATGTTTTTTTCAATTACTGGTTTATTTTTTAAAATACTATCTAAATTTATATCATTTACTTTAACTTTTTTAACAACTATTAATTGATCTTTTGAATCATTATTTAAGGTGGTGAGATGCAATTTATGAATAATTTGAATATTTTCTTTTTGTTGTATTAAGTCTGTTAAAATATAAATAGTTTGAAATTCTCGATGACTACAAAATGGATCATGTATTTCTAATTTCTCATCAAAATTGGAATCTATTTTCTTATTTAATAATGAAGAAGTAAAACCTGTCGCCTCTTCAAAAAAGTTATACATAGAAGATACTTTAAGCTGGTTGCTATCGTCCAAATCGAACTTATTGATAAGCCCCTTAAAAGTTTCTAAATTATTTAAATGCATAGAATTAATTATATTAGGAAAAATCCTAATTTTTATCCCTCAACTCTAATTTTGCAACGCTCATATTATGAACCTCGTCTGGACCGTCTGCCAACCTTAAGGCTCGAGCATAACCGTATGCATAAGATAGTGGAAAATCTGATGTTACACCACCACCACCGTGAATTTGTATTGCTCTGTCAATCACTCTAGTAGCCATATTAGGTGCTACAACTTTTATCATTGAAATTTCTTTTCTTGCAATTTTATTTCCAACTGTATCCATCATATGAGCGGTCTTTAATACTAACAATCTAGCTTGTTCAATCTCAGCTCTACTTTCTGCTATTGCCTCCATAACAACACCCTGTTGGGCAATAGGTTTACCAAAAGCAACCCTAGACTTTGCTCGTGAAATCATTAATTCTAATGCTCTTTCAGCTTGACCAATTAATCTCATACAATGATGAATCCTTCCTGGTCCCAGACGACCTTGAGCTATTTCAAACCCTCTTCCTTCACCTAAAAGAATATTAGAGGCGGGAACTTTTACGTCTTTAAACTCTACCTCGGCATGTCCATGTGGTGCGTGATCATATCCAAACACAGGTAAATGTCTCAACACTTTAACACCAGGGGTATTAAAAGGAACAAGTATCATAGACTGCTGTTTATACTTATCTGCGCTAGGATCTGTTTTACCCATAAAAATCATAATCTTACACCTCGGGTCCATAGCACCTGAGGTCCACCACTTCTTGGCATTAATTACATAGTGATCTCCATTCTTGACAATGCTAGCTTGAATATTAGAAGCATCTGAGGACGCCACGTCTGGCTCGGTCATTGCGAAAGAAGATCTAATTTCTCCACTTAATAAAGGAGTTAGCCAATCTTTTTTCTGTTCTTCAGTACCATATCTTACCAAGACCTCCATATTTCCAGTATCTGGGGCAGAACAATTAAAAATTTCCGCACCTATTGGAGATCTTCCCATTATTTCACAAAGAGGAGCATATTCAGTATTAGTAAGACCTGCACCAAAGTTACTTTCAGGAAGAAATAAGTTCCACAAACCCTCAGATTTTGCTTTAGCTTTTAACGTTTCCATTATTTCTGGTATGCACCATCTTCCACCCTCTTCAACTTCATTTTTATAAACATGTTCATTTTCATAGACGTTTTCGTTCATAAAATTTGTAACTTTTTCTTGTAGATCTTTTACTTTTTGGGAATATTCGAAGTCCATTTTTTTCCTCTAAGTTAAATTAAAAACATTATTTGCCCTATTTATAAGAGCATCGATTCTAGTTCCAAAATTTGCAAACCTTTTATCTTTTGTTTGTCCTTTTTGAAACCTGTAAAATATTTGTTGTAAAATAACAGCTAACTTAAATGCACCGAAAGCATAATACCAGCTAATATTTTGTAAATTAAAACCAGTTTTTTGTGAGTAATAATCTATCATTTCAGTTCTAGTAGGATAATAAATTTTATCTGTTGGCATTGAAGTAATATTTTTGCATTCTTCATGATCATTTTCATCAATCCAATAATTTAGCATATGTCCTACATCCATAAGGGGGTCACCTCTTGTGCACATATCCCAATCAAACACCGCAATAGGTGTAATTTCTTCAGAGTTACTCCACATAATATTATCTAATTTAAAATCATTGTGCAAAATAGTAATCGCTTGTGGCTCAGGTAAAGTTGATCTCAAATAGTTTATTAATTTGTCAAACTTAGGCTTAAGAATTTTGTTGTCAGTTGATTTTTTCCATCTAACTTCCCATCCATCAAGTTGTCTTTTCACAAACCCTTCAGGTCTTCCTAAATTTCCTAAACCCACGAGCTCCGGGTTAATTTTATGAAGATCTGCCAAAACATCAATAATGCGAAAGCTCAATTTTCTTACATTTTCCTTAGTTTGTTTTATAAAAGGTTCCATTTTCTTTCTAATAACAAAGCCATTTCTTCTTTCAATAATGTGAAAAGTCGAGCCAATTACACTTTCATCACCGCAAAAATATAAACTTTTTGGTGCTAAAGAGAACATAGTATTGATTTTTGATTGAACAGTATGCTCTCTAAACATGTCATGTGACGAAGGCGCTATAGGGCCTAAAGGTGGCCTTCTAAGTACATATTCTGTCTCATCTACTTTTAAAAGATAGGTTAGATTTGCATGCCCTCCTGAGAATTGAAGGGTTTTAATATTTTTGAATTGCATATTTAAAGTATCTTTTAAATATGAACTCAAATTATTTAAATTAAGTTGCTCATCTTGTCTAATTTCAATTAATTCCTGGTCAATTAAATCCATATCAAGTTACTAACAATATTCTAAATTATTTTAAATTAAAATTATTTTGGTTATATTTTATAACTACTTATTATGTTAAATAAAAGTACAATAAGTAAATTATTATAATTAAACTCAAGGAAAAGTATGAAAAATTTATTTGATTTAAATGGAAAAACAGCGCTTGTTACTGGAGGGTCAAGAGGCATAGGGGCTATGATTGCTGAGGGGTTTGTTAGAAATAACGTTAAAACATATATAACGTCTAGAAAAGCAGAAGATTGCGATAGTAAAGCGAAGGAACTTTCAGAATTTGGAGAATGTATTTCGGTTCCTGCTGACTTAACTGATATGAATGAAATGAATAAATTAGTCTCTCGAATAAAAGATAAAGAAGAAAAACTAAATATTCTTGTAAATAATGCAGGTGCTGCGTGGGGCGCATCTTTTGATGATTTTCCTGAAAATGGTTGGGATAAAGTAATGAATACCAATGTAAAATCAGTTTTTTTCTTAACTCAAAAACTCGCAGATATTTTAGAAAAATCCGCTAGTAATACTGATCCATCAAGAATAATAAATGTAGGTTCGATAGATGGAATAGGCATCCCAAGAGCAGAGACATACTCCTACCCTGCATCAAAGGCTGCTGTTCATCAACTTACTAGAGTTCTAGCAAATAGATTAGCTAAAAGAAACATTAATGTTAATGCAATAGCCCCTGGTCCTTTTCAAAGTAATATGATGGCCCATACGCTGCGGGAGCATGGAGAAGAGATTAAGTCTTCTGTACCAAGAGGTAGGATTGGTATCCCAGAAGATATGGCAGGAGTTTCAATTTTTTTGTCTTCGAAAGCCAGCTCTTATATTACCGGATCTATAATACCAGTGGATGGCGGTTCTCTTATAGCAAGAAGACACATGGAATGAGAAAATTACTA
This sequence comes from uncultured SAR116 cluster alpha proteobacterium, assembly GCA_902533225.1. GTDB lineage: Bacteria > Pseudomonadota > Alphaproteobacteria > Puniceispirillales > Marisalimonadaceae > Marisalimonas. The sequence continues at coordinate 100,358 of CACALC010000002.1, read as the reverse complement.
AAATAATTAAGTTAATTTTAACTAATTTTGTGACCTCCAAATTGGTCTCTTAGTTTATTTTTAAGAATTTTTCCTGTAGCTCCTAAAGGAATTAAATCAGTAAAAAGAACATCATCAGGTATCATCCATTTTGCTATCTTACCTTCATACATGTTTAGAATGTCTTCTTTCGAAGGTGATTTCCCTGGCATGGTTTGCACTATGACTATTGGTCTTTCTTCCCATTTTTCGTGGGGCACTGAAATTACTGCAGCATTAGCTACTTCCGGATGACCAACACAAATATTTTCCAAATCTATGGAACTTATCCATTCTCCACCGGATTTAATGATATCTTTTGTTCTATCCGTTATGGTCATGAAACCATCTGCATCTATCTTAGCAACATCGCCCGTGTCAAACCAACCTCCATCAAGAAATCTATCTTTTTCTGTAGTATCATTATAATATTCCCTAAGAACCCAGAAGCCTCTTGAAAGTAACCTCCCCTGAGTTTCTCCATCTTCAGGTAAATCATTACCTTCATCATCAACTAATTTCATTTGGTGACCAAAAATAGTTCTACCTTGTGCAATTTTTTGATCATAATATTCAGTTCTATTTTTTGGGTCTTCCGCAAGTGCAGGCATATTTACAGTACCTAATGGGCTCATTTCTGTCATACCCCATGCATGTATCACCTCAGCTCCGAACTCATCTTCAAAACCTTCAAATAATGTCCTTGGACAAGAAGATCCTCCTATGACTAACCTTTTAACTGTATCTATTCTTTTACCAGATTCTCTTAAGTGGTTTAATAATAAAAGCCAGATAGTCGGCACTCCAAGAGAAATTGTAACCTTTTCTGCATTCATGAGATCTGTTATGCTTTCACCATCTAACTTAGCACCAGGAAAAATAATTTTAGTCCCACACATTGGTGCTGCATAAGGCGTACCCCAAGCATTTACATGAAACATTGGAACAACAGGCATTACCACATCTTTAGCACCATAAGGGACGACATCTTTTAAATTCATGCCATATGCATGAAGAACAGTTGACCTATGTGAATAAAGCACACCTTTTGGATTGCCAGTAGTTCCAGAAGTATAACATAGTGATGAAGCTGTTTTTTCATCTAACTGAGGCCAAATATATTCTTCTGATTGATCTTTTATAAACTCTTCATAACATATAATTTTGATACCATCTTTAATATTAGGTTTAATCATATTCTTTTCGTCAGTCATAATAACTAAAGCTTCGACTGTTTTAAAATTTTCTGACGCTTTTTCTATCAATGGTAAAATATTCAAATCTACGCATAAGACTTTGTCTTCAGCATGATTCACGATATAAGAGACTTGATCAGGATGCAATCTAGGGTTAAGTGTGTGACAGATAAGCCCAGAACAAGAAGTTGCATAGTATATTTCTAAATGTCTATAGCCATTCCATGCTAAAGTTCCAACTTTATCGCCTTGGTTTAAATTTAATGATTTAAGAGCATTAGCTAATTTCTTTGTTCTCCTACCCCAGCTTGAATAATCGTATCTATGGATACCCCCTTCAACTGTATTTGATACAATTTCTTGTTTCCCATAATTACTTACAGCATGTTCAAAAATACTTGAAATTAATAAAGGATGGTCTTGCATTAAACCTAACATATCATTCTCTCCAAAGTTTAATTCTAATATATGCTATATACAGATTCACTCTATATTATTTTTTTATTTTGACGCAAAAATTTTGTTTCTTTTTGATTAATTTTCAAATCATTTTCTTTAATACTTACACCAAAAAGTTCAATTGCTTCTTTTATAGAGTATTTTTTTTCCTTTACATCTTGCAATACCAACAATTCGTCCCTTTCATATGGAGAACCATAACCTCCACCTCCAGGTGTCTTTACGTGAACTGTATCACCTTTGGTAAGCTGAATATCTTGCTCTTTAGATAAATGGATAGGTGTATAAACTTTGTTAGATTGATCAACATTTACAACATTGACTTGACCATCCATCCCACCCATGACTCCTTGAGGTCCATATCTGCCGTGGTCCATGACAAAACTTGCTTGAGCATTTTTACATAAAATCTCTAATTTATAATCCAAACCAAGACCACCTCTTTGCTTCCCTGCTCCCCCTGAACCTTCATGAAGTGCATAATGGTGATATAATACTGGAAACTTCTGTTCCATTATCTCTACAGGAGGTGCTTTAGATATGCCTATAGTTGAGCATCCATTAGCTAAGCCATCATGATCTGCATTACCACCATAACCTCCACCCGATAATTGATACATTACAAAATCACTATTCGACTCCTCATTATAACCACCCAAAGCAAAATTCCCACTAGTGCCCGCTGGTGCAGCGGTAACCCTTGAAGGAAGAACCTCAACTAATGCAATAAATACTGCTTCAGCAATCCTTTGTGACACTTCAGCCGCGCAACCTGAAACAGGTCTTGGATAATGAGCATCTAAAAATGTATTTAATGGCCTTTTAACTTTAAGAGGAATAAAAGCACCACCATTTATTGGAACTTCAGGAAAAATATGTCTCATTGCTAAGTAAACAGAACTTAAAGTGGTTGCTAGAACTGAGTTCATCGGCCCCTTACATGGTCTGGAAGAACCAGAAAAATCAAACTCTAACTCTTCATCTTTTTTTGTAATTGCCAATTTAATTTCTAGAGGCTCATTTACCACTCCATCAGAATCAACCCAAGCAGAAGATTTATAAATACCGTTCGGAATTTCTTGTATAAAGGATTTCATTTGATTACATGCTGTTTGTCTTAAAAATGATATGCTATTTTGAACAACCTCGTCACCATACTTATCTAACAAACAATTTAACCGTTCTTCTCCAACTAATAGAGCAGCTTCTTGGGCCTTTACATCCCCAATTCTTTGATCAGCAACTCTAATGTTTGAACAAATTATTGAGTAAATCTCATTATCTAATCTACCTTTTTTAAAAAGTTTTACCGGCGGCAATCTTAAGCCTTCTTGCTCAACTGCTGTAGCAGAGGCTGAAAAACCTCCTGGCACACTCCCACCTATATCAGGCCAATGACCAGTATTAGATAGCCAACAAAAAATTTTACCTTTTCTGAAATAAGGTTTGACAAACCTAACATCCATTAGGTGAGTGCCACCAAGATATGGATCGTTAACTATATAAATATCTTCTTCATTAGGTTGATTTACTTTTCCTTCATTAATTAATCTTATTAATTCTCTAGTAGAGTATTCCATTGTACCAACAAAGACAGGTAATCCACCTATACCCTGAGCAATTAAATCACCATTATCAGCTGCATAGATACCATCCGATCTGTCATTTGCCTCTGAAATAACTGGAGAAAAAGCAGCACGAGAAAAACTTAAATCCATTTCATCACATACTTGCTGTAAACCAGCTTGAATTACTGACAATGTTATTTTATCGATAGTCATGAAAAATCTCCAACTTCGATAAACATATTCCCTAAATAATCTCCATATACTTTATCGTTGGGTTCTATGAGTATGGTTGTATCCATTTGTTCAATTATTGCAGGTCCTTTCATTTCAAATTCAAATGGCATTCTATCCCGAGAATAGATTGGAGTATTCAAAAATTTATCTTTAAAATAGACATTTCTATATTCTAATAATGCATCATCTAAATCCAAACGTCTATCTAACTTATTGTTTAACAAAGAAATATCAAAAGGGGCTTTATGTCCTTGAATTGTAGTGTTTACGTTTACTATATTGGCCTTAATTTCTGATAATTTAACTTTGAACCTATTTAGATACGATTTTTCAAAACTTTTTTGTAAATAATCTAAGTCTGGGTTAGAATTAGGTAATTCAATTCTTAAAATATGAGTTTGACCAATAAATTGCATATCTAAGCTAAAATTTGAGCTAATACTAGTAAGCTTAAGTCCTTGTTTTTTTATTAATTCAACTCCTTTTTTCTCTTGTTCCTCAAAAAGAGAATGTAAATCAAGAATGTTCACTTTATCTATGGGCGTATTTAAAGTGTTGGTAAAATCTTGTCTTAAGTCTGCAACGACACAACCTAAAGCATTAGTTATTCCTGGACGTGCTGGAACCAATACCTTTGGAATTCCTAATTCTTTTGCTAGAGAGCTAGCATGAAGTGGCCCTGCTCCTCCAAATGCAAATAAAGTAAAATCTCTAGGATCAACACCTAGTGATATTGAAACCATGCGAATGGCCCCCGCCATTTTTGTATTTGCAATCTTAATTACTGCTTCAGCAGTTTTAATTTCATCCAAATGCAAACTCTTACTTAGTTTTTTAAGAAATATCTTTTTAATATCATCTATAGAAACTTTATTTTTATTAGAAATAATTTTTGATATATTTAATCTACCTAAAAGGAGATTAGCATCTGAAATAGTAGGGATAGTTCCTCCATTTCCATAACAGATTGGACCTGGAAAAGAACCTGCACTTTCAGGCCCAACTTCTAACAAGCCTGCTAAATTCAATTTAGCTATAGAACCTCCTCCAGCTCCAACAGTTCTAACATCTACCATAGGCACATGAACAGGCATACCGTATTCAACTTCAAGATCACTTGAAACAGATGGTTGGTTTCCAATAATCAACGCAACATCTGTGGAAGTCCCTCCCATGTCATAGGTTATTATATTATTAACTCCCGTTGACTGCCCAGTATGAGCCGCAGCAATTACACCAGAAGCAGGTCCCGACATAACAGTTTTGGCTGCTTCATTAACAACCATTTTTGAGGAAATAGTTCCTCCATTCCCATTCATTACAAGCAATTCATTTTTATAATTAGCAATCGAAAGTTCATTTTCTAACTTTCTAAGATATTTTTCAAGAATTGGCTGTACACTTGCATTAATAGCAGCAGTGACGCCTCGCTCGTACTCTCTGTTTTCAGATAATAATGAATGGCCCATTGTGATATAATTATTTGGCCAAAAATCTGATATTATTTCAAATGCTCTAAATTCGTGATGATTGTTCGCGTATGAATGTAGAAAATGAATTACTATAGACTCGCAACCTAATTCAAGAAGTTTTTCAGCATTTTTTTTAACTTCTATTTCATTAAGAGCCGTAATTACATTACCTTTTGCATCAACTCTTTCTCTTACTTCAAAACGTAAATCTCTGGGTATAATTGGGACAAACTTTCCCTGCATTCCATAGGAATTTGGCCTAGTTCTTCTGCCTAATTCAATGACATCTTTGAAACCTTTTGTTGTTATAAGGCCAGTTTTTGATAACTTTCTCTCTAATAATGCATTTGTTGTAGTGGTTGTTCCATGGACAATTAACTTTACTTGATCTAATTTTAAATCTGCTTTTTTTATTGCATCCATTACACCAAATGCTTGATTTTTTGGGGAAGTTGGAACTTTAGCAAACTCTATAATATTATTTTCCTTATCAACATAAATGAGGTCTGTGAATGTACCTCCTACATCTATACCTAAAACATTAAAATTTTTTGAAATTTCATTAACTTGTTTCATATGTCATTGCCAATGCATAATAAATAGGATTAAATTTTACTTTAAATTTTTTCCAAAAAAATGTTAGATCATATATTGTGTTTTTCATCAATGTTTGTTGATAATTTAATCAAGTTTAAAATTTATTTAGTTGCTGACGATTGTATTATAGACCAGATAAAATAAATGAGGCCCTCGATAGTTTATCCAGAGAGAAACTAACAATAGCTGCTGGATGTACGGACTTACTTCCTTCAACCCAACAAGATAACCTTGGTGATAATATTTTAGATATTTCAGGTATAAAATCCCTTAGAAATATAGACTTTGAAAACGGGTTCAGAAGAATAGGATCAGGAGTTACCTGGACAGATATTGTAGAAAACAATAATTTACCCAATTGTTATGATATGCTAAAAGAATGTAGCCTCCAGATTGGTTCGCAACAAATACAAAACTTAGGCACTATTGGAGGAAATTTGTGTAATGCCTCTCCTGCAGCTGATGGGGTTCCTTGTCTTTTATCTCTAGATGCGTCAATTGAATTATTATCTGTCAATGGCAAACGAATTTTGAAGTTAGAAGATTTTATAAAAGGATCTAGAAAAACAGAATTACAGAATAATGAAATATTATCAGCTATTCTAATACCTAAAGAAGCAGAAATAGGTCGCTCCTCTTTCTTAAAGTTAGGTGCACGCAAATATTTAGTTATTTCAATTGCTATGATTGCATGCAAATTAAATCTAGAAAAAGATATCATATCTGATATTGCCATTTCCGTTGGTTCTTGTAGTGCTGTTGCAAAGAGAATAAAGTCGTTAGAAAATTTGTTAATAGGAAAAAGTATAAAAGACGAACTAACAACAATTATTTTAAATTATAATTATAAAAATTATCTGTCCCCAATTAATGATATAAGAGGAACCAATACTTATAGGCTCAAAGCATCAAAAGTTCTTGTGAAAGACACAATAATAAAAACTATTAACAAATTTAACTTAAAAGACTGATATGAATGTAACAAAAATTAAATTGGATTTTGTTCTAAACGGTAAAAAACAAGTTTTGAATGTAAACCCTTCAGATAGAATAAGTAAGGTGTTAAGAGAAGATTTAGGCTTAATGGGGACAAAAGTTGGCTGTAATGCTGGTGATTGTGGCTCTTGTACAATTCTTGTAAATAAAGAGCCTATTTGTTCCTGCCTTATGACAGCTGCAAAGGCACAAAATACAGATATACAAACAATAGAAGGATTAAGTGATTATGGTGTAAGTGATTTACAAAAATCATTTCTAAAACATGGAGCTGCTCAATGTGGTATTTGTACCCCAGGTCTTCTTATTACTGCAACTGCACTTCTCAGAAAAAACCCCAAACCAAGCAAAAACGAAGTTGAAAACGCTTTGTCAGGAGTTTTATGTAGATGCACTGGTTACCAAAAAATAATAAACGCCGTTATGCATGTTAATGCTGAAGAAAATAAAAATTATTTTTATGAAAAAGCTGTAGGTAATAGAATACCAAGAATTGACGGCCTAAAAAAAGTGTTAGGTACAGAAATTTTTGGAGCTGATTATTGGCCAAAAGACTCTCTGTTAATCAAGATTATTAGATCACCATACCATAGAGCAAAGTTTGAGTTTGGGGATTTAAATAAATGGAAAAAACAAATTCATGGCTTGGAAATTATACTTACATCAAAAGATATTCCTGGAGTAAATAAATTTGGAGTAATCCCAAACTTTGCTGATCAACCGGCTTTGGCAATTTCTGACGCAAAATTTAAAGGAGAAGCAATCGCTATAGTTGCGGGGGATTATAATTCTATCAGTCAATTAGATATAAGTTCTTTTCCTGTTCACTGGAAACCCGCACAAGAGAGCCTTACAATTTCTTCTGCGAAAGAAAAAAATATAGCAAACATTCACTCTGAAAGAGAAGACAATGTACTAACTGTTGGCAAAGTTATCTCAGGAGAACCAAATCTTGTATTAGAAAATTCTGGTTTTCAAGTTTCAGGCTCTTTAAAAACTTCTTATGTTGAACACGCATACATTGAACCTGAAGCTGGAGCTAGCTGGATGGATGGGAATACTCTCGTAATTCAAGCTTGTACTCAAGCTCCAATTATGGACCGAGACGACACTGCTAATATTCTTGGTTTAGAAAAAGAAAAAGTAAGAATAATACCTGCAACAGCTGGTGGTGGTTTTGGTTCAAAATTAGATGTCTCAATTCAACCATTATTAGGATTGGTAACTTTAAAAACTGATAAGCCATGTAGAATTGCTTACACAAGGAATGAATCCATGATGTCAACAACTAAAAGACATCCCGCTGACATGAATGCACTAATTTCAGCAAATAAAAATGGTAAAATTGTAGGAATGATTTTTGATGGAGATTTCAATACGGGGGCTTATGCAAGTTGGGGTCCTACAGTTGCCACAAGAGTTCCTATACATGCAAGTGGCCCGTATTATACACCAAATTATAAAGCTTTAGGTAACGCATTATACAGTAATGGCCCAATATCAGGGGCATTCAGAGGTTTTGGTGTTCCTCAAGCGGCAGCTCTTCAAGAAACCCTTTACGACCAATTAGCTGATATTTGTAATATTGATCAGTTAGAATTTAGAAAAATTAATGCCCTTCAAGATGGTCAAAAAACAGTGTGCGGTCAGCAACTTCATGGGGTTGGTATACTAGAATGCTTAGATGCTCTTTCGCAAAAGTGGAAAGAAGGTCTAAATAAAACTAAAAATTTTAATAAATCTTCTAATGTTATAAAAAAAGGCATTGGATTAGGCTCTTGTTGGTATGGTTGCGGCAATACAGCTTTACCAAATCCTTCGACTATTAAGATTGGGATAGATAATATTGGTCGGCTTTTCCTTCATCAAGGTGCTACTGATATTGGTCAAGGTTCAAATACTGTAATAACCCAAATTTGCGCAGATGCATTAGGTGTTCCAATTAACGTATTTAACTTAATAGGACCAGATACACAATTAACTCCAGATTGTGGAAAAACATCTGCTTCTAGACAAACTTATATTTCAGGAAAAGCAGCTGAATTAGCAGGAATAAGCCTAAGAAAACAAATTTTAAGATTAAGTAATATGGGTTTGGATGCCGTAATTGAATTTAAAGATAAATCTGTTGTCGTTAAACATAAAGATAAAAAACAAGTTATAAATCTTAATGAAATGGATAAAAACAAAGACGGTTATGTTTTGTCTGCAATTGAAACATATGACCCTCCCACTATCCCATTAGACGATAACGGACAAGGTAAACCTTATGCTGTATACGGATACGGCGTCCAAATGGCCGAGATTGAGGTTAATAAGGAGCTTGGAACTATAAAAATTGAAAAAATTACAGCTGTTCACGATTTAGGTAAAGTAGTTAATCCACTCTTAGCAGAGGGACAAATCGAAGGAGGCGTTGCCCAAGGTTTAGGTTTAGCTCTAATGGAAGAATATATTCCAGATAGAACAGAAAATTTGCACGATTATCTGATACCTACTATTGGTGACATGCCTGAAATTGAAAGTATTTTTATAGAAAAAACTGATCCTGAGGGTCCTATGGGTGCTAAAGGATTGGGGGAGCATGTTTTAATACCTACTACTCCAGCAATTCTAAATGCCCTTAGAAATTCCACTGGTGCAATAATAAAAAAACTCCCAGCACTTCCACATAGAGTACTAGAGGCTATTTCGGAGGCTGAAAATGAAACCAGAAAAAATTAGGTGTGATGCGTGTCCAATATTATGCTTTATCGCAGATGGTAAATCAGGTGCCTGCGATAGATATGCAAACCAAGACGGTAAAATTATAAGGCTAGATCCCCTAATCATTTTAAATAATAAAATCGAAAAAGGAGAAAAAGTTAAACCTTTTTTGAAAGCAGATTGGAATGGAGAAATAACCCAAGAAGATGAAACGTTTATTACAGCAATTGGTTCAGGTACCACTTATCCTGATTATAAACCTGCCCCCTTTATTTTCAGTAGCAAAGTAGAAGGTACTGATTTTGTAACTGTCGTTACTGAGGCTATTTTTTCATATTGCGGAGTAAAGGTTAAAATTGATACTGACAGACATCTGGGGTCTGAAAGGTCAATAGTAAGGTATAAAGGTGAAGCTATAGGTCACGTTATGACAAGTGAATATGGATCACAAATGTTATCTCTGGGGGGAGTTGACCATTTAACTGGTGGATCAAAATTAGAAGGCCGTCTTACTTGCAATGCTCTAATGCAATTGTGTAACAAAGAAGCTGTCGAATTATTTATTGATGAGGGTCTTAGTATAATTGTTCAAGCTGGAAAACCGCCAATAATTGAAGGTGTGAAAGAAGATAAAATGAGAGTTGGATGCGGATCAGCTACTATCGGAATGTTTGCGTCACAATGGATAGACCTTGTAGACGAAGTTGTTGTTGTAGATGACCATATTACTGGTGTTGTATCTGAGCATCAAGCTGGCAAGGTTTTAAACTGGAAAAGTACTGGAATTTCAATTAAAGGTAGACGATCTACTCCTGGAAGATATTTTCAAGTTGCAAATCCAGGAACTGGTTGGGGTGGAACGGACATAGATGATCCATTAACTATTTTAGGAGACTGGAATGAAAAAAAAGGTGCTTTTCCTGGTCTTACAATTTTAATGGTTTCAACAACTGGTGAACATTTTGCTTACTATCAGTTAGATAAAAATTTAAAGCCACAGAAAAAAACAATTCCTAAAAATCTAAAACCTAGTGTTAAGTTGATTGAAGAAAATTGTGAGCCTGCTCTTTGTACTGTGATGTTTGTTGGTGGAGCTGGTGGTTCATTGCGATCAGGAGTAACAAAAAACCCCATTAAACTTACAAAATCAGTCAAAAATAAAACAACAAATATAACTTGTGGAGGAGCAAAACCATATATTTGGCCTGGTGGAGGAATTACTTTAATGGTTGATGTTTTTGATATGCCCGACAATTCATTTGGATATGTACCTACCCCCGCCATTGTTGCTCCGTTGGAATTTACAATTGATAAAAATCAATATAAATCAATTGGAGGACATTCAGATAATATTAGGTCAAAAAAAGATGTAATAGAACAAGGTGGTGAATATGGCTCAAAAAAATCATTTATGTAATAAAGTTAATCAATGTTAATTAAAGAAGAAGATAATAGGTTATTTCTTCAACACGGTCCTACAAATATAGTTATTGAAGCTTTAGGAAGTGATAAAAATTTAGCTTATCTGAATGCTAAGAATTATTTTGAAACACTTTTAGAAGAACTTGTATTAGACCTGACTTTATTGAAAAAAGAAGTAGTTCTTAACAGAAAGTTTAATAATAGGATTTCTCAAAGCATGCAAGATGCTGCAGAACGATTCATACCCTCTTATATAACACCTATGGCCGCTGTCGCTGGTTCAATTGCAGATAATATTCTAAAAGTTATAATTGACGACACACATCTAGAAAAAGCATATGTTAACAATGGAGGGGATATATCATTTTATTTAAATGAAAATCAAACAATGAAAGGTAGTTTAGCTGCTATTCCAAATATAATAACTGAAATAAAATATAAAAATTCTTCAAGAGGTATCGCCACATCTGGATGGAGAGGGAAAAGTTTTTCTAGAGGCATCGCAGATTCTGTAACTGTATTAGCAAACAATGCTGCTATCGCAGATGCAGCCGCAACAATGATAGGTAACGCGGTTGACATATATGATCATCCAAATATAAAAAAAAAACCCGCTAATTTTATATATGAAGACAGTGATTTAAACAATTTGCCAGTTACAGTCGAAGTCGGAAAATTAACAAAAATTGAAATAAAAGAGGCTCTTAAAAATGGTTACCAAACAGCAATGGAATATGTTCAAAAAGATTTAATTAATACAGCATTAATACAATTGTCAGACTGTTTTTGTATTGTACAAAAAAACTCAACTGATTTAAATATTATGAATGAATCAAGTTTAAAACAAATTAGTTTTAACTAAAAATTAAGTAAATTAACTATGAATTTAGTCAAAAATTTTTATAAAGACATTACTAAAGAAAATATTACTAACGGCTTCGTTGCATTTCTTTTTGCAGTTACTGGTCCAGTTGCAATAATGCTTCTTGTAGGCACTAAGACTAATCTAACAAATCAGGAACTTTCCAGTTGGTTGTTTGGAGCATTTGCAATTAATAGCGTAATAAGTATTTTTTTTTCTTTTTGGTATAAACAACCATTGGTGTTTATGTGGAGTATACCAGGAATAATATTAATTGGTTCATCAATAGAAAATTATTCTTTTAACGAAATTGTTGGCACTTATATCTTGACCGGTATTTTTTTAACATTTCTTGGATTAACTAACATTTTAACTTGGATAAATAGGAAAATACCAATTGAAATAGTTATGGGAATGGTTGCTGCTATTTTTCTTCAATTTAGTTTAAACTGGTTATATTCTTTAAAAGAAACGCCCATATTATCAGGTTCAATGACGATTACTTATTTTATCATTTATGCAATTCCCTCATTACAAAGAATAATCCCTCCCTTACTTGGCTCTTTAGTTGTAGGGATTATTATAATTTTTAATTCTAACCAACCTGAAGTTTTTAATAACCTGAACTTTAGCCCTATAATCCCAACAATTTTTTTTCCTGAATTTAATTTAAAAGCTAACATTGAACTAGTTATCCCATTAGCAATAACAGTATTATTCATTCAAAATGGTCAAGGATTGGCAATTCTTAAATCTGCTGGACATAAAACTTATATCAAGCCATATACAGTTGCATGTGGTATTGGCTCAATAATAAATTCTTTTTTTGGTACAGTCTCATCTTGCTTAACTGGTCCTGTGACAGGTATTATAGTTTCTGACGATGATAATAAAAATAATGTTAAGGTTGCTGATGCAAATAAATTAATTGGGAAAGAGAGAGTTCAACTTTTAATTGAAAAACACGGTAAAGAAAACTTTATAGAAGGTATTAAAGAATTTAAAAAAAAATCAGCAATTAATGGACACTATACTAGTGGAATTATATTTGCTTTTCTTTGTATTGCCTTTGGAACATTTTCTCCTTTCTTTACAGGCTTTATTTCATCTTGTCCTCCAGGTTTTATAGCTTCTCTGGGCGGAATTGCATTATTAATAGTATTAAAAAACACTTTTATTTCTGCTTTTTCAGGAAGCTTTTCATTTGGAGCATTAGTATCCTTTCTTATCACAATGTCAGACTTAACTATTCTAAATGTTGGATCTCCTTTTTGGGGGTTAGTAGGTGGTTTTTTAATCTGTAAAATCTATGAAAAAAAAGAACAGAGATTATAATTGCTTTCTAAATAAACAATACTTAATGTGTTAATTGATATTAGAAAATATAACTTGATTTAACAATATTGCTGTGTTCAATTTTACCTATTTACTTTGGGGAAATATTAGATTGATATTTATTTATCCATTTTTTTTGGAAATGACCCATTGATAAATCTTAGTTTAGATTAAACTGTTATATTTTTTTTGATGGGAGGTATTTATGAAAATCAAAATATTTAACAAAACCACTAAGATAGCATCAGCATCAATACTTGTGGCTTCTTGCTTGTTTGCAGGAGCAGCTATGGCCAAAGATTCTGTTAAAGTTGGTGTTGTCTCTTTTTTAACTGGACCCGCAGCTGGTGTTTTTGGTGTTCCTGCAAAACAAGGTGCACAAATTGTTATTGACGCAATTAATAACGGAACAATGCCAGCACCTTATAATACTCAAGGATTCGCAGGGGCTAAAATGAACCCTGTTTTCAGTGATGAATCTGGAGGTGGTACTAAACAAGTTGGTCTATTTAGAGATTTTGTAGAAAAGCAAAAAGTAGATGCAATGATTGGCTATATTTCTTCTGGAAACTGTATGGCAATCGGCCCTATTGCTGATGAATTAAAAATGTTAACAGTGTTCTCAACATGTGGAACTCCAAGACTATATGAAGAAAAATTAAGAAGTCATGTTTTTAGAACTCAAGCAAATGCTGTTGGTGACAGTTTAGCTGCAGCTAGATACATAGTTGACATGTACCCAAATGAAAAAAATTATACTGGTATTAATCAGAACTACGCTTGGGGACAAGATTCATACAAGTTTTTTGAATTAGGTATGAAACAAATGTCGCCAGATAGTAAAGGATCTGACAAGCCTCAATTTCCAAAACTTTTTGTTGGTCAATATGGTACTGAAATTTCTGCATTATCACTTGATAAAGCAAAAGTTGTTCACTCAAGTTTCTGGAATGGAGATATAGAAGCATTTACATTGCAAGCTATGGTTAGAGGTTTTTTCCAAAAGAAAATCTTTGTGTCATCAGTTGGTGGTTCTGCTGTTGACGCTCTAGGTAAAAAATTTCCTGATGGTATTGTAATGGGAACACGAGGTAATGTTGGACTTCTAGCTAGAGATAACAAAGACCCCCTTAACTTGTGGTTCATTGGTGAATACAAAAAAAGATTTAACGCACTTCCTTTAGGTCCATCATACCAATATGCTAGATCAATATTAGCTTATAAATTTGCTATGGACAAAGCTATGAAAAAAGCAGGTAAGTTTCCTACACAAGATCAAGTGATTGCTGCTATGAAGAATATAAAATTTAAATCTTTTACAGAGACAATTTCTATGGCTAGAGGTGGCGGTCATCAAGCAGTTCACTCTGTCGGCTATGGACTTACTAAATATAACAAGAAAGGTAAAACACCTGGAGCTGAAAAAGTAAAAATGTATGGTCCTGAGTGTATTTATCCTCCTGCAGGAACTAAATCCGAAGACTGGATAAATGCTGGAATGCCTGGAGCAAAGTGTAAATAAATTTTATAAAAAAGGATGCTAATTTAAGCATCCTTTTTTATTGCCATTTTGGAGTTTTAAAATGCAATTTTGGGCAACCGTTTTATTAGATGGTCTAACCTATGCCTCATATCTTTTTATAGTGAGCTTAGGCCTTACTATTATTTTTGGAGTAATGAAAATCTTAAATGTTGCTCACGGAAGTTTTTATGCGTGGGGGGCATACACAGCAGCTTTTGCTATTGGATTTATTACAGACAACGAACTATCAGAGGCTCTTTTCTTACCAGCCATTTTAATTTCCGCGATTTTAGTTGGTGTAGTTCTAGGATACGTAATTGAAAGATTTATACTTCGAAAAATGTATAATCAAGATATACATCTAATAGTCTTAGCCACATTTGGTGTTTTTTTAATTTTTGAAGATTTAATTATTATTACTTTTGGAGTTGACCCTTATCTTCCCTACCAACCTGCAATGATGCTTGGTTGGGTTGACATTGTCGGATTAAACAGAGGTGTTTATCAACTTACTCTTATACTTCTTGCTTCAATAGTTGCATTTGCATGTTGGTATGGTCTGACAAAAACAAAATGGGGGAAGCTTCTTCAATCAGTTATATATGACAGAGAAATAAGCGTGGCAATGGGTATTGATGTAACTAAAGTATATGTTGTTACTTTCATTGGTGGTGCTATTTTAGGTGCTTTAGGGGGTGCTTATGTAGCTCCAACAACATCTGTATCTCCTGGTTTTGCTATTGATCTAGTAGTCTTAAGCTTTGCGGTGGTGGTTATCGGAGGCATGGGGTCTATTCCAGGTGCTCTAATAGGTTCTTTAATTGTTGGTATATTAAGAGCTTTTGCAGTTCATCAAGCTCCTATATTAGAACTTTTTGTTGTTTTTGCTGTTATGGCGATTGTTTTAATTATTCGTCCAGAGGGATTGTTTGCACCACCAAAACCAAGGAAAATTTAATGTTTACAGGTATTTTTAAAGATACAAGTGTAAGAATCTTAATCACATTTATGGTAGTTTTGTGTGTTTTGTCCTCTTTAGTTCTTCCTGACTGGATGCAAAACAACTTTATGTATGGTTTATCCAGAGGATTGGCAATTTTAGGGCTTATGTTATTATGGAGAACAAACTTAGTTTCTTTTGGACATGCACTCTATTACGGCTTTGGAGCATATGCGGTAGCGTTATGTCAAAAATATTTTGGTATCACTGACATTTTACTACGATTTGCAATTGCTGTAATTGCTGCAGGCCTATTAGGTTTTTGTCTTGGATTTATTTTAAGAAAATATAGAGAAATATTCTTTGCGATGTTGTCTCTTGCTTTTTCTATGGTTTTGTATGGTTTGTTAGCAAAAGCTGAATTTCTTGGATCTACGGACGGCATGTCAATTTCTCCATCAACACTTTTAGGGATGGAATTAACTAGGCAATACCTCTTTTATTTAATTACATTTTTTGTTATCTGTGCTGCAATTTCTATACAAGCGTATCTAAGATCAACTCTAGGACATCTAACTACTGCCATTCAAGATAACGAAATAAGAGTTGAATACTTAGGTTATTCTGTCCAAAAAGCGATACATATTAAATATGTAATGTCAGCCTGTTTGGCAGGTGGTGCTGGTGGGCTTATGGCAGCAAGTTTAGGTCAAGTTGACCCTGATTCCATGGTTAATTGGAATGTTTCTGGCGAGTTAGTATTTATTACAATTATGTCTGGATGGGGAAACATTCTAGCCCCATTTATAGGTGCTATTATATTTGAATTTATAAGAACTTATGCTTTTGAATGGGCACCACAAGCTTGGGCTGCTATTGTGGGAGGTACATTGCTTGCAATCATTTTCTTTTTTCCAGGGGGTATATGGTCCGTCATAGAAAAAGTTTTCAATTATGGAAAGAAAAAAAATGTTAAATGATACAGTTTTAAAAGCTTCTGACTTAAACAAATCTTTTTCTGGAATTGTTGCTGCTAAAGATATTAATGTTTCAATTAATCAAGGTGAGATTGTAGGTATAATTGGTGCAAATGGTGCGGGTAAGACTGTTTTTGTAAATATGATCACAGGTTATTTGAAACCTACTAGTGGTAAAATAGAGTTTTTAGGAGAAGATATAACAGGAATAGAGCCCAGAAACGCAACTCATATTGGCTTATGTAGGTCATTTCAAATAAGTCAAGTTTTTATGACAATGTCAGTTAAGCAGAATCTAATGATAGCCATGTCTCTATCAAAGAAAAGTGGAAAAGCACTGTTAGATCCAATAGCTGATGAAGAAATTTCTAAAGAATGTGATAAAATTTTAGAATTATATAAAATTATGGATCAAAGTAACAATATCGTTAGTACACTATCTCAGGGTATAAGAAAATTATTAGATATTGCCATGGCTGTTGTTGGAAATCCTAAAGTCATATTACTAGACGAACCAACTTCAGGTGTCTCTGTTGAAGAAAAGTTTGGGATTATGGATATCGTAATTGCAGCCTTAAAACAAACTGAAACTTCTGTACTATTTGTTGAACATGATATGGAAATTGTTGAGAGATATGTAGATCGCGTTATTGCTTTTTATCAAGGAGAAATTATATGTGATGCACCTCCGAAGGAAGCATTATCAGATAAAAAGGTTATTGAATACGTTTTAGGACATTAAAAGGATACGATCCTGGGATTTTAAATATGTTAAAAATTAATAAAATAAATGTAAATATTGGATTAATTGAAATTCTAAAGGATGTATCTTTAGAATTACAAAAAGGTCAAATGGTTGGTTTAATTGGTAGAAATGGTGCGGGTAAGACAACCTTATTAAGGGCAATTATGGGCATACTTCCTACTAAATCTGGTGAGTTAATATTTGAAGAGAATAATTTAATAAAACTTCCTTCTCAAAAAAGAGCCTACCTTTCTATTGGATACATGCCTGAAGACAGAAAGTTGATACCATCTATGTCAGCAGAGGAAAATATTTTAACACCAGTTTGGGCTACAAATATTTTGGATTGGAAAATGAGATTGGAATGGATTTATAAAATTATTCCAGAGGCATTAGAGCTAAAAGATCGACCTTCAACAAGTCTTTCAGGTGGTCAACAAAAGCTTATAGCATTATCTAGAGCTCTAATGGTTGGGAGCAAGTTATTGCTATTAGATGAACCATCGGAAGGAATTGCTCCTGCCTTAGCTAAAAGAATAATAGATATATTAAATGATTTAAAAAAAGAAGGTGTTACTACCCTTATTGCAGAAAGTAATGCAGGACATTACAAAGGAATGTTAGATAAATCTTTTGTAATTGAACGTGGTCAAATAAACTAAAATTTTAAAAAATATATTGCTAATAATTGTCATTATTTTACTCTTTACACAATAATGAGGAAATATCATGCCTTTATACAAGTCAAATTCAAAATTAAATGTAGAATTTAATTTAAATGGAAAAAATGTTTCAACTGAAACAAATAATCGTACTTTATTAAGTGACTTTATAAGACATACTGTTGGAGAAACGGGAACACATGTTGGTTGTGAACATGGAATTTGTGGTGCCTGTACAGTTTTGTTAGATGGTGAACCTATCAGGTCATGTTTAATGTTTGCCTCACAACTTAATGGGCACAACTTAGTTACTGTAGAAGGATTATCAACTGATGAAGATTTTATCCATTTACGTAAAGCATTCAAAAAACATCATGCTTTACAATGTGGATTTTGTACCCCTGGTTTTCTCATAACAATTTCAGCTTTTTTGAAAACTGCACCTAAAGAAATCAATGAAAATAATATTAGAGAAATCTTAAGTGGAAATATTTGTCGATGTACCGGATATGTTGGTATTGTAAATGCTGTTAAAGAAGTGATAGAGAATAAAAAGAACAGGCTTAAAGATGCTTGATCTAGGATCATCTTTTTTAGCATCAACTGAAAGAAATCCAAAAGCAACTGCAATTGCAGGTAATAATTTTAAACATACTTATTTAGAGTGGTTTTCTAAAATAGACAAATTAGCTGGTGCTTTAAAACATTTGGGATTAAAGAAGAAAGATAAAGTAATTACATTACTTCAAAACAGTTTTGAAGCAGCAACTATTCACTGGGCATGTCAGTTAAATGACTTAATATTAGTCCCTTTAAATTGGCGAATGAAAACTGAAGAAATTGATTTCTGTATAACGAATTCGGAAGCAAAATGTATTATTTACCAAGATGAAAGTCTATATGAAACAAGTAAATCAAAAAATGCACAATCAATTGTTAAAATTTTTGTTGGTAATAAAAATAATAAAATTACAAATATCTATGACTTAATACAAAATGGTAAAAGTGAAAATTATCCTTCTGCAAAAAATGATAGTATCTCTGTCATTTTATATACATCTGGGACTACTGGTAAGCCTAAAGGAGTCCCAAGAACACATTCTGCCGAAAGATCTTCTGCTTTAGCACATGTGGCACAAAACATTTATATTGAAGGTGAAACGACACTTGGGGTTATGCCTCTTTATCATACAATGGGGATAAGATCTTTAATTTCTATGTCTCTAATTAATGGAGCATTTATATCACAGCCTAAATTCTTATCTTCAGAGGCTATTTCACTTATAGAAAAATTTGGTATAACTTGTTTATATCTAGTACCTACCCTTTTCCATGATCTAATAGAAGACAGTGAATTTTCTAAAAACAAAGTTAAAAGCTGTAAAAAATTAGGTTTTGCAGGAGCTCCTATGAACAATGGTCTTATTAAAAAAGTTATGGATGCCTTTAACCCTTCTCAACTTGTCAACCATTATGGCTCGTCTGAAATATATACTTTTACAGTTGATCGCAAAGCAAACAAGAAACCTGGATCAGCAGGTAAAGCAGGAATTAATCAAAGAATTAAGATAGTTGAAATTGGCTCTAATAATCCTGAAAAAACTGTTGGTAAAAATATTGAAGGTGAAATTATAGCATCTCTTCAATCTGAAGAAGCATTTTCTGGTTATTTAAAAAGACCAGATGCTGATAAAAAATCAATCATAGATAATTGGTATTTTACTAGTGATTTAGGCTATTTTGATAATGATGGAGATCTTTTTGTTACTGGAAGAGTTGATGACATGATAATTACAGGTGGAGAAAATGTTTCACCTATTGAAATAGAAAACATATTATCTTTAAATAATAACGTAATAGAAGTTGCAGTTGTTGGACTCCCTGATGAAAAATGGGGTCAAAAGATTTGTGCATTTATAAAACGTTTAGGTTCTATTGAAAATAACGAGTTAAATAAGTTTTGTTTAGAATCTGGAATGGCAAATTTCAAAAGGCCCAAAGAGTATATTTTTGTTAAAGAAATCCCTAAATCCCCAACTGGTAAGATACTAAGAAGAAAATTGTTATCAGGTGAGTATGAAATAGATTTATAAATAAATATTGAAACTAAGAGGCAAAGTTATGCTAAAACAAAAACCACATATTGAGTTTACTAAAATATCATCAGACAAAAATTGGCATACTCCTACAGGGTATCCATCTGGAATAAAACAGCAAATATTAGCCTCTGATATTGACGAAATTAAAAAAACAGGAAGTAGATCTAGATTATTAAAATTTGACCCAGGTGTCTATACTACTGAACAGTTTATTCATGATCACTGGGAGGAAGTCTATTTAGTTACAGGCGACTTAATTGTAGGAAATGATAAAAATGGCAGTGGTGGTGAACAATTCAAAGGATCTACTTATGCATGTAGACCTCCAGGTGTTTATCATGGACCATTTAAATCGGAAAATGGCTGTATTCTCTTCGAATTACATTATTATAAAAATACAAAAGAATTTTAACTTCAAAGGATTTCAAAAATGATTAAGACAGGAGATCAACATTTAAATCAATTAAAAGATGGAAGAGTAGTATATATTGGTGACGAAAAAATTAATGATGTAACAATTCATCCTGCGTTTAAGAATGCTGCAAAAACTGTAGCTAAATTATATGATATTAAACATCAAAATAAATATAAAAATGAATTAACATTTGAAGAAAATGGAGAACTTTTTTCTAGTTGGTTCTTACAAGCAAAAAATAAAAATGATTTAAGAAAAAGATCTGTTGCACATAAAATTATTGCTGACCAAACATCTGGAATGATGGGACGTTCTATGGACCATGTTGCAAGTTTTGTAACAGGAATGTCAACAAACCCAGATATTTTTGACACTGAAAAATATAAGTTTAAGAAAAACCTACTTAATTACTATAATCATATGAAATCAAATGATATCTTTACTTCTTATGCTGTGGTCCCGCCACAAGCTGCAAGAAATCCTGAATTTTATCAAAAGCAAAACCTTCCAATTCCAACTTTGTCTGTTATCGATGAGAATGATGAAGGTGTAGTGATATCGGGTATGAAAATGCTTGCAACTAGTGCTGTTTTTGCAAATGAAATTTGGATTGGTAATTTGGTCCCTCTTGCACCAGATCAGATAAAACAGTCAATTACATGTGCAATACCATGTAACATAAAAGGGTTGTCACTATGGATGCGTCAACCTCTTTCAACCCACTATGATAACCAATTTGACTCACCTTTATCGTGGAATTTAGACGAAACAGATGTATTGGTGATGTGTGAAAATGTCCTTGTACCCTGGGAAAGAATATTTGTGATGGACGACGCAATTTTAGCTCGAGAAATTTATATAAAAACTCCAGCACATTGCTATGGTAATCACCAAGCAAACGTAAGGTATTGGTCAAAAATGGAATTAATTACTGGCTTATGTAATAAAGTTGCAAAAGCTACTGGAGCTGATCAAGTGCCCGCAGTAAAAGAAACATTGGGAAAAATGTCTTCTATGGAAGCAAACCTTTCCGGCATGATACACGGACAAATTGAAGCTGCAGAGAGTTGGCCGAAAGATCATATAACTTTTAACAGAAGAATGATGTATGCAGCTCTTAACTGGTGCACAGAGAACTATACTACAATTATTGATGAATTAAGGACTCTTTGTGGAGGAGGTGTCTTTCAAATGCCTGCAAGCATAAACGTTGTTAAAAATAAAAAACTTAAAAAAGAGTTTGAAACTTATTTCCAAACCCCTCAAATGGATGCAACTTCTAGAATGAAATTATTCAAATTGGCGTGGGATGTCGTAGGTTCAGAATTTGCAGGCAGACAACAACAATATGAAAAATTTTATGCTGGAGCTTCTTTTATAATTAAAAATCATAGTTACAGAGAAACCCCATGGGATTATTTTGATGGTGTAGTAGATAATGTAATGGATAAATATGATCCACCGAAACAAAATTAATAAATTAGGAGTTGTAGTTGTCTAGCATGATTAGTAAATTTGACGGTTTTAGAGTAGAAATAAATCAAGAAAAAAAACGAGGAGACATTATTTTATCTCGACCACCATTAAACATAATTCAGTACTCTCAAAGAATTCAAATAGCGCAATCTCTAAGAGATCTAGATAAAAATGAAGATGTAAGAATAGTTGTTTTGCGCGCAGATGGAGATCATTTTTCGTCTGGTGGTAACATTGAGGGTTTTATGCAAGAGACACCAGAAACACTTACGATGCTTGCTCAAAATGTAATGACACCTGAAAAAATAAGAAAACCTGTTATTGCAGCTATCCAAGGATATTGTTTTGGAGTGGGTCTAGAGTTTTCATTAGCGTGTGACTTCCGAATTGTTACTAAATGTGCCCAATTATCACTTCCAGAAATGAAAATCGGTATGATACCGGGGTCAGGTGGCTCGGTAAGATTAGCTAGGATGATAGGATTATCTCGTGTTAAAGATATGATTATGAGAGGTAAGAGAATTTCTGGAGAAGAAGCTTTTAATTGGGGGTTAGCCTCTGAATTAGTAGAGAAAGATAAACTTGAGATCACAATTTCGAAATTAGTCGATGAACTTTGTTCTGTTTCACCACTTGCACAAAGAGCTATTAAAACAGTATTAAATACATCACAAGACGCCCCTCTTCACGTAGCAATTGAATTAGAGGGTGAAACTTATGGAAGATTAAGAAGCTCTGATGATTTTAATGAAGGTGTTAAGAGTTTTGTTGAAAAAAGAAAGCCTGTTTATAAAGGTAACTAAAGAGGCTTAAATTCAATGAAAAAGACTATTACTAAAATTGATGATTGTTACATTGGTTCAAGTATTGAAAGATCAGAAGATGATACATTAATCTCTGGAAAAGGACAGTTTGGTGATGATACAGGTTATCCACCAGGTACATTACACGTGGCGGTCCTAAGATCTTCATATGCATCTGGTAAAATCGATAACATAGACACATCAAGAGCTCTTGCTATTCCGGGAGTTCATTCAATTATTGATGGAAGAATGTTTGCTGAAATTTCCAAACCATTGTTATCTGTTCTTCGTGTTGATATTGAGGTTTGGCCTTGTGCTATTGAGTTTGTTCGATACGTAGGCGAGCCAATAGCTTTAGTATTAGCTAAAGATAGGTATATAGCAGAGGATGCAATTGAAAATATTAAGGTTTCATATAAACAATTGGAGCCTATTATTGATACATATAAAGCAACTTTAGATGACAGTCCAAAAGTACATAATCAACTTAAAACTAATGTTTTAAGTGACAGAGAGTTTTGTTATGGAAACCCTAATCAAGCGTTTGAAAAAGCAGATAAAATAGTAAAGTTAAAAATTGAATACCCTAGAAATAGTTGCACACCTTTAGAAGGATTTATTGTTCAAAGCAATTATAATCCTGAGAGCAATCAATATACCATACAATCAAATTTTCAAGGTCCATTTAGTCTTCATTCTGTTATTTCAAGATCGTTAGACATAGACGAAAACAAACTAAGACTTATTTCGAACCAAGATTCTGGTGGTAGTTTTGGAATTAAACAAGCAATTCTTCCAATGATGGTTTTGACCAGTTTAGCTTCTAAAATATCTGGTAAAAATATAAAATGGGTTGAAGATAGAATTGAACACTTAACTGCAGCCTCTTCTGCTACTAATAGAGTTACAAATATAAGAGCCGCCGTTAAAAAAAATGGAAAAATATTAGCATTAAATTATGATCAGATTGATGATGTTGGCGCTTATCTTAGAGCTCCAGAACCAGCTTCATTGTATAGAATGCATGGAAATTTAGCTGGAGCGTATTTAATAGATAATATTTTTTGTAGAAATCGAGTTGTTGTTACAAATAAAACACCCACAGGGCTAAATAGAGGTTTTGGTGGTCCCCAACATTATTTTGCACTTGAAAGATTAGTTCATAATATCGCTGCAGAATTAAATTTAGATCGTTTGAAAGTAATAAAATTAAATTTAGTAAATGATAAAGATTTTCCTTATCAATCAGCATCGGGCGCCCTGTTAGACTCTGGTCAATATAATAAATTAATAGAAAAAGTACTTAAATCTGATCAATTTAAAGAAATAAAAATCCGTCAAAAAAAAGCAATTGAAGAAGGTGATCTATATGGCATCGGTTATTCTGCCATCGTGGAGCCTTCTATATCAAATATGGGTTATATAACAACAGCCGTTCCTTTTAAAGAAAGAGAAAAAACAGGTCATAAAGGAGGAGCTATTACAAGTGCTTCTGTGACTATAGGACCGACAGGTGGCGTTTGTGTAACGTGCGATAGTATACCACAAGGTCAAGGCCATAAAACAGTCTTGTCTCAAATTGTTGCTGATGTTTTTGGAATAAATATTGAAAATATCCTAGTAAACGGAGAACTTGACACCCAAAAAGATGCATGGTCGATTGCGGCAGGAAACTATTCTAGTAGATTTGCAGGCGCGGTTGCAGGTACAACTTTTCTGGCAGCAGAAAAACTTAAGAAACGATTATTGAAAATTGCATCCTCAAAATTAAATTCTATCGAGGAAAATATTATTTTTGAGAATAATTATGTTCTAGACAAAAATAACTCAGACAATAAAATATCTTTTAACAGATTAGTAGGCGCTGCTCATTGGTCTCCAGGAAATCTTCCAGAAAATTGTGAAAATGGATTAAGGGAAACTATTCATTGGACACCTCCACAACTTTCACCTCCAAATAATAAAGATCAAATTAACGGTTCACTAGCTTACGGGTTTGTTTTTGATGTATGTGGTCTAAGAATAAATCCTATGACAGGAAAAACAAAGATTGACAGGTATATTACAGGTCATGATGCTGGAAAAATTATCAATCCTCTTCTTGCTAACGGCCAAATATATGGAGCATTTGCTCATGGCGTAGGAGCAGCACTATATGAAGAGTTTAAATATACGGCTGATGGCTCTTTTTTAGCAGGTACATTTGCAGATTATCTACTTGCTTCTACAAAAGAAATAATCACACCAACAATAATTCATATTGAAACTCCAAGCCCATTCACACCTTTGGGATCAAAAGGCTTGGGTGAAGGTAATTGCATGTCAACCCCAGTGGCTATTGCCAACGCTGCCTGTGACGCATTAAAACTAGATAATGTTACACTTCCATTAACACACTCTAAGGTACATGGTTATACACATATAGACAAAACAGAAAAAAAACGTAGAAAAAATAATCAAGGTAATTTTTTAAATACCACTCAATCTAAAAACAACCTCATTAATGGCAATGGAAATTATTTAATAGAACAAAAGCGTGAATTAGTATGGACATTTTTATTAGATCCTAAAATTTTATCAAAAACATTGCCAACTTATGAAGACATAAAAATGACGGATTCTTGTTTATATGAAGGAAAGATTAAAATTAATTTTGGTCCTATTACGGGTGAATATCACTTTTCTGCTCAATTAACAGATTTATCAAAACCTGAAAGTTTAAGAATTATTGGAAGGGCTAGTGGACCATTAGGGATAGCTAGTGGTGAAGGTATAGTAAAACTGAAATCTCTGAACACAAACACTACAAAGTTATCATACGAATATAATATTAATATTTCAGGAAAAATAGCTGCAGTTGGTGGGCGTTTTTTAAATACAGCTTCAAAAATTATAATAAATCAATTCTTTGATCGCTTAAATAAGGCAGTTTCTCCAAAATATGAAAAATCTAGTTTATGGTATAGTTTTATTAAATTTTTGAGGAAGTTTAAATGAAACCATCCTCTTTTGACCTTCTCCAACCAGAAACTTGGAATGAAGCCTTAGAAGGCTTGAATAGATATGGAGAGGATTCACAAATTCTTGCGGGAGGACAATCTCTTATAGCAATGTTAAATATGAGGATAGCTAAACCTAAAATATTAATAGATATAAATTCTATAAAAAACGATGTTCCAATAATTAATAATAAATTTGACATTGAGATTAGTGCTTTATACAGGCAAATTGAACTAGAAAAAAGAATAGAAACAAAAGAAGAGTTTCCCTTGTTATTTGAATGTCTTCCATATGTAGGTCATCAACAGCATAGAGCAAGAGGTACAGTTGTTGGATCATTATGTCATGCAGATCCAAGCTCTGAAATACCTTTATGCTTTATTGCTCTTCAAGGAAAATTAAAATTATCGAGTGTATTTTCTCAAAGGATTGTAAATGCAGAGGACTTTTTTCTAGGCCCTTTGTTAACATCAAGAAAATCTAATGAAATTATTAAAAGTATAATAATACCTAAGTCAAAAAAAAATACTGGATATGCATTTAAAGAAATATCAGAAAAATATGGTGACTTTGCAATGGCATCATTTGCAGTTATTGCTGGTGAAAACTTTATTAGATTTGTTGTTGGCGGTGTTAGCGAAAAAATGACATCAATAGAATGGTCAACTACCGATTTAAATCAAATTGAGGATAGTTTAAACGATTTTGCGTGGGATCTTAATACAACAAATGACCAATACAGTACTGATAGATATAAAAGAGATATTGTTAGAGAGATAGGTCTAAAAACCATAAAGACTGCTCTGCACAGAAGGTAAGAAAAATAATTTAAATATTATTAAATATTAAAAATCAAATTTTATATCAATTAATTAATATAGAATTTCTTATAAGTTATATTTAAATTTATAGAGGAAAAAGGGGGCAACACAATTATGTCAAATAACAAAGAGATAAATAAAGCAAATGCATCTTATTATTTTATTGATAGACATCTAAACTCAAAAATTGAAAGTAAAAATGTTTTTGTTGAAGCCATACCTGACGGAAGAAGTATAACCTATAAAGAATTATCTATAGAAACAAATAAAATTATTGATCTGTTAACAAAGTTTAATGTTCGAAGAGAAGAAAGGGTATTAATGTTGGTTTTAGATCAAATTGAATTTCCAATAATTTTCTGGGGATGTTTAAAAGCTGGAGTGATTCCAGTTCCTATTAATACTCTTTTATCGAAAGAAGTAATCGAAACAATCTTAGAGGATTGCAGAGCTAATACAATATTTATTTCTGAAGAGCTCATTAAATTAATAACTAGTTCAACCAAAATTTGTAGTGAAATCGAAAATATTTTTATAATTGGTAAAAATAGAAATAATGAACAGTTTAAAAATTTTAAAAAAGAAATTAAGAAATGTGTCGAAAAAAAACCAATAATTGTGTCAAAAGATGAACCTGCTTTTTGGTTGTATTCGTCAGGGTCAACTGGAGAACCCAAAGGGGTAATACATGCTCACGGAAGTCTTCTAAACACTTTCGAAACATATGCTTCTAAAGTTTTAGATATTAAAGAAAGTGATGTTGTATTCTCAGTAGCCAAACTTTTTTTTGCTTATGGCCTTGGCAACGCTATGACATTTCCAATGGGAGTTGGAGCAACAACTGCACTATATCCACTTAGACCAACACCCGATACTGTCAATGAAGTTATGATGTTGATGAAGCCATCTATTTTATTTGCTGTCCCAACTATTTATGCTGCTATGACTGCAAAACTAAAAAAAACTCCGGTAAAATACCAAAATTTAAGAATATGTGTGTCTGCGGGAGAAGCTCTACCATTCCAGATTGGAACTGATTGGAAAAAAATTACAGGAATTGATATTCTAGATGGTGTTGGTTCTACTGAAATGCTTCATATATTTTTATCTAATAAACCTAACGATATAACTTATGGTACATCAGGAAGCGCTGTGCCAGGGTACGATTTAAAATTAGTTGATGAAAATGGTGAAGATGTGGCCGTTGGTGAAATTGGGGAATTGCTTGTTAAAGGTGAATCATCTGCTATGTGTTATTGGAACAAGCTAACAAAATCAAGAAATACTTTTGAAGGAGAGTGGACAAGAACAGGAGATAAATATGAAAAACTTAACAATGAGAAATATATTTATAGTGGTAGAACGGATGATATGTTTAAAGTAAGTGGAATATGGATTTCTCCATTTGAAGTGGAACAGGCCCTAGTTTCGCATGATTTAGTTTTGGAGGCAGCTGTAGTTGCTAAACAAGACAATGAAGGACTAGAAAAACCATGTGCTTTTGTTATTTTGAACGAAAATATAAATAAAACTGACAAAGAAGAGATTTTGAAAGAGCACGTAAAAAACAAAGTTGGAAAATGGAAATATCCAAGATGGATTAATTTTGTTAGTGAACTTCCTAAAACAGCTACCGGTAAAGTGCAAAGATTTAAATTAAGATAATTTATTAAGTAGTTTAAATGAAACCATCTTTTTTAGATATCGAAGAAAAACAGATTGAGTATATTACCTTAGGAAACTTTTCTAATAATAAACCTGTTTTAATTTTGTTACATGAGGGTTTAGGCTCTATAGCTATGTGGCGAAATATACCAAAATTACTTCATGAAAAAACAAAGTTAAATATTTTAGTTTATTCAAGATTTGGATATGGAAAATCGTCAAATGCTAAATTACCTAGACCAACTAATTATATGAGTATTGAAGCTGAAAAATATTTACCTACTATTTTAGAAAAACTATCTATAAACAAATATTTTTTAGTCGGTCATAGTGATGGCGGAACCATAGCAGCTATTGGAAGCGTTAATAAGTCAACTAAAAATTTGCTAGGGACAATTTTAATAGCTCCACATTTTTTTGTTGAAAATGAAAGTATTAAAGCTATTGAAGAAACTATTGATCAATATAAAAATAAGAAACTCAAATCTAAATTAGAAAAATATCATGATGATGTAGATAATGCATTTTTTGGTTGGAGTAATGTTTGGTTAAGCCCTAAATTTAAAGAATGGAATATTTCAAATCATTTATCAAAAATAAAAACTCCGATTTTAGTGCTACAAGGTACTAATGATCCCTATGGAACACTAAACCAGGTAAAAATACTGGAAGACAAATTAAATTCTACATTAAAAAAAATTATTATTAAAAATTGTGGACATAACCCATTTTATGAATACCCAGATGCCACGATCAAACATATTGACCAATTCATAAAAAAACTTTTATAGACTTATCATATCATTAATAATAAGTTAGTTTTTTGGAAATCGAGAAGATAAATGAAACCTAAAATAAATTTTGAAACATACCCTGAAATATATAATCATTGGGAATTAAAATTTGAAAAAAATACTGCTTTTTTAATAATGAAAGTGGATGAGGATAAGGGTTTTTTTGAGGGATATAAATTAAAACTAAATAGTTATGATATAGGTGTGGATATTGAATTATCAGACGCAGTTCAAAGATTAAGATTTGAGCATCCTCAAATTAGTTCAATAATTATAAAATCTGGTAATGAAAAAGCATTTTGTGCAGGTGCTAATATTAAGATGCTTGCATCATCAGATCATGCTCATAAAGTAAATTTTTGTAAATTTACTAATGAAACTAGAAACTTCTTAGAAAACTCTTCCAAAGAAGCATCTCAATTCTTTATATGTTTAGTTGAAGGCGTATGCGCTGGAGGTGGTTATGAGCTTGCCTTGGCATGTGATCATATAATTTTATTAGATGATGGATCTTCAAGTATATCGTTGCCTGAAGTTCCCCTTTTAGCTGTACTTCCAGGTACAGGAGGCTTGACCAGACTCACTGATAAAAGAAAAATCAGAAGAGATCTTGCAGATGTGTTTTGTACTATGGAAGAAGGTGTCAAAGCAAAAAAAGCAAAAGAATGGCGTTTAGTTGACACGATTACTAAAAAAACTGCTTTAAATGATGAACTTAATTCATTGATTAAGAATAAGTCTTGCAATAAAAATCAAAATGAAAATTTAGTAGGTGTTCAGCTTAACAATTTACAAAAAACTACTGTTAGTAATGAAGAGATTACATATTCGACATTATCTGTCCAAATTGATAGAGAAAAAAAATCTGCTACAATTACTATTAATGCCCCTCTTGAAGATGCTCCTGAAAATTTAAGTGAAATTCTATCTCAAGGTGATGATTTTTGGCTTTTGAAATGTGCCAGAGAATTAGATGATACTATCTTAAATTTAAGATTTAACGAATTAGAAATTGGAATAATAGTTTTCAAAACGTCTGGTGAAATCTCTAAAGTTTTATCCTATGACAAGTTATTTGAAACCTATAAAAACTTTTGGTTAATGAATGAAATTTCATACTTTTGGACAAGAGTTTTTAAAAGAATAGACCTTACATCTAGAACTTTAATTACTTTAATTGAACCTAATTCTTGTTATGCAGGATTTTTATCTGAATTAATCTTTGCTGCTGATAGAAGTTATATGGCTGAAGGAGAGTTTGAAGAATATGATAATAAAAAAGCAACCATAATTTTATCAAAATCTAATTTTGGAAATTTTTTAATGTCAAACAATATGTCTAGATTAGATACCAGATTTATAGGCTTACCTGAACAAATTCTTTTAGTAAAACAAAATTTAGAAAAACAAATTTTGGCTGAAGAGGCAAATGATTTAGGTTTAATTACTTTTATGTTTGATGATATTGATTGGGAAGATGAAATAAGGATTTTTTTAGAAGAAAGAAGTAGTTTTTCTCCTGATTCTATGGTTGGTATGGAGTCTAACTTAAGATTTCCAGGAAAAGAAACAATGGAAACGAAAATTTTTGGTCGGCTATCTGCTTGGCAGAACTGGATATTTCAAAGACCGAGTGCTGTAGGTGAGAATGGTGCATTGAAAAAGTATGGAACTGGTAACAAAGGTCAATATACTAAAGAAAGAACATAAGTGGAGATAATATGCTAAATAATAGTCAAGTTGAATACGATACAATAATTCCAAATAATGTAAGCCTATCGTCTGATAAACGTGTTCTTAAGGCTCTTGAAAGGTGGCATCCAGGATATATTGATTGGTGGAAAGATTTAGGACCAGTTGGTTTTCAAGATATGCTAGTCTATTTAAGAACGGCAATAAATGTTGATAAAGATGGTTGGGCTACTTTCGACTATGTTAAAATGCCTGAATATCGTTGGGGTATATTACTTGCTCCTCAGAAAGAAGGAAGAACAATTCCTTTTGGTGATCACATTGGTGAACCAGTTTGGCAGGAAGTACCAGGTGAATATAGATCAATGTTAAGAAGGTTAATTGTTATACAAGGTGACACTGAACCAGCTTCAATTGAACAACAAAGATTTTTGGGAAGTACCGCACCATCCCTTTATGATATGAGAAATTTGTTTCAGGTAAATGTTGAAGAAGGAAGACATTTGTGGGCTATGGTTTACTTGCTTCAAAAATATTTTGGTTCTGACGGCAGAGAAGAAGCTAATGAATTACTTAAACGTCAATCAGGATCTGAAGATGCTCCAAGAATGTTAGGAGCTTTCAATGAATCAACTCCAGATTGGCTTTCATTTTTCATGTTTACAGCATTCACTGACAGAGACGGGAAAATGCAATTGGAAGCCCTTGCACAATCCGGGTTTGATCCACTTTCAAGAACTTGTCGATTTATGCTTACAGAGGAAGCTCACCACATGTTCGTTGGTGAAAATGGTGTAAGAAGAGTAATAAAAAAAACATGCGAAATGATGAATAAAGCAGGCATTTCAAATCCTTATGATATTTCAAAAATAAGAGAATTAGGTGTTATTGATTTGCCAACAATACAAAAGAAAATTAACCTTCATTATTCATTGTCATTAGATTTGTTTGGGTCAGAAATTTCTACAAATGCTGCAAACACCTATACAGCAGGAGTAAAAGGAAGATTTTGGGAAACAAAAATAAAAGATGACCATATTCTAAAAAATGACACTTACCCAATATTAGAATTTACTGATGGACAAATTATTAATAAAAAAGCCCCTGCTCTATTATCACTTAATATGAGATTAAGGGATGATTACACAAAAGATACTGCAGTAAGTATAAAAAGATGGAATAGAACCATAGAAGAAGCTAAAATAAACTTTGAGATGAAGTTACCTTTTGAGGGCTTTAATAGAAAAATAGGCACATTTATGAGTGCCAACATATCACCATTAGGAGATATTCTAACAAAAGATACATGGGATAAGGATAAAGGTAAGTTTTTACCAACAACAGATGATAACTTATTTATTGAATCTTTAATGAAACCTGTTTCTGAACCTGGAAGATATGCTGATTGGATATCTGCACCTGATTTAGGTATTGATAATAAACCTGGTGATTTTGAATATGTAAAAATTCATGATTCTTAAATTTTAAGGTTTAACTTTTAAATTTTTGATAATTGAATTGCTTTTTTTAATTTATTAATTTCTTCAGAACTTAACTTCATTAATGGCGGTCTAACTATAGCCTCTTCCATTTTTCCAGTTAATACTAAAACCTCCTTCATTCTATTATGCATATCTAAAAATGGAGGAGAATAAAAGGCCTGAGCCAAAGGAAAAATTTGGTCATTAATTATTTGGGCATTTTCTAAATTTTTAGCTTTTACAGCATTAAATAATTTCACTTGTAAGGAGGCAATTACACTACCTGCACCTGACAATAATCCTTTGGCCCCCATAACTAATGACGACATCAACCATGAACTATGAGTGGTAAGAACGTTTACCGGATTAGAAAGATTTTGAAATGTTTTTATATGTTTTTCATGAATCATGGGATCGTTTGACCAATCTTTTATGGCTTTTATAGTAGGTACAGTTTCAAACAATTTTAATAATGTATGAAATGGATACGTTAAATTTCCTGCAGACGGATAGTTGAAACATATTAGAGGTAAATCTGTAGCGTCTGCAATTCTTTTAAAATGCTCTAATGCCATTTCTGGCCTTAAATGACCACCCATAGCCATACTTTGTGGAGGAAAGCATAATAATGCTGAAGCGCCAGTTAAATCAGACATTTTAGCAATTTTGGCTGCTTCTATACTACCATCAGCATAAACACCATTAATTACTGGTATAAAGTCACCAACTTCTTCAAGTGAAAAACTTAATATTCTTTTTTGCTCTTCAAAATTACATGCATGTATTTCAGAGGAATGCCCATTTACTGTTACAGCTGATATACCATCTGTTAAAGCACATTCTTTTATATGTTTTCTACTAGCTTTTTCATTTATTTGAAAATCTTTATCAAAGGCTAGCAATGTTGCTGGAATTACACCTTCTAGTTTAAATTCTTTAGTATGAGACATGAAAATCTCCACAAAATTTTATTTTTATTTAATATTAAATAAACTATCATTTATTCTGAAATTTAAATAGAAAATAAGAGAGTTGAAAATGGTAATTATAGAACGCCCTTCTGAAATTATAAATTATGTTGATAAACCTCTGACACCAAGCGAATGGTATCATGTAACCCAAGAAAAAATTAATAACTTTGCAAAAGCAACATCTGACCATCAATGGATCCACGTAGATGAAGAAAGAGCAAAAAAAGAAATGCCTGAGGGAAAAACAATTGCCCATGGTTATTTTATGTTATCTTTACTTCCAAAATTAGCTGCCCAAAACTCACAAGTTCGAAATTCATCTAAAACATTAAATTATGGATCTGATAAAGTACGGTTTATTAACATGGTAAAAGTTGGATCACATGTTAGGCTTAACAAAACGATAATTTCCTGTGAGGAAATGAGCAATGGGGGATATAGAGTAGTTAACAAATGTGAATTAGAAATTAAAAATGAAACTAAGCCCGCATTTATTGCTGAGACAATATCATTAGTATTTCCATGATTAAAAAAATTTATATAAAGGCCATTAAATGAAAGCAATTGTTTGTAACAATTTTGGACCAATCCAGGATATAGAATATAAAGATGTAAAAAAACCTATTATTCAGGATAAAAGTGTAATCATTAATGTAAAATCTGTGGGTGTAAACTTTCCAGATGGATTATTAGTTCAAGGTAAATATCAATTAAAACCTGAAACTCCTTTTATTCCTGGTATGGAAGTAGCTGGTGAAATTATTACAGTTGGATCAAGTGTTAAAAATTTTCAGATAGGTGATAGAGTGGCAGCTCTTTCTCAGTTAAGTGGATATGCCGAACAAGCTGTTGTTCAAGAAAAATCTGTTTTCAAAATACCTACTAATATGTCGTTTGATGATTCATGTGCACTCTTATGTGCGTATGGGACATCCCATTACGCACTAAAACAAAGAGCTCAATTACAAAAAAATGAGTTATTAGTTGTTTTAGGAGCTTCAGGTTCAACTGGAATAGCAGCCATTCAAATAGGTAAAATAATAGGAGCAAAAGTAATTGCTGTATCTTCAAATCCTGAGAAGCAAAAAATAGCCAAAGATAATGGAGCAGATATTTCTATTGGATACGATAATCTTAAAGAAGAATTAAAAAGTATATCTAAAGGCAAAGGTGTCGATGTTATTTTTGACCCTGTTGGAGGGGATATATTTGATACAGTGGCTAGAACAATGGCTAGAAGTGGTAGATTATTAGTTATTGGATTTGCATCAGGTAAAATACCAAAATTAGCAGTCAACTTAGCATTAGTAAAAGAGTTTAGTGTAGTTGGTGTCTTCTGGGGAGCTTTTACCCGAGGAGAACCTGAAGAATATAAAAATAATATGATTGAACTATTTGAATGGTATCAAAAAGATCTACTTAAACCTTTGATAGAGGAAAATTATCCGTTGTCAGAAGCTGCAAAAGTGTTAGAAAAAATTCTTGCTAGAGGCGCTAAGGGTAAAATAATTTTAAAACCTTAATCGATTAAAAAATATAAATTTTTTATTCTTTTTTTAAAAACTTCCCAAAAAAATGGGAAAGAAAAAATAAAACTGCACTAACAACTACAATGGAAGGTCCAGATGGAATATCTGTTTCAACAGATATATAAATTCCTATTACAACTGAAAAAATACCAATTAGGGTTGAAATAACTACCATAATTCCTGGTGAATTCACTACTCTTCTAGCAGTTGCAGCAGGTATTATTAACATTGCAGTAATTAATAAAAGTCCAATAATTTGCAATGACAACGCAACAACTATGGTTAAAACTGATGTCAATAACAAATTCATGTACAGCGGATTAATTCCCTCTGCTTTTGCTAAATCTTCGTCCACAGTCACTAAAAGTAAAGATGACCAATTAAATAATATAAGAATTATAGCTAAAAAAACTCCTATATACATTCCCCAAATATCATTTGAGCTTACTGTTAAAATGTCACCAAATAAAATAGCATGTAGATCTATTTTAATTTTATTGAATGAAATTACTATAATCCCAATAGCAAGGGCTACGTGGGCCAATACACCTAATAGGGTATCAGATGAGAGAGCTTTACTTTGTTGTAACCATAAAAATAGAAATCCAAAGACCAAACAGACAAAAACAACCCCTATATTTATGCCAACACCAAGTAATATTCCTATTCCTGCACCTAGTAAGGAACTATGTGCAATTGATTCACCATAATATGAAAGTCTTCTCCAAACGACGAAACAACCTACTAGACCAGATATTAGGGCAACGGCAACACCAGCCAAAATACCTCTTATAATGAAAGGATCAGTTATTTTATTCTCCAGTAATAGTATTATTTGGTTGAATTTTTTCAGTCTCGTTTGAATGTTGATAAACTGCCATTATATTTGCCATATCTTTACCAAACATAGATATAAATTCTGGATCTTTAGTAATTTGCTGAGGTTTCCCGATGCAGCATATGTGATTAGAAAGACATAATACTTTTTTTGTTGAAGCCATAACTAAATGTAAATCGTGTGACACCATCAAAATACTTAAACCTCTTTTTAGATATATGGATTGCAAAAGATTATAAAAGTAGATTTGACCAGAAACATCTAAATTTTGAGCAGGTTCGTCAAGAATAAGTAATTCAGGATTATTCAGCAAACTTCTTGCAAGCAATACTCTTTGCATTTCACCACCAGACAAAACTGAAAGTTGCTTGTTAATTACTTTCTCAATTTGTGTCTCAGATACAACTTGTCTAAAAGAAATTTCATCAAATTTTTTTCTCATGGTTATAAAATTTTGGACACTCATAGGCATTGTATTAATGATATTTATGGACTGGGGCATGTATCCTATTTTTAAATTAGGTTTCTTAATAATTTGACCACTATTAGGCTTATAAAACTCCATTAAACATTTTAATAGCATAGTTTTACCAGCACCATTTGGTCCAATAATTGTAAGAAAGTCGTTTTTTTTTATTTCTATTTCAATATTATCTAGTATGGCTTTTTCGTTTTTAATTACGCTAATATTCTGAGCCGATATTAATGCATTTGTAGTTTTCATTTTTTGATGACAATCTTTTTTTTAACTTTGAATTTTAAATAATATTAATAAATCATTATTAATAAATTGTTTAACATTCAAACTTAACTAATTTTCTTAATATTCTGTAAATTTTAATAATTTCTTATACATTATTAATCTTGACTTTTAAAGGTTATATACATACTTATGTTATGTTATAACATTACAAAATTTTAAGGACAAATGATGAATAAAATACTTTCTATAATAATTTTGATATTATTTTCAAACTCTACTGTTTTTGCTAGCGAGACAAAAGGAGTTGTCACAACAATTCAGCCTATCAATTCACTTGTTAGCGCAGTTATTGGTAATACTGGCAAAACTATTTCATTGATACCAGCAGAAATTTCTCCACATGAGTATAAATTAAAACCTTCTGATACAAAAAAAATGCAAGAAGCGAATATTATTTTCTTCGTTTCAAATCATTTAGAAAGTGGCGTTACAAAAGTTTTCAAAAATTTGCCTAAAAATATTAAAATAGTAGATCTATTGGAAGAGACAGGGATCGAACATCTTGCAATAAGGGATAATGAAGCTTGGGAACGTCATGACCACCATGGACATGAAGGCCATGACGACCACGATGATCACGATAAGCATGGTAAAAAGCATGACGACCACGATGATCATGATAAGCATAGTAAAAAACATGACGACCACGATGATCACGATAAACACGCTAAAAAGCATGACGACCACGATGATCATGATAAGCATGGTAAAAAACATGACGATCACGACCATGATAAACATGCTAAAAAGCATGACGATCACGATGATCATCAAAGTAAAGACGATGTTCACATCTGGTTAAGCCCAGATAATGCAATCAAAATCGTTAAAAAAGTGAATGAAGAATTAAGTTTGCTTTTCCCAGACAATGCTAGTCAATATAAAGAAAATTCAAATAATATTATTAATAAAATAAGTGATTTAAAAAGTGAGTTAACAAAAGATCTAGCTCCAATTAAAGACAAACCTTATGTGGTTTTTCATGATGCGTATCAATATTTTGAAAAAGCATTTGGGCTAAATGCCGTTGGCTCTGTTGCACTAGAAGGTGATATTGCATCATCACCAAAACAGATATCTTTTATTAAAGATAAAATAAAAAAATTAAATGCCTCATGTGTATTTCAAGAGCCACAATTTGACAGTAAATTAGTAAAAATAGTTGTTGAAGGAACGAATGCGCAAATTGGAACACTAGATCCATTAGGCGTAAACATTTCTGGAAAAGAAAATTTTTATATACAATTACTAAAAAATATGGCTAAAAGTTTAAAGGAATGTTTAGGATAAATGAGTTATGTTAATCTGTGAAAATCTTTCATTTTCAATTGATGGTCACAAATTATTCTCAAACATAGATTTTAAAATAAAAAAAGAAAAGGACCTGTTAATTACAGGTCCTTCTGGTATAGGAAAGACAACATTATTAAGTGTTTTATGTGGTCTTCAAATACCTACTGAAGGAAGCATTCGTTATAATGATATTTCCCTTTATAGTTTATCTGAAAACAAAATTGACGAATTTAGAGGAAAACATCTCGGAATAGTTTTTCAAAGTTTTAATTTAATTAATGCGTTTACAATTAAGCAAAATCTACAAATTGCAAATACTGCGGAAGGTTCCCAAGATACTGATCATCTTTATGACCTCCTTGAAAGAGTGGGATTAGCTGATAAATCTCATATCAAGGTTTCAAATTTAAGTATTGGTGAAAAACAAAGGGTTGCGGTAGCACGTGCATTTATAGGGCAACCGAAATGGATATTTTGTGATGAGCCTACATCATCATTGGATGATAAGAATACAGATATTATTACAAACCTAATCAAAGAAGAAAGCTTAAGACACAAAGCCTCATTAATTTTAATAACTCACGACAAACGTGTTCAATCAATTCTTAATTTCAACGAAATTTTGAGATTAGGAGAAGTATTATAAATATATTCTTAATTTCATTTTTGTATTTAAAATCTAAGCCATTAAATTTCATGATGAGTATACTTTTAATGATATTAGGTGTCACAATAATTACATTGTCAGTTTTAGTTAATCAAATTACTAAGAATACTTTTACCAAAAATAATCCTAATTTGGATGTAGTAGTAGGTGCCAAGGGAAGCCCTCTTCAATTAGTTTTGTCATCTATTCATCACATTGATATTCCAACGGGAAATATAAGTTACAAAAATGCTAAAAAAATTATGAAACATCCTGCTATTAAATTTGGAGTTCCAATTTCGTTAGGTGATAATTTCCAAAATTACAGGATAGTGGGTACTGATAAGAAATTCTTAAAACTATATGATGCAGAATTAGAAATAGGTTCTATGTGGGAAAAGCCTATGCAATCCGTAATTGGTTCCAATGTAGCTAATTTCACTAAATTAAAAATTGACAAATTTTTTGTGGGATCTCATGGTTTAATAGATACAGGCGACATTCATTCTGAACAACCTTATAAAGTAGTTGGTATCTTAAAAAAGACAGGTACTATATTAGATAATTTAATTATCACCAGCTTGGATAGTGTATGGAATTTACATTCAAATCAAAATGACATTTTGAAAAACACTGATAGCTTAGAAGTAACGGCATTATTATTAAAATATAAAAATAAAACTTCCGTCTTTTCTTTTCCAAGACTAATTAACAAAAACACAAGTCTGCAGGCAGCTAGTCCTAATCTTGAAATTTCTAAATTATTTAAGTTAACTGGCGAAGCCCATAAAATTATTAATTATTTAAGTATTATAATTGTATCTTTATCATTTGCAGGGATTTTATTCACATTATTAAATAACATAAACGAAAGAAAATATGACCTGGCAATATTAAGAACACTTGGTTTTACTAGGAAGCGAATTTTTTCTATAATTTTAATTGAGGGAATGACTATTTCAATTTTAGGAAGTTTTATTGGGTTGATCTTAGGAGGTATAGTCTACGAGTGCATTGAATTTTTTTCATTACTTGGAAGAAATATAGTTACAGGACAGCTTGATTTTATTTATGAAATATTAACGATATGGTTTGTTATTCTGATTATTTCTTTTCTTACTTGTCTTATACCCGGCATCAAAGTATATAAACAAAATATTAGAAAAACCTTGTTAAATAGTTAATTATTTATTTTTATAGACGTAAAGTCAGATATGAAAAGATTAAAATATGAATAAAAAATTTGTAATTATAATCATATGTTCTTTATTTACATTTAAGGTATTTGGTTATGAAAAATTTAACCTTAATGATATTGATCCATCTGAGAATATTATAGTTGAAGATTTATATGAACCACTCGAAGTAACGGGTGATGCCATACCCTGGCAATTATTTAAAAAAACCAAAGAGATTGAAGACTGCACAATTGATAAAGATGGTTTTGACTATTGTCTTATAAAACCAGTTTATGATGATAATGTTAAGAAATATAATGGTAAAACAGTTACAATAATGGGCTTTATGTTTCCTCTTGAGCAATCAGAAAAACAAAAAAAATTTTTAATTGGACCATATCCTTTAAGTTGTCCATTTCACTACCACGTTGGACCATCGCAAGTTATCGAAATCAGTTCAGAAAAGGCTATTGACTTTTCCTTTGATCCTATAACAATAAAAGGTAGGCTTGAGGTAAAATATAATAAAGAAACTGGTACTTTCTATTATCTAAAAATTCTCAAATCATAATTTAAAGAGTTTCAGAAACGCCCCAAACATTTGTAACCTGACTTGACAAAACTCCGCCATTACCATGAGCTACTGACAATTTTGCATTGTCAATCCATCCTCCACCCGATCTTTCACCTACATTGTCACCTGCGGAATTCCTTAATTGACGAATAGCTTCTAAAGTTACAAAGAGACCATACATTCCTGGATGTACACAGGACAACCCTCCTCCATTAGTATTAACTTTTAAGGATCCAGATGGCCCAATATTGTTGTTTTTAACCAATTCAATAGCTTCACCTTTTTTACAGAAACCTAAATCTTCAAGAAATAACAATGTATTTATGGTGAAGGCGTCATATAATTGTATTGTATCCATGTCAGTGGCTTTATAACTAGACATCTTAAATGCCCTTTGGCTACTATCTATTGCCGATGTTCTAACTAAATCTGGCATTTCAGAAACCATTCGGTGATGGTGTTCCATTGCTGCTCCAAGCAAATAAATAGGAGTATTTTTAGTATCTTTAGCTCTATCAGACCTTGTCATTATGACCGCAGCTCCTCCGTCAGTGACTAGGCAACAATCTAGTTTACCCAAGGGATCTACAATTGGTCTTGCTGAAAGAACTTCTTCAACAGTCAAGGGTCCCTTACCATAAGTGTAAGCTCTTGGATTAAGTAAGGCCCAGTCTCTTGCAGATACTGCTACATTTGCTAAATCTTCGCGAGACGCTCCAAATTCGTGCATATATCTTTTTGCAGCTAAAGCATATGCAGTGACTGGCATTCTAGGTTCATATTGTGCTTCATATGGCATTGCTTCTGAAATAGTTTTAAATCCTCCAATACTTTTTTGATTAGAGCCATATGCAACCACTGCTACATTTATCAATCCCGCATCTAAAGCCAAAGCAGCTGTCAAAATATGAGATAAAAAGCTTGATCCACCAATCTGAGAACCATCAGCAAATTTCGGTTTTAAACCAAGATATTCAGATAAAGACATGGCCGCCATGGAATGAAAGGCTGTTGCAGCAAAAACTCCATCAACTTCATTTAATTTTATTCCTGCATCATCTAAAGCGTCATGAACAGAGTTTGCCATTATCTCCATAGCGCTCCAACCTGATGCCATTCCACAACCACTCTCTGCTAGGCCAACGACAGCGGTTTTACCTCTTAAATTATTAATATCATTTTGGTTCATTATAATTATCCTTGTAAAATATCAAAAATTACTGCTGGTTCCCCATTAAGAATTGAAATTCTAGCTTTTACTTTTTGACCTATTTGAACTTTATCTGGCTCTGTGCCTTCTACCCTTGCCATCATTCTTGGGCCTTCATCTAAAGTAATTAAAGACAAATTAAAATCACCACCCTTTTCTGGTAACCTCCTATTGCAAGTGGTGCTATGAACAGTTCCTATTCCAGATGCTTCTACCCACTCTAAATCCCTTTCACCAGTTCCTGGAAAAGCAACTCGGGGATGAAAGAAAAATTTATCTAAACTTTTACACCTTTGGATCATAAACTTTCCTTCAGACAAATAATTTTTAAATTGTTGTTCTGGGCCAACTAATCCTTTTAAGTTTTCTGGCATTTTTCTTCCTTTTTTAAGTTCTATTTAGTTACAAGCAATGCATCAAGAGCAATAACACTATTCTCACTGACTAAAATTGGGTTCATTTCAACTTGATCAATCCGATCAAAATTAGCTGCAATTAAATTAGATAAGTTAACAATCGCAGTTATTAAAGACTTTATATCAACAGAAGGTTGACCCCTAGTACCAAAAAAAACATCTTTACTTTTTAAAGACAAAATCATTTTTTCAGCTTTCTCAAAAGATACTGGAGCTTCAGCAAAAGAAATATCTTTCATTACCTCCGTATATATTCCACCAAGACCAAACATAACTATTGGTCCAAATACTGGGTCAATTTTAGCACCTAAAATGCATTCAATTCCTCCTTTTATCATTGGTGAAATCACGACCCCGTCAATTATAGCCTTAGGAGCTTTTTCATTAACATTTTTATGAATTTTTTTGAAAGCTTCTCTAGCCTGATCAATATTTTTAATATCTAAAATTACACCACCAACTTCTGTTTTATGTTGAATATCTGATGACAAAATCTTCATTACATATTTGGTATCATCATTTTTAAAAAGGGAGGATAAATCATCTAAGTTTTTAATCTGCAAAGATTTTACAACTGGTAAATTAGCAGCCCTTAAAATTTCACTACAGTCGATTTCGTTTAATTTCTTTTTAGGTATTTTTATAACATAATCATTTTTTTTAAAATCTTGTTTAGCCTCAATTAGATTAAATTTTTCTCCAAAAAACATCAATGCAGACATTGCTATAATAGCTCTTGTAGGATCTTCAATACATGGAAACCCTTCTTTTTCATACATTTTAACGTATTCTTCAGGCGCAACCATACAATTTATAAACAATTTATCTTCGTATCCTTTCATAGCCTGTTTAAGAGATGATAAAAGGGGTTTTGATAAAACAGGAGAGCCTGCAACAGATGTCCAAAAACCTATTAATGCATCATAACCACCTTTTGAGAGCATTAAGTCAGTAAACTTGGGTATCAACGATAAATCATTAAAAAATTGAGCTGTCACATCTACAGGGTTCATCGGTGATGCAAAAGGTACAAGTTGTTTTAATTCATCTTGAGCATCCTCTGGCATGGGACCAACTATTAGACCTTCATCGGATGCAGCATCTGCCATCAATACACCGCCTCCTCCTGATATAGTTACTATACCTAAATTTTTTCCCGCAGGAAATATCCTTGGTTTAGTTGCATAAGCTACATCTAACATTTCTTCTGTGCTTCTTACTCTATAGGCACCATGAGCTTTTAACACTTCATCGTAAATAACGTCTTCACCTGCCAAAGAAGCTGTGTGAGAGTTAGCTGCTGCAGCGCCAACTTCTGATCTACCTACTTTCATAAAAATTACTGGCTTTTTTTCAGATCTTGCAGTGTCTAAAGCTTTAGTAAATTGCTCTCCATCTTTTACACTTTCAGCGTATGCCATAATTGAATGAACATCTGGATCCTCAGCCATTAATTGGATTGTTTCTCCTACTGACAAGTCAACTTCGTTTCCAGTTGTCATCCAATATCTTATTCCTAAACCTCTTTGATGAGCTACCATATATATATGGCTTCCATAAGCGCCTGATTGGCTGGCAATTGATATTCCGCCTGGCTTTGGAGTAGCCCTGTCTATGGTTGATGTAAATGTTGGATAAAAATTAGTAGCTGAGTTAAAAAGTCCAAGGCAATTTGGGCCTATTACTCTTAAACCACTATCTTTACTAATTTTTTTAATTTGGTTTTGATAGATTTGTCCTTGACCACCTATTTCGGAAAACCCTGAAGAAAAAATTAATGCTGTTTTTGCCTTTTTTTCTACAGCCTGTTCAAGGACAGACACAACTATTTGGGAAGGAACTGCGATTAAAATAAAATCTAAATCTTCTTTTACATCTAATAAAGAAGAGTAAGCTTTAATACCTTGAACACTATCTCTATTTGGGTTAATTGGGAAAATTCCTCCTGAAAACTTTTGTTCAATCATATGGGCTAATGGGCGTCCTCCAATCCTAGCTTTATTATCTGAAGCTCCAACAATAGCAATTGATTTAGGTGACATAATTTCTTGTAGAGTAGTCATGTTTAGCCTTTAATTAATAGACAAGTTTTAAACAGTCTATAATCTACATTAAATAATAAACTTGTTAAATGAAATATTAAATATAATTAGTCAGATTGTTCAAAGATATAATGCCTAGAATTGTTTTTTTAAGTTGCTTTATACAGATGTTTTCTATGACTGGATTTGCTGTATGGCCTATCTATTTATTAGACCTTCAAACCTTATGGAATTTGTCAAATAGTGAAGCTGGCTGGATTAGTGGATCATTTTATATTGGATATGTTATTGCAACTCCATTTTTAGTGAGCATGACTGACACTTTTGATGCAAGAAAACTATATTGCTTTTCTTCTTTACTTGGTTGCTTAGGTTTATTATTATTTTCTTTCTTTGCTAGCAACGTTATTAATGCTTCAATCTATTGGGGTCTTGTTGGTGCAGGTCTTGCTGGCACTTATATGCCTGGGCTACAAATACTTAATTCAAGACTTAACAAAATTTCTAGAGAGAAATATGTTGCAGTTTATACTTCTTTTTTTGGATTGGGTGTCGCATTTTCGTTCTCTCTATTTGGTTTCATAAAGAGTTATGAAATTTCATGGGAACAAGCCTTCTTATTTGCCTCAATTATTCTATTTATTTCTGCTTTTCCTTTGTTGTTATTCTCAGGAGAAGAAATAGAAGAGCGCCAAAAAAGACCATATCAAGGTATTATAAAAGTAATTATCCCTATTTTTACTACATTTAGAAATAAGAAAGCATTGCCATTCATACTTGGCTATGGAGGACATACATATGAATTATTTGGCTTTAGAAGTTGGACATTTCCATGTATATTATTTCTTTCAAATTATTTTAACACCAAAGTAAGTGACGCATTCATTGCTAATTGTATTGGTTTAATGGGCTTTTTGGGTATTTTTGCATCTATCTATGGTGCTAAATATTGCATAGGAAAAGACAGAGCAAGAATAGTAAGTAAAATGGGATTATTATGTTTTATTGGTTCAATTTTGACTGCTATTTCTTTTTGGTTTAGTTTCTGGTTAGCCCTTTTAATGCTTTTAATCTATAATGGACTTATAGTGCTTGATTCAGGATCATTAACTACTGGAACTGTAATTAACGGTAAACCAGAAGATAGAGGTGTAAGACTGGCTCTTCACTCTATGGTCGGATTTTTTGGGGGAGCTTTGGGAGGACCTATAATTGGTTTTGTTTTGGATAATTTTGGTGGACAAACAAGTCATTTAGCTTGGTTCTTATCATTTTTATGT
Source organism: uncultured SAR116 cluster alpha proteobacterium (assembly GCA_902533225.1). Classification (GTDB taxonomy): domain Bacteria; phylum Pseudomonadota; class Alphaproteobacteria; order Puniceispirillales; family Marisalimonadaceae; genus Marisalimonas. Next base: position 55,661 of record CACALC010000002.1, on the reverse strand, counting down.
TTAGGGTTAGGGTCTTTATTTTCAACATTATGTTTTAAGTATTATCTATCAAAAGCTTAAATAAAAAAAGATGTCAGAATAAATCAATTTCGAAAATATTTAACAAACGGAGAAAATTACATGAACACCAAAATTTTACTCAATGAAAGACCGCATGGTGAACCAACTCTTGAAAACTTCAAAACTGTGAAAGAAAAAATTAGATCTCCAAAGGAAGGTGAGGTTCTACTTAAAACTATCTATATGTCCTTAGATCCATATATGCGAGGTAGAATGAATGATACAAAAAGCTACGCTAAACCTGTTGCAATTGGTGAAGAAATGGAAGCAGGCGCATTAAGTCAAGTCATAGAAAGTAAATCCGAAAACTTTAAAGTTGGGGATTTTGTAGAAGGTCGAACAGGTTGGCAAGATAATCCTACTGTTGATGAAAAAAAATTAAGAATAATTGATCCAAATATGGCTCCACTTTCAACCTCTATTGGAGTATTGGGCATGCCTGGGACAACTGCATATGTTGGTATGCACAACTTTGCAAAACCTCAAAAAGGTGAAACTTTAGTTGTTTCTGCAGCTTCAGGGGCAGTTGGATCGACTGTTGGTCAGATTGGGAAGATATATGGATGCAAAGTGATTGGTGTAGCTGGCACTAATGAAAAATGTGAGTTTACAAAATCAGAATTAGGCTTTGATGAATGTATAAACTACAAAGACGATGATTTTAAAGATCAACTTAAATCGGCTTGTCCCGATGGTGTGGATATTTATTGGGAAAATGTTGGTGGTATTACCTTTGATACTGTAATGCCACTTCTAAATGATTATGCAAGGATACCTGTCTGTGGTTTAATTTCCTTATATAATGCTACAAGTATGCCGGGTGGTGAAAAAGATCGTTTACCACTATTATTTAGACAAGTCTTAACAAAAAGGATGATGATTAAAGGCTTCATAGTGTTTAACCATTATGATCAAAGAGAAGAGTCGATTATAGCTTTGTCTAATTGGATTAAAGAGGGTAAAATTAAATATAAAGAAGATTTTGTGGATGGACTCGAAAATGCTCCTAATGCTTTCATTGGTTTATTAAATGGAAAGAATTTTGGGAAACTAGTTGTTAGAGTAAATCCTGACCCAACAATCTAATCGGTTGTTTCTTGATAGCCTTAATTAAGGCTATCAAAATTTTTACCATTATTAACCAAATCATTAAGTAATTGAGGTGGAGACCAAAATCTTTTATCTTCTTGATAAAACTTTTCAATATTTGCTAATACTTTATCTAAACCAATCATATCAGCATATTTCATTGGTCCTCCTCTCCACTTAGGAAAACCATAGCCATTAGTATAAACAACATCTATGTCAGAAGGCCTGATAGCAATTTTTTCTTGTAAAATTTTGGCTCCTTCATATACCATTGCGGCAATATATCTATCTAATATTTCTTGATCAGAAAAATTTTTAGGAGTTATTCCAACTCTTTTTCTTTCATCATCACATATCATTTCTATCTCTGGGTTTGGTGTAAAAAGCTCTATACCTTCCCCGTAAAGATAATAACCTTTTGAAGTTTTTTGTCCAAACCACCCTCTCTCACATACTCTATCGGCAATTTCTACATATCTATCATCTTTGTGACGAAATGGAGCCTTTCTTTTTCTAGTAGCCCAGCCTATATCGCCTCCAGCAAGATCTATAACTTGAAAAACACCCATTGCACATCCAAATTTTCTCAACACTTTATCAATATGGAATGGACTTGCTCCATCCTCTACCATGTGATAGGTACCTACCAAGTATTTTGAAAGGATTCTATTACCGATAAATCCGTCACAAACTCCAGAACGCACCGGAACTTTTCTCATTTTTTTGGCTAACATAAACGCAGTTGATACTGTATTCTCTGAGGTATTTTCTGCCACGACAATTTCTAGCAATTTCATAATATTAGCAGGCGAAAAAAAATGAAGGCCTATCACCCTATCTGGATTATCAACTACTTTCGCAATTTCATTTACATCCAAATAACTTGTATTTGAGGCTAGAATACATTCTTGATTGCATATTTTATTTAGTTTAATAAAAACTTCTTTTTTCACATCCATATTTTCAAAAACAGCTTCTATTATTAAATCTCTATCATTTAAAACATTCATGTCAGTATCTGATTTAAATAAATTAATTATTTGGCTTTTTTGATCTGTCGTCATTCTACCCAAATTTACATTTCTGTCATATGTTGAGTTAATTTTATCAAAAGCCTTTTTAATTGCTTCTTGATTTTGCTCAATCATAATCACATCAAATCCAGCATTCATAGCAGCCATTGAAATTCCTGTACCCATAGTTCCACCGCCAATGATACCAATTTTTTTTAGTTCAGAGGGTTTACCATTTTTTAATTCAGGTATTTTTGTAATTGCTCGTTCAGCAAAGAACGAATGTATCAGTCCCTGTCTCTGTGGACTTTCTATACATTCTTTAAAAAGTTTTCTTTCATTTTTAATGGCAGCTGGAAAATCTAAATTTAAGCCTTCTTCAACAGACTTAATAATATTATGTGGAGAAAATAAATTTTTATATTTTTTTAAAGCGTTAGCTTTTGCATTGGTAATTATTTCTTTTATCTCTTCAAGATTATTGACTTTACTTGTGATTTTTGAAGTTGGCCTTACATCAAAACCTTCACTAATTAATTGTCGAGCATAAGATACTCCGTTTTCTACAGTTTTATCATTAGGAGCAATTTCATCAATAATACCATTTGCAAACGCCTCTTCAGCAGGAACATGTTTACCAGTAAGCATCATATCTAAGGCCATTGAAACACCGCACAATCTTGGCAGTCTCTGAGTTCCACCTGCACCAGGTAAAATACCAAGTAAAACTTCTGGTAATCCAACTTTAGTTTTTGGAGCAGCTATCCTGTAATGAGCTGACATTGCCACCTCCAGCCCCCCTCCTAGAGGAGTACCATGAAGGGACGCAACAACTATTTTATCTAAATTCTCTATTTTATCACAAATTTCACTTAAAATTGGTGCATCAACATCTTTACCAAATTCTTTAATATCAGCTCCTGCAAGAAACGTTCTTTCAGGAGCAGTTATCACAATTGCTTTAATATTTTTTTCCACTGAAAGTTTGTTAACTGTCTCAAGAAGTTCAATTCTTACCGCAGCACTAATAGCATTAACTGGAGGATTAGAAATCTCAATAACGGCTATATCATTTAAAATATTATGTTTAACTACTGTCATTCTAACCTCACTATATTAATGTTTTTTTTGCTTCCATATATTCATTATTAATTCTTTCAACTAACTTACTTGCTGGTAAAATACTCTTAACTGCAGAAATACCTTGACCAGAACCCCAAATCTCTTTCCAACTTTTTGGTTTTGATGTACCTGAGCTAAAATTCATCTTACTTGAATCACTCTCTTCCAAGTTGTCAGGATCAAGTCCTTGTGCCTCAATAGACCCCTTTAAGTAATTACCATGAACTCCCGTAAATAGATTTGTATAAACAATATCATCAGCGTTTGATTGAGTAATCATTTCTTTATACCTTTGATCCGCATTAGCTTCATTAGTAGCAATGAATGCAGAACCTATATACGCAAGATCAGCTCCCATAGCTTGTGCTGCAAGAACAGCTCCACCATTTGCTATTGAACCAGATAATAAAAGAGGACCATCAAACCATTCCCGAATTTCTTGGATTAATGCAAAAGGTGATAAAGTTCCAGCATGACCACCTGCACCAGCAGCTACAGCAACTAAACCATCAGCCCCTTTATCAATTGCTTTTTTTGCAAAAAAATTATTAATAATGTCATGTAAAACTATACCATTAGCTTCATGTGCAACTTTATTCACTTCTGGTCTAGCACCTAAAGATGTTATCCATACAGGAGCTTTCCATTTTGCACAAATATCAATATCTTTTTCTAATCTTATGTTAGACTTGTGTACGATATGATTTACTGCATAAGGCGCTGCTGGATTATCTGGATTTTTTTGGTTATGCCTGTCTAATTCATCATTTATTTTCTTTAACCAAATCTCTAACATGTTTGGTTCACCTTCTCCTTCTCTAGCATTCAAACAAGGGAATGAGCCAATTACACCCGCTTTACATTGAGCAATCACAAGATCAGGATTTGAAATGATAAAAAGTGGGGAACCTATTACTGGTATTTTAAGTTTATCTAATGGAGGAAGAAGTGACAAATTTGTCTCCTGTGTTTTATTCAAAAATAGAATAATCATTTAACACGCTAATAATAAATTCTTCAATTATTTTAATTACATAAACTTATTTTTTTTATATGATTAGATAATAATTATTAGATGGGAGAGATAAAAATGTTTTTGAATGACACTGATTTAAAAAAATTTGATGAAGATGGTTATTTGTTTTTTCCAGAAATGTTTAGCAAAGATGAAGCTTCACTTTTAAAAGAGGAAGCAGAAAAAGTTTATTCACAAGATAGAAAAGAAGTTTGGAAAGAAAGTTCTGGAGTTGCACGTACAGCATTTGCTGCTCATAAATATAATGAAGCTTTTAGAAGATTAGGAGCACACCCCAGATTAATTGATCCTGTTTCTCAAGTATTGCAAGGAGATATTTATATGCATCAGTTTAAGTTAAATGCAAAAGCTGCATTTGACGGAGCTGTATGGCAATGGCACCAAGATTATGGCACCTGGAAAAGAGATGATGGTATGCCAGAGCCAAGAGCAATGAATATAGCAGTTTTTTTAGATGATGTAACAGCTGCAAATGGTCCGTTGTTATTTATTCCTGGAAGTCATAAGTCTGGCGTTATAGACGCAGGTCACGACCTCGAGACAACCAGTTACCCATTATGGACTTTAGATAATAAAAAAGTTCTTGAGTTAGCTGAAAGAGGCGGCTGTGTTGCGCCGACAGGACCTGCAGGAAGCATGCTTATGTTTTCTTCACTTTTAGTGCATGCAAGTCCACCAAATATTTCTCCATTTGGAAGAAGTATTGTCTACCTCTCATTATGCCATGTTGACAACCATATACAAAAATTTAAGCGTGACGAATGGATAGCTCACAGAGACTTTGCACCTATTTCTAAACTTAGTGACAATTGTTTAAACGAATTAATAAGCGAAAACGTTAGTGCCGCTGAGTAAACATTAATACTTTCTATCAAGGAATATTTAATTTTGTTAACAATAAACTCAGTTGCAAATTTTAGAGATGTAGCTATTGGCTCCAAAATGAAGACAAATTTATTATTTAGATGTGCTAAGTTAAGCACTCTAAATCAAGAAGATATTATTAATTTAGAAACGCTAAATCCATGCGCTATTATTGATTTTAGAGATCCTAAGGAAATAAATAAAGCTCCAGATAATCTATCAAATACATTACTAAGTAAGTATATAAGTCTTCCAATATCAGCTAGCACTCTAGGTAGAATGGTTACACAAAAAAAGATAGACGGTGATAATGTAAGAACCTATGAAAAAGTTATGGAAGAGAGTTACAAATTATATATAAATAATCACAAACATGTATGGAAAGAATTTATAAAGATTTTACTAAATTCTGATAACAACCCAGTAATTTTTCACTGCTCTGCTGGAAAAGATAGGACTGGTATAGCAAGTTTTATTATTCAAAGAATATTAAACAGTTCTATGGAACTGATTTATAAAAACTATTTATTATCAAATAAATTATTGACTACGAAAGCTGCCACAGCTGAACAAACAACTACTTCTAGTAGTGATAATCTTCAGGTAACAAAAACTATGTTAAGCACTCTTGGAAAAGTAAAAAAAACATACTTATTATCAGCAATAAATGAAATTGAAAGTAAATATCAAACTTTAGAGAATTATATTATAAAAGAACTTCATTTTGATAAAAATGATATTGCTAAATTAAAAAAACAATATTCCAATTGATAGGCAGAAGATGTTTTTACAAAATGCGATCCAAAAAAGAATTGATGATAAAAATCCTGTCAAGGTAGCCCTAATAGGAGCTGGTAAATTTGGTTCAATGTTTTTAAGTCAAGTTCCAAGTACTACGGGAATTGAAGTTTTAGTAATTGCAGATCTAAAACCTGACAATGCCATAAAAGCTTGTAAAAACGTTGGTTGGAGTGATGATTTAATCAACAAAACAAAATTTGTTGATATAGGTGCTGATGCGATAAAATTAAATGAAGTAGAGGTAGTTATTGAGGCAACAGGATTTCCTGCAGCAGGTATTGAACATGCAAGACAAGCTTTTCAAAATGGCAAACATATAATAATGGTAAATGTTGAAGCAGATGTTTTAGCAGGAGCAGCTTTAGCTAAAGAGGCTAATTCTGTAGGAGTTGTTTATTCCATGGCTTATGGAGATCAACCTGCCCTAACTGCAGAAATAGTTGAATGGGCAAGAGCTTCTGGCTTTAATGTAACTAGTGCAGGTAAAGGGACTAGATATCAACCAATATACCACAAATCATCACCTGACACGGTATGGGATTACTACGGCTTGACCCACGAAGAAGCAAGAAAAGCAGGAATGAACCCAAAAATGTTCAACTCATTTTTAGATGGAACTAAATCTGGATTAGAAATGGCTGCCATAGCTAATGCATGTGATCTAGAAGTCCCAACTAATGGTCTATTATTTCCTCCATGTGGAATGGACGATCTTGCAAATATTTTAAAACCATTAGAATTTGGTGGTTTGTTAGAAAAGAATGGACAAGTTGAAGTTGTGTCTTCACTTGAGAGAGATGGTCGACCCGTATTTAAAGATTTACGTTGGGGCGTGTATGCCGTGTTAGAAGCCCCAAATGATTATGCAGCGTCTTGTTTCAAACAATATGGAATGAATACTGATGATACTGGTAAATATTCTGCGATGTATAAACCTTTTCACCTCATAGGGATGGAGCTTAATATATCAGTTTTTTCAGCTGCATTGTTAAAGCAGGCAACGGGACAAACCAAAAAGTTTACTGGAGATGTTGTATCAACAACTAAGAAAAATTTGAAAAAAAGTGAAATTCTTGATGGAGAAGGTGGAGCAACTGTATGGGGCAAACTTGTACCATCAAAACTATCGTTATCTATGGAAGCTCTTCCTATTGGACTAGCTCATGGAATTAAACTTAAAAATGAAATTGAAGAAAATAAAATAATTACATGGAATGATGTTGATTTTTCATCAAATGATCCTGCAATTTCATACAGAAGAAAAATGGAAAAGGATTTTAAAAAATCATAGGCTTATCTGGTCCTTTATCTAAACGCCATACAAAACCTGAATTGCCTTCGTTTGGAAAAAATGTTCTTAAAAGTGGATCATGACCAGGTATTACCAGTTCGTCCTTTGAAGCTAACTTTCTGATGATTTTAAAACCATTGAGCATATCTTCAAGATCTACAACAATCGGAAAAGGTTTACCTGTGAGAAAATTTTCATAAAAGTGAGTGGCATCTGATGCTAAACACATATATCCGTTTTCAGTTTTAACTCTTACTGACTGCAATCCTCTTGAGTGTCCTCCAATAAGGTGAGTCGTTACTCCAGGTTGAATTGCTCCAATTCCATTATAAAATATAACTCTTCCTGAAAAAACATTTTTTACCATTTGGCATACATGTTCTCCAGTGAAGGGCATTTTTATTGTTTCGTGACACATACAAGGTCCAGTTGCATACGCCATTTCTGTTTCTTGCAAGTGAAACTTTGCATTAGGAAACTCAATTAATCCCCCTGCATGATCATAATGTAAATGCGTTATAATAACGTCAGTTACTTGACTGGCATTTATATTAATTGCTTTAAGAGCCTCAGATGGTGATCTGTCAATTGGTCTATTTCTTCTTTCGGCTTCTTCGTAGTCATAACCAGTATCAACAATAATAATATCTTTGTCTGATTTAAGGACCCATATAAAATAATCAATTGTATGAGCTTCATGGGAATGATCATCAAATATGAAACTCTCTTTTCTAGTCCTGTCCGTTCTTTCTGCATATTTTAAAGCATATACTTCCCATTTTTTTTCTAAAACTGTATCCACTTTAATTTCTCCTTTGACAATCAAACTTCTTCTAGTCTATCGGTGGCTGGAGGGGGTGTTGGGCTAATATTAGATATTAAATTATAAGTTTCTTGATCTAAAGAAATCTCCACTGAGTCTAATGATGGTTTTAATTGTTTTAAGTTTCTTGCACTTATAATAGGTGCAGTTATAGCATCATTATATGATACCCAAGCAACAGCTAAAGCAATTGGGTCATAATCTAAGTCGTTAGCTAAATTGACAAGTGAATTAGCTGCGTCGTACATCCAATTTTGACCATATCTTTTTTTATATTTAGAGTTATCGTGCAGTCTACCCAAACTATTTTTATTAGATGAATCCACTGAACTATATTTTCCAGTGAGAAGTCCACCACCCAATGGACTATAGCTAATAACGCCAATATTTTCAGTTTTTGACATAGGAAGGATTTCGACCTCAGCTTGTCTTTTAACTATGTTGTACATGGGCTGAAGAATATCAATTGACGGGAACCCATTTTTTTCTGCAACCAACTGCGCTTTCATTACTTGCCAAGCAGAAAAATTTGAAGCACCTAATTGAAAAAATTTTCCTTCTTCTCTAAGTTTTTGAAGTGTTTCAAATGTTTCTTCTAATGGGACATTGTTATCCCAATGATGTAAGAAAAAAACATCTACATAGTCTTGCTTTAATCTTTTAAGACTTTCTTCTAACTGTGATCTTATATTTTTACCACTAGACCCACCAACTGATCCAGCCTTAGTAATTAAAATTATCTTATCCCTTTCTTCTTTAATTAAATTACCAAGAATTAATTCAGATTTACCTCCCGTATATACAAAAGCAGTATCAAAGAAGTTTATACCTCTATCACGACAAGCTTCATACATTTCTTGACTATCTTTTTCGTTTGCTCCGTCACCAAATTGCATAGTACCAAAACATAACGATGAATTTTTTAAATTATTAGGCCCAAACTCTCTTACCATTTTCATATAACAAAACCTCTTAATTATTCTTAAAATTTTTCATCCAAGTAAGACCCGCTTCAGTAGTTGTCTTTGGTTTATACTCAGCTCCAACAATACTTTTATATCCAGCTTTGTATATTTCGGGAATAATATAACTAAAGTCTAATTCCCCACTATCTGGTTCTGCTCGATCCTGAACTGATGCTATTTGGACATGACCAATAAAAGGTAAGTGATCTTTAAATCTTTTCATTACATTGCCTTGATTTATTTGAACATGGTAAAAATCAAACATAATTTTAACAGTATCTGATCCTACTAGTTCACAAATTTCTCTTGCTTGCTCAACTTTAGTTAAAAAGTATCCTGGATTATCTTTTAAATTTAAAGGTTCAATGACTAATCCTATACCACTGTCTTTTAGTAAGTCCTTAGCAAATTTTAAATTATCAATAAAAGTTACGAGAGATTTTGTTGATAAATCCGTCACACCAGCCATAGCGTGAATATTTTTTGATTTAATAACTTTAGCATACTCAAAAGCTTGAATTATAGCATCTCTTGCTTCAGATATTCTTGTTGGAACTGCAAGTAAACCATTGTCACCTTCCTCAATATTTCCCTTTATAGTATTTATACCCATGACTGGTAAATTAACTTCATCTAAAGCTTTTTTTATATCTTGTGAGTCAAATTGATATGGATATTGAAATTCAACAGCATCAAATCCATATTCTTTTGATTTATAAATAGCATCTATCTGAGAAAATTCATTCCATAAAAGACCTAAATTTGCAGAAAATTTATACATAACATTAATCCCATTCTACATTAAATTTCTTTATAACTGAGTTTATTTGAGATTCATCTAATGCTTTTGCATCTGCACCTTTTAAAATTAGAGCTAATTTTGCAGTAGCCTCTAATTCTTCAATAGCATTAACTGAAGATTCTAAGTCTTTGCCTGAGACAACCGGTCCATGATTAGCTAACAAAACTGCTGACCTTTTACCAGCAAGACCTTTGATAGCATCACCCATAGCAGGGTCACCAGGCACAAAGAAGGGAAGTAACTTAACTTTCCCTAACAGCATTATTGAGTATGGTGTATAAGATGGTAATACATTATCTTCATCTATTCCAGGTAACATAGATAAAGCTACAGAATGAGTAGAATGAAGATGAACTACAGCACCAGATTTCATACCTCTTGTTTCATAAAAAGCTTTGTGAAGGGGTAACTCCTTAGTTGGTGATAAAGATCCTATGAATTGACCAGACTTTGTCACTTTAACTATTTCATTTGGTTCAAGCCTTCCAAATGAAGATCCTGAAGGTGTAACTAGTATATCATCATTATCTAAACGAACTGAAATATTACCTGTTGATCCATGAGTAATACCCCTATCAAACATTGAAGACGCCAAAGTACAGATTTGTTCTCTTAATTTATTTTCGTTCATTTATAAAATATAACCTATATATATATTAATTTCAGTAACCAAATAATTGGTATAAAACACCTATAGACAAGCCAATTACCACATGACTGCCAATAGCTAAGGAACAAGATAAAAAAGGTGATGGTGTTTTTAATCCCAGAAAACCTTTACCCAAAACAGGCATGAAGAAAAACCAAGGAACAACAACACTTAGCAAACCAAAAACAAATCCATTAAAAATTGAAGCATTACAAATATTATATTTTAATAACATAAAGAAAAATATTGAATACATAATCGCAACAGTGTAATGAACAGCCCATCCAATTCTTAATTCATTTTTTATTGGGGGCACTTCTTCGATTATTGGGTTATATATTTTTGCTTTTGATATTAATAATATATACCATCTTCCAACAATTGCCCAGTCTGATGGATTTATGTCATACATAATTTTTAATAATCTCTGCCAAATATCCATCGCAAGACATGAAATAATCCCAATAATTACAATGTTCAATATTTCCATTAAAAGCCCTTTTTATATTTAAATTTTTATAGCAATGAACTCTTTAACAATATAAAACAATATAAGGGATCTTTAAAATATATCTATTGTATTTTATTTTTTTGATGAACTTTGAAACTATAAAAACTAGAGGAGAGAGATTTATGGCTAATTTTAATGGACAAACTGCAGTAATTACTGGGGGAGCACAAGGTATTGGTTTAGCGACTGCAAAGAGTTTTATTAACGATGGCTGTGAAGTTATGATTTGGGACATAGATGAGAAAATGGGTATGGAGGCAGCAAAAGACCTAAATTGTCATTTTTTAAAAGTTGATCAAACTAATAACAACTTAGTCGAAGAAGTTACAGAAAAAACTCTTAAACAAATAAATAAAATTGATATTCTAGTTTGTAGCGCAGGTATTGCTGGACCAACTTATTCAACTTGGGATTATCCTGTTGAAGAATGGTCAAGAGTATTTGACGTAAATGTAAATGGTGTATTTTACTGTAATAAGCATGTTGTAAAATCAATGCGTGAAAGAAATTATGGTAGAATTATCAATATAGCCTCAATTGCAGGCAAAGAAGGTAATCCTAATGCTCCTGCATATTCCGCATCTAAAGCAGCCGTAATAGGTTTAACAAAATCTCTTGGTAAAGAAACCGCAGATAAAGACATCGCTGTTAATTGTATAACACCAGCTACTGCTAAAACGAGAATTCTTGATCAAGTATCACAGGAATTTATTGATTATATGATTTCAAAAATTCCAAGAAATAGATTTGTTACTGTTGAAGAAGTTGCATCACTTATTACCTTTCTAGCGAGTAAAGAGAATAGTTTCACCACGGCTGGTGTCTTTGATATTTCAGGAGGTAGAGCTACTTATTAATTGGTGAGGATTTTTAGGAGATCCTCTGCACCTTAACTCAAAAACTAATAATCGGGGGAGGAACTTATTAGTTAGAATTAGTACAATTAAACGGGGGAGTTTTATTGAACATGTTCAATAGTTGATTCTTTTTCGAAATTTGTCTTGTTGTAATGTAAAATAAACTTTTAAAGGTTAAAATTTGTTATATATTTGTGCAAAAAACTTTCTTTTATAATTTTTGTTTAATAATTAATCATTTTAAGCTGCTGTATTAAGTTCCATGACTGCAGAAAGTATTACAACTGCGAATAAAGAAAGTCCCATTCCCCTATTTACCAAAACCTGCTTGTTAGATGCTAATGACCATCTTTTTAGACTTATTCCTAACCACAGCCAAAATAAATGTATAGGTATCCAAATTGAATTTACTATAAAAAATTTAGTTAGAATTTCAGCATTATAAGAAGCCATGCCAAGTGAGAGCACTACAAACAAATGTCCTTGAACTACATAAGCCTTTGGATTGACAAATTGTAAAAAAATTCCTTCGTATAATTTTGGAGCTTTAAAACTTTGTTTAAAACCAGTTTTATTTTCAGATGTAGCTATACGCCAAGATAAAAAAGATAAGTAGGATAATGATAAAAATAAAAAAGTTAGTTCAACTCCTTCAATTTCAAACAAAAACTGTTTAAAGCCCAGCACAACTAGTAATGCTACCCCATTAGTTCCAAAAAACAACCCAATGAGATACATCATTCCAACTTTCCATCCAAAGCCAGCACCAACACCAGCTAAAGAAAGTACACCTGGACCAGGAGTAACCATCATTAAAAAACTAACAATTATGTAAGCAATCATTTAAATCAATAGATAAAATCTATACCTTGGATCAATAGGATTATTTTTGAAAATATAATTATAATAAGATTTTGATAATCACATTATTATAGAAAAATCTTTCCTGGGTTCATTATTTTTTTTGGATCAAAAGCATTTTTAACTTTTTTCATAACGTCTACAGCGTTTCCTAATTCCTTCAACATATATTTTCTTTTGCCTTGTCCAATACCATGCTCTCCGGTACATGTACCATCCATTCTAATAGCCCTTTCAGATATTCTAATTAAAAAACTATCTAGTTTGTCTAATTCAGTCTTGCTATTTTTGTCAATTAGTAATGCAACATGAAAATTTCCATCACCTGCATGACTTACTATTGGACCTATCAATTCGTTCTTTTCCATGTCTTCAATCGTTTCTGTAATACAATCAGACAATTTGGAAATTGGTACACAAACGTCTGTTGAATAAATTTCTGCCTCAGGCCTTACTGACCTGCATGACCAATATGCATCATGCCTTGCTTTCCATAATTTGTTTCTTTCTTCATTATTAGACGTCCATTCAAAATCGTTACCACCAAAATCTGATGCTATTTCACTAAATAATTCTGATTGCTCTTTTACAGATTTTTCACTGCCATGAAACTCTAATAGTAATAAAGGAGCTTCAGGAAGATTTGTCTTAGAATAACTATTAACTGCTTTTACTTGAGCAACATCTAAAAACTCAATCCTTGCTACTGGAATTCCAGTTTGTACTGTCATTATAACTGCATCAGTTGCATCCTTAACTGATGGAAAACTTACTCTACCTCCTGCAATGACTTCCGGGATACCGTAAAGCTTTAATGTGATTTCTGTAGTTATACCTAATGTACCCTCTGAACCAACCATTAACCGAGTTAAATCATAACCTGCTGAACTTTTTCTTGCTTTATTTGCTGTTTTTATTATTTGACCATCTGGAGTAACAACCTCAAGAGCAATTACATTATCTTTCATTGTTCCATAACGCACTGCATTTGTTCCAGAAGCTCGAGTAGCTGTCATTCCACCAAGTGATGCATTTGCACCTGGGTCAATTGGAAAAAACAATCCAGTATCTCTTAAGTGGGTGTTTAGTTGTTCTCTGGTAACCCCAGGTTGAACAACAACCAAAAGATCTTCCTGATGTACTGTCAGTATCTTATTCATATTATTCATATCAATAGAAATTCCACCATATGGAGCATTAAGATGTCCTTCAAATGAAGAACCAACGCCAAAAGGAATTATAGGACATTTAAATTCATTACAAATTCTTACAACTTTTTGAACATCTTCTTTACTCTCGGCAAAAACAACCCCATTGGGTAATTCTGATTCATGAATAGTCATCGTATGAGTATGTTGTTCAAGTATACTTTTACTACTAGAGAATTGTTGCCCAAATTCTTCTTGAATTTTCTTCACACATAATTTGATGCTCTCTTTATCATAGTCCTCTTCAGACCATACTGAAACACTACCATCCATTTTAAAAACCTTTTCTTTAATTTCTATAAAATTTTTCCTGGATTCATAATACCCTTTGGATCAATTTCTTCTTTTATTAATTTCATGAAATTAACAGCAGGACCTAATTCATCAACTAAGTATTGTTTTTTACCCTGCCCTACTCCATGTTCTCCTGTACATGTTCCATCCATACTAATGGCTCTATGAGCTAATCTCTCTAAAAACCCGTTTGCAACATCAACTTCCTTTTGTATCTTAGGATCAATCATAAGCTGAACATGAAAATTACCATCACCAACATGACCAACAATAGGCCCAAACAAATTATTTTTTTCCATGTCATCTATCGTTTCAGTTATACATTCCGACAATCTCGATATTGGTACACAAACATCCGTAGCAATATAATCCGCCTCTGGCCTGCAAGCTTTGACAGCATAATAAACATCATGCCTAGCCTTCCAAAGTCTATTTCTTTCTTCAATATTTGCATTCCACTCAAAGTTATCACCACCAAAATCTTTAGAAATTTCATTAAATAACTCGGATTGTTCTTGCACAGAAGATTTACTTCCATGAAACTCCAATAATAATAATGGTGATTCAGGTAAGTTTAACTTTGAGTAATTATTTACAGCTTTAACTTGCGCAATATCTAAAAGTTCTATTCTGGCAACTGGAATTCCAGCCTGTATAGTCATAATTACAGCATCCGTTGCATCCTGAACAGACGGAAAAGTACATCTACCAGCTCCAATTTCTTCAGGAATACCATAAAGTTTAAGTGTAATTTCAGTTATTACACCTAACGTTCCTTCAGATCCAACAATTAGTCTTGTCAAATCATATCCAGCAGAACTTTTTCTAGCTCTACTAGCCGTATTTATTATTTCTCCATTTGGCATTACAACTTCTAATGAAATCACATTATCTTTCATAGTTCCATAACGAACGGCATTGGTTCCAGAGGCTCTAGTCGATGCCATTCCTCCAATTGAGGCATTGGCACCTGGGTCAATAGGGAAAAACAAACCTGTATCTCTAAGGTGTGTATTTAGTTGTTCTCTAGTTACACCTGGTTGTACAACAACAGTTGAATCTTCCGAGTGAACTTCAATTATATTATTCAGATTATTCATATCTATGGAGATACCACCAAAATTAGCATTTAGATGACCTTCAAGGGAAGAACCTACTCCAAAAGGTATTATGGGACATCCATGTTCATGGCATATTTTTACTGTTTTTTTTACATCCTCTTTGTTATAGGCAAAAACAACACCATCAGGCAATTCTGGTTTATGAACTGTTGTTGTACTTGTATGTTGTTCACGAACTGATTTAGAAACTGAGAATTGCTGCCCAAACTCTTTTTTTAATGCTTCTACCGCACTATTTGTATTATACTCAAATTTTGAGTAAAAAGAGCTGTTTTTAACATCTAAAATTGTCACTAATTAACCTCACATAAGTTTTTCTTTAATATCGTATTAATATATTTCAAAATAAAGATTGAGTAAATTATTACATTTTAATAAAAATTATATTTGTTATAGTTTTGAACTTCTTGTTAGGAAGCTTACAAAAAAATGTATAATAAAGCTATTTTTTTAGGTGAATGCATGATTGAACTCAATGGAGACATTTCTTCATTGGAAAATAAAAGTTCAAAAATGCAAATTAATTTTGGAGGCGATACTTATAATTCTGCAATATATTTTTCAAGACTAGCAAATAATAAAACTAATACTTTCTATTCAACTGTACTCGGGAATGACAGTTTTTCTAGAAAAATGATTTTAAGATTTAAAAATGAAAAAATCAAATGTGATTATGTAAGAACCGATGGAAAAAATCCTCCTGGTTTATATTCAATAGAAATTAATGAAATAGGTGAAAGAAGTTTTTCTTATTGGAGAGATCAATCACCATCGAAATACATTTTTTTAGGGTCAAAAGGAAAAAAACTAGCTAGAGAAATAAAAAATGCAGATGTTTTTTATTATACCGGTATTTCTGCCGGTATTCTTGATGCAAAACAAAAAAAGGATTTAATACATATAGGATCCACTGCAGTTACATGCGGATTTGATTTTAATTATAGGACACAATTACATAATGATAAGAAAGCTTCACAATTATTATTTCAAGAAATTAGTAAAAATATAGATATTAACTTTATATCTTTTGATGACGTTAAAGAGTTATTTAATTTAAAAAACCCATATGAAGTTTTTGAGATATTAAATGACAAAAAAAATCTAATTCTTATAAGATATAAGGACTTAATTATTTTTAAAAACAAACAACAAGAAATAAAAACTGTTAAAGTTCCTCACGGAGAGGTGGTTGATACAACGGCAGCAGGTGACGCATTCAATGGATCTTTCCTTGCTTTAATAAATAACGATAAAAATATTTCAATAGAAGAAAATATATTAAAGTCCCACTCTGTTACTAGAGAAGTGATAAAACATAAAGGCGCTATTATTTCCAATAAAAATATGCCTAAAATAAACACTTAAATAAGGAATGAATAAAATGGACAAAAACTTACTTATAATGACAGAAATGCCTCAATATTTTGTAAGTCTGGCAGATAAAAACTTCAATACTTATAAATTGTGGTTAAACAAAAATGAAGATGATTACTTATCTGAAATTAAAACAGACGTTGATGCTATTGCCGTTATGGGAGGTTATAAAATTACACCAGAGTTAATGAAAAGTATGCCTAATTTAAAAATAATTGCCTGTTATGGTGTAGGTTATGACGCAATAGATATAAATTATGCTAAAAGCCTGGGTATAAAAGTCACTAACACTCCTGAAGTACTTAATGACGAAGTGGCAGACACAGCTATTGCACTAATGCTATGTGTCTATAAAAAAATTGTAGATGCAGATAGTTTTGCAAGAAATAACTCATGGCTTAATGGAGATTTTCCATTAACAAAAAAATTTAGTGGTACTAAATTAGGTATTGTTGGAATGGGAAGAATTGGAAAAGCAATAGCAAAAAGAGCCGAAGCATTTGAGTGTGAAATTTCTTATCACTCTAGAAACAAAAAAGATGTAAAATATAAATATTTCAGTGACTTAAATCAGTTGGCTAAAGAAGTAGATACCTTATGTGTAATTACACCAGGTGGAAAAGAAACAGAAAAATTAATTAATAAAAAAGTTCTTAGCAGCCTTGGCAAAAATGGCGTAATTATTAATGTAGCAAGGGGGTCAGTAATTGATCAAGACGAACTGATTCACTCCCTTGAAAACAATCTTATTTTAGCAGCAGGATTAGATGTCTACACTAATGAGCCTAATATCCCAGAAAAATTAATAAATCTTAAAAATACTGTTTTGTTACCTCATATCGCATCGGGTACAGTCGAAACTAGAAATGCTATGGGACAATTAGTTTTTGATAATATAGATAATTATTTTCAAAATAAATCTCTTATATCAGAAGTAGTCTGAAAGTATTTTAATTTTGGGGTAATTTTATTCCAGCATTTCTAGCATATATTTTTGCAACAGCTGCATCATCTTCTTGTCCTAAACCTGAACCTGCGGCAGAAACAAACTGTTGTAATGCTGCAGCAGTCAAGGGAGCAGAAAAGTTTGAATTTTTTGCTATATCTAAAACTATACCTAAATCCTTTGGCCAAATATTGATTGAAGATTTTGGAGAATAATCATTATCTATGATATGGGGTGCTCTGTTCTCAAGCATCCAAGAAGTTCCAGCACATTTTGAAATAACTTCTAAAAACCTTTTTGGATCAATTCCTTGCGTTATACCAAATGTAATAGCCTCAGCCATTGCAGCAATATGAACACCCGCAAGCATTTGATTGACTGCTTTCATAGCAGAACCTGACCCGACATGTTCCCCAAATTCGAAGACTGTTTCTGAGGTGCAGTCCAAAATAGGCTTGGCAACCTCAAAAGCTTTTTGGCTACCTGAAATCATATAGGATAACTTACCCTCAGCTGATTTTTTTGATCCTCCTGAAATGGGAGCGTCCAAATATAAAAGTCCTTTATCATAACAAGAAGATGCCATTTCTTTTGCAAAATCTGGAGATACAGTAGTACACACCATAATAAGAGTATTTTTCTTTAATTTTTCTGAAATACCGTTTTGGCCAAAAATAATTTCCCTTGTTTGTTTCTCATTTAGAACAACTATAATTACTGCTTGTAAGTCTTGAAAAGGGATATCAGCATCAAACCCACCTCCTTCAACAAATCTCTTCTGTTGCACTGGGTTTTTATCTTGTCCGTAAACCTTGTAGCCTGAACGATGTAGAGTTTGAGCTATTCCATAACCCATAGAACCTAAACCAAAAACTAATATTTTTTTCATAAAAAATCTTTAATCTACATCGAACATTTTGCAAGAATTGATGCTTTTTCTAGTGCTTCATATTCACCTTTTAATCTTGCGTATTCAGCTTCTTCTTCTTTTGTTCCTCCCAAGAAAAAAACAGCTGGCCAAAATAAAATTAATGAAACACCCGTTGCAACTTTATCATTTTCATTATTCTTATCAAGTTTGCCCGTAAGGGATCTCACTTTCCCAGCCACTCTCTGCATTTCTGCTATAATTTGATCACAATCATAATTTGAATATTGCTGAGGTGAGACATATTGGGCAACAATATCTTTTGAAGAATTAGAACAAGAAGTTAAAAAACTTATTGAAATAATATAAATTAGAATTTTCTTAAACATTTTTATCCTCTTTTTTAATGATTATCTCTAGGTAAAGTTTTTCTAACCTTTTGATATTTTACAGCGTTTTCAAGAACAGCTCCGTCAGATAATTCTCCAACAAATTTTCTTTGAATTTCTTGCCATGGTGTTTGACTTTCAGGATATGGCGGAACACCTTCTTTCTTTCTTAATTCTATTTCTTCGTCACTAACTAACATGTTTGCTGTGCATTTGTTTAAATCTATTACAACTGTATCACCAGTTCTTAACCAGGCCAATCCACCTCCAGTTGCACTCTCTGGAGAAGCATTTAGAATTGAAGGACTTCCTGATGTTCCAGATTGTCTTCCATCTCCAATACATGGTAATTCGGTAATGCCTTTTTTTATTAGTTCATCAGATGGCTGCATATTTACCACTTCAGCAGACCCAGGCCAACCTACAGGTCCAGCACCTCTAATAACTAGAATTGAATTTTCATTCATGTCTAAACTTTTATCATTTAATCTGTCGTGATAATCCTCAGAACCTTCAAAAACAATAACTTTACCTTCTAGTATCCCTTCTTTACCAGGGCGGTTTAAAAATTTATCTTTAAAACTTTTTGAAATTACGGATGTTTTCATTATTGCTGCATTAAAAAGGTTACCTTTTAGAACAATAAAGCCTGCTTTTTGTTTCATTGGATTTTTAAAAGGGGTAATAACCTTTTCATCTTTAATTTTAATACCCTTTAAATTTTCAGACAATTTTTTACCCGTCACCGTCATTACGTCTCCATGAAGTTTGTCATAACTCAAAAGCTCAGACATTATGGCAGCCGTTCCTCCAGCTCTGTGATAACTTTCACACAAGTACTCACCTGCCGGCTGTATGTTTGCCATTAACGGTATATCGTAACCGACTTTTTGCCATGCGTCAGTTTCTAATTCCACTCCAATATGTCTTGCAATTGCAGTAATGTGAATTTGGGCATTAGTGGAGCCCCCAATTGCTGAGTTTACAGTAATAGCATTTTCAAATGCCTCTCTGGTCATAACTTGAGAGGGTGATAAATCGTCTTTAACCATATCCACAATTCTAAGACCAGTTTTGTATGCCATCTGTCCACGTTCTCTATATGGTGCAGGAATATTAGCATTGCCTGTTAAACTCATTCCTAATGCTTCAGCAAGAGAATTCATTGTTGAAGCAGTTCCCATTGTATTACAATGTCCATCTGATGGAGCTGAGCTTGTTACAATGTCTATAAATTGTTCATAGTCTATCTTGCCTGCTGCTAGTTCAACTCTACTATCCCAAACAGCTGTACCAGAACCCGCAAGTTTGCCATTATGCCATCCGTCTAACATTGGTCCACCATTAAGAACAATCGCAGGAAGATCGACTGTTGCTGCCGCCATTAAACAAGAAGGAGTTGTTTTATCACAGCCTGTCATTAAAACTACACCATCTAAAGGATAACCGTGAAGTATTTCAACTAATCCTAAATATGCTAAGTTTCTATCAACTGCTGCAGTTGGTCTCTTAAGAGTTTCTTGAATAGGATGCACGGGAAATTCAAAGGTTATTCCTCCAGCACTTCTTATCCCTTCTCTAACTCTTTCTGCTAACTTTATATGTACTCTATTACAAGGAGATATATCTGAGCCTGTTTGTGCAATTCCAATGATAGGTTTACCTGATCTCAACTCTTCTGGCGTAAGTCCAAAGTTCATTGATCTTTCAAGATATAAAGCAGTCATTCCAGGATTAGTCGGATTATCAAACCATTGTTGACTTCGATATTTTGGATTGAAATTTTTATCTGACATAACTTTTCTCCCAAGTAAAATTTTAAAGTTTAACAAATAATAAAAGTTTATAAATTTAATTTAAAATAGTGTTAATATTTTACATTATTTATTTTAAATTTTAAGAATATTGTTAATATTATACTTGATTTTAAAAAAATCGAAAAGATAATTTCAGTTTTTATTTTTTATGATGTGGGAGGTTATAAAAATGTCTAATAGTGAGAAGTTAACTGTTAAACTTAATATTAATGATAATGTTGCTACTGCTTTAAGGGAGATAGGCGTAGGTGAAACCACACAGAACCTTGAAAGCATTAACAAAATCCCAAAAGGCCATAAAATAGCTCTTAAAAAAATTAATAAAGGTGAGAAAATAATCAAATATGATCAACTTATTGGTGTTGCTAGCAAAGAAATTCTAGCTGGAGACCATGTTCACGTTGAAAATACTGATTTCAAATCAACTGATCATGATTATGAGTTTTCTACATCTATTAAGTTACCAAATATGATTGAACCTGAAAAAAGACCTACTTTTAAAGGTTACAAACGAAGAAACGGCAAAGTTGGAACAAGAAATTATATAGGTATCCTTACATCAGTTAATTGCTCTGCGACAGCCGCAAAAAATATTGCAGAAGTTTTTACTGAGGACAAATTACGTCTATATCCAAATGTTGATGGGGTTGTTTCATTTACTCATGGTACTGGGTGTGGAATGGCAGATTCTGGCGATGGCTTTGATGCTCTTCAAAGAGTTCTTTTAGGCTATATCCAACATCCTAATTTAGCCGGAATTTTGTTAATTGGCTTAGGATGTGAGGCAAACCAAATAAAGTTTCTTTTAGACGCTTTTGATTTACATGAAAATCCATTTTTTAAAACAATGACACTGCAGGATATGGGCGGACTTAGAAAAACAATTAAAGCAGGAATAAAATGCATAGATGACATGCTTCCAGAGGTAAATTCTATAGAACGAACAGAGCAATCAGTAGAACATCTTAGCGTTGCGCTTCAATGTGGAGGGTCTGATGCTTGGTCAGGAATAACCTCAAATCCATCACTTGGTCATGCCGCTGATTTATTAGTAAAAAATGGTGGCACAGCTATTTTGGCTGAAACACCTGAGATTTACGGCGCTGAACACATGTTAACTAGAAGGGCGATCTCTCCAGAAGTTGGAAAAAAACTTGTTGACAGAATTTTGTGGTGGGAAGATTACGTTACAAGAAATAAAGGAAGTTTAAATAACAATCCGTCACCTGGTAATAAGGCTGGTGGTTTGACCACTATATTAGAAAAGTCACTGGGAGCAGCTGCTAAAGGGGGAACAACTCCATTAAACGATGTTCTTTTGTACGCCCAACAAGCTGAAAAAAAAGGTTTTTTATTTATGGATAGTCCTGGGTATGATCCTGCGTCTGTTACTGGGCAAATAGCAAGTGGTTGTAATGTTGTTACTTTTACAACTGGAAGAGGTTCTTGCTTTGGTTGCAAACCTTCTCCATCTATAAAAATAGCTACAAATACAGAGATGTATAATAATATGGTTGAAGATATGGATGTTAACGCAGGAAAAGTAATAACTGATAATAAAAGTATTGAAGACGTTGGTCAGGAAATTTTTGATTTAATAGTCAGGGTAGCTTCAGGTGAAAAATCAAAGTCTGAGTATCAAGGTCTTGGAGACTTAGAATTTGTACCTTGGCAAATTGGAGCAACAATGTGAGGAATTTTTATGATTGATTTGAAAGGTAAAACTGCCCTTTTAACTGCATCTGGTCAGGGCATTGGGAAAGCTACCGCTAGAGCATTCTCTGAGGCTGGTGCGTACGTTATTGCTACGGATATAAATCGTGAAACATTATCTTCTTTAGATAAGATTGTGGATGAAACCCATATACTTGATGTAACAGACAATAATGCAGTTAAAAACTTAATCTGGTCAATCAAAGAACCTGATATACTATTTAACTGTGCTGGAATTGTCCATAATGGAACAATTTTAGAATCTACTGATGATGACTGGGATTTTGCTTTTAAACTTAATGGCAAAGCAATGTATCACATGATTAAAGAAGTAATACCGATAATGATAAAAAAAGGAGGAGGATCGATTGTTAATATAGCTTCTGTTGCATCATCTCTAAAAGGTATTCCAAACCGTTTTATTTATAGTGCATCAAAAGCCGCTGTTTTAGGTTTAACTAAGTCTGTTGCTGCGGACTATATTACCCAAGGCATAAGATGCAATGCCATATGTCCTGGTACAATAAATAGTCCATCACTAGAGCAAAGATTATCCGATATGGGTGATTATGAAAAAGCAAGGAAGGAATTTGTTGCCCGACAACCGATGGGAAGAATTGGAGAGGCAGAGGAAGTGGCAAACCTTGCAGTTTATTTAGCAAGTGATGCCTCCGCTTTTACAACCGGTCAATTTCATATAATAGATGGTGGAATATGCACATAAGAAAATGTCATATTAAGAAAAAATATTAATTGTAAAAAGGAGGAGAATAAAATGAAATTGTTACGTCATGGAGCTTTTGGCAAAGAAAAACCAGGTATTCTTGATCAAAATGGTTCTATAAGGGATTTGTCTGCACATTTATCAGATATTAATGGAGAGACAATAAGTGAAAATAGTTTAAAAAAAATTTCTTCAATAGATTTATCTTCTCTACCAATTATATCTGATGATACGAGACTAGGTGCATGTGTTGGTAATGTTGGCAAGTTTCTATGTATTGGATTAAATTATTCTGATCATGCAGCGGAAAGCGGCATGGCTGTTCCTAGTGAGCCTATCCTTTTCTCAAAA
The DNA here is from genome assembly GCA_902533225.1 of uncultured SAR116 cluster alpha proteobacterium. Taxonomy (GTDB): domain Bacteria; phylum Pseudomonadota; class Alphaproteobacteria; order Puniceispirillales; family Marisalimonadaceae; genus Marisalimonas. Next base: position 32,112 of record CACALC010000002.1, on the reverse strand, counting down.
GCTACATCTGCAATTGTCGGTCCAAACGATAATATTGAAATACCAAGAAATTCGGTTGAGACTGATTGGGAAGTAGAACTTGGTATAATTATTGGGAAAAAAGCCAAATATATAAATGAGAATGATGCGGATAATTATATCGCTGGCTACTGCCTAGTAAATGACGTCTCTGAAAGAGAGTTTCAGTTAAAGAAAGAAGGTCAGTGGACTAAAGGAAAGTCATGCGACACTTTTGGACCTACAGGACCTTACTTAGTTACAAAAGATGAGATAGCTGACGTACAAAAATTAAAAATGTATTTGGATGTAAATGGACAGAGAATGCAAGATGGTTCTACAAATACTATGATTTTTTCAGCTAGATATATTGTATATTACTTATCTCAATTTATGAGCCTTAATCCTGGAGATATTATTGCGACAGGAACTCCTCCTGGAGTAGGAGGTGGAATGAAACCACCAGTATTTTTAAAAGCTGGGGATAAAATGAAGCTTGGAATTGAAGGTCTTGGTGAGCAAAACCAAGTTTGTATTCAAGGATAAATATAGTTAATGAACAGATTAAGCAATAGAACTAAAGCTGCAATTATTTATGAAAAAGGTACACCAGACGTTTTTAAATGGGAAGAAGTTGAAGTTCCAAATCCTACTAACAAAGAAGTGCGTTTAAAAAATACTGCTATAGGTGTAAATTATATTGACACCTATCACAGACGCGGTATGCCTCATCCCTGGCCAGTCCCAGAGCTGCCAATTGTTTTAGGTATTGAAGGAGTAAGTGTTGTAGAGGAATTAGGTGCTGATGTAAATGAGTTTTCAATCGGTGACAGAGTTGCCTACGCCCTACCTCCACATGGCGCATACAGTGAAGAAAGAGTGTATCCCGTTGACAAATTAATAAAAGTGCCTGATTCACTATCTCATGTTTCTGATCAGGATCTTGCTGCATTGATGTTAAAAGGATTAACGGCTCAATTCCTTCTTAAACGAACATATTCTGTTAAATCAGGAGATGTTATTTTAGTTCACGCTGCAGCCGGTGGAATGGGTCTTATATTATGTCAATGGGCTAAGTATCTAGGTGCTACGGTTATTGGAACTGTGAGTTCAGAACAAAAAGCAGAACAAGCAAAAAAAGCTGGAGCTGAACATATTGTGATTCATTCTGAAGGAGATTTTGTTAAAAAGGTTCTAGAAGTCACAAATGGTCAAGGATGCCCAGTTGTATATGAATCAATAGGAAAGGATACCTTTAGAAGATCGATGGACTGCCTGCAACCCATGGGAATGCTTGCTGCATATGGTCATGCCTCAGGTGCTCCAGACCCAGTTGATGTTGTGGAGTTGGGTACGAAAGGTTCACTTTTTCTTACCAGACCAGCTATAATGCATTATATGGCCAAAAGAGAGGATTTAATATCGAGTGCGAATGATCTATTCAATGTAATTGAAAAAGGTGTCTTAAAATCAAATGTCAACCATACATACCCTTTGAGTGAGGTTGGTAAAGCTCATCGTGCAATAGAGAATAGAGAAACAACTGGAGCCACAGTATTAATTCCCTAAATATTTTTTAGTAAATCAATGAGCGTACAATAACTTAATTTTGGACTTGAACAATACATGGAGTTTCAGTTTTGGTTTTGATATCAAATATAGATCTTCCAGTGTGGTTTAAATGCATGCCATAAGTGTGTATAGAAAGTGCTACATCTTCTCCATTATTCCACACACTGTGTATATCCTCTGGTAGGCAACAAGTAGCATTTCCCGGAAAAATTGTTTCTTCATTAGTTTTTATTAAATCGGCAAATCCATCTTTAGATCCATCATCTAATCTTTTATAATTAGTTTCATGTTCTTGACCTTGAATTCCTGCAACTACTGCCCAAGTTTTATGATTATGCGGAGCAAGACCTTTTCCTGGTGCCCATGCAATAACAAAAACAGCTAATTTATGATCATCTTCTTCATGCAGAAGATGTAGTCCAAAACCTTGCTCTTCATTTACATTATAATACTCAGGTTTAATCCAGCTTTTATCCTCAGCAAGACGAAGAGCTAATGGCTTTATTCGTTCTGTTATAGACTTTTCGGCAACTTCTTCGTTAACTACCTTACGTATATCCCTAACATAATTTTCAACTGAGTAATTATTCATATTTTTTCCTTATTTATTTTCAATTTCACGTAATTCAACTCTTCTAATCTTACCAGATATAGTTTTAGGCAAAGAATCAACAAATTCAACTTTTCTTGGGTACTTATATGGGGCAGTTAAATTTTTGCAAAAATCTTGAATTTCTCTAATTAATTCATTTGATCCTTTGTACCCTTCTACTAGAACAATATATGCTTTTACTAGTTGACCCCTCGTCTCATCTGGAACTCCAACAACAGCACTTTCTGCAATCAAATCATGCTCTAATAACGCACTTTCGACTTCAAAGGGACTAATTCTATAACCTGCTGATGAAATTAAATCATCCGATCTACCTACGAACCACAAGTAGCCATCCTTATCTCGAGATGCAGTGTCACCTGTGTAATACCAACCATGTCGAAAAGAATCTTTTACAATAACTTTATTTTGTAAGTACCCATGAAATAAACCCGGAGGCCATTTTTTTTCTGTACAAATAGCAATATGGCCAACTTCACCATCTGGTAAGATTTTACCATTATCATCAACAACGTTTATATCAAAACCTGGAACGGGTTTACCCATTGATCCAAAACGTGTCTCTACGCCAGGGAAATTTCCTACAATGTTAATTGTTTCAGTTTGGCCATAACCATCTGCGATAACTGTTCCTGTATTTTCAGACCAATATCTTATCACCTCTGGATTAAGAGGTTCACCAGCACCAAGACATCTTCTTAATGATTTGAGATTAAATTGTTTGAGGTCTTGCTGAACGAACAACCTGTATACAGTTGGAGGCGCGCAAAAAGTAGTTACTTTATACTCAGAAATTGCTTTAAGATGTTCCACTGGATCCATTTCAGGAGTATCATACAAGACAGTTGTGCAACCAATCATCATTTGGGGAAAAAGTATGCCCCAAGCAGCTTTTGCCCATCCAGTGTCGGTTAAAGTCCAATGTATATCGTTTTCTTTAAGATCCATCCAAAAAAGTGCCGTTGCAGCATGTGCATATGCATAACCAAAATCTCTTGGAACCATTTTTGGCAATGCTGTTGTGCCTGAAGTAAAATATATCATCATAGTTTCATTAGATGTAAAAGGCTCTAAATCTTCTATATTCAAATTAGTATCTTGTTTATCACAAAGCTCATTAAAAGATAGCCAATTATCTGGTGCATCTCCAGTGACAATCAAGTGTTTAAGAGTTGGGCATTCATCAATTATTTGGTTCACCTTCTCAAAATGCATTGGCGAAACAATAACAGCCTTAGCTTCAGATTCATTAACACGATAGGCTATATCTTTAGCGGTTAGCAAATTAGTTCCAGGCATAGAGATTACACCAACTTTCATACATCCAAAAAGGACTTTATGCCAATCAGGGTTTCTGCCAATAATAACACAAGCAGCATCACCTCGTTTCAAGCCAAGTGATAAAAGAGCCTTTCCAAATTGCGATGAAGCTTTTGATAGTTCTGAATATGTTACAGATGTTTTATATCCTGTGACTGTGTCGATAGCCAATAAAGCTACTTTATCAGCTTGTTGAGCTCGTACATCCAAGATATCATATGCAAAGTTAAAAAATTCCGGAATATCAAGTGAGAAAGACTTGCTTGCAATTTCATAATTTCTTTCAATATTGTCAAAAGTAATCATTTTAAACCTCAGCTCTCTCAAAGTAGTCAATAAGTTTGTAAATGAACTATGTTTAATAAAAATAAAGCTTAACTTATTAAAAAAGATTATAAAATATTAATTATATTTTAATCAAGATTTTTGATCTAATATAAATAATAAACTTATCACTACAAATATTTATTAAATTATAAGTATAAAATTTAATTACCTAATCGAGAAGCGGACAATGCTGTTTTTGTAATTTCTTTATAATTATGAGCTTCTGAGGGAACTATCCAACTTCCTCCTACACATATTACATTTTTTTGACTTATCCATTGAGAAGCATTTTCCTCATTTATTCCACCAGTAGGACAAAATAATATGCCTGGGAAAGGACCACTTAACGATTTTAAATAATTTATACCACCAGCTGCTTGGGCTGGAAAAAATTTAAACGACTTATATCCTAAATCGAGTAATTTCATTATATCACTTGAATTAGAAACTCCAGGAAGAAATGGATAATCCATTTCAATCGCTTTTTTTGCTAACTCATTTGTTGTGCCCGGGCTTACTGCAAAGGAAGCCCCAGCATCTTTTACCGATTGTAAATCACTTTCATTTAAAACAGTGCCCGCTCCTATTTGAAGACTAGAAAACTTCTTAGACGCTACTTCTATCACCTGCAGAGCACAATCAGTTCTTAATGTAATTTCAACTGTTTTAAGATTACCTTTTATTAATGCTTCGAATAAATAATCTATATTTTCTACCTTGTTGATAGTTAATACAGGCATAACAGGTGACATTGAAAGGATGGATTTTATAGAATGATGCATATGTTTTCAAAAATATGTTTTTTTATTTTAAGTTTGTATTAAATATGTTGTTATACAAAAATCTTCAACAATTAATTAAATAAAGGTGCTTTTATGAAAATTTTGATAATGGGTGGAGCTGGCATGATTGGGCAAAAGTTGCTTAATCTTATTCTTAACAAAGGAGAATTAAGAGGTCAGAAAATAAGTGAAATCACATTATTTGATATTATAGACGCACCTTACCCAAAAAACACCTCAACTTCTATTATAACAAAAACAGGAGACATATCTGATCCTAAAGTAAGTAATGATCTCGTTTCATCTGAACCAGACATTATTTTTCATCTGGCAGCCATAGTTTCAGGACAGGCTGAACAGGAATTTGATTTAGGCTGGAATATCAATGCTAGGGGAAGTTGGGGATTATTTGATGCAGTAAGACACAGAGGTGAAAGTTATTGTCCAAGAGTTGTCTTTACAAGTTCAATTGCTGTTTTTGGAGCACCATTTCCAGATCAAATACCTGACAATTTTTTTACTACTCCCCTTACTTCTTATGGAGCTCAAAAAGCAATTTCTGAGCTTTTACTTGCTGATTATTCCAGAAAAAGAATGATTGACGGTATTTCAATAAGACTTCCAACCATATGTGTAAGACCAGGAAAACCTAATTTAGCTGCATCTGGCTTCTTCTCTGGTATTATTAGAGAACCCCTAAATGGAAAAGAAGCTATTTTACCAGTGAGCAAAGATGTAAGACATTGGCACGCTACACCTCGATCAGCTGCAGGTTTTTTAGTTCATGCAGCAGAAATAGATACGGTTAATTTGAATAATAGAATTACACTAAATATGCCAGGCTTATCCGTAACAGTTCAAGAACAAATTGAGGCCTTAGAGAGAGTTGCCGGTAGCGATGTAGTAAAGTTAATTAAACACCAATCAGATCCTATCATAGAAAAAATAGTAAGTGGGTGGGCAAGAGATTTTGAAACTAAAAGATCTATTGATTTAGGTTTCAAAGCTGAAAGTAATTTTGATGAAATAATTAAAATCTACATTGAAGACGATTTAGAAAAATAAACTTAAACCTATCAATTACATAATGGTGAAAAAATAATGTGGCAATTCTGGATTGATAGAGGTGGAACTTTTACTGATATTGTAGCTAGGAAACCTGACGGAACAATTCTAATTGACAAACTTTTATCTGAGAATGTGTCAATGTATAAAGATGCAGCGATTGCAGGTATAAAAAGAATTCTTAAATTAAAAAATGAAGATAAAATTCCCACTAATAAAATAGCTTCTGTAAAAATGGGTACTACAGTTGCAACAAACGCCTTACTAGAAAGAAAAGGAGATAGAACACTTCTATTAATAACTAAGGGTTTTGGAGATTTATTAAGAATAGGTTATCAAAATAGACCTCTATTATTTGACCTAAATATTCAACTACCAGAATTATTATATGATAGAGTGGTTGAAGTATCTGAAAGGTTGGATGCAAACGGTAAAATAGTTAAAAAACTTGACGAAAATCAAGTCAAGATAGCTCTAAAAAAAGCAAAAAATGACGGTATAAGTAGCGTTGCAATAGCATTTATGCACTCTTATATCAATCCTGATCATGAAAATATCATTGCTAAAATTGCTGAAAACGAAAATTTTGATCAAATTTCAGTTAGTCATAAAGTATCTCCTTTAATAAAATTAGTTGGTAGAGGAGATACTACCGTAGTCGATGCTTACCTATCTCCAATACTTCGTAGATACGTCAATCAAGTTTCTGATGAACTTGAAGAAGACAAATCCAAAAAGTTGATGTTCATGCAATCAAATGGTGGATTGACCGATGCAAATCTATTTCAAGGTAAAGATGCTCTTTTATCTGGCCCAGCTGGAGGTGTGGTCAGTATGGTGCAAACTGGGAAACAAGCGGGATATCAAAAATTAATTGGATTTGATATGGGTGGCACTTCTACAGATGTTTGTCATTTTGCAGGAGAATATGAACGATCATTTGAAACTGAGTTAGCCGGTGTAAGAATTAGAGCACCTATGATGCAAATTAATACAGTAGCAGCTGGAGGTGGTTCAATACTTTCATTTAAGGATGGTCGGTTTCAGGTTGGACCTGAAAGCGCAGGAGCAATACCAGGGCCGGCTTCTTACGGAAAAGATGGGCCATTGACTGTAACAGATTGTAATGTTTTACTCGGAAAACTTCATCCTGAACATTTTCCTAATGTGTTTGGCAAAACTGGTGATAAGCCTCTTAATGTTGAAATTGTAAGAACAAAATTTATAGTATTAGCTAAAGAAATTTCTGCTCAAACAAAAAAGCCAGAAATGGATATTATTTTCATGGCTGAAGGTTTTTTAAAAATTGCTGTCGAAAATATGGCTAACGCCATAAAAAAAATATCTATTCAAAAAGGTTATGACGTAACAAATTATACAATGAACTGTTTTGGTGGTGCAGGCGGTCAACATGCGTGCCATGTTGCGGATTCTCTTGGGATTTCAAAAGTTTTAATTCATCCATACGCAGGTGTTTTATCCGCCTATGGAATGGGACTAGCCGAAATTAGAAGTATTAGAGAAGGTCATCTAGAACAAAATATTGAAGAAATTGAAAATGCTAAAACTTTAATAAATAAATTATCATTAAAAGCGAAAGAAGATTTAACAAAACAAGGTATTGAAAATTCTTCGATAAAATTAGTTAAACTTGCGTTTCTACATTATCAAGGTTCTCATCAAAACCTAGAAATTAGTTTTGATACTGTTGAAAAAATGAGAGAAGCTTTTGAACAAGAACATAAAAAAAGATTTGGATTTTTTGTTGATGGCAGAACAATTTTTGTTGAAATGATTACGGTTGAAGCCATAGGTAAAACCACGGATAATAACAAATTTTTAAATATTTCCTCACGATCAAAAGTAGCTGCTCCAATAGCTCACAAAACTATGTATGTTGATAACAATAAAAACAGTGTTCCTATTTATAAGAGATCAGACTTAAAGATTGAACAAAAAGTCATTGGTCCTGCTATCATATCTGAAGCAACTGGTACAAATGTAATTGAAACAGGTTGGTTGGGATCATTAGATAAATATTATAATTTAATACTCAGTAGAGCTGAAGAAAAAAAGTCTGAGAAAGGATTAGGCACCTCTGTTGATGTAGTCATGTTAGAGGTGTTCAACAACCTTTTTATGAATATTGCTGAGCAAATGGGAGCTACATTAGCCAACACAGCATATTCAGTAAACATCAAAGAAAGATTGGATTTTTCTTGTGCTCTGTTTGATAACTCCGGCGCACTAGTAGCTAATGCTCCTCACGTGCCTGTTCATCTTGGGTCCATGTCTGAAGCTATTAGAACAGTGATAAAATTAAATAAAAATGATATATTTCCCGGAGATGTTTTTGTTCTAAATGCCCCTTTTAATGGAGGTACGCATCTTCCTGACGTTACAGTTATTACTCCAGTTTTTGATAGTGATGGAAAACAAATTACATTCTTTGTAGCTTCACGCGGACACCATGCGGACATAGGAGGTAAAACACCGGGTTCAGGTCCTCCCGACTCCAAACATATTGATGAAGAAGGTGTTCTGATAGATAATTTTAAAATGTTTGATAAAGGTGTATTTCGTGAGAGTGAAATCAGAAAAATTTTATCATCTGGAAGATATCCTTGTAGAAATATAGAACATAATATGGCTGATCTAGCAGCTCAAGTGGCTGCAAATAATACTGGTATAGTTGAAATTAAGTCAATGATTGAGCAATTTGGTATTGAAACTGTTCATTCTTACATGAACCATGTTCAAGATAATGCTGAGGAATGTATAAGAAATGCAATTGTAAATTTAAGAGAGGGTAAATATGAGTACGAATTAGATAATGGAGAATTTATTAGAGTAAAAATTACAATAGATAAAATTAAACGCGAAGCCACTATTGACTTCACAGGCACTGCTCCGAAAAACCCTTTCAATTATAATGCTCCTATGGCAGTTTGTCATGCTGTTATATTATATGTTTTTAGAACTTTAGTAGGTAGCAATATTCCTTTAAACGAGGGTTGCTTTAAACCTTTAAATATAATTGTTCCAAATAACTCAATGATAAATGCTAAATACCCATCTGCTGTAATTGCAGGAAACACTGAAGTGAGTCAATTGACGTGCAATGCCCTATTTGGTGCACTTGGAATCATAGCAGGTAGTCAAGCCACAATGAATAATTTTATTTGGGGAAACGATAAAATTCAAAATTATGAAACTATTTGTGGTGGAACTGGTGCTGGCCCAAATTTTCATGGAACTTCTGCTGTTCAAACGCATATGACCAATACTAGGAGTACAGATCCTGAAATTTTAGAGGCGAGATTTCCTGTTCGTTTAGAAGAGTATTCAATAAGAAAAAATTCAGGTGGCAAAGGGATGTTTAACGGAGGAGATGGTGTTACAAGAAAATTAAGATTTCTTGAACCAATGACAGTAACAACATTATGTTCTCACCGAAGAGTTAAACCGTTTGGTGTTGATGGTGGAGAACCTGGGCAATGTGGAAAAGAATGGCTTGAAAAAGAGGATGGCGGATTTATTAAACTTGAAGGAAATGATAGCTGCGAAGTAAAAGTAAATGATTTATTTGTAATGGAGACCCCAGGGGGTGGTGGTTTTGGATCAAGGTAAAAGGAGTATCAATTTTTTTAAAATTTAAAATTTTTTTCTGCATGATATACACCATTTTCAATATGCTCTTTTAAAATCATTTGGGCCTTTACAAAATTTTTGTTAATAGAAAAATCTAATAATTTCTTATGCTCATCAATAGAACCCTTCCCTCTAAAAGTTAAAACTAATAATTGATATCTTAAATATTTATCAAAAATTAATTTATGAAGTTCAATTAAATTTTGTGAACCACAATTTCTTGCTAGGGTCTGATGGAATTCACTGTCATATTTCTTCCAATTCATTCTATCATCATATTTATTTTGTATCATTTCACTTTCGTATAAACTTAACTTATGGTGCGCAGACAAAAGTGATCCTTCCCATTCTGGATTAGAATTTTCGATTGATAGTTTCAAAGCATAACTTTCTATCAAAATTCTTAAATTAGCTATTTCTAATAAATCTGACTTTGATACGGGGCTAACATGAAATCCTTTTTGCTCTTCTGAAATAACAAAACCATCTCCACATAATCTACTTAGAATTTCTCTCAATATAGAAATACTGGTGCTGTAATTAATTTTAAGCTCTTGGAGTTTTAATTTTTTAAGAGGTGGAAGAATTCCAAAAATAATATCTCTTTTAATTATTTCGTAAGTATTAGCACTAACTGTTTTTAAATTATAATTCATAGAAATTTTATTGAACAATCTAAAATATCATATATTATATATAATATCATATATTTTTAAGGCTGTACATGAAAACATCTATAGCAACTGTTTCAATCAACGGATCATTAAAAGAAAAAATAAATGCAATTGCAAATGCAGGTTTTGATGGTGTTGAGATTTTTGAAAATGACTTTTTAACTAATAACTTATCCCCTAAAGAAGTGAAAAATATAGTTAAAGACAATGGACTAGCGATCACTCTTTTCCAACCTTTTAGAGACTTTGAAGGTATGCCAGACAAACACCGAATTAGGGCATTTGATAGAGCAAAAAGAAAATTTGATATAATGGGAGAGCTTGAGACTGAACTGATATTAATTTGTTCTAATACTTCGAATATTTCATTAGGTGGCGTGGATAGAGCAGCTGCCGACTTTTTTGAACTTGGTGAGATAGCAAAAGATAGATCAATAAAAGTTGGATATGAGGCTCTTGCTTGGGGAAAATATGTTAATGATCATAGAGATGCATGGGAAATAGTAAGAAGAACAAATCACAATAATATAGGAATTATATTAGATTCATTTCACACTCTTTCAAGAAATATTGATTTGAATTCAATTTCATCTTTCCCAAAAGAAAAAATATTCATTGTGCAATTAGCTGATGCTCCTTTACATGATATGGATTTATTATATTGGAGCAGACATTTTAGAAATATGCCTGGACAAGGTGATTTACCTATTTCAAAATTTATGAATTCGCTTAACAGCACTGGTTATAATGGTTATTTATCTTTAGAGATATTCAATGATCATTACAGATCAGGACCAAGAAATTTAATAGCAAAAGATGGTAAAAGGTCATTAACATCATTAATTTATAAAAAAAATATAGAAAAGACTGAAAAAAATGAGATAGACGGAATTGAATTTATAGAATTCGCCACAGATAAAAATAATTTAAAAGATCTACAGACTTTATTTAAAAGTTTAGGATTTACTGAAATAGGAAAACATAAGACAAGATCAATCAATCTATTTGTTTTTGATCAAGTAAAATTCATAATTAATTATGAAAATCACAATTTAGTAAAAGATGGAACCAAGGCCGGCCCCTTCCCATACGCATATGGAGTTAAAATACAGGACATAAATGCTTTATTTGAAAAAGCCAAATTGTTAGACATAGATTTTATTAATAAAGAAAATGAAAATAGTTTATCAATGGATGTAATTAAACATATTGATGGATTAATTTATATTATTGATAAAAATAATTATGAGATATGGAAAAAAGATTTTCAATTCAAACTTTCCGATCAAACAAATGACTTTTATTTGAAAATAGATCATATTGCAAAAACTTTACGTGCTGACGAAATGCCGTCAGCATTATTATCTTACTCAACTTTATTCAATTTTAAGAAATCTCCTATTGTAGATATTATTGATCCGCATGGAATTACAAAAAGCCAAGTAATTGAAAATGAAACAAAAACATTTCGAATGACGATGAACGGCGCTGATAATAATAAAACAGTTGCCGGTCAATTCCTTGAAAATAAGCAAGGTTCTGGAATACAACATATTGCATTAAAAACTAAAAACTTAATTGATTTAGTTGAAATGTTAAAAACAAAAGGTCAAAATTTCCTGGAAATATCTAACAATTATTATGATGACATTGAAGCTCGTTTTGGATTGAATTATAACTTTTGTAAAAAATTAAAAGAGTTAAATATATTATATGATGAAGATGAGCACGGTTCTTTTCTTCAAATTTATACACATGTTTTTAATGATACATTTTTCTTTGAATTTGTTGAAAGAATAGATGATTATCAAGGTTATGGAGCAAATAATGCTCTATTTAGAATAGCCGCACAAAAACATTTTAAACAACTAAATTGAACTTATAAAATTGATAAGATTTTTTTGAATTTCTTCGTCTTGAATGTGAAATCTATCAATTGTTTGCTCCCAATCGGTATCTTTAAACTCATTTTTAAGAGATTCATATTCGCTACTTACTTTGATATCTTGGTTTAATTTTGATCTAGAATAAAGAATTAAAGCTAGTGACCTTGTATCCATTACTCTGATGTCAAAACTCAGTTCCACTACTTTATTAAAATCCTCAGCAAAAAAGTATCCAAGTATTAAATCTTTGATTCTATTATCTGAAGTTGATTGTCCTTGAGGTATGGGATCAAGCTCAAAAGCTTTATTAAGTAATTCCAAACCCTTTTCAACTTTTCCTATTCTAACTAAAACTTCACCATATCCAGATAGTACTCTTGGGTCATTTGGAACCATATTGAATGCTTTTCTTCCATGGTCTTCAGCTAGTAAATAGTCATGATTACTTAAATAAACAGCTGACAACATTCTATGACATTCAAAATCGTTTTCGTTTAACTCTAAAGCTTTGTCTATATTTTGTTTTGCATCAGCAAATATTTCTTCCATTTTACGTTCAGAAAATCCTCTAAACATTGCCTGACCTAAAGTACAAACTTTCCATGCATAAGCTTGAGCGTTTCCAGCATCTGCTTCTATGGCTTTATCAAAGTTTTGCAATGCTTCTTGATTTGCTTCTTTGGTAAATTTGTGGTGATTCTCTTTACCTCTAAGCAAATACTCATATGAACTTATATTTTCTGTAGGCTTTCTTTTTGAACGTTGCAATGAACTAATCTCAATCTCACCAAGTAAAGCAATCGATATTTTCCTAACTATTTCATCTTGAAGATCAAAAATATCTTCAAGGACTCTATCATATTTATTACTCCAAATAATGCTTTCGTCATTCGCATCACTTAATTCAATATTTATTCTAACTCTTTTACCAGATGCTCTAATACCGCCAGTAACAATAAAATCTAAATCAAATTTTTTGGAAAATTCTTTTATATCTTGATTTTCATCTTTAAAATTAACGCTCGTTTGTCTGGAAAGAATATCAAATTCTCGCATCATTGAAAATTCGGTAATTAGATCTTCAACTATTCCATCAACTAAAAAACCACTATCTTCGTCTTTACTGGTATTTACAAATGGCAAAATTGCAAACTTGGGCTTTTTATTTACAGACGGGCTTGTTTTTTTTGATATTTTATTTTTACCATCACCTAAAATAGAAAAAACTTCAAAGTCACTAGAAATATTTTTTAATTCAATTTTTCCTAATGAATGTATCTTTTGTTCAATTTTTTTATTAATTTGTTGGTTAACTACGTCAGATATTAAAATTTCACCAACTGGAGACTGACTTTCTAATCTAGCAGCAATATTGACACCATTACCATAAATATTGTCACCCTCTATAATAATATCATCTAGATGGATGCCAACACGCCATGAAAGTTTTGGGTTAACTTCTTCATTTTTGTTTCTATCTTTTATAGCGTTCTGAAATTCAATTGCTGCATTAGCGCTCCCAACAGGACTATCAAATTCTGCAATCACTGAATCACCTGCGGTATGAAATATCCTTCCAGAATATTTTGAAATTAACGGATCTATGATTTCACGACAAGCTTTTAAGCTCTCAAGAGTTTTTTCTTCTTGTTCTTCCATATGTTTGCTAAAACTAACACAGTCTGTAGCTAAAATGGTCGCTAATTTTCTTTTTACTTGAGACAACTTTCAAATTCCATTTAAACAATTTAATTAATATAATTAGATATCTCATTTCGTGAATTAAACACAAAATAAAGAAACATTTTCATGTTAAGATTATTCTATAATACAAAATAGAAAAATTAAATGGATATTACAAAATACAAAAATAAAAACTTGATCTGCTTAAAAACTGGAGCCAAAGCAAAGATAATAAACTATTTTGATGATCAAAATGCTTCATTTGTTAAAGTTAATATAAACGTTAAGTTTAATGATACGACACTTCAAGTTTTAAAAACAATAGAATTGGAAGAATTAAGAAAGCAATTTAAGTTTGTTTAGATATCAATTTTGACAATTTTTCGATTTAAAAAAATGCTTGTATACCAGTTTGGGCCCTACCAAGAATTAATGCATGAACATCGTGAGTCCCTTCATAGGTATTAACTGTTTCAAGGTTCATTAAATGTCTCATAACTTGATACTCTGCGTGAATACCATTTCCGCCATGCATATCTCTAGACATTCTAGCTATATCAAGAGCCTTTCCACAATTATTTCTTTTAATAAGAGAAATAGACTCTGGAGCCAAATTACCTTGATCAAATAATCTCCCGACTTGCAAAGCAGCACCTAAGCCTAAAGTAATTTCGGTTTGCATGTCTGCTAGTTTCTTCTGTATTAATTGAGTTGCAGCTAGTGGCTTGCCAAATTGTTTTCTGTCTAGTGTATATTGACGTGCTCTAAACCAACAATCTTCCGCAGCACCCATAACACCCCAAGCTATACCGTATCTAGCCCTATTTAAACAACCAAAAGGTCCTTTAAGACCACTTACATTAGGCATCAGATTTTCTTCTGGAACAAATACATTATCCATAACAATTTCACCTGTAATTGAGGCACGTAAGGATAATTTCCCTTTGATTTTAGGTGCTGTTAATCCATCCATTCCCTTTTCTAGAATAAAACCTTTTATGGCATCTCCGTGTTCTTTTGACTTTGCCCAAACAACAAAAATATCAGCTATTGGAGAGTTAGATATCCACATTTTAGAGCCTGACAATGAATATCCACCATTTACTTTGGTTGCTGTTGTTTTCATAGATCCTGGATCTGAACCAGCATCTGGTTCTGTTAAACCAAAACAACCAATTAATTTTCCCGATGCTAAACCAGGTAAGTATTTTTGTCTTTGATTTTCATTTCCATATGTATAAATTGGATGCATTACTAATGAAGATTGAACAGACATCATAGATCTATATCCTGAATCTATACGTTCAACTTCTCTTGCGACTAGACCATATGATACGTATGAGGCTCCTGCACAACCGTACTTTTCAGGTATAGTAATACCTAAAAGACCTAACTCTCCCATTTCCTTGAAAATTTCTTTGTCTGTTTTCTCGTCTAAAAAAGCTTCTTCTACTCTGGGTAAAAGTTTTGATTGTGCATAATCATGTGCAGTTGATTTTATAAGTTTCTCTTCTTCAGAAATAAGAGTGTCCAATAACAAAGGATCTTCCCAATTAAATTTAGGTTGGGAAGCTTTTGTATTTTTTAAATCAACAAAATTCTTTTCATTAGGATTGAGGGTAGAGTCCATGGTAATTCCTTATTTTTTTCATATATAGCCAATGTATAAAAATAAATCCATCATTTTATTAGGAGTTATTTAATTTTAATATATGCCTCTCAATAAATTCTAATCTGTCCTGTCCCCAATAAATTTGATCTTCTAATATGTATGTTGGGGCTCCAAAAACATACTTATCAATCGCAATTTTAGTATATTCCTTAAATACATTTTCACATTCTTGACTTTTTGCTAAGGATAATAGGTCTTCCGAATCTAATTCTAATTTATCTGTAATATTTTTTAAGACATTCTCATCATCAATATTTAATTCTTCAACCCATAACGCATTCATTATATCACCTGCTAGTTGAAAATCTTTATCAGTTTTTCTGATTTTAGCAGCAATTATCAATAAAGAAGGTAACAAAGATTTTGAAGGGAAAAATTTAGGCTCAGGAATAAGGTTTATATTAAGAAATTCTGCCCATCTTTTTAATTCTTGCAAACGTATCTTTTGTCTTTGTAAAGGTCGTTTGAAAACAGGAAGCCCGCCGCTAACAGGGAAAATTTCTCCATAGTTAACAGGATACATATTTAGTTGGACATCAAATTCTTTTACTATGTTATTAACCCGATTGTGACCAAGAAAAGTCCACGGACTTCCATGACTCATAAAATAATCAATTTCTATCATCTTTACCTTATTAGAATTAATTACCAAATCCTGAACCTTCGACTTTATATTCATCTCTAGGTGGACTAAACACATCTAATACTTTAGCCCCTTCTGGCCCTCCAATGATACCATGATCAACTCCACCAGGTGTTTGCCAAAAATCTCCTTTATTGATCTCAATTTCTTCATTCCCTTGAATTCTTATTCCAGACCCTTCTATTAAAAATCCCCATTGTTCTTGTGGATGTGAGTGAATTTTTCCTCTTGCGTTGGGTTCAATTGTTACAATTGACAACATTGCTTGATCCCCACAAAATATTCTGGTTGAAATACCCTCGCCTAAAATTCTTTTGATTCCAGTAATTTCATCATTAACGTTATTAAAATAATTTTTCTGTGACATTCTTTCTCCATAAAAAAAATTACATTGGTTTATCACCTGCAAATGTAATTCTGTGCATCAATCTTCTTTGGCCATGATAATCATTAATTGGATTGTGCATTGTGCATCTATTATCCCATATTGCTACAGAACCAGGTTTCCATTGAAATCTACATGTAAACTCAGATTTAATTTGGTGCTTGAATAAAAACTCTAGGATAGGTGTACTTTCTTCTTCAGTCATACCAACAAAGTTGGTTGTATGGGCTTCATTTACATAAAGTGATTTTTTCTTAGTTTCTGGATGTGTTCTTACTACTGGATGAATTGCTTTTAATTCGTCACCTTTAAGGCCAACAGAAGCATGTTTCATAATATCAGATCGGGTTTTGGCAACTCTGGCCTTTCCTGATATATTTACCGCTTCTAATGTATCTAAAAATTTTTTCATGCCATCTGATAAACTTTCATAAGCAAGGTACTGATTTGACCACTCAGTATCTCCGCCGTATTTAGGTATTTCAATTCCGTACAACATTGTACCCATTGGAGGTTCTGCTTGATATGTAGTATCACTATGCCAAATTCCTCCAAAATTATTTACATCTGTTTCTTTTTTTAATATTGGAGTAATTTCAGGAAAATCTTCTAAACTTTTTACAAATGGATACACAATTGGATTTCCAATTTTTTTTGCAAAAGCTTTCTGGGATTTAGGATCAAATTCTTGATCTCGGAAAAATATTACTTGATAGGTTAATAAAGCATCATATATCTCATTGACAACTTCTTCAGATAAGTCGTCTGAAAGATTTACATTTTCTATTTGAGCACCTAATGCTCCGGCAGTAGGAAAAACTTCAATATTTTGGAAATCTTTCTTTGTATTAAAATGTATATTCATATTGTAAAACGATCTCCTTAAAAATAGAGAAACTCAAAAGAAATTATTTGCACTAAAAAAATTTAACGGCAATAATTTAGATGATAAATTAAAATAAATTTATTTCAATTATTACAAAGTAATTTTAATGAAAAAAATAATATCTCCACATCTTGAGGTTAGAGAGGACTGGTTAAGTCAACTAATAGAAGAACCAATCTCACCTAATATGCCTATTATTGATCCACATCACCATCTTTGGAATGCAGGGTTTGGTAGATATTATGTTGAAGAACTATTAGAAGATATACAGTCATCGGGTCATAATATTAGGGCAACTGTATACATTATGAGTTCGTCAAATACAATAATGTACGGCAAAGATGGTCCAGATGAATTCAAGCCCCTAACTGAGATAGAATTTGCAACTAAGGAGGCTAAAAGAAGTGATCTTATAATCAATAATAAAGTTAAAGTTAACTCATCAATTGTTGGTTCACTAGATCTAACTTTTGGCAATAAGTTAGAACCTGTAATTGAAAAAGCATTAGATATTAGCGAAGGAAGACTTAAAGGGATAAGAATGCTTTTAGCTTCCCATGCAGATCCAAGAATAACGTCAGGTGCAGTGAAATCAGATCTCAATCTTATGCTACATCCAAATTTTATTGAAGGTGCAAGATGTCTTCAATCAGCTGGTTTGTCATTAGACTTTTGGATTTATCACACCCAACTTAATGAAATGGAAAAAATAGCGAGAGCGCTTCCAGATTTAAAAATAATTTTAAATCATATTGGAGGGCCTATACACCTTGGGGAGTATGAAGGAAAGAAAGCACTAACCCATAGAGAATGGAGATCAGCTATGATGAGATTATCTAGATTACCAAATGTAAATGTAAAATTAGGTGGTTTGGGGATGGCTGTAAATGGTGCCAAATTTCATTTGAATTCTAAGCCTCCACACTCAAAAGATTTATCAGAAGTTTGGAAACCATGGATTTATGAAACAATTAATATGTTTGGATTTGAAAGATGTATGTATGAAAGCAACTTTCCTGTTGATAAAGGGTCTTGTAGTTATGGATCTTTATGGAATGCGTTTAAAATAATTTCTGAAGACATGTCAGAAGAAGAAAAAAATAAATTATTTTATGAAAATGCTTCCAGAATATATAAAATAAAATTATGATTATTGTATATTGGGGTTAATCAAATGCAAGTATCTATTCTAGAACAATCTGTTTCAGTAGAAGGAAAGCCGCAGACACACACTATTCAAGATAGTATCAATCTCGCCATAAAAGCAGAACAACTCGGTTATAAAAGATTTTGGGTGTCAGAACATCACAATCATCCAACGATAATAGGAAGTGCCCCCGAAGTATTAATGGCTGCTATTGCAACTCAAACGAAAATAATTCGAATTGGAAGTGCTGGCATTATGTTGCCTCATTATGCTCCATTTAAAGTTGCAGAACAATTTAGAGTTTTAGAAGCAATAGCGCCTGGCAGAATAGACTTAGGACTTGGTAGAGCTCCAGGTTCCGATGGTAGAACTGCTCTAGCTTTAAATCCAAATAGCAGAGAAGATAGCGAACAATTTCCTGGTAACGTTAGAGATTTAATGGCTTGGGTATCTAATGAAAAATTATTAGAAGGACATCCGTTTAGACATTTAGTTGCTCAACCTCAATCTAAAACACATCCAGAAATTTGGATGTTAGGAACTTCAAACTATGGAGCCCAACTTGCTGCATACCTTGGAATACCATATTGTTTTGCCCATTTCATAACTGATGGCCAAGGAATGAAAAATGCTATCGATCTGTATAAATCAGAATTTCGTCCAAGCAAAAATTTTAATAAACCAATTGTTAATGTTTGCCTCTGGGCTTTAACTGCTAAAACAGAAGAAGAAGCGAAATATCTTTTTGCTTCCAGAGCAGCGTGGAAAATTGGTAGAAACTATGGTCACCTTGGACCAATAACTGATCCAGACAATGCATTAAATATAATTAACGAAAATAATTGGAATGAACAGTATGATTTTATGTTCAAAAACTCAATTGTTGGCGAAACTAGCAATACCAAAGAGAAGATTTCAAATTTAGTAAAAACCAATAATGTAGATGAGATTGCGATTTTGACTTGGTGTCATGACGAAAAAGCAAGAACTCGATCATATGAATTATTTGCAGATCAATTCAAATTAAAGGCAAAAAAATCTCTTCAAAAAACTTGTTAATAATTAAAAATCAAATATAAATAGCGATATTTCACATATTATTTAGGAGTTTCTTTTGTTATCTATTAATAACATTATATATAGTGTTAAGTTATTTTTTACTCTTTTTATTATATTAATATTTACCGGATGTTCTCAAACTGACATGAAAGAATTTCAAAATAACACTCCTAAATTAGATTTATTTTCCTTTTTTAAAGGAGATACAATTGCTTATGGAATTTTTGAAGACAGATTTGGTAACCTAAAGAGACAATTTCGCGTAAATATTAATGGAAAAGTTGATAATCAAATTCTTACGCTAGATGAAGATTTTTTATACGATGATGGCGAGCAGGCAAAACGAATATGGAAAATTGAAAAGAAAATAGATGATAATCAAAAAATTGTATATGAAGGTAAAGCTGACGATGTTGAAGGTAAAGCTTCAGGTTTAATTTCGGGTAATGCTCTCAACTGGTCATATGATATTTACTTGAACATTAAAGGAAGTGATATAAAAGTTCATTTTAATGATTGGATTTATAAACAAAGTAAGGATTTAGCTATTAATAGAGCATATGTTAGCAAGTTTGGAATTAATATTGGTTCTGTAACTTTAGTATTTCTGAGAGGAGATACTGCCAATAAAATTGGTCCTTTGGATTTACAAAAATGGTAGGGTTAGAATAACTTTGAGATTTCTAATTTTATTATTCCTTATGTTTAATACAAACATAGCCTTGTCTGAAACTCAAAATCAGGTAATTAAAAATAAAATTTCCGAAACTATTCTTGAAAAGTTTATCCCAAACTTTAAATTAGTCGGGCGAGCAACTTATAAATTTCTTTTATTAGACATATATTATGCAACATTAATTTCTGAATCAGGTCATTACCCTTCAGATAAATTTGCTCTAATTTTAAGGTATAACAGAGATTTTACAAAAAAAAGTGTTGTCAAAGAAACAGTTGAACAACTTCAAAAACAAAAAAAGTATAGTGAAAATGAATTAATTGCCTTGAAGCAATTATTAAATAAAGCTTTTAGAACTATTCAAAAAAATGATCAGTTCATTGCTATAAAATTGTTAGATAAAGGTATATTCTACTTCAAAAATGAAAAGGTTTTAGAAACTAGTGATATGGATTTTTTAGATTTGTTTTTTAATATATGGCTTAGAGAAAATAGCCAAGATCCTGATTTTACAAAATCACTTTTAGGTAAAGATAATTAAAGGAAATATTATATGCGTTTAAGTGCATTTTTTTTTGAAATTGTACCCATATCCGGTTTTTTTATTGGATCTCAGTATTATGATCTAATTATAGCAGCTTTTATTTCATTACTATTAAGTTTGTTTGTAATGGCTACTTTTTATTTAGTAGAGAGAAGAATTTCTAAATTTCAAATTTTTGCAATCTGTATGTCTGCTCTTTTTACACTATTTGCTTATTTATTTGAGAATGATCAATTTGTAAAAATACAACCCACGATATTTAACGGTTTTTTTAGTTCCGTATTATTAATAGGAATTTTAAATAAAAAGGCAATGATGAAACAATTTTTTGGTTCCCAGTTTTTCCTAAATGACGATACTTGGTATAAATTAAGTTTAAGATGGGGATTATTTTTTTTATTTCTTACAATAATAAATGAAGTTGCGTGGAGAAACCTAGAAACTGAAGACTGGGTTTTTATAAAAGTCTTTATATTAACTCCTTTAATTGGAGTATTTATGCTTGCTCAACTACCACTTACTTTAAGGGGAAGAATTAAAGTTAAATAATCCATAAAATTAAAATATATTACAATATCCAATTAAATAAATGGGGGATCTAATGAGTATTAAAATCAAAGATATAATTGTTCATGTAATTAAATCAGAATTGGATATCCCTTTCGCTTTTTCACAAGGTTGGGTAAAAAAAAGATCTGCTACACTTGTAGAGATTAAAACTGATGAAGGGCTTATAGGTTGGGGAGAAGCTTTTTGTCAAGGATTAGAACCTCCTGAAATTTCGGCTGCTGTTATCGAAACTGCCCTAAAACCACTACTTTTAAACGAATCTCCATTGGATATAGAGGTTCTTTGGCACAAAATGTATAATGCTACTAGAGACTTTGGAAGAAAAGGATCAGTAATCTCTGGGATAAGCGCTGTTGATATTGCATTGTGGGATATTTTAGGAAAATTTCTTAATCAGCCTATTCACCAATTATTGGGAGGTGCATTTAGAAAAAAAATTAAACCTTATGCTACTGGTTTTTATCGAATTAAAGGTCAAGGAGAATCAAAAAGATTAGCAGAAGAAGCTCTATCACATTTTGAAAATAAATTTGATCATATGAAGGTTAAACTTGGATTTGGTCTTCAAGATGATATTAAGTGTATGGAGGCTATATATGATGTATTGGAAAATAAAAATGTAACATTAATGATTGATACCAATCATGCTTATGGAAGATCAGAAGCATTCACTTTAGGAGAAGCCCTTAAAGATTATAATTTACGGTGGTATGAGGAACCAGTTACTCCTGAGGATATTCAGGGTTATACAGAGTTAAGATCAAAACTTAACATACCTATTGCAGGTGGTGAAAATGAACATACTTTGTATGGATTTAGGACACTATTTGAGGCTAAAGCTGTTGATATTGCTCAACCAGACATTGGATCCTGTGGTGGCATTTCTGGAGTAAGGCACATTATTAATTTAGCTCAAAGTTTTGGTGTAGAAGTAAACCCACATGTATGGGGCTCTGCAGTTGCTCAGGCTGCGTCAATCCAAGTTATTGCTTCTATTCCAACTACGCATCATTCAATTTATGCTCGATCTCCAATATTAGAATATGACCAATCAAGTCATCCTTTCAGAAAAGAGTTATTAGAAAATCCTCTTGAGTTAGACAACGGCATGGTCAATGTTTCATCAAAACCTGGTTTAGGTATTGAGATAAATGTAGACACAGTTAACAAATATAAATGTAATTATTAAGATATTATAAAATGATTGAATTAATAGATCCAATAATTAGTAATAACAAGGTCAATATTTCAACGGGTCTTAATGTTCACTATCTAGAAGCTTCCAAGAACAATAATAATCAGCCCATTGCTCTTTTACTTCATGGCTTTCCTGAGTTAAGTTTTAGTTGGCGAAAAATAATACCAATTTTAGCATATGAAGGCTTTAGAGTTATAGCGCCTGACATGAGAGGGTATGGCCTCACATCTGGAGGTACTAAAAAATATGATACAAACATATCCGAATACAGATTATTAAACCTGACTACAGATATACTTTGTTTGATCAGTGCACTTAAAATCAATAAAGTTGATTTATTAGTAGGACATGATGCTGGATCATCAGTCGCAGGAACGTCAGCTTTGATTAGACCTGACATATTCAAGTCAGTTGTAATGATGAGTGCTCCATTTACTGGCGCACCAAATATAGATAGTAATTTATCATATCAAGATCCAATACATAAAGACTTAGAAGAATTAAATCCTCCAAGAAAACACTATCAATGGTATTACTCTACCCCTGAGGCTAATAAAGACATGCATCTGGATAGAGAAGGACTTCATAAGTTCCTAAGAGCTTACTATCATATGAAAAGTGCTGACTGGAAAGAAAACAATCCATATGAATTAGGTTCATGGACAGCCATAAATTTGGCTAAAATGCCTGAGTACTACATTATGAAGTTAGATCAGACAATGGTCGAAGCAGTTATGTCCCAATATCCAAAAGATAATTGTTACGAAAATTGGCTAAATGACAAAGAATTGGAGATATATTCCAATAGTTTTCATTCCAATTCGTTTCAACCAGCTCTTAACTGGTATAGGTGCATGACATCACCTTATTTAAATGGTGATTTGAAAGTTTTTTCAAATAAAAAAATTGAAGTACCTTCATGTTTTATTGCTGGAGAAAAAGACTGGGGGACTTTTCAAAAACCAGGTGCTTTAGATATAATGGAAAACACATTATGTACTAATTATTATGGTAGACATATTCTTAAAAATGCAGGACATTGGGTGCAACAAGAAAACCCTAATGACGTAGCTGAAACATTATTAAACTTTTACAAAAATAAGTAATTTTTAGGTAGAAATTTGACTTTCTCAATATCTGGAAATCTTTTCAAGGGTATCGGAATAGCTAGTATAGGTGCTTTAATTTTATCACCTGATACTCTTTTCATGAGATGGTCTGAAATGGACGTTTGGTCTATGTTAGCCTGGAGGGGAATTGAGATGGGTGTCATCTTAGTTTTATTTTCAAGTTGTTTTAAAATTTATAGACAAAACTTTAAGTATGTCTATTCGAATGTCGGTCTAGGCATCATTTGCAGTCAAATTGTAAGCTCTTTTTTCTTTACATATGGTGTAGCCGAAACGTCAGTTTCTCTGATACTATTTTGTTTAGCAACCTCTCCTATTTTTGCTTCTATTTTTTCAATATTTATCCTTGGTGAAAAAACAACTAATTCAACATGGATTACAGCTTTTTTTGCTCTAATAGGGGTAGGAATTTCTGTTGCCAACGGTGATGATGTTTTGAATGCCCCTCAAGGTAGCGTTTTAGTAGGTACTATATGCGGAGTAGGAGCATCAGCAACATTAGGTTTAAGTTTAGTTCTACTTAGGTATAAGCCTAAAATTCCTGCTATGACAGTTACAGGCATAAGTGCTTTGGGTAATGGTTTTATTGGCTTACTGATAGTATCGCCCGGATTGCTTTTCCAAGGAGATATATTATCAATTTCATTATCTGGATTAATTATACTGCCAATATCATTTGCTTGTTTGACTTTTGCAACACGTTACACACAAGCTTCAAATATTGGCCTTTTAATGTTGTTAGAAACTGCTCTTGGACCATTTTGGGTATGGTTAGGAACAAATGAAACGCCAAATATCTTTATGATTTTTGGAGGAGTTATCGTAATTTTAAGTCTTGCTTGGTATATTTTAGTTGACCAAGTAAAAATTTCTTTGCCAAAATAATGACTATATTTTTGGATTAAGTTATGTATGAAGTCAAAATAAAAGACTCCTATTTTGCGGCTCAAAAAGATATGAAACTCATTAAAAAAACAATAGGTGAGTTTTTAAAAGAAGTTGCAACTACCAACCCTAACAATCAAGCCTTAGTTGAAATAGACCAAAATAATAAAGCAAATAGAAATTGGACCTATGAAGAACTTTATAATAATAGTTTAAAATTAGCCATTGCTTTATCAGGTCAGTTTAAAAAAGGTTCACGAGTAGTAATCTGGTCACCAAATAGTCCTGAATGGGTATTATTAGAGTATGCAGCAGCACTATCAGGAATAATAATTGTAACAGCCAACCCTTCGCTGCAAAAAAAAGAGCTTAAATATATAATTGAACATTCACAATCTGAAGCTGTTTTTTACGTAAACAGTTTTAGAGGCAATAATATGAAAAAAATTGTTTTAGATGCAATTGAAGGTAATGAAAAAATCAAGAAAATTGTAAATCTTGAAAACGAAGGTGAATTATACTTTAAAAATCATACTAATAATAATTTACCAATTGTTTATCCAAGCGATCCAGCTCAAATTCAATATACCTCTGGTACAACTGGATTTCCAAAGGGTGCAGTTCTTACTCACTTCGGATTAATAAATAATGCCTTCTTTTACTCAAATCGTTGTGAGGTAAGACAGAAGTCTTCTTGGATAAATATCATGCCATTATTTCATACTAGCGGGTGTGGCATGGTTACACTAGGATGTTTAACTTCGAAATGTAGGATGATATTAACATCTTTTTTTGATCCAGAAAAAATTTTAAATCATATAAAAGATTTTGATGTAGACATTATCTTAGGTGTCCCAACTATGATTTTATCTATTTTAGAACAACAAGAAAAGCAAAAGCACAAAATTAATTCTTTACATTTAGTTAGTTGTGGTGGATCCAATGTAGCTCCTGAAATGGTAAAAAGAGTTCAGAAAGAATTCAACTGTAAGTTCTCAACACTTTATGGGCAAACCGAATATTGTCCAGTGATAACACAACATCATAACAATGATAGTATGGAGGATATATGCAATACAATTGGTCAACCAATTTCACATACAGAAGTGTCTATAAGAGGTATTAATAATAACAAAATTTGCCCAAATAATACTGTTGGAGAGATTTGTGTTCGAGGACCAAGTACAATGCTTAAGTATTTTGCAAATAAAGAAGCAACTTCTGAAACAATTGATAAAAATAATTGGCTCCACACAGGTGACCTTGGTCGAATGGATAATAGAGGTTATGTAACAATAACAGGTAGAATTAAAGAAATGATTATTAGAGGTGGAGAAAATCATTTTCCAGCAGAAATTGAGAACACTTTAAGAGAACATAAAAATATTTCAGATGTAGCAGTTGTTGGTATACCAGATAAAAAATGGGGGGAATTAATAGTAGCTTTCATAAAGTTTGAAGACAGTTTTCAAGCTAATAAAGATGAGATGATTAAATTTTTTAGATCTAGAATGTCACCTCAGAAAACACCTAATTTGTGGTTTTCAGTAGATAAGTTTCCACTAACCGGATCAGGAAAAATACAAAAATTTATTTTAAAAAATAATTATTTAAAAAATAAAAATAATTTTAATGAAATACAATAATATAAAATTTGAGGAATAAAAAATGAAAACAGTTTTATATGAAAAAGATGGCCTGATTGGAAGGGTTACGCTGAATAGACCTAAAAAATTAAATGCTATAAATGATGACATGCCTAGAGATATAGAAGAAGCAATAACTCTTGCGAATGACGACCCAGATATAAGTGTAATAATATTATCAGGAAATGGAAAAGCATTTTGTAGTGGATACGATTTATCTGAATACGCACAAGGAAGTGAATCGAATAAATTTACCCAAAAAATGCCTTGGGATCCTATTAAAGACTATCAAACTATGTGGAATGACACTCAACACTTCATGTCTATATGGAAATCGCTTAAGCCAGTTATTTGCAAAGTTCATGGTTTTGCAATTGCTGGTGGGTCAGACATTGCCCTTTGTTCAGATATGATAATAATGGCGGATAATGCTGAAATTGGTTATATGCCATCCAGAGTTTGGGGCACTCCTACAACAGCAATGTGGGTACATAGAATAGGCCCGGAAAAAGCAAAGAAAATGCTGTTTACAGGAGATAAAATAAATGGAAAAGAAGCGGAAAAAATTGGTTTAGTACTTGAATCAGTTTCACCTGAGAATTTAGATGAAAGAGTTGAAACATTAGCCAATAGAATTAAAACTGTTCCCATAAACCAACTTGCAATGCAGAAAATGGTAATAAATCAGTACATGGAAACAAGTGGAATTACTCAAATGCAAAGATTATCAACAATATTTGATGGTATTTCCAGACACTCTCCAGAAGGAATTCAGTTTCAAAAAAGAGTAGAAGAAAAAGGCTGGAAAGAAGCGGTGAGAGAACGAGATCAAGGATTATACGATTGGTCAAAAAAGAAGAAGTTTGATTAAATAATCAAATTGAAAATTCATTTATTAATTTAGATCTATATTCTTTTGTTTTTTCATCAAGATTATTAAAGTCGCTACCCCACACAGGTCCTGGCCAAGCAGCGTCATTTTTTTTTCTTAAAACAATATGTAAATGTAATTGTGAGACAACATTACCCAACATTCCGATATTTACTTTGTCATATTTTTCTGAAGATTTGATGAACTTTCCTAAATCAATAGCAAAATTCATCAAGTAATTCCTTTCATTGATATTTAAATCACTTAATTCAGTTAAATTAGGTTTGTTAGGTATCAAAACAATCCAAAAAAATTGTCTAGCATTCATAAGTCTTACCTGAAAACTTTCTAATTCTTTTACAAGTATTGTGTCACTTTCTAATCTCTTATCTAATTTAAACACTTCAAATTCCTATTGATTTAATCTAATTTTACATTGTCATAATTTTCAAGCTAGTTAACAGTTATAATATAAAGGATATTCTAATGGTAAAAGAAACAAATATTTCAATCAATAGTGACAGACTATGGGATAGCTTAATGACAATGGCTAAAATTGGGCCTGGAATTGCTGGAGGTAATAATAGACAATCTGTTACTGTAGAAGATGGAGAAGCAAGAAAATTATTACAAAAATGGTCTGAAGATGCTGGTATGACAATGAAAGTAGATGAGCTTGGATCAATGTTTTTTAAAAGAGAAGGAACAGATAAGAATGCACTTCCAGTTGTCATTGGAAGCCATTTAGACACACAACCAACAGGCGGGAAATATGACGGTGTTCTCGGAGTTTTAGCCGGACTAGAAATAGTTAGAACTCTTAATGATTTAAATATTCAAACAAAACATCCAATCTTAGTTGTAAATTGGACTAATGAAGAAGGTTCCCGTTTTCCTCCTGCAATGATGGCATCTGCAGGATATGCAGGAATATATGAGGTTAATACTCTTCTTTCAGCAAAAGATTCTGAAGGAAATATCTTTGGAGATGAGCTTGATAAAATAGGATGGAAAGGTTCTGAAACTGTTGGATCACAAAAATTCCATTGTTACTATGAATTGCATATAGAACAAGGACCTATTCTTGAAACGGAAGAAGTTGACATAGGTATAGTCACGCACGGTCAAGGTCTAAAATGGTTGGAAGTTAAACTTTCTGGAGTTGAGCAACATACTGGCACTACTCCAATGAACGTTAGAAAAGATACATCACTTGCATTGTCTGAAATTATTTTAGCCGTCAATCATATTGCAAATAAAAATCAACCAAATGCTCTTGGTAGCGTAGGTCATATTGAAGTGTCTCCTAATTCACGAAATGTTATTGCAGGCAATTCACTTTTTACAGTTGATATTAGATCCCCAGATATTAACAAACTAGTAAAAATGGAAAATGAATTAAAACAAATGACTACAGATATATGTAAAAAATATAAGATTGAATTTGAAATGGATCAAATTGGAGGATTTGATCCTGTTGCTTTTGACAAAGAGTGTCTTAATAACATTCGTAATAGTGCCAATAAGTTCGGATATTCTCATAAAGATATTGTTTCAGGTGCAGGACATGATGCTTGTTGGATAAACACTGTTGCTCCCTCAGCAATGATAATGTGTCCATGCGTTGATGGATTAAGCCATAATGAAGCAGAAGAAATAAAGCCTGAATGGGCATCTTCAAGCACCAATGTAATGCTTCATGCCGCCATTGCTTCAGCAACTTAAAGCTATTAATAATTATTAATTATATCTAGGCCAGCTCCATTTTCGGCACTACTGGCATTTTGTCTTAATAATGAAAATAAATTTCTTCCAAATGTATTATTCTGATTATTTTTTGAAGTCACTTTAATATCTCTTTTAGCAACGGTCTCATTAACTTCAATTCTTCCAGAAGTAGCATCAATATCAATGATGTCTCCATCTAAAATTTTTCCAATTATACCATTATCTAAAGCTTCAGGAATAACATGAATAGCTGCTGGAACTTTACCAGATGCCCCAGACATCCTTCCATCAGTTAATAAGGCCACTTTGAAACCTAAGTCTTGAATATTTGATAAAATTGGAGTTAAAGCATGGAGTTCTGGCATTCCATTAGCTTTTGGACCTTGAAAACGAACAACAACAACAACATCCTTGTTTAATAGACCTTTTTCATATGCTTTTTTAACATCAGTTTGATTATTAAAAACCATTGCCGGGGCTTTTATTTTTTGATTTTCAAAATCAACAGCAGAAATTTTAATTACCCCTTTACCAATATTACCTTTTAATATTTTTAATCCACCATTTTTTTGATGTGGTTTTTTTACATATTTCAAAATTTTATTATCATACGATTTTGATTTTGTTTTTTTCCAAAGTAATTCTGATTTTCCCAGAGTAGCTTCTGAAATATAATTAAAAATATTTTTTCCCCACACTGTTTTAGCAGTCCCATCTAACAAACCTGCGTCTAAAAGTTCTCCAATAATAAAGCTCATACCACCTGCAGCATGAAATTGATTTACATCCGCGCTGCCATTTGGATACACCCTAGCCAACAAAGGTATCACTTCTGACAAATCTGCAAAATCTTCCCATAATAATTTAATTCCAGCTGCAGCAGCCATTGCAGGCAAGTGTAAGGTATGATTAGTTGATCCTCCTGTTGCAAGTAAACCAATAATCGCATTAACAAAACTTCTTTCATCAATAATTTTTCCAATAGGCCTTATATCATTTCCTTTCCTTGATATTAAAATTGCTTGTTGAGTTGCAGCTACATTATAAGCATTTCTTAAGTCACTGTGAGGATGAACAAATGCAGAACCAGGGAGGTGTAAACCCATAATTTCCATTAACATTTGATTTGAGTTGGCTGTCCCATAAAATGTACAAGTCCCTTCTCCATGATAAGCAGCAATTTCAACTTTTAGTAATTCCTCTCTGGTAGCTTTACCTTTAGCAAATTCATTTCTTATTCGATTTTTTTCTTCATTTGGAATTCCAGTAGACATGGGTCCGGCAGGTACAAAAATTATTGGTAGATGACCAAATGACAATGATCCGATTACTAGTCCAGGTACAATCTTATCGCATACACCCAAACATAGTGCAGCATCATATACGCCATGGCTTAATGCTACTGCAGTGGACATAGCAATAACATCTCTTGACATTAATGATAACTCCATGCCTGGTCTTCCTTGAGTGACCCCGTCACACATTGCAGGTACGGCACCTGCCATTTGTGCGGTAGCACCAAATTTATTTGCAGCTGCTTTAATTATTTTAGGAAAATGTTCTAGTGGTTTATGAGCTGAAAGCATATCATTATAAGCAGAGACAATACCTATATTTGGCTTTGAATTCATTAGTATTGAAGACTGTTCATCTATTGGAGCTCCAGCTGCAGCGTGAGCCATATTAGAGCATGAAACTTGACTTCTATCATTATCAATATCTTTTTCCATAGCTTGAATATTATTTAAATAGTTTTGTCTAGTTAATTTGCTTCTTTCAATTATTCTTTTTGTGACATTAAGAATTGTTGGGTGCAATTTACTCATTGATTTTCTCAATAATAAAATTTTTGTGTTTGTTTTTTAATAAATAATGAATTGGATATGTTTCATCATTTTTAGCAAGTTCTAAAATGTTTTGTTTTGCTTTACCTTTAACTAATAAAATTATTAATTCACTACTCATGATTAAAGATAAGTTCATTGTTATTCTTGGAAGAAAAGGATTACCCTGTGACGATGTTTTAAATATTTTGTGATTTGCATCTATACTGTAACCCTCTTTATCCCCGATCATACTTGGAAATAAAGAAGCGAAATGACCATCTTCTCCCATACCAATTAAAGTAACATCAAAAGGAATTTTAAACTTTTTATTAAAGATTAAGTCTTCTGATAAAGGAAAAAAATTAGCATTTTTAGCTTTGTTTATAAAAAAATACTCTGATAAAAGTTTTTGATTACTATTTTCATTTTGGGGATCAACTAGTCTATCATCAACCAGGGTTATTTGTACCTTCGACCAAGCAAGTTCAATTTGAGATAAATCTTTAAAGATCTTAATTGGACTACTTCCACCAGGTACGACTAAACTAGCGGTTCCAAATTTGTTTATAGATTCTTTTAGTTTGTCTGAAATTAAATTTGCCACATTCATGATTTATCATCTTTTGGATCAATCCATTTATGTCCATCTCCACAAAGTATTTTGTCTTCCGGCCCCATAGTTCCTGTCCTGTACAGTTGAGGCTCTTGAGTTTTTGCAATTTCAACTATTGGGTCAATATAATCCCATGCAGCGAGGACTTCATCAGATCTCATAAAAAGAGTTTGGTTTCCTCTTACTACATCCATAAGGAGACGTTCATAAGCATCTGGAAGTCTGTCAGTAAATGTATCACCAAAAGATAAATTTAGTTCTGATGGGAAAAACCGCATTCCTCCTGGTCCAGGAGCTTTAGAAGTTAGCTTTAATTTTAGACCTTCTTCGGGCTGAACTCTAATTATCAATCTGTTTGGGTTATCTTGAGCATCTTTAGTAAACTTTGAAAATATGTCATGAGGTTTGTTTTTAAATGTAATAATAATTTCACTTGCTCTGTTAGATAATTTTTTTCCTGTCCTTACATAAAAAGGAACCCCTGCCCATCGCCAATTATTAATAACAACTTTAAGTGCAACAAAAGTTTCAGTATTAGAATTTTTACCTAATTCGTCAGAAAAGCTTCTATATTGTCCAGTTTGCACTTCATCATCAGTTATTGGTTTCAGTGCTTTTAATACTCTTAATTTTTCGTCTCTTAATTGATCTGCTTCATAAAAGGATGGAGGTTCCATTGCTATTAAACAAATCAACTGTAGCAAATGGTTTTGCAACATATCTCTAATTGCACCATACTCATTATAATAGGAAATCCTTTCCTTAACTCCTATTGTTTCAGAAACAGTAATCTGCACATGGTCAATATTATTATTATTCCACTGATTTTCAAAAAATGTATTTGCAAATCTCAATGCCATTAGATTTTGGACAGTTTCTTTTCCTAAATAGTGATCAATTCTGTAAATTTGACTTTCTTTGAAAACACTTGAAATTTCGTTATTAATTTCAATTGCAGTTTGTTTGTTTTTTCCAATAGGCTTTTCAATTACAAGTCTACTTTGTGGAACATTTAAACCTGAATCTCTAATAAACTTGCAACTATTACCAAATAGACTTGAAG
>CACALC010000001.1:0-140636 GCA_902533225.1 uncultured SAR116 cluster alpha proteobacterium | reverse complement strand
ACTGTACCTCTTATTACAACTTAAAATGTTACAGTCTGACATTAAATTTTAGAGATAATGTTATAAGGAATTAGAAAATGATAGTTAAATATAAAAGTATAAGTAGAGATGCCCATTTGTTGAAAATAAATTTGCTTGTTTAATCAGAATTCAATCACGGATCTAAGCAAAACTATGATAAGCTAAAATGACTTTATCGTGATGGCTTGATTTGTGATTGGAATCTACCAATAACCGTTCTAGAACCCTTTAATGGATTTTTGACAATTAATTTAGATTTTAAGAAATTTGATTAATTGGGTTTTTGTTTATATAAGCTTTTATTGTTTTTAAGTAACCATTAAAGAACTTTTCGTATGCTTCTTCAGACACGTAACCAATATGAGGTGTAAGAATTAAGTTTTTTGTCTTTCTTAAGATATGACCTCTTGGAAGAGGTTCTTGGTCATAAACATCTAAAGCAGCACCTGAAACGATATTATTATTGAGTGCATTTATTAGATCATTTTCTTTAATAATTGGACCTCTGCTAGTATTAACAATTATAGATGATTTTTTCATTAACTTAAGATTGTTTTTATCGATATAGCCTAGTGTTCTGTCAGATAATCTAGTATGAATTGTTAAAATATCTGACATTTTAAATAAATTAGTACTGCCTACATATTTAACACCAACTTTTTCACAGTCTTCTTGTTTTAAATTATGGCTCCAAGCAATCACTTTCATTCCAAAAGCTTTTGCGTAACCAGCAACTTGTAAACCTTGCTTGCCAAGACCAAATATACCTAATGTGTTTCCCTTCAAACCTCTACCAATTGTTGTCTGCCAATTACCTTCTTTCATGTTTTGAATTTCAATTTGCAATCCTCTCCAACTATTCATAATCAGTGCCCATGCTAATTCAGCTGTAGAATGGATTTTAGTTTCAGTACCGCAATAAATTATATTTTTTTTCTTTAAAGTTTCTGAATCAATAGAAGCATTCCACATGCCACTTGTAATAACTAATTTTAAATTTATAAGTTTATTGATTAATGATGAAGGAAGCGGAGTTCTTTCTCTCATCAAACACAAAATATCATAATCAAAAAGTTTCTCTGATAAGTTAGCTTCATCTCCAATGTAATCATTGAAGATTTTAAGCTCTATTTTTTCACTAAGTTTTTCCCAATCAGCAAAGCGATGAGTAACATTTTGATAATCATCTAAAACTGCTACCTTAAGTTTTTTCATTATCTATCCTTCGTATACAGAACCATAACCCGCTATTCTTCCAAAGACTGCCCCAGATGTTAAACCAGACCCACCAGGGTAACCATTAAAAAAAACTCCACCTACTAACTCCCCACAAGCAAATAAACCTTTTATAGGCTTGTCCTGAGTATTTAATACTGATCCATTTTTATCTACTTTTAATCCACCATATGTAAAAGTAATGCCTCCTGTAACTGGAAAAGCTTTAAATGGACCTTTATCTATTTTCTGTGCCCAATTAGATTTTTCTATTTCTAGTCCATTTGTTGATTTTCCATCAAGAATAGTTGGATCGAAAGAAGTATTAACGTTAACAGAATGATTAAATTCATTAATTGTTTTTTTAGTTTCTATTTTATTAACGCCATCCATTTTTGTAATTAACTCATCAATAGTCCCTGCCTCGACAAAGTGCGCATCATGAAACGTATATTCTTCATAAAGCAAGTCAAAAACCTTACTATCAAAAATCTGCCAAGCAAAATGACCAGGCTGGTCTAAAACTCTTTTACCATATTGAGCATATGTATAGTTTCTAAAGTTTTTGCCCTCATCCAAAAATCTTTTACCTTTTGCGTTAATCATAATTCCTAAAAAATAACATATCTTTCTATAATTTTTTCTTTCACTGGGTTCTAAATCTAAACCACCATAATTTTTCATGTGTAAATCCATCGGAGTAGCGTGACAACCATTGTATAAACCATGTTTTACCGCTCCAATTTCTAAAGCCATTTTTAGTCCATCCCCTGTATTATGAGGAGTTCCTCTAACTTTTGCTTTAATCCAATTGTCACCAATATAGGATTTTCTGAGCTCGTCATTTGCCTCAAACCCCCCGGATGCAAGTATCACTGAATCAGCATTAGCTTTCTCTTGGTAAACATAAACACCCTTTACCTTTCCATCTTTATAGATAAGATTTTCTACAGGACTATTATAAAAAATTTTCCCACCTAATGATAAAAACACATCCAGCTCTTGTTCAAATAAACCGACCCCTTCGTTTTCGGATGCCAATGTTAAGCCACCCCAAAAAATGTGTTTTCCATCTTTCAAAAAGCTTTGTCTTGAGTAAATAGGTTCAAACTTCACATTATGAGTAGAAAGCCATTGAATTGTTTCTAACGATTGTGAAACTAAAATTTTTTGTTCTCGGCTTAATGGTCTGCCATCATTAAAATTTAATAGATCTTTCTCAAATTTTTCTTGGGTGTAAGAACCAAAGTCCGTATTTTTAATTCTTTCATCATTTGGATTTTTTAAAAGATCCATCAATTGATCACCACTTTCATAAGCAAATCGCATTGCACCAGCAGTATATTTTGTGTTACCTCCTGCCATTTTTTTATCAGCTTTTTCGTAAATAGTTACTTCTGCTCCTTTTTCTAAAGCCGCTACACCAGCGGAAAGAGCTGCATTACCAGAACCAACAATTATTACTTTTTTTTGCATTTAGTATTTCCTTTGAGAAGGTGAATTAATTTATTAGATTGTTTAAATAACTGATATTCATTAATATTAAAAATTTCAAGTTCAATTTATTATTTGGTCTTAAATGTCTTCAAACATAATTGGTTCTATAATTTGGATCATATTTATATTCTTGTCTTTATCTACGCACATGATAATCAAATCTTTATCAGGTGATGTAGATTTTATAATTACTTTATTTTCTAGGTTTGCATACTCATTACCTATTTTATTTATTCTAGCTTATGTAGCTAGAAAATCACTTTTGTTTCAAATCAACAATTGGAAAAATATTGCCTTACGTTCTTTTTTTGGGTTTGTCACAATGATAATGGTATTCTCATCATTGCAATTAATACCTATTGGCCTTACCACAGCACTTGCTCAGAGCTCTGCAATATATGTTACTCTTTTATCTCCATTTGTTTTAGGAGAAAAAATTGGATTAATTAGATGGACCGCGGTTATAGCCGGTCTGATTGGAGTTTTTTTAATGATAAATCCAATTAGCATTATTAATGAAACATCAGATTTATCTGCATTTGGTATTTATCTTGCCTTTGGAAGTGCAATAACACACGCGGTACTTGCACTTATTTTAAGAAAAATTGGAAAAACAGAACACCCAGCAACCACTGCATTAATCCATAATCTTGTTACATCCTTGATAATTACATTAATTATTATTTTTTTTGGAACAAAGTTCTATGGAAAGATAGGCGATTATGGAATAGAAATTCTTATAACTCCAAACAATGTATTATATACTTTGATATCACTTGGAGTTATAGGTTCATTTGTTCAGTATCTAATGGCTCAAAGCTATAAATATGCTGAGGCTACTATTTTAGTAACATTGAGGTATTTAGCAATACCATTAGCCGCCCTTTTTGGATATATCATTTGGAATGAGGTACCATCTAATAATCAAATTATAGGTGGGCTAGTTGTAATTGGATCTTGTCTTTTGATTACTTATCGGGAAATAAAAAAGAAATAATTTAATATCCTATGGCAAGACCATCTTTGCGCCAATCACTTGCACCAACTAAAACATCTCTTTCTTCATCTATTAAAATCATTTGACCACCACCTATAGGTAAGGATGGATAATTTATTGCATGCCCTTTTGATTTTAATTCATTAATTACTGCTTCATCAAAATCTTTCTCAATGTCCAAAATGTTGTTATTAGGAAAAATACGAGGATAATTTAAAGCGAATTGTGGGTTTGCACCAAAATCAATCATTTGGGATAAAACATAAGCATGACCAGCTGCTTGATATTGGCCACCCATTACTCCAAAGGACCCTAAAAGTTTGCCATTTTTTGAAATCATGGCTGGTATAATCGTGTGAACAGGTCTTTTATTAGGACCTAGCTCGTTGGGATGGCCCTCAATCGTGATGAATGCTCTGCCTCTACAATGAAAAAGAACTCCACTTTTAGGAGCCGTTACACCGCTTCCAAAAGCATCAAAAAGAGAGTTAATAAATGAAATTGTCATTCCATTCTTATCTCTCACCGTTAGATAAATAGTATCCGGGTGATTAGGAAAAGCGCTTTTATCATAAGTTTTTGTTTTATTCATATCTATTTTAGAAGCATATTGATCTATGATTTCAGAATTCAAAAAATGATCAACTGATAATCTATTATACTCAGCGTCTGCTAGATATAGGTCTCTGAGAAAATACCCTATTTTTGTGGCTTCACAAAAGATATGAGTGTAGTCAGCTCTTGAGATTTTATTAAAATTAAACCTTTCAAGAATAGCTAAAATAATTAATGCCACTAGACCTTGACTATTGGGAGGGGCTTCGTGAATTTTTATCCCTCTATAATTTCCATCAATTGGTTCTACCCACTCAGCAGCAGCATTACTAAAATCTTTTAAAGTATGGTTTCCACCAATTGAATTTAGCTTTGTAATTAAATCGCTTGCAACCCAGCCATTGTAAAATCCGTTAAAACCTTCTTCAGCTATTGATAGGAAAGTTTCAGATAGATTTTCATTTTTAAAATTATCCATAAATTCATAGCTAGTACCATTCTTTAAGAAAAGGTTTGATGTATCAGTGTCTAATGATAGTTTTTTTATATGATTTAACCAATCAAATGCCACCCTTTCATGAACTTTAATTCCTTGCTTAGCAAAATTAATTGCTGGGTCAAAAAGTTCTTTCCAAGGCATATGTCCATGTTCTTTATGTAACAAGCACCAACTTGCAACAGCACCTGGTATTGTTATGGCATCTGGCATATCTGGCTTAATTACTGAAATATTTTTTTTTCGAAGAATTCCTGCACTTGCTTTTGCAGAAGATTTACCAGATCCATTTAGAACTTTAATATTTGTGCTACCATCAACAGAAAGCATGGCAAAGCAATCACCACCAACCCCAGTCATATGAGGTTCAGCGACACACAGAACAGCATTCATTGCTAATGCAGCGTCAACCGCGTTACCTCCACTTTTTAAAATTTCTAATCCAACTGATGATGCAATTGGGTGAGAAGACGATAACATAGCATTTGAACTTAAAACATTTGACCTACCAAAGCTAGAAAAGTCTCTTTTATTAAAATTGCTAAATAGTTCTCTCAAGGTAAATTTTCTCCCAACGTATAGAGTTAAGATTTTAATTTTCTACGTTCTTTTTATTATAATAATAATTTTTTAATATTTTTTGCCGCTTGTTTGATCCGTTGTTCATTTTCAACCAAACCTACCCTAACAAATCCTTCTCCATACTCACCAAATGCCACACCTGGAGCCACAGCAACATCGGCTTTTAACATTAATTCTTTTGCAAATTCTAATGACCCACTATTTTTATATTTTTCTGGTAAGGGCGCCCACGCGAACATACTTGCTTGGGGACTAGGGATAGTCCATCCAGATCGAGCCATAGATTCAATTAATACATCTCTTCTTTTTTGATAAATGTTTCTTATTTCTTTAACACAATCTTGAGGACCGTTAAGTGCCGCAGTAGCTGCAACCTGAACAGGTGTGAACGCTCCATAGTCCAAATAAGATTTGATCCTAGTAAGGGCATTTATTAACTTTATATTTCCAACTGCAAACCCAATTCTCCAACCAGCCATAGCATAAGTTTTAGACGTAGAAGTAAATTCGACAGCTATTTCCTTTGCCTTTGGTATTTGTAGAATGGAGGGAGGCAAAAAATCATCATAATATATTTCTGCGTATGCAAGATCAGATAAAATATAAACATTATATTTTAAAGCAATTTTGACAACCTCTTCATAGAAATCTAATGAAGCAACTTGAGCGGTTGGATTAGATGGAAAGGATATTATTAATGCTACTGGGGCTGGCACACTTTCTTTAATTGATTTTTCTAATCTTTCTAAATATAAATTTGGATTGAATATACCTTCATCCATCGCAGGCAAGTGTCTTAAAGAGGCTCCTGCAATAATAAAACCATACGGGTGTATAGGGTAAGAAGGATTTGGAGATAATATTATATCGCCTGGTGAAGTTATTGCCTGAGCAAGATTTGCTAAGCCTTCCTTTGAACCTAAAGTAACTATAACTTCATTTTCCGGATTTAAATCAACATCAAAGCGTCTTTTATAATAGGCTGCTTGTGCTTTCCTTAATCCTGGTATACCTCTACTAGATGAATATCTACCTGTACCAGGTTTCTCTACAGTCTCCTTTAATTTTTCTCTAATATGTGTTGGAGTAGGCATGTCAGGGTTGCCCATACCAAAATCAATAATGTCTTTGCCTTTAGCTCTTAGATCCGCTTTAAGTCTATTAACTTCTTCAAACACATAAGGTGGCAATCTCCTTATTCTATCAAACTCATCACTCATTATTGATTCCAATTACAATTTTAATATTTTTATTAATATTATCTTTTCAAATTTCTTATTTTTAGTTTAAGTATTTGTGTTATCTAGGTCTAATATGTTTATTTTAAGGTATCAATGCGTTTTTTTGTTAAAAGTATTTTTTTTGTTTTAGGTATATCAATTATTGGATTGATGTTGTGGTTTGGTATGCCCAACATACAGACTGCTTTTAAGCGAGTCGAAGTTATATCAGTTACTATTACTCTAAACAATAAATGCTCTGTTGATGATGATAGTTTTGTAGTTGCTGTGCCAGGTACAGATATAATGGTTCCCTTCAAAAA
The DNA here is from genome assembly GCA_902533225.1 of uncultured SAR116 cluster alpha proteobacterium. GTDB lineage: Bacteria > Pseudomonadota > Alphaproteobacteria > Puniceispirillales > Marisalimonadaceae > Marisalimonas. Next base: position 133,730 of record CACALC010000001.1, on the reverse strand, counting down.
GGGAATAGCAAGATTAAGACTTAAATCTGACAGAAAAGTTCAACTTCAATCAAATCCAAAATATGAATCTGTCAGATACACTGGCATCCATGTTCCTGTTGAGCCAAAGATGATTTTAGAAGCAGACTGTTCTACATCACCTAGATTAAAAGGTATATTTGGGTCAATGAAAAACCAATTTAAAAATTAAGGAGTTTTTAATGATCAATAACAAAGAAATTTTGCCAAATGATCCACTGTTTGATAGTAGTATTGAAGAGATAGGGAAAAAGTTTAGGGATGGTTCTCTAACTTGTGTTGAATTAACTTCAATATATTACAGACGAATAAACTTTTTAAATCCAAACCTTAATGCATATATATATCTTAATGAAAATAATGCTTTATCTTGGGCACAAGGAATTGATAAGCTGTTTTCCAACGGTGTTGATCTGGGCCCATTAATGGGTATCCCAATAGCCATAAAAGATATTTGTTCCGTAAACGGAATGCCAACAACTAATGGCTCCAATATAATTAGTGACGACATAACGGGCCCAGAAGGATCTTTAGTCAAAAGATTAAAGTTTCTTGGTTGTTTAATTTTAGGTAAAACTCATACTGTTGAGTTTGCACTGGGGGCAACTGGATTAAATAAATATAAGGGTACACCTAGAAATCCTTGGGATGATAAAATACATAGGATGCCTGGAGGTTCAAGCAGTGGTTCTGCTGTGGCAGTTGCGTCAGGTTTGGCTGCTTTCGCTATTGGGACAGATACTGGTGGGTCCGTAAGAATACCAGCATCACTTAATGGAATTGTTGGATTGAAAACAACAAAAAATAGATGGGCGACAGATGGTATTTTTCCTCTTTCTCCCACCTTAGATACACCTGGTCCAATTGCTCGTAATGTTAAGGATACAAAATTAATATTTGATACATTTAATGGCAAGTCAGATAATACTCTAAAGCCTATCCAAATTAAAAATATGTCTTTTGGAAAACTTAAGGAACCATTTACAACTAATTTAGATCCTCAAGTAATGGAAGCTTATGAAAATATTTGTGACGAACTAAAAAAAATTGGTGCAAAAATTGAAGAAATTAGAATTCCAGAGGCTAATGAAAAAGCTTCGTTATTTCCTAAGATTGTTGGATCTGAAATCATAAGTGCGTTTGGTATTGATCGCTTCAAAAAGAATGTTGATAGAATGGACCCTATAACTGGAAATAGAGCTAAATTAGGCCTTAACGTTTCTTCTTTTGAATATATTTCAGCTAAGAAAAGAGTTAGCGAATTAGAGGTTATGGTTAATCAACATTTTATGAAATATGATGCACTTCTCTCACCAACAACAGTTATGCAAGCATTAGACGTAAACAAAGCTGAAATTGGTAAAGAATTACACGAGAGAAGTCTTTTAGCTTCAGCTAACACCCAACCTGTAAATATTTTTGGAATATGTGCTATTACTTTCCCCATACAAAAGTTTGCAACAAATCAAAATCAAGATATTCTACCAATTGGTTTACAAATTATTTGTAATAAAAATGAAGACGAAAAAGCGGTTGAAATTGCTTTATCTTTAGAAAAATACTTTGGTGAACCTGAACTTCCTATTATGAACAAATTTTTATAATGTTTATTTTTTAAAAATAGAGTATTAATACCAAAAATTTTATTTTAGATCTTGAATTTTATCATTTTAAAAATTAATTAATCTTAAGTGATAATATTTAAAACTTATATTTTGTCGGAGGATATTAACTGTTGTCTTCAAAACTTATAGACGCTAAGAACTTAAAAAAATCATTTGGAGAGTTTATAGCTGTAGATAACATTGATTTAAGCGTCCTAAGAGGTGAAGTTGTTGGTTTTCTTGGTCCAAATGGAGCGGGAAAATCTACAACAATGAAAATGCTAACTGGTTTCCTGGAACCAGATAACGGTGACATTTTAATTAATAATATTGACCTAAAATCTAATCCATTGAAAGCAAAGGAATTCATAGGTTACTTACCCGAAGGTGCCCCTTCATATTCAGATATGAATGTTTTAGAGTTTCTTTCATTTGTTGGTAAAATGAGAGGTCTAAATAAAAAATTACTAACAAAGCGGCTTGATGAAATGGCCATTCAAATCAGTCTTAAAGACGTTTGGAACAAACAAATTGAAACACTTTCTAAAGGTTTTAAAAGAAGGGTAGGTATCGCCCAGGCATTAATACACGATCCTGATATTTTAATTTTGGATGAACCTACGGACGGATTAGATCCAAATCAAAAACATGAAATGAGAAATTTAATTAAAAATATATCGAAAAATAAAGCAATTGTGATTTCAACCCATATTTTAGAAGAAGTTGAAGCAGTTTGCACACGAGCTATGATAATTGCTGATGGTAAGTTACTTGCAAATGAAACACCTGCAAATCTAGAAAAACAGTTTGCAAATAAAGATGTAATAACAATTAAAGTTTCTAATAAAATTAACGCAGTTTTAGCAAAAAATTTAAAATCATTACTTAATTATAGTGATGTAAAAATTGAGAAATTAGATAAAGATACTAACAGAATATTTGTAAGTGATGCAAAAAAAACACCAGACCTAAATGCTGTATTAAAACAAGTTAACAAATTTAAACTTAATATAATTGAGGCTAGTTTCGTAAAGTCAAGTTTGGAAGAAATATTTAGAAAAATTACAACAACAAATGCTTCAAGTTAGTCGGTAACTGATTATGAAAACTTATTTAGAAAAGACTTATATAATTTTTGATAGAGAACTTAGGGGTTATTTTAGAACACCATTAGCTTCAATTTTTTTACTCGTTTTTTTAGCTCTCTCATCAGGAATGACATTTTTTCTAGGAAGATTCTTTGAGCGCGATCAAGCAGATTTAACAGCTTTTTTTGCCTGGCACCCATGGCTATTTTTGATTTTAATGCCCGCTATTGGTATGAGATTATGGGCTGAGGAAAGAAGATCCGGTACCATTGAACTACTGATAACTTTACCAGTAACTAACATGCAATTAGTAATAGGTAAATTTTTAGCAAGTTGGGTTTTTACTCTGATTGCACTTATCTTAACTATGCCTATTTGGGTAACTGTTAATTATCTAGGAGATCCAGATAATAATGTTATTCTTATATCATATATAGGAAGTTGGTTAATGGCTGGTGCTTTTTTGGCCCTTACTTCTTGTTTGTCTGCACTTACTAAGAACCAGGTGATTGCATTTATTATCTCCTCAATAAGTGGATTTGTTTTAATAATGGCTGGTTTTAATTTAGTTTTATCTTCTGTGAGGTCATGGACACCAACTTGGGTGACAGAAACGGTTGGTTCAATGTCCTTTCTATCCCATTTTAGTAGAATTCAAATGGGTGTTTTTGATTTAAGAACCCTAGTTTTCTTCGTTTCAATGATTATTTTATGTATTTGGATAAACGTACAGCTTGTCCAAATTAAAAAAGCAGATTGAGAGAACAATGGAATTTTTAAATAATTTAAAGACAAGAACACTTGTGAAATTATCTATACTTTTTTCTGTTTTAGTCTTTTTTAGTATAAATATTATTATAAATAATGTCTTTAATTCCTCCAGAATTGATTTTACTGAAAAAAAACTTTATTCATTATCTAATAGTACAATTAATTTACTAAAAAATCTTCAAGAACCAATACACATCAGATTATTTGTTTCAGGCAATTTAGTTAAAGAAGTGCCCCAACTTTCCACTTATGCAAACAGAGTGGAAACTGTGTTAAAAACATACAGTAATATTTCTAATGGTAAGATTTCACTTGAAATCATTGACCCTAAACCATTCTCTGATTACGAAGATAGGGCAGTTGGCATGGGGATTAATTCTTTTACCGCCACTGAAATGTCAGATGCTTTATATTTTGGATTAGCCGCTACAAACTCTACCACTGGTCAAAAAAATATCCCTATTTTTTCACCTGAACGAGAAACGTTCTTAGAGTATGATCTTTCAAGTCTTATTTCAGAGCTTAGTCAAATTAAAAAACCAGTAATAAGTATTATCGACAACCTTGGACTTCAAGCTGACAGTAGAATTGGCAAACCAGAACAACAAATATTAAAACAAATGAGAGAAATGTTTGTTGTTGAAACAGTTAACGAATCCACTAATGAATTAAATAAAAACACTAAAGTATTAATGATAGTTCATCCCAAATTTCTATCCGATGAGACACTTTATATGATAGATCAATGGATCCTAAACGGCGGAGCAACGTTAGTATTTTTAGATCCTTATGCTGAAACTGAAATTAGCCGACAACAAGGGATGCCTCCAATGAACCCTAGGTCTAATCTCAAAAAATTATTGGATACTTGGGGTATAAAGTTTGACAACAAAAAAGCTGTATTAGATTCAGAATTTGGATTTCGAATCTCTAGAAATTTAAATGGCAGAGATATACAGGTCACTAATTATCCTTGGTTAAATATAAGGGGAAATGGACTTAACAAAAATGAGAGTGTACTTTCAAATCTGAGTACCATAGTAATGACAACTGCTGGATCTTTTGAGGCTATTGACAATAAGACTAGCTTAGAACCTATTATTGTTTCAAGCCAAAATTCTGGTCTCGGTGATGCGCAAAAGGCAGGCAATCCTGAAGGTGACCCAAGAGATCTACTGCAGAATATCAAAAAAGACAATCAAAATTTAATTCTGGCTGGTTGGATAAAATCTCCACTAAACTCGTCCTTTAAAGATAAAGACGAAACGCAAATATTAAAATCACAAAAAAAGTCTAATATCTTATTAGTTTCGGACGCCGATATGTTGATGGATCGTAATTGGTTAACACAAAGAGGCGCATTTGCGAATAATGGTGACTTTGTTTTAAATGTCATAGAGAAAATGATTGGAGGAAGTGCTTTATCTGATCTAAGAGGAAAGAGTACCTCTTATAGGCCTTTTGATAAAATCATAGCTCTAGAAAAAATTGCTGAAGAAAAGTTTCTTTTAGAAGAACAACAACTAGCTGAAAAGCTGAAAGGTATGGAAGACAAAATAAGAAGTCTAACTCAGAATAATGAAGATGATATAGATATATTATCTCCTGAAACTATCGAGGCGATTGATGGATTTAAAGCTGAAATGATGTCAACTAGATCTCAACTAAGAAGTGTTAAATTTGACTTAAGAAGAGACGTAGAAAATTTGAAAAAGTGGGTTATTGCTTTTAATGTTGCAATACTCCCCGTCATATTTGCTGGCCTAGCTTTGATTATATCGTTTAGAAGAAAGAAAAGTTCTTATTAAATATAAGTGTTGGATTATAATATGACAAAAATAAAATTTATGAATACTTCGATAGTAACTTTAACTTTTGTTATTTTAGCAATCATATCTATAAATTTAAATTCAAATAATCACGTTTTTGAAGACAGAGGAAGTTTATTTCTAAAAGACTTCACCAAGAATATTAATAAAATTGATAATATTTCCATAAACTCATTTGAAAATAACATTAATTTGGTAAAAAAAGATAATATTTATATTTCAGAATCTGGTTATCCACTTAAGAAGGGTATGTGGGAAAACTTAATTACAAGTCTATCATTGTTAAGAATTGAGGAATTAAAAACAAAAGATTCACAGAGACATGCTGATTTAAATTTACTTCTTCCAGAAAGAAATAAAAGCAAGGATGAGGATGAAGGTTATGGAACAAAGATTACTTTGAAAAAACAAGACGGTACAATTTATTCATCTATTTTATTTGGTAAAGTGGATCGGACTGTTGGAGGATTAAGCGGGGGTCAATTTGCAAGATTCCCAGAAGAAAATCAAAGCTATCTTCTAAAAGGTGCTATAAGAATGCCTACAACTAAATCTGATTGGTTTGAGAGTTTAATTTTTACAATAAAAAACGATCAATTCATGAAAGCCACTTTAAACAACAAAAATGGAACTTTTGAAGTTGAGAATAAAGATAATAAGTTAAGTTTAATAATTCCTAAATCTTTAAATTTTGAAATTGACGAAACTCAGTTGAGTGATATTAGAGATGTTATAAGTAGTTTTTATTTTTATGATGTAAAAAAATCATTGAAAAAATATTCTGACAATCTTCCAACTATAACTTATGAAATTAAAGATGGTTTGGTTATATCAATAACCTCTGTTGAACCAGATAAAGATGGTGAAAGTTGGGTAACTATTAAAGTTAACTCTAATGACAAAAATTCAGAAAAACTAGCCCAAGACATAAGGAACAAAACTGAAGGTTTCGAGTTCTTAGCAAATATTATTACAAGCGATATTCTAAGATTGAAGCCTGAAGACCTTGCAGTTAAAGATAAATGATCTTTAATATGATCTAGGCATTCCTAAAACATGTTCAGCTAAGTAAGATAATATTAAATTAGTAGAAATTGGGGCTACTTGATACAATCTAGCTTCCCTAAACTTTCTTTCAACATCATATTCCTCTGCAAAGCCAAAGCCACCGTGGGTCTGCACACAAGCTTCAGCAGCCGCCCATGAGGCATCTGCTGCAAGCAATTTTGCAGTATTTGCTTCTTCACCAATCGGCTTGCCAGCTTCATATAGTCTAGCTGCATGATAAACCATGAGCTCTGCAGCCCTCATTTGAGCATAAGCCTTGGCAATTGGAAACTGAATACCTTGATTTTTACCAATTGCTCTTCCAAAAATATTTCTATCATTAGCATAATCAGTTGATTTTTTAGTAAACCACTTTGCATCACCGATACACTCTGCAGCAATTAAAATTCTTTCTGCATTCATACCTGACAAAATGTATCTAAAACCCTTGTCTACCTCACCTATAAGATTAGAAGCAGGAATTCTAAGGTTATCGAAAAAAACTTCAGTCGTTGAGTGGTTCATCATTGTTCTTATAGGCCTGATATTAAGACCGTTTCCTTTTGCCTTTCTCATATCTAAAAGAAAAACAGAGAGACCTTCAGTCTTTTTATTAACTTGATTTAAAGGTGTTGTTCTAGCTAACAACAACATTAAATCTGAATGCTCAGCCCTACTGGTCCAAATTTTTTGTCCATTAATTATATAATCATCTCCATCACGCACAGCTACAGTTCTCAAACTTGTAGTGTCTGTACCACTAGTTGGTTCAGTTACGCCGAATGCTTGTAACCTTAGAGTTCCGTCAGCAATCTTGGGTAAATATTCCTTTTTTTGTTCATCAGATCCATGTCTTAGAACAGTTCCCATTGTATACATTTGTGCGTGACACGCTGCGGCATTACAACCTTGATGATGTATTTCTTCTAAAATGACAGATGCTGCAACCATCCCTAAACCAACACCACCATATTCTTCCGGTATAAGGGCTCCCAAAAAACCCGCATTAGTCAAAGCTTTAACAAATTCTGTAGGGTAACCTTGCTCTCTGTCAAGTTTTCTCCAATATTCACCTTGAAAATCACCACAAAGTTTAGCGACAGACTCTCTTACTTCACTAATTATGCTGTCTTGGGTTTCTGAATTTTCTAATTGAATGGTGCTATCAGGCATTTTGATCCTCATAAATATTTTACGTGTGTATGATTAGATATAATAGTTCAATTTTATAATACTAGCTTATTTATCTTATTTAGTATTAATTATTTTATATAGCATAAATGTAATGATTATTAAATAATTTGGAGATTATAAATGAAATTAGAGTTTCACCATATAAATTTTGTATCAAAAAATATAGATAATATGAATAATTTTTATAAAAATATCCTTAGTATGAATAGTATTCCAATAGAAAATTTTCCACGAACAGAAGAGACATCTAATAGAGGGTATAGTGGTAAAATTAATTTCGTAACAGAAGGTAAAATAGAAATGCATCTTGCAGAACGAGATTTAAATGTAGCTTTTAAAAATAATCAGGCAATCAATCCTGTTGACAAAGGGCATATAGCTTTTAGGACTGATGATATTAATACATTCATTAAAAGGCTTAAGAAAGAAAAAATACCATTTTCAGATTATGGAACCACTTTCGCTAAAGAATGGCACCAAATTTTCTTTCAAGATCCAGAAGGCAATGTAGTCGAAGTACATCAAAAAATTTCCTAACATATAATGATTAAGGAATGTTTTAAAAATAAAGACTTTAGAATACTCTGGGGTGCAGGTTGTATGACTGGGATTGCACGTGCTATGGAGTTTTTAGCTTTGAGTCTTTATGCCCTCCAAGAACTAGGGATTCCATATTTAGTCACAGTAATATTCGCAGCAAGAATGTTACCAATGAGCCTTTTGGGAATAGTTATAGGTACAATTTCAGAGAGGGTGTCTCCAATTTTAGTTATTAAAAACATTTACTTACTTTCAAATATTTTCACTGGTATGGCTGTTATTTTAGTTTTCACAGATAATTTTAATACGCTTTTTGCACTTATTCTTGCCTTTGTAAATGGAATTACATGGGTGGTTGACCTTGCAGTAAGGCGTAGAGTGTTAGCGGATAATATTAAAAAGAAACTTTTGAGTTCCTCACTTGCTATGGAAACATTATCAAACAATGCAACAAGACTGATAGGACCAATATTTGCTGGAACTCTCTATACTTTAGTTGGTCTTACTGGAATTTTTAGTCTTCAATTTATAATGTATCTGTTAGCTTTAGGATTAATCATTGTATTTAAAAAAAATTTTAATAAGGATACTGCTCTAAATTCTACCCAAAAAAATCCATTAGCGATAAAAGAGCATTGGGCACATGGTCTTTTAAATGAGATATTAAAAACAGGTAAAAGTGTATACAGTCTTGTTAGTTTAAGAATGGTATTAATAACAACCCTAATCTTTAATATTTTTGGTTTTCCATTAGTATCTTTAATCCCCGTATTAGGTAGAGAAAAATTATTATTATCTGAATTTGATATTGGAATCTTAGCTTCCTCTGAAGGTCTAGGAGCTCTTATAGGGGCTTTAATTATTGGTAATCTTTCTCCACAAAAATATCTGTCAATTATCTTTATTACAGGTGTAAGTGGATTTTTTTTAGGTATGTTTTTATTTTCTTACTCACCTAGTCTGATATTGGCTTTTATAAGTTTAACATTTGGCGGCATTTTTTTATCAGGTTTTAGTACAATGCAAGGTGCACTTGTTTATCAAGCATCTACTAAATCTAAAGGAAATAATTTTGGTATATTAGTGACATGTATCGGAACAGCACCAATTGGTCTAATGAATTTATCTTGGATTATGACATTAATTTCAGTAGACAGAACAATCCAAATAAATGTGTTTTTAGGATTGCTCTGTCTGCTGATAACTATTTTTTATTTTTTCTTTAAAAAATCCGATTAATGGTTAGTTAGGAATTGCTTTTAATAAAAACTGGTTCATTATTTTACTAAACTGAGCGGGATCAGCCGGCATTTTCCCTTCCATTAATCTGGCTTGTTCAAATAAAAGAGTTCCAGCGTCACTAACTAAATCATTATTTTCTTTTTTACTTAATAATGACTTCATGTTTTTAATAAGAGAATGGTCTCCATTAATTTCTAATATTCTTGGAGCCCCCTTGTAGTTTGTATCTCTCTGTGCCATCAATTGCTCCATAGCAATATCCATATCGCCTTCGTCAGCAACTAGGCAGACTGGACTGTCAGTCAGTTTAGAGGATAATCTAATATCTTTAACTTGATCTCCTAATACAACTTTTAATTGGGCAACTAAATCAACATATTCTTTATCTTGTTTTTCTTTTTCATTCTTATCGTCTTTTTTCTTGTCTTTGTTTTTTTCATCAAGATCATCTAAATTAATCTGTCCTTGTGTAATTGAAGTAAACTTCTTTTCCTTAAAAGATCCAACCATAGGTAACCAAAACTGATCAATCGCGTCTGTCATAATTAAAACAGGTATCTTTTTGGATTTAAAACCTTCTAAGTGAGGACTTGCTAAAGCTTGGTCTTTGGTTTCAGCTGAAATATAGTAGATGTCCTTTTGTTTTTCAGGCATTTTTTCTACATATCCAGATAAAGATATTGGGTCATCATTTTCATTAGTTGAGAACCTACATAAATCTAATAATGCCTCCTTTCTTTCTGCATCTTCATACAAGCCTTCTTTCAAAACAGCACCATACTCCTTCCAAAAACTTTTATAACCATCTGCGTTCTTTTCACTCACTTTCTTAAGTTCTCTTAAGATTTTTCCAACTAATGATTTACTTATCTTTGCTACGGCAGGGTTGTTTTGTAACATTTCTCTACTGACATTCAGATCTATATCTTGAGTGTCAACTAGACCCTTTATGAACCTTAAATAACTAGGAATTAGTGCATCGCACTTGTCTGTAATAAATACTCTATTTATGTATAATTTTAATGATGATTTTCTATCTGGATTGAATAAGTCAAACGGTCTTGTAGATGGAATACATATAAGATTAGTATAACTAATGGTCCCTTCTGTATTGTTATGCATGGTTAAAAGTGGTTTTCCAAAACCTGCGCCGATATGTGAGAAAAATTCTTGGTATTGCTCTTCTTTAATTTCTTTTGCTGGTCTGGTCCATAAAGCTGAAGCTTCATTTAAAGTTTTTATTTCTGCATCTTTTTTGTCAATTTCGTGTAATTTAACTGGATAAGAAATATGATCTGAATATTTTCTGACAATAAATTGAAGTCTAGTTTCTTCTAAAAACTCTTTTGCATCTTTTTTTAGTTTAAGTGTAATAGATGTCCCAACATCTTCTTTATCTGCTTTTTCTAAATTAAAACCTGACTTTCCATCTGAAGACCATTTCCATGCTTGGTTTTCTCCTGCTTTTTTAGATAATACTTCAACACTGTCGGCTACCATAAAAGAAGCATAAAAACCTACACCAAATTGTCCAATCATTGACATATCTGGTTTTTTATCTTTAGCGTTTGTTGCAATTTGTTCTAAGAATGCTTTTGTTCCTGACCTCGCAATAGTACCCAATGAAGATTTAAGGTCTTCTTCATTCATTCCAATACCATTATCTAGAATTGATAAAGTTTTGTCTTTATTATTAACCTCAATTTTTATTTCAGAAGCTTCTGAGGGGATAGCAATTTTTTTATCTGTTAAGCCAAGATATTTTCTTTTATCAAGAGCATCTGAGGCATTTGACACCAACTCACGCAAAAAAATTTCTCTTTCCGAATATAGAGAATTAATCACTATATCTAAAATTTTACCGGTATCTGCTTCAAATTTATTATTCATGTTGGTCATCGACAATCCCCATTAATTAATTAGTATGTTTAGTTAATTGGTTACTTAAATTTGTATTTTCAAGATATAATATTACTTTTGTAAATTTAAAGGGAGTGTGTTTATGAATAAAATAGGCATTTGCGGTACAGGTAAAATGGGTAAGGAAATTGTTAAAAGGCTTTTGGATTGTGATCAGATTGTAACAGCATGGAACAGAACGCAAAATAAAGTAACACCTCTAGTTGAATTAGGTGCAAGAAGAGCTAATAGTGTAAAAGAATTGTTTGATAATAACGACATAATTTTAATTATTATGGGAAATGATGTAGCACTTGATTATGTGTATACAAGTTCTCAGGGTATTAAAAATCAAAATTTAACTAACAAAATTATAATTGAACTAAGTACGACTAGCATTAAGAAAATGCAATCTTTAGAAAGGGTAATATGTTCGTTAAATGGAGAATTTATAGAATGCCCAGTAGGAGGGTCAACAAAGCCTGCAAGAGATGGAAATTTATTAGGGTTAGTAGGGGGAAACAAGAAAACTTTTGAAAAGGTTGAGCATGTATTAAAGCTTATTTGTAGAAGATATGAATACCTTGGTGAAGTTGGTAAGGGAAGTGCTATGAAGTTAGCTATTAATCTACCATTGATGGTTTATTGGCACGCTTTAGGTGAAGCGATGTCTTTAGCAACAAACTCAGGAATTAAATTTGGCAAAGCTTTGGACATAATGATTGATAGCTCTGGAGCAGCCAAAGTAGCTCACCTAAAGTCCAATACTATATTACAAGCTAAAAACAATGAGACTAACTTGAGTTCAACATTTAACGTTTCGTCATCTTTAAAAGATATTAATTTAATGATTGATGAAGGGGCAAATTTTAATAATGAATTACATGTTATCAAAAGTACTAAATCTTACGTTCAAGGGGCCATGAATGAGGGTTGGTCAGACCATGACGCTTCATTATTAAGTCTTTATATTAATAAAAAATTAAATAATTAACTTCTAATATGCGTAATCAGAACATTCTTGATCTAATATTGACTTTATTTCTCTCAAGAAAGCTGTTCCTGCAGGGTTTGGATGTTCTTCGTTGTCTAATTCTTCTGCAGTTTTTTCTGCTATTATATCATTTAAAATACTTATTTTTTTTCCAGTTTGAAGGGCGTTGATATATGTTTGAGCGGCTCTTTCAAAATAATATAGTCTATTGAAAGTTTCTGCTACATTTTTACCAAATATTAGTACACCATGGTTACCCATTATAAATGTGTGTTTTTTAGAATTTGACAAAAGATTTGCACACCTTGTACCTTCATCTTCAAAAGCTAAACCACCATAATTTTTATCAACAACTTGTCTCCCAAAAAACATTGCTGCCACCTGATTTATTGGTGGCAAAATACAGTCTTCAAGAGAAGCCAAAGTAGTTGCATACACAGAATGAACATGCATTATGCATCTTGCGTGAGGACACAATTTATGTATGGCTCCGTGTAAACCCCAAGCTGTCGCGTCAGGAGGATTATCTTTTGTTAGCACAGTTTTGTCATTAACATCTAATAACAACAGATCAGAAGCTTTGATTCTAGAAAAATGCCACATATTAGGATTCATTAAGAATTCTGTTCCTTCAGAATTAACAGCTAAACTGAAATGATTGGCAACAGCCTCATGTAAATTACTTCTTTCAGCCCATCTAAAGGCAGCAGCTAAATCTTTTCTTTCTTCTTGAAATAAATTGTTTGATATGTGATGTGAAGCTGATTTTATTTCATTCATTTTATGTTACCCTAAATTTTTAATTTTTTCACGTTGTCTTCAACAGAGTCAAATATTATAATTTAAATAACATATTTTATAAGGATTAACATGGGATATTTCTACCTATTAATTGCAATTATTGGAGAGGTAGTTGGTACTACCTATCTGAAAAGTACAAACAACTTTTCAGAATTTTTGCCTAGTACCTATGTTGTCGTTGGCTATACAACAGCCTTTTACTTTATGATGCTGGCAATGAAGACAATACCTATTGCCATAACATACTCAATATGGGCAGGTGTAGGTATTTCAGCTATTACAATTTTAGGAGCATTAAAATATAAAGAAATTCCAGATCTGATGGCACTTTTAGGGTTAGGTTTGATTATAGTTGGCGTAATAATTTTAGTTTTTTACAGTAAAATGGGTGCAAACTAAAAATGTATGGCTTTAGAGAATGTTGCCAAAGCGGCTTCTTTGATGGCTTCGTTAACGGTAGGATGACCATGACATATTCTTGCCACATCTTCAGATGATGCCCCAAAACCCATCGCAACTGATAACTCATGTATCACAGTTCCTGCTTCGTGACCTATCATATGAGCACCTAAAATTTTATCAGTCGATTTATCAGAGAGTATTTTTACCATTCCATCAGTATGACTTATAGCTTTAGCTCTACTATTTGCTGATAAAGGAAAAACACCTTTATTAAATTCTATTCCTTGCTCTTTTAATTCTTCTTCAGTTTTACCAATCACTGCAACTTCAGGTGAAGTGTAAATAATACCTGGAACAAGATTATAATCTACATGCCCAGCCTCCCCATTAATTATTTCAACTGCAGCAACTCCGTCTTCTTCAGCTTTATGAGCTAACATTGGACCTTTTATGACGTCTCCGATTGCATAAATATTATTAATAGAAGTTTGAAAATAACTATTTGTTTTTATAAAACCTTGTTTATCAATATCAATGTCTAAATCTTTAAGACCTAACCCGTGAGTGTTGGGCTTTCTACCAACTGCCACTAAAACAACATCTGCATCTACTTCATATGTATTTTCTTTAGTGACATTCCTTATTGATAATATAACTTTATTATCGACGATTTTTGATGATTCTACTGCTTGACCCAACTTAAAGTTTAAGCCCTGTTTCTCAAGAATTATCATGAATTTTTCAGCAACTTCATTATCCATTCCAGGTAAAATTCTTGGTAAATACTCTATGACCTCAACATCAGAACCAAGTCTTCTCCATACAGTTCCCATTTCAAGGCCAATAATACCAGCTCCAATAACTATCATTTTTTTTGGGACTTCTTTTAATTCTAATGCACCCGTTGAGGTTACTATTTTCTTCTCATCAATATTAATATTTGGAAGATGTGTCGCTTCTGATCCTGTTGCAATTATTATGTTTTCAGCATGTATAAGATCTTTAGTATTATCACCAGTAATTTCAATCGAGTTTGTTGTAATTAATTTTGCTGTACCAATATACTTTCTTACTCTATTTTTTTTATATAGAAAATCAATTCCCTTAGTAAGTTCTTCAACTATACCGGATTTTTTTTTCAATAATTTTGTTAAATCTAATTTAACATCTTTACAAGTTATACCCCATTCTTTGTTACCATTTAATTTAACTGAGTTTTCATATTGCTCAGATGCATGAAGCATTGCTTTAGATGGAATACAACCAACATTTAAACAAGTCCCACCTAAGGTTGTTCTTTTTTCTATACTGGCAACTTTCATACCCTTTTGTGCCGCAACTATTGATGCAACATAACCTCCTGGACCAGAACCTATAACAACAAGATCATATTTTTCTTCAGACATACTAAACCTTTACTTACAATTATGCTCCAACAACTAGACGTCTTGGATCTTCTATAATTTCTTTAATTCTTACTAGAAAAGAAACAGCCTCTCGCCCATCAATAATACGATGATCATAAGATAAAGCCAAATACATCATTGGACGTATTTCGATGTTATCACCTATTGCAACTGGTCTTTTTTGAATTTTATGCATTCCTAGAATACCTGACTGAGGTGGATTTAAAATTGGTGACGACATTAAAGAACCATAAACTCCACCATTAGAAATTGTAAACGTTCCACCGGCCATATCAGAAATACCTAAACTTCCATCTTTTGCTTTTTTACCAAAATCTGCAATGGCAATCTCAGTTTCACCAAAAGACATTTTATCTGCATTTTTCAGGACTGGTACGACTAAACCTTGAGAAGTACCAACTGCAACACCTATGTTATAATAATTTTTGTAAATAATGTCATTGTTATCTATTTCTGCATTAACTGCAGGAAATTGGCTTAGTGCATCTATTGAGGCTTTAACAAAAAAACTCATATATCCAAGTCTAACTCCATTTTTCTTTTCAAAACTATCTTGGTAATTATTTCGCATTTCCATTAAAGCTGTCATATCGACTTCATTGTATGTTGTTAACATAGCAGCAGTATTTTGTGCTTCCTTTAATCTACGAGCAATAGCTTGTCGTAAGCGAGACATTGGGACACGTTCTTCAAGGTTTTTATTAACAGCTTCTTCAACTACGTCAGATTTATCGCTACTTATCTTACTTTCAACTTTTTCATGTACACTTACTTGTTCATCAATCTTTTTGTTTTCTTGTTTTATAGCAGGTGTAGAAGTTTGATCAGATTTTTCTCCAGAAATTATTATTCCTAATAATGCACCCACCTCAACAGTATCACCTTCTGAAACGGTGAGGTTGTCAAGAATACCAGAAGTAGCTGCTGGAACTTCTAATGTAACTTTATCTGTTTCTAACTCTACAATAGGCTCATCTACTTCAACAAAGTCTCCTTGTTTTTTTATCCATTTAGAAACTGTTGCTTCTACAACAGACTCTCCTAAAACTGGAACCAAAACATCCATCCCTTTACCCTTTCGTATATTTGTTTGTTTTTCTTTGTTTATATTTTTAACCTTAAATCCATTTTCAGTTTTGATTTGATTTAAATATAAAAGAACATCACCTTTTGTTATTCTATTATCGATACCTGTACCAACTATATCTAAGATATCTATTTTTTTTTCTTTTATAATTTTTGCAGCAGAAGGCATGGCTATTTTGCTGATAATTTTATTTTCATCTTCCATATGTCAAACTATTCAGCCGCGTGCTTAGTTGTTTTTTGGGTCGTTTCTAAAGCTTCATTTACTAAATCTGCTTGTTCTTTGTTATGCCTAGATAAAGATCCTGTCGCAGGAGAAGCAGCCTCCGCTCGACCAGCATATGAGGGTCGTGAAAATTTTGCTTTAAATGATCTAAGAACATCTTCGATTTTTCTATCTACAAAAAACCATGCGCCCATATTTTTTGGTTCTTCTTGGCACCAAACAAATTCAGCGTTTGGTGTATCAGATAATATTTCTTTTAAAGTTGAATAAGGAAACGGGTAGATTTGTTCTAATCTCAAAATTTTTACATTGTCTAATTTTCTGTTTTCTCTTTCTTCCAATAAATTGTAGAAAACTTTACCAGAACAAATAACAACCTTTTTAATATCATTATCCTTAAGGTTTGTATTAGGGTCTCTTATTACTCTTCTAAAAGCAGTATTCTCCGACATATCGGATAAATTAGAAACACAAGCCTTATTTCTAAGAAGACTTTTTGGTGTCATTATAATCAATGGCTTTCTGAAATCTCTTTTAAGTTGTCTTCTTAAGGCGTGAAAATAATTTGCAGGTGTACTGCAATTTAAAACTTGCATATTATCTTCACCACATAATTGAAGATATCTCTCTAATCGTGCTGAAGAATGTTCTGGTCCCTGACCTTCATAACCATGAGGAAGTAACATTACAAGCCCTGACATTCTTAACCATTTAGCTTCACCACTTGAAATAAATTGATCAACTATCACCTGGGCACCATTTGCAAAATCTCCAAACTGCGCTTCCCACATTACTAAAGCAGTTGGCTCTGTAAGAGAATAACCATACTCAAATCCTAATACGGAGGCCTCTGATAACGGAGAATCAATAACTTCAAAATTTTGTTGGTTGGAAGTTATATTATTAAGCGGCGTGTATCTTTTTTCTGACATTTGGTCAATAAATACAGAATGCCTTTGGGAAAAAGTGCCTCTACAACTATCTTGTCCAGACAATCTTACTGGATGTCCTTCTAATAATAATGAGCCAAATGCAAGGTGTTCAGCAGTAGACCAATCTATACCTTCACCAGTTTCAATGGCTTTTTTTCTAGATTCAACTATACGTTGAAGTTTTTTATTTACTTTTATATTTGCGGGTATAGTAGTTATTGCTTTTCCAATTAATTCTAAGTCATCTTTGGATACTGATGTCTCACCTCTTCGGTCATCTCCATGAGCAGCCCTTAGACTTGACCACTGGCCTTCTAACCAATCCGCTTTGTTAGGTTTATAATTAGTTCCTGCTTCAAATTCTTTTTCAAGAAATTTATTATGGTTGTTAACTTCGTCTTTAGCTTCTTGGACAGTCAATATACCTTCATTAATAAGTTTTGACGCATAAATTTTGCTAATACTATCGTGAGATCCAATAGTTTTATACATAATTGGTTGAGTAAAAGCAGGTTCATCTCCTTCATTATGACCATAACGACGGTAACTTATAATATCTAAAACAACATCACACGCAAATTTTTGTCTAAACTCTGTAGCTATCCTGGATGCGTGAACAACAGCTTCTGGGTCATCACCATTAATATGCATAATAGGAGCCATAACCATTTTTGCAACATCTGTACAATATGGGCTAGAACGAGAGTAATTTGGGCTAGTTGTAAATCCAATTTGATTATTTACAACTATGTGAATAGTACCACCTGTTCTGTACCCCCTTAGTCCAGAAAAATCAAAAGTCTCAGCCACTATTCCTTGACCTGCAAAAGCAGCATCTCCGTGTAAGACAATACCTAACACTGATAATCTGTCATTAGTATCATTATGTTGATTTTGTTTTGCACGGACTCTTCCAATAACAACAGGAGCTACTACTTCTAAATGAGACGGATTTGCTTGTAACGATAAATGTACGTTATTACCATCAAACTCTCTATCAGCGGAAGCACCCATGTGATACTTAACATCTCCTGACCCACCTGCTTCTTCTGGATTTGCCTGATTACCCAAAAACTCAGAAATAATTGCTCTAAAGGGTTTATTTAATATATTATACAAAAGATTTAATCTTCCTCGGTGAGCCATTGCAATTACAACTTCTTTCATGCCTAGCTGACTACCACGCTTTAATATTTGCTCGATAGCTGGAACAACAGACTCTGATCCGTCTAGACCAAATCGTTTAGTTCCAGCATATTTTTTATGAAGAAATTGTTCAAATGTCTCTGCACCAACCAATCTTTCATAAATAGCTTTTTTACCTCGTCTGGTAAATTCTGTAGCGTTTCTAATCGATTCTATTCTTTCTTGTATCCAGGCTTTTTGTGCTGGATCTTGTACATGCATAAACTCTATTCCTATGGACCCACAATAAGTTTCTTTTACTATTTCCATTATTTGTCTTAAAGTTGCTGACTCCATTCCAAGAACATTATCTATAAATATTGGTCTATCCCAATCATCATCACTAAAGCCATAAGTTTTTGGATTTAGTTCTGGGTGTATATCACCCTGTTGTAAATTAAGAGGGTCTAACTTAGCTAAAAGATGTCCATTAATTCTAAAAGCTCTAATAAGCATTATAGCACGAATTGAGTCAGTTGTTGCTGCTCTTAAATCTGTAGCTGATAAATCACCTTTACCCACAATACCTCTTGCTACTGCTCGAACACTCTCAACAGTATCTATTGCTCCAATAACTTGACTATTTTTCTTGGCCCAACTTGGGCCTTCGTCAATTATAGGTTCATCTTCATTACTCTTGAACCAAAGATCCCATTCCTTTGGTACTGCATTTGGATTAATCTTCCATTCTTTATACAAATCATTAATGAAAGTCACATTTGTACCAGAAAGAAAACTTTGATCAGAGTTTCGATCGTCCATAGCTACAAGTCCTTTTAAAGAGTGATTAATATAGATATACTACACAAAAAGTTGACAATTAAATCAAGTTATTTCCATAGTTGTATTGCTTTTACGACAGCTTTACCCAAACCTGAAGGGGATTCAGACATTATAAAGCCGCAGTCTTTCATAACTTTGACTTTTGAGTCTGCATCTCCACTGCCTCCGCTAACAATTGCTCCTGCATGCCCCATGGTTCTTCCAGGAGGAGCAGTCTTGCCCGCTATAAAGCCGGCTATAGGTTTTTTTATTTTATGATTTTTTATAAAAGCGGCTGCATCTTCTTCAGCGTTACCTCCAATTTCTCCAATCATTAATATTGCTTCTGTTTGTTCATCATTTAAAAACATATCAAGACAGTCAATGAAATTAGTGCCATTGATAGGATCACCCCCAATTCCAATACAAGTTGACTGACCCAGCCCTGCGGCAGTTGTTTGAGCGACAGCCTCATAGGTTAATGTACCTGATCTAGAGACTATTCCAACTTTTCCAGGAGTATGAATATGTCCAGGCATTATACCAATTTTACATTGCCCTGGTGTAATTACACCAGGGCAATTTGGTCCAATCAACCTAGAATTCGACTTATTAAGGTACTGCTTAACTTTAATCATATCTTGGACCGGAATACCTTCAGTGATACAGATAATTAATGATATGTTTGAAGAAATAGCTTCTAAAATTGAATCCGCTGCAAATGGCGGTGGTACATAAATTACTGATGCATCCGGATTAACTTCTTCAACACACTCTCTAACTGTATTGAAAACTGGAAGGTTTAAATGAATTGTCCCACCTTTACCTGGTGTTACACCTCCAACCATTTTAGTCCCATACGCTATAGCCTGCTCTGAATGAAAAGTGCCCTGGCCGCCTGTAAATCCCTGGCAAATTACTCTCGTATCTTTGTTGATCAAAACAGACATCTAATTTATCTCCTTAACTGCATTTACAATCTTAAGAGCTGCGTCGTCTAAGTCATCTGCTGGTGTTATTTTTAAACCAGAATCTGATAATATTTTTTTGCCTTCATCTACGTTTGTACCTGCCAACCTGACTACTAATGGTTTTGTTAATGACAAGGCTTTTGCTGCTGCTACAACTCCTTCTGCGATGATGTCACATCGCATTATTCCTCCAAAAATATTTACTAAAATTCCTTCAACAGCTTCATCTGATAGTATGATTTTGAATGCTTCTGTAACTTTTTCTTTTGTAGCACTGCCACCAACGTCTAAGAAATTGGCAGGGGACGAACCTTTTAATTTAATAATGTCCATAGTTGCCATTGCAAGACCAGCTCCATTTACCAAACACCCAATAGTCCCATCTAGTTTGATATAAGCTAGATCATATTTACTGGCTAAAATTTCCGCGGGATCTTCTTCAGTTTCATCTCTTAAAGCCATTATTTTTGGATGTCTATAAAGTGCGTTATTATCAAATGACATTTTGGCATCTAGGGCTATCAAGTTATTTTCGGAAGTTAAAACTAGGGGATTTATCTCTAATAGACTTGCATCATTTTCAGTAAAAAGCTTATACAACTGACTAAAAAAATCTCCAGCTTGTTTAAAACTTGTTCCAGTTAAGTTAAGACTATTTGCTATCAATCTAGAATGAAAAGGTTGAAAGCCTATTGTAGGATCAATATTAAAAGATAATATTTTTTCTGGATTTTCTTCGGCAACTTTTTCAATATCCATTCCACCTTCTGTTGAAGCTATTAGTGAAATTCTACTGCTAACTCTATCAATGACCATTGAAAAATAATATTCTGAATCTATATTACATCCGTCTTCTATATATAATCTTTGAACAAGCTTCCCTTCACTACTAGTTTGATGTGTTATTAACTTTTGGCCAAGTATTGTTTCAGCTGCATTTTTTAATGCTTCTAAATCCTTTACAACTTTTACACCACCAGCTTTGCCTCTGCCACCTGCATGAATTTGTGCTTTCACGACATAAACTGGACCAGGTAATTCTTTTGCTGCAATTAAAGCCTCCTCAACTGAAAAAACAGCTTTTCCTTTTGGAGTTGGAATATTATATTCCTTCAATAGCTCTTTAGCTTGATGTTCATGAATATCCAAAACTTATACCTTTCTATGATATTTATTGGGCTTCAAATTTTGAAGCAAGATCATTCAATTGTTTTACAGCTGAGACTGAATGGTCAAACATTTCTTTTTCGTCAGAAGTAAGATTTATTTCTACAATGCGCTCTACCCCTTTTTTACCAATGATAACAGGAACTCCTACGTACAAACCATTAAGATTGTAATATCCATCAACATAAGCGGCACAAGGAAGTAATTTTTTCTTATCTTTTAAGAAGGATTCTGCCATTTCAATAGCCGAGGAAGCTGGAGCATAAAACGCGGAGCCAGTTTTTAATAGACCAACAATTTCTGCACCTCCATCTCGAGTTCTTTGAACTATCTGGTCAATCTTTTCTTGGTTGCTCCAACCCATTTTAATTAGGTCTGGAACTGGAATTCCTGCAACAGCTGAATACCTTGATAAAGGAACCATTGTATCACCATGCCCCCCAAGAACAAAAGCTGTGACATCGCTAACTGAAACATCAAATTCATCAGCTAAAAAACGTCTAAACCTAGCTGAATCTAAAACACCAGCCATTCCTACAACCATATTTGTTGGCAATCCCGAAGCTCTCTGTAAAACCCCAACCATGGCATCGAGTGGGTTTGTTATACATATGACAAAAGCGTTAGGGCAATTTTCCTTAATGCCTTCACCTACCTGCTTCATAACTTTTGTATTAATTTCTACTAAGTCATCTCTGCTCATACCAGGTTTTCTTGCAACGCCTGCAGTAACTATCACCACATCACTTTCTGAAAGTGCCGAATAATCATTAGAACCTGAAATATTACAATCAAATCCCTCTACAGGTCCTGATTGAGCGAGGTCCAGAGCCTTCCCTTGTGGAATTCCTTCTGCAATATCAAATAATGCAATATCTCCTAACTCTTTAATAGCTACTAAATGAGCCAGGGTACCACCAATATTACCAGATCCTATTAAAGCTATTTTATTTCTCATTTTTATAATCCTGTTTAATTCAAAGTATTAAAGAAAGTTAGTTTAATCATTATTTAGAATTGACTATACTTTTATGATTTCTGGTTATGTTTTAAACTTTTTTTTCTTTGCTATCAAGGTAAGATTATTTATTAGGTGTTTATCAAACTTGAGACATTTCTACTATCCTAGAAATGGTTCTTTGAAATTCAAATTCCCATTCTTCTCCTTGATATATTTTTCTAAAATCAGTCTCTGCATTAGCTATTAAAAAGCAATTTTTGTCATATAACGCATCTATTAACCAAATGAACCTTCTAGTTTCATTACGAGATTTATCATCGAGAATTGGGATATTTTCTATTATAATTCCCTTATATCTTTCACCTATTTCTATATAATCAGAAGCTGCTAAAGGTTTGTTACATAAATTGTCAAAATTAATTCTTGCAATACCTGCAGCCACTTGAGGAATTAGGATTGTTCTACCTGAAATCTCAATTGATTCTGGTTGTTTTACAAAACCCAAACTAAGTTTTAAAAATATATTATCTATTTTCTTTTTATTTTCTGTGTTTATAGGACTCAACCATACCTTATTACCACTTAGAGATCTCTCACG
Source organism: uncultured SAR116 cluster alpha proteobacterium (assembly GCA_902533225.1). GTDB lineage: Bacteria > Pseudomonadota > Alphaproteobacteria > Puniceispirillales > Marisalimonadaceae > Marisalimonas. The sequence continues at coordinate 110,986 of CACALC010000001.1, read as the reverse complement.
CCAGTCATCACCATTTTGAATTTCAATAATTTCTGTTTTTAACTTTAAGCTCTCTATGAAAGGTAAAATTCGATCTCTATGCAAACCATTTTTGTATAAACCAGTAGGGGGTTGATTTGACGTTGTTACTAAAGTTGTTCCTTCAGTAAACATTACATTAAACAGACGTGATAAAATCATAGCGTCAGCAATATCTCTAACTTCCATTTCATCGAAGCAAAGTAATTTTGCTGAACGTGCTAAATCTTTACCGACTAAAAGAACACAATCTTTGTTTTTTTCAACTTTACTTTTCTGTAAAATACGTTGATGAACTTCTTTCATGAAATCGTGAAAGTGTAATCTTCTTTTTTCTTTAATAGGGACATACTGGAAAAATAAATCCATTATCATGGATTTACCCCTTCCAACACCGCCATATAAGTAGATCCCTTTTATATAATTGGAGTTTTTTTTTGAAAATATTTTATTTATAAAATTTTTTTTGGTGTTTAATCGAACTAATTCTTTATTAAGTTTATCAAAGTAGGAAGCAACAATCAGCTGACCTTTATCTAAATTAATGGAATTACTTAATGCTATATTTTCCAGGTTTTGTTCTATTACTTTCTCCAAACCATCTAGCCATTTATAAGTAAACTATTTAAAATTATTTTCTTTCAAGCTGAAGCTTTTTAATCTCTCCGATAGCCTTTGCAGGATTTAGCCCTTTTGGGCAGGTTTTTGTACAATTCATAATTGTATGACACCTATATAGTTTAAAGGTGTCCTCTAATTCATTTAATCTTTCTTCTGTGTTTTCGTCTCTACTATCTGCTATCCATCTATATGCTTGCAGTAAGACAGCTGGACCTAAATATTTATCACCATTCCACCAATATGAGGGGCAAGAGGTAGTGCAAGAAAAACATAAAACACATTCCCACAAACCATCAATTTTTTCTCTTTGTTCTGGAGATTGTTTACGAGACTTCCCATCTTCTGGCCTGCTATCAGATTGCAGCCAGGGTTTAACAGATGTTAACTGAGCATAAGCTTTTGATAAATCAGGCACAAGATCTTTCACAACATCCATATGTGGCAAAGGATAAATATTAATATCACCCTTAATATCTTCAATTGATTTTAAACATGCTAATGTATTAGTACCGTCAATATTCATTGAACACGAACCACATATACCTTCTCTACATGAACGTCTAAAAGTAAGGCTCGAGTCAACTTCTTGTTTGATTTTTATCAATGCATCCAAAACCATGGGTCCACAGTCATCTAAGTCAATAGTATAACTGTCAATCCTAGGATTTTCGTCATCGTCAGGAGACCATCTATAAACGTTAACTTTTTTTGAGTTCTCAGACTCACTCTGTAAAGGATAATCAATACCTTTAACAATTTTTGAATGTTTCGGAAGGGCAAATTCAGCCACAAATAACTCCTTTTAAATTAGTATACTCTTGCTGCTGGAGGAATTGAAGCAACCTCATTAGTTAAGGTATTTAAATGAACATCTCTATAATCAAGTTTAGTCTTATTTTTCTCATTTAACCACATGATTGTATGCTTCATCCAATCTTTATCATCCCTATCTGGATAATCCTCATGAGAATGAGCACCTCGAGATTCTTTTCTTTGATCAGCAGATTTAATTGTAACTATTGCTTGTTGCATTAAATTTTCAAGTTCTAATGCCTCAACTAAGTCAGTATTGAATATCAATGACCTATCTTTAATACCAACCCCATCTAAACTATTCGCAATTTTATCAACTTTTTTCACACCTTCATTCATTGAAGAGTTAGACCTGAACACAGCTGCATGTTTTTGCATTGCATTTTGCATTGAATTTCTTATCTCACCGACAGAGACGTCACCTTTAGCATATCTCATTTTATCTAGTCTTGCCAAAATCTTATCCGTCACATGCTTGGGTAAGGGAGCGTGTGAAGCACCTTTTTCAACTGTTTTTAATGCTCTTTGGGCTGCAGCTCTTCCAAACACAACTATATCCAGCAATGAGTTTGTGCCCAACCTATTTGCTCCATGAACAGAAACACATGCAGCCTCACCAATGGCCATTAATCCTGATACTACTGCATTTTGATCATTACCCTTTCTGGTGACAACTTCACCATTATAATTAGTTGGTATACCACCCATATTATAATGCACAGTTGGTAAAACAGGAATAGGCTCCTTAGTTACATCGACACCACAGAATATTTTTGCAGTTTCACTTATTCCTGGCAATCGCATATGTAAAGTTGCAGGATCAATATGTTCAAGATGCATAAAAATATGATCTTTATTAGGTCCTACACCTCTACCTTCATTAATTTCAATGGTCATTGACCTAGATACAACATCTCTACTTGCTAAATCTTTAGCTGTAGGGGCATATCTTTCCATAAACCTTTCGCCTTCAGAATTTGTTAGATAACCACCTTCTCCTCGTGAGCCTTCCGTAATTAGAACTCCAGCACCATAAACACCTGTTGGATGAAATTGCACAAATTCCATATCTTGGAGTGGTAAACCGGCTCTCAAAACCATAGCGTTACCGTCTCCCGTACATGTATGTGCTGACGTACAAGAAAAGTAAACACGTCCATAACCACCAGTAGCTAATACAGTTTGATGACCGCGAAACCTATGAATTTTTCCATCATCCATACATAAAGCTAAAACACCAACACATTTACCATTATCATCCATTAACAAATCAAGAGCTATATACTCGACAAAAAATTCGGCTTTATGTTTTAAACATTGTTGATAAAGAGTATGCAAAATTGCGTGACCAGTTCTATCGGCTGCAGCACAAGCTCTTCTAGCCATTTTTTTTCCATAATCTAAGGTATGTCCACCAAAAGGACGCTGATAAACTTCACCTTCTTCTGTACGAGAAAACGGGACTCCAAAGTTTTCTAATTCTGTAACAGAAGGTATAGCTTCTTTACACATATATTCAATCGCATCTTGATCACCTAACCAATCAGATCCTTTTACAGTATCATACATATGAAATTGCCAACTATCATTTTCACCCATGTTATTCAGCGCAGCACCAATTCCACCTTGTGCTGCAACGGTGTGACTTCTAGTTGGGAAAACTTTGGTAATACAGGCTGTCTTTAAGCCACCAGATACCATACCTAAAGTTGCCCTTAAACCTGCACCACCAGCACCAACAACAACAACATCATGTTCATGATCTATAATTTCGTACTCAGACATTAGTAAACTTTCATAATTATAAATAAATTTTTAATACACATAGAATTGATAGGACACCTAAAACTGTCGCTATTAATTTTATAAGTATTAATGATACAATTTTCAACCCCTCATGATGAACATAATCCTCTATCACGACTTGTAATCCTGATGCCGCATGAAAGTAAAGAGTACCAAAAAGAAGTATTAATCCTGTTGCATTAAAAGGACTCTGCAACCATTCAATTGACTGCTCGTAACCATCCATTAATGTTAACATAAGTGAAGTTGTAAACCATATCACCAAAGGTATCATAGCAATAGCAGAAATTCTCTGCAATTTCCAGTGACCAACTCCATGTGTTTTTAGAGTTTTCATACCTTCGACCTTAATACACTTTTCATCAATATTACTTTTCATCCACTTAAATCACACTAAAGTAAATTATTGACCAAGTTAAAATAGTTAAAAGCAATGAGCAAAAAACTACTGCCCCACCCGAAATATAAGCATGCTTCAAATCATAGCCATAGCCGGCATCCCAAAATAAATGTCTTATGCCATTTGATAAATGATAAAAAAGACCAAAAGTGAAGCCAAGAAGAACTACGTGACTAAACCAATGATTTACAACTTTAGAGTATAAAAGATATGTTTCTTTGCCAAGTGTAAGTGATATTATCCAAATAACTAAAATTATGCTCCCCATTGATAAAACAATACCCGTACCTCTATGCAGAATTGACAGAATTGAGGTAAGTTGTGGTTTATAAATTTGCAGATGAGGTGATAGTGGTCTTTGTCTACTCATTATTTTACCCATGATTTTTAATATTTAATAAATGAACTAATAACATAAAAATTTCAATTACAAATAAGGAAAATTCTAACTTATTGGTTAATAATTATTAAAATTGACATTCCAAGTAGCATAATACCAATAAATTCAGTTTGTTTAATTTTTTCTTTGAAAATAATCATTGATATTAAAATTGAAAAAATTAACTCAATTTGTCCTACCGCCCTGACTTCTGCAGCTGTAGCTAACCCAAAAGCTACAAACCATCCAAAAGTTGCACCAGTTCCACAAAGCCCAGCGGGCAAACTAGGCTTCCAAAATTTAAAAACAGCTTTTAGTTGGTCTCTTTTAAATACAAACATATATATACCAACAATAATTGTTTGAAAGATTATCGCGATAAAAGAAATGAATATTGATCTATCTAAAAGTGGACCATCTACTGAAATTATAGACATTCTAAAAGTTACAACTGATGCAGCTAAAAGTAGACCTGACAAAAGACCAATCAAAGTTCCAATTGATGTTACAGACTTAAATAAAAGCTTTATTGTATCTAGGAAACTTTCTGCTTTTTTTGCATATGACAATAACAATACAGATATTACACCTAATGATATTCCAAGAGTTATCGGCAAAGAAAAAATTTCACTTAATATCAACATCTCCAAAAATGCTATCAATATTACTTCTGTTTTAGAGAAAGCAATTCCTGCTGCAAAACTTTTATGAGAGAAAACTTTCATGAGAACGTAAGTAAAAAGAACCTGAAAAATAGATCCTAAAAAACAAAGCATAATAGAATAGTTCGATAAAATAGGGATTGAATTACCAGGAATATTAATCCAAACAAACCATACAAGAGAAGTAAACGGAAGCGCGTAACAAAATCTTATGTAAGCAGCACCGTAATCGCCAAGTTTAGATATCATATTTTTCTGAAAAGCTGATCGGGCAGTTTGACAACCTGCAGCAAAAATTGCTGCTACAATCCATGCGTATTCCATTTATTCCGACAAAATATTAATCAAACAAAGCATTAGAGTGAAATTCCCTTAAGTTTTTTACTGGCCAATAATTCTGCAATCTGAACTGTGTTTAACGCTGCACCTTTTCTTAAATTATCTCCTACGCACCAAAAAGCTATTCCATTTTTAACTGATGGATCTTTTCTTATACGACTTATATAAACATCGTCCTCACCAGCAACCTCTACAGGTGTCACATAACCCTCATCAGCCCTATGGTCAACAACCGTAATTCCATTAGCATCCCGTAATAAGTTTCTAACTTGTCTTTCATCAATATCTTTTTTACACTCGACGAAAACAGCTTCGCTATGACCTATAAAGACAGGAACTCTAACACAATGCGCAACTAAATTTATATTGGGGTCTAGTATTTTTTTAGTTTCAACATTCATTTTCCATTCTTCTTTTGTAAATCCATCATCCATAAAAATATCAATATGTGGTATAACGTTGAAAGCTATTTTTTTTGTGAATTGTTCAGGTGTTGCCTGATCATGCACAAATACACCTTTTGTCTGATTAAATAATTCATCCATAGCTGGTTTTCCAGCACCAGAAACAGCCTGATAGGTCGAAACAACTACTCTTGATATTTCAAATTTTTTATGAATTGGCTTTAACGCAACAACTAGCTGAATGGTAGAACAGTTAGGATTAGCTATGATATTTTTTTTATAATAATTATTAATAGCCTCGGGATTAACCTCAGGAACTATTAAGGGAACCTCATCATCCATTCTGAAACAAGAAGAATTATCAATAACTATGCAACCTTTATTTCCTGCAACTGGACCAAATTTTTTTGCGATATTGGAACCTGCTGAAAAAAGAGCTATATCCACATTTTCAAAATTAAAATCGTCAACAGACTTAACTTTTAAAACTTTGTCATCTCCATAAGAGACTTCTTTTCCAATGGATGATTTAGAGGCTAATGCATAAATATTTTTTACCGGAAACTTTCTTTCAAACAAAGTTTGAAGCATTTCTCTTCCAACGGCGCCAGTTGCACCAACTACAGCAACATTATAAGCCATTTAATTAGTTAATTCCTCTAATTTATGTATAACTAAGTCCATCATTCCTGTAGTTCCAACTTTTTCTCTTCCTTTGGCCATTATATCTGGCGTCCTTGGCCCTACATCTAACGCTTTTGAGACAGCTTTGTCGATTAAGTCAGCTTCTTCTTTCATGTCAAAGGAATATCTCAATAACATTGATAAACTTAGCAATTCAGCTAAAGGGTTAGCCAATCCTTTACCTGCTATGTCAGGAGCTGATCCATGAACTGGCTCATACATGGCATATCTCTTTCCAGTGTTTTTATCAACTGATCCTAAACTTGCAGATGGGAGCATGCCAAGTGAACCAGTTAACATAGCTGCACAATCAGATAAAATATCTCCAAATAAGTTATCAGTTACTATTACGTCAAATTGATTAGGGTCTCTTACTAATTGCATTGCACAATTATCTGCATACATATGATTTATATCAATCCCGGCACCCTCTTTTTTATGAAGGTTTACCATTACTTCTCGCCACAAAACACCTGACATCATAACATTCGCCTTTTCAACGGAGGTAACCTTTCCATTTCTTGCCCTTGCCATATCAAAAGCTACCCTTCCGATTCTTTCAATTTCAGGGGTGGTATATAAGTTAGTATCATATCCTTTTTTTAGCTCTGCATTAATTTCATCAATTCCACGTGGCTCAGCAAAATAAATACCACCTGTCAATTCTCTCAATATTAATATATCTAAACCAGAAATTATTTCTGGCTTAAGTGATGAGGCATCGACTAAAGCTGGAAAAACCATTGCCGGTCTAAGATTGGCAAACAAGTCCATCTCTTTTCTTAATCTTAAGAGACCGTTCTCTGGTCTTTTTTCGAATTCCACACCATCATATTTTGGTCCTCCAACAGCTCCGAATAAAACAGCGTCTGCATCCATAGTATCTGCCAAAGTTTCATCCGAAAGTGGTGTTCCAAATTTATCAAAAGAAGCTCCACCAACTAAACCTTCTTTGATATTAAAACTAATATTTTTGTTTTTAGCCAACCAATCGACCACTCTTAATGTCTCATTTACTACCTCTGGACCAACTCCGTCTCCAGGTAGCACCATTAATGTTCTATTTGACGACATTACATTTCCTAGCTTTTATTTTTTATTATAACCATGGTCTTTCAGAAGACATTTTTGTTTCAAAATTTTGAATTTCACTCGATTTTTGCATGGTTAGGCCAATATCATCTAGACCTTCGAGAAGACATTTTTTTCTAAATGGATCTATATCAAATTTTATCACAGATCCATTTGGCCTCCTAATTTCTTGTGATGGTAAGTCTATTTCTAGTTCAGGGTTTTCTTTATCTTTAGCATCAGCCATTAAAGCTTCTCTTTGTTCGGGAGTTACTTTAATAGGTAGAAGACCGTTTTTGAAGGAATTATTATAAAAAATATCTGCAAATGAAGTTGATATAATACATTTTATACCAAAATCAGATAACGCCCAAGGCGCATGCTCTCTGCTTGAGCCACATCCAAAGTTATCGCCCGCAACAATAATATTGCTAGATCTATAAGGTTCTTCGTTTAATACAAAGTCTTTCTTTTCGGTGCCATCGTCATTAAATCTCATCTCATCGAATAAATGTTTACCCAAACCTGTTCTCTTAATAGTTTTTAAGAATTGTTTAGGTATTATTTTGTCAGTATCAACATTTATAAAGTTAAAAGGAGCAGCTATACCTTTAAGATTAGTAAATTTTTCCATGATATATCCTCTTAAATAATTAGCTTAATGAATCACAGTCTGTTAATTTTCCAGTTATTGCAGAAGCAGCGGCTATCTGTGGACTTACCAAATGAGTTCTTCCACCTTTTCCTTGTCTACCTTCAAAATTTCTATTTGAAGTACTAGCGCATCTTTCTCCAGGCTGTAATTTATCTTCATTCATAGCCAAACACATTGAACAACCAGGCTCTCTCCATTCAAAACCTGCTTCTGTAAACATTAAGTTAAGACCTTCTTCTTCAGCTTGAGCTTTAACTAATCCTGAACCAGGAACAACCATAGCTCTTAAACCTTGTTTTACTTTTTTACCTTCAATAATTCTAGCTGCTGATCTCAAGTCCTCTATCCTAGAATTAGTACAAGAACCAATAAATACTGTGTTAATTTCAACATCCGAAATCTTTTGGCCACCTTTCAAACCCATATACTCAAGCGATCTTTCAACTTTTAGTCGAGCATCGTCGTCTTCAATTTTACTTGGATCTGGAATGAAACCATCAATAGATACGACATCTTCAGGGCTTGTCCCCCAAGTTACAGTAGGTTTAATTTTAGTAGCATCAATAGTTATTCTTTTATCATAAAAAGCACCCTCGTCTGAAGGCAATGACTTCCACCATTCAATTGCAAGGTCCCATTCATTGCCTTTAGGTGACATCGGCTTATCTTTTAAATAATCAAAAGTAACTTGGTCAGGTGCTATCATACCAGCTCTGGCACCTGCCTCTATTGACATATTGCATACTGTCATTCTACCCTCCATAGAGAGTTTTTTTATAGCCTCTCCCGAATATTCTATGACATGACCTGTTCCGCCAGCTGTTCCAATTTTACCAATAATAGCAAGAACTAAGTCTTTAGGAGAAACACCAGTTTGAAGCTCACCTTCTAAATTAATAAGCATATTCTTAGCTGGCTTTTGTATTAAGGTTTGTGTAGCTAAAACGTGTTCAACCTCTGATGTTCCAATTCCAAAAGCAAGAGCACCAAAGGCTCCATGCGTAGCAGTGTGGCTATCCCCACAAACTATTGTCATTCCTGGCTGAGTAAAACCTTGCTCAGGTCCTATAACGTGAACAATACCCTGTCTTTTGTCCATCATATTAAAATAAGGAATACCAAAATCTTCAACATTTTTGTCTAATGCTTCAACTTGGATTCGTGACTCTTCTTCATCTATTCCACCAGCTCTGTCAGTAGTAGGGACATTATGATCAGCGACTGCAAGGGTTCTTTTTGGTGAGTTAACAGTCCTTCCAGATAATCTTAATCCTTCGAAGGCTTGAGGACTAGTTACTTCGTGAACTAAATGCCTATCTATATATATTAATGACGCACCATTTTCCTGGGTATCAATAAGATGGTGATCCCAAATCTTGTCAAAAAGTGTTTTAGGTTTCATTTTTTATCTCCATAAAGTTGGAAATCAATTTAAAGACGTTGAGTAAGTGAAAAAAGTTTCTAGTTAGCGATTTATGACGTTTTTTCGTCTGAAGTTTCTTTGATTTCGGACTTTTGAACCTTTGGAATATTATCCTTTTTATTTACTTGAATTTTCTCAACAATACGTGCTGATTTACCCCTTCTATCTCTAAGATAGTATAGTTTAGCTCTCCTAACTTTTCCTCTTTTAAGGACTGTGATTGCTGCAATCTTTGGTGAGAAAATTGGAAATATTCTCTCAACACCCTCGCCATATGAGATTTTCCTAACTGTAAAGCTTTCGTTCAATCCTCCACCACTACGAGCAATACATAATCCCTCAAAGGCTTGTATTCTCTCCTTATCACCTTCTACAATTTTGACGTCAACTTTTATAGTATCACCTGCACCAAATTCTGGGATAGATCTTTCTGAAGCAATTTTGTCCATCTGATCTTTTTCAATTTTATCAATAACATTCATTTTATTACCCTTTCGTGAAACATCTTCATAGCAAATTAATAATTTTTTTTCTAGTTAAGATTTTATATATTTAGACCAAAGGTCTGGCCTCTTAGATTTAGTTATTTTTTCTGACATTTCAGTTTTCCACTTTTTTATTCTTTTATGATCGCCTGAAAGCAACACCTCTGGAACTTCAAGCTCATTCCAAACTCTAGGGTAGGTATATAATGGATACTCTAACAAATTATTTTCAAAACTTTCCTCAACTAACCCTATAGAATTTCCAATCACATTTGGAAGAAGTCTAACTGTGGCATCAATCATCAATTGAGCACCTATTTCGCCACCAGACAAAATGAAGTCACCTACACTTACTTCAATAACATTATTATATATTAAAAATCTTTCATCTACTCCTTCATACCTACCACAAATAAATATGGCACCTTGTTCTTTAGACAAATCTTTTGCAAATGCCTGGTCGAATTTTATTCCTCTTGGTGACAGATATATTCTTGGTCCTTCTTCTGCGGAGGCTGATGACAAAGCTTTGTCAAGAACTTCAGCATTTATAACCATTCCTGGCCCACCACCAAATGGAACGTCATCAACTTTACCATTTTTATTGTTTGCAAAGTCCCTGATATTGATTTTATTAAGCTTCCATAAACCATTTTCTAGAGCCTTACCTGCCAATGAACAACCTAAGGTTCCAGGAAACATTTCTGGAAACAATGTTAGAACAGTTGCATTCCACACAAAAAACTCCTCTTGTTAATCTTTTATAAAATTAAGATCTAAGTTTAATACAACCTCTCGTTCCAAATAATTAATATCTTCCAAAAAATTTGAACTCATAGGCAAATAAAATTTTTTATCATTTTTTTTTACCTCTATTAACAAACCACCACCAAAGTCGTTGAACGTAATAATTTCACCTAAACTATCTCGGTTTAAGTTATAAACTTGAAAACCTAATAAATCTACTTGATAGAACTCATCATCTGCAAGCGTTGATAATTGACCTCTCTTAATAAGTAATTTTAAACCTCTTAATTTTTCTGCATCATTTCGTGTGGTAATATTTTCAATTTTACAAATAAGATTTTGTTTAACTTTTCTAATAAATGTCAAATTTATTGGTTTACTAGAATTGTGTAAATAAAACTCCTTGTAAGAAAAAAGATTTTCAGGGACTTCGGTGTAACTTTTTAGCTTCACTTCTCCTTTAATACCTTTAACTCCTACAAAGAGCCCAATTTCTAAAAAATTTTTATTAGACAAAATTTATTTATTCTTTTTTATCCTCTTCAGCTGGCGCTGCTGGTGCCTCTTCAGCTGGTGCTTCAGCTGCTGGTGCCTCTTCAGCTGGTGCTTCTGCTGCTGGTGCCTCTTCAGCTGGTGCTTCTGCTGCTGGTGCCTCTTCAGCTGGTGCTTCAGCTGCCGAAGCTAATTTTTCAGCTGCCTCTGCCTCTCTTTCTTTTCTTTTCTTTCCTGGAGCACTTTTGATAGGCTGGTCTTTAATTACTGGTGCTTTTACCAAACCATCTGAGGACAACATTTTAGCAACTCTCAGAGTAGGCTGAGCTCCTTTTGATATCCAGTATTTTACTCTTTCTACATCCAATACCAGTCTTTCTGCATGATCTTTAGCCACCATTGGATTGTAAGAACCTAATCTTTCAATAAACTTTCCATCTCGTGGAGATAAAGCCTCGGCAACTACAATTTTGTAAAAAGGTCTTTTTTTAGCTCCACCTCTAGACAATCTAATTTTTAACGCCATTTTTTTTCCTTATATAAAATTAATAAAGTTTATCGTCTTTTCTTTGATGGTTTTCCGCCTAAGCCAGGTAAACCAGCACCACCAAACCTATTTGCCATGTCTCCTAAATTAGGCATATTTCCACCCATCATTTTTTGCAATTCAGCCATCTTATTTGCATCCATAACTGGCGATTGACTCTCTGAAACTTGTTCTGAACTCGAGCTTCCACCCCCTAACGAAGACATCATATTTTTTAAACCACCCAGGCCACCCATTTTACCCATTTTTTTCATCATACGGGCCATATCTTGTTGCTGTTTTACAAGTCTATTTACATCAGAAACAGCCGTCCCTGATCCAAAGGCAATTCTCTTTCTACGTGAAGCATTTAAAAGAGCAACATTAATTCTTTCCTTCTTAGTCATTGAGTAAATAATAGCTTCTTGTTTTGAAATAGCTTTATCATTGAAATTATTTGCTGCCATTTGTTTTTGCAGTTTACCTATGCCAGGTAGCATTGACATAACACCGCCTAAACCACCCATTTTTTTAAGTTGTCCAATTTGCTTTAACATATCGTTCATATCAAAACTGCCTTGAGACATTCTTTTCATCATGTGGGCAGCATCTTCTTCGGCAATAGTTTCGGCCGCTTTCTCAACTAATGAAACGACATCGCCCATGTCTAAAATCCTACCAGCTGCTCTGTCTGGATAAAATGGCTCTAATCCGTCTAATTTTTCTGAAACACCAACAAATTTTATGGGACAGCCCGTAACCGACCTCATAGATAATGCTGCACCACCTCTTGCATCACCGTCGGAACGGGTTAACACCACACCTGAAATCTTAATCAATTCTGAAAATGCTTTTGCAGTTTGAACAGCATCCTGACCTGTCATTGCATCAGCAACCAATAAAGTTTCCGATGGATTTGATAATTTAAAAACTTCTTGAGCCTCTGACATCATGGCTGTATCCAAAGTTGTCCTTCCAGCAGTATCAAGAATCAACACATCTATTGCTTGAATTTTTGAAGCTGCCATTGCCCTTTTTGCTATTTTTTCTGGACTCTCTCCTTCTATTTCAGGTAGCACTAAAACCTCAGCTTGCTCGCCTAGAATTCTAAGTTGTTCTCTTGCTGCTGGTCTGTAAATATCAAGAGAAGCAAGCATTACTTTCTTTCTTTTTTTAGATTTCAAATGTAATGCTAACTTACCTGCTGTTGTTGTTTTACCTGAACCTTGAAGGCCAACTAATAAAATAACTGCTGGTGGAGCATGATCTATTAGAAGTTCTGATTCATTTGATCCAAGAACTTCAATTAATACATCATTTACGATCTTTATAACCTGTTGACCAGGAGTGACAGATCTTAAGACTTCTTCACCTACTGCTCTAATTCTGACCTTGTCAATGAACTCTCTTACCACTGACAAAGCAACATCAGCCTCTAATAGAGCTAAACGCACTTCTTTTAAGGCTATGTCAACATCACCTTCAGAGAGAGCACCCCTTTTGGTAAGCCCTTTAAAAACATTTCCAAGTTTATCTGTTAAGTTTTCAAACATTTTAATACCGGATCTTCTTTTTAAACCACAATTACGCCCGTGCTTGAAACTCAAGGACGTGCGCTAGTATTCTTAATAAATAAATATAAGGATCACTTATAGAAATTTAGTATTTAAGTCAAGTTAAAGTAATTTCTAAATTTCATCTAGGCCAGCCAATGCTCTAGAAAAAGAAGTAGCTTTAAAAGTTTGAAGATCATCTAATCCCTCTCCAACGCCAACAGCATGAATTGGGATTTTATAAGTTTCAGCTAATGAAACAACAACCCCACCTTTTGCACTACCATCTAATTTAGTTATTATCATTCCCGTTAAACCAATTGCTTCATCAAAACTTTTAAGTTGGGAATGTGCGTTTTGACCAACGGTTCCATCTAAAACAACAACTTTTTGATGGGGGGCATCTTTATCTAATTTACTAAGAACTCTGCACGTTTTAGTAAGTTCTTCCATTAAGTCTTTTTTATTTTGTAGTCTTCCAGCTGTATCTATTATGACTATATCTATCCCTTCATTTTTTGCTAATTGCAGTGCTTTAAATGCAACAGCAGCCGAGTCTCCTCCATTTACACCAGAAACAACTTGTGCACCAACTCTTTTGCCCCATGTATTTAATTGTTCAACAGCTGCAGCTCTAAATGTGTCTGATGCTGCCAAAACTACTGTTTTATTTTGAACTCTAAATTGTTCAGCTATTTTGCCAGCGGTAGTTGTCTTCCCAGAGCCATTTACACCGGCTAAAAAAAGTACATGTGGTTTGGAAGATACATTTTCAAAAAGATTTTTTTCACATGGTAATAAAATTTGTTCAATCTCTGAAGCTAATGTTTTGGCAATATCTAATTTTTCTATTTCTTTGTTGTTATTTAATTCAAATTTTTGATTTTTAATTTTTTTTGTTATTCTAGCGGCAACTTCAATACCTAAATCAGCCAAAATTAATTGGTCTTCAATATCATCAATTGATTCTTGATCGATAGTTTTTTTTCCAGTAATTGAAGCTATAGCACCTTCTACCTTTGATGCTGATTTACTTAATCCTGTTTTTAATTTTTTAAACCAATTTAGTGCCATAAACCTTCACTTCTTATTTAACTGAAAACGTCACCAACCAAACCTTCAGAATTTATATCTACTATTTTTGTTGATATAATTGAACTAGCCTCTACAACATTGTTCAACTTAACCCTTGAAAAATTTGAAGCATGGCCAACTGAGTTTTTCTCTATCAGAACATTCTGTACAGTGCCTATTTGGTTTTGTAGGAAAGTTTCATGTTGTTTTTCTGCTAAATTTCTTAAATCTTTTGCTCTGCTCTTTATTTCAGCACTTAACACTTCAGGCATTTTTGAGGCTGCGGTTTTATCTCTTTTTGAATAAGGAAAAACATGGACATAGGTTATGTTTGCTTCTTTTATAAGTTTTATACTTTTTTTATGAGCTTTTATGTCTTCAGTTGGAAACCCAGCTATGAAGTCACCACCAAACACAATATCACTACGTCTTCTTCTTGCTTCATCTACAAAGTTAATCACATCTCTATATAAATGTCTCCTTTTCATTCTTTTAAGGATTAAGTCGTCACCATGTTGAATAGATAAATGTATGTGAGGCATTAACCTATTTTCATTCTGAAAAGCATCCATTAATTCGAAATCAACTTCGGCAGGGTCAAGAGACGATAGTCTAAGTCTTGGGAGACCAGGTATGTTTTTGAGTATTTTTTTAACCAATAAACCTAAGCTAGGCTTACCAAAAATATCGTTGCCCCATGACGTTAGATCTACTCCTGTAAGAACAACTTCCTTTATGCCATTATCTATAAGTGAATTTATAGAATTTATTATATTTTGAGTTGAAACTGACCTGCTTGGACCTCTTCCAAATGGAATAACACAAAACGTACATCTGTGGTCACAACCGTTCTGAACCTGGACAAAGCCACGTGTGTGTTTATTAAATGACTCCACAAGATGTTCTGATGTTTTCTTTACTTCCATAATGTTTTGAACAAAAACTTTATTATCATTTTTAAGATTTATATCTAAATTAAAATCACCCCAAAATTTATCGTCAAGTTTTTCTTTATTACCAATAACAAAATTAACTTCAGACATGGAACTCCATTTTTCTGGATTTATTTGAGCTGCACAACCGGTTACTAAAATTTTTGCGTCAGGTCTTTTATTTTTTGCCGACCTTATTGCTTGTCTAGCTTGACGCTCCGCTTCACTGGTAACTGCGCAAGTATTAAAAATTATTAAATCACTATGCCCATACTTACTAGCATGATCACTGATAACCTGGCTTTCCCAAATATTTAATCTACAACCAAATGTTTTAATCTCAGGTGATGAATTCTTATTTCTAGAAGTTATTGTCAATTAATCACCTAATATACCTTCGTAAACTTTTTCTGTTTCACCAGAAAGTGTTACAGTTCCGTTATTTAACCACTCAATAAACAAACTTCCACCATCTAGGATAATTTTATTTGATTTAGAACTTACATTTTTCTTAAATGCTGCAACTAGTGTAGCACATGCTCCTGAGCCACAAGCCATAGTGACACCTACACCTCTTTCCCATACACGCATTCTTATTGTATTATCCTCTAAAACACATACAAACTCTATATTTGCAAATTCAGGAAAATTTATATTTTTTTCTAGACGAGGACCAACTGAATTTAAATCTAAACTTTCAAGTTCATCTAAGCTTTGCATAAAAATAACAGCATGCGGATTACCCATAGATAAACAAAAAGCTTCAAACTCGTCTAACAAAACTTTTTGGGTATTTTGTTTGCTGGCTAATGGAATATCCTTCCAATCAAATTTAGGTCTACCCATGTTTACAGTTACAACGTTGTCAATTTTGGTACATGACAAAATACCGCTAATACTTTCGATATTTAAGGAATTCAAATTATTTCTTTTCATTAAATAATCCGCAACACAACGAGTGCCATTTCCGCATGCTCCAGTTTCTGAGCCATCGGTATTATAAATAGTAACTTTAAAATTTTGCGAATTCAATGTATCTTCAATTATTAAAACTTGGTCACAACCTATCCCAAGCCTTCTGTTACTAATTTTTTTTATAAATTTAGTATCGTGTACAATTATATCTTTTATATTATTAAATATAATAAAGTCATTCCCCAACCCATGCATTTTAATAAATGGTATTTTCAAAATTTTCCTTTTATGAATATTTTCTTCTAAATATCAATTTCTACAATAATTGGAACGTGGTCAGAAGGTCTCTCCCATGATCTGGTATTTTTAAAAATAACACCAGATTTAACTTTTGGAAATATTTTTTTAGAAACCCAAAAATGATCTAATCTTCTTCCTCTATCTGAGACTTCCCAGTTTCTATTTCTATATGACCACCAAGAATAGAGCTTTTTGCTATATGGTATTAACTCCCTCATTACATCTACCCATTTACCTGTTTGAATAATGTCTAATAAAATCTCTGTCTCTATTGGTGTATGTGAAACAACATTTAATAGTTGTTTATGTGACCAAACATCATGTTCTAAAGGGGCTACATTAAGATCTCCAACTAAAATTTTATTTGTTGTTTTGTTTTTAAGAAAAAATTTTTTCATTTCATTCAAAAAAGAAATTTTATGTTCAAATTTTGGGTTTTTTACAATATCAGGTTCATCGCCACCTGCTGGAATATAAAAATTATGAAGTTCAGTATTTTTATTTAGCTTAACTGCAATATGTCTAGTATCATTTTTTCCACACCAATTTATAAAGTTTTCCTCTTCAAGTTTAAAATTAGATAAAATTGCAACTCCATTATAAGATTTTTCACCTCTATAATATTGAAAATCCATACCAATTTTTTTAAATAATTCATAAGGAAAATATTCATCTTGGGTTTTTGTTTCTTGTAGACACATCACATCTATATTTTGTTCTTTTATAAATCTCAAAATCTGAGAAGATCTGAGCCTTACAGAGTTAATATTCCAAGTTGCTATACGCATTTCAAAACCTTTACCCCAAGTTTACCTCTATTGATCATTCTTTTCTGAACCCTTAAAAGCGCTCATTATAAGTCTTTAAACTAAAATATCTAGCGTAGATATAAGTATTAATATCATAAACGCAAAGATAATAAATACTACTAAATAGATCATAACATCTACCTACTAGTTTTCAGATAATAACATGTATAATCTTTAAACTCCTGTCATTTCGTCACTGATCATTTGTAATTATCTCTCTAATAAATTTCTTTCATTAAGTTAGAGTTTTTTTTAAAGAGCATTTGGCAAATTAGAGAAACTATAAGGGATGGTTAAACGATTAGAGAATAAAAAGTTTCAAGATGATTTATAGGCAACACACTTGTTGCAGATGTCCTATAAGATAACAATAACGATATAATATTAATTGATATAGAAATAACATTACTAATAAGTAACAATTTATTTAAGTTATTGTTTTTATACAACTTATTGTCTTATAGTCTAGTTTTACATACTCAGATCAGCCATTGATTTTATTACTTTTTTTTCATATAGTTGTTTTTCATATAAAAATTTGACTACATTAACTCTTAGTAACTTAGAGACCAAGGTTTGTCGTTTAATAAATAGGCTTTGCTGAAGACTGGAAAAGTGGATGGCTAAATATATATTAGGTTTATGTACAATGGGCAATAGTTCAGCAGCAATCTTCAAGGACGGCACTTTAATTGCTGCTGTTGAAGAAGAACGTCTAACCAGAAAGAAAAATGATGGAGCGTTCCCATTTGAATCTATTAAGGAAGTTTTATCAATTGCTAATATAACGATTTCTGATGTTGAGCAAATTTGTGTTTACTGGAATAGATGGAGGTTCCGGACAAGGGCCATAGAGACATTTAAGAAAATTATAAAGAACCCTAAAAATACCTTAATTTTATTTGAGCGGATTGTAGATTTATTTTTTAATAATTCAGTCAAAAACATAAATGATGGAAACTGGAAGGATTTATTTAATATTAACCAACTAATAAATAAAAACGTGGGCAGATTTTCTAGAAAAATCTCTTTTATTGATCATCATTTATCACATCAACGATATGCAGAAGCTATGCTCGACTGGGACAAATTTATATCACTTTCTTACGATGGAGGTGGTGAAGAGTTTTCAACAGTTCTTAGTGTAGTTAAAAATGGAGAACGAAATGTATTAAGCCGTCACAAATGGCCCAACTCGCTTGGCCATTTCTACTCTACCTTTACTGGTTTTCTTGGTTTTAAGATGTTGGAAGGCGAGTATAAAATGATGGGGCTTGCCCCCTACGGTAAGCCTAAGTACAAAAATTTAATATTAGAAAAAATACTGTTGCTGAAGCCATTTGGAAAATACGAGTTAAATACTAATGTTTGTGATTATCACGCCGCTCTTCAAGGTATTTTTAGTAGTGAAATGAAATTATTATTTGGAACACCCAGGAAAAATGAAGAAAAACCAACTAAACAACACATTAATCTAGCTGCTAGTGTTCAAGCTGCTTTTGAAGATACGCTTGCTCACATTCTTTCACTGGCAGCTTCAAGCCAGTCATCAATCAAGAAATTAGTCATTAGTGGAGGGTGTGCGCTAAACGTTACAGCCAATGGTAAACTTCTTTCTAATAAAATGTTTAAACAAATAATTATACCACCAGCTCCACATGATGCCGGTTGCGCTATCGGAGCATGCTTAGCTGTTTTGGATAAAATAAACTACGAATCTGTTAGATCACCGTACTTAGGGCGAGCTTTTTCAGAAAATGAAATTAAGGCGGCTATAAAGGATAAAGGCTTGAAATCAATCAAGCCATTAAAGGATGATCAATTGATCTCTACTACTGCTTCTCTTTTGGCAGAAAAAAAAATCATTGCATGGTTTCAAGGAAGTGCAGAATTTGGACCACGAGCACTTGGTAATAGGTCATATCTTGCAGATCCAAGAGATGATAAAATAAGAGACGAAATAAACAAAAAGATAAAGAAACGGGAGTTATTTCGCCCTTTTGCTCCAAGCGTAACAGTAGAGGATGCATATCGATTTTTCTCTATATCCCAAGATAGTCCATTTATGAATATAGTCTCTGGAGTTAAAAGTGACTTGGTGCCAGCCATAACTCATGTTGATAACACCGCGCGTATTCACACTGTATCTAAGGAAAGTAATTTCCTGTATCATAAGTTAATTACTAAGTTTGGTAAAATCAGTAGAGTCCCAGTATTGCTTAATACATCCTTCAACATCCAAGAACCAATTGTTTACACACCTGAAGATGCTCTCCAAACTTTCATTAAATCGGGAGTTGATGCTTTAGTTATTGGCCCATTTATAATAAAACGAAGTGATATCCCAAAAGGAGTTACACTATGAAAAAATTAATGCATAGTAAATCATCTGTTTACTATACAGTTGACTTAGAGGACTTTTCTTTCGATCTATGTAGAAGTATTGGAGCTTCTTCTCCTCCAAAGTTAAGGACTGAAAGTTTACGTGAAAGTTATCTCAATATTACTGAACTCCTTCCTGATAATGACGAGCCAGGATCTAAAATTACTTTCTTTTGCACTGGCGTTATGGCCGACAAATATCCTGACTTAGTCCGACAGATTGCTCAAGACGGACACGAAATTGCATGTCACGGGAATTTTCATGATGATATTTTTAAAATGTCCCCAGAAGAGGTTTATAAATCTCTTAATATAGCCAAACGAAAACTCAGTGAAATCTCTCAAACTGAAATTCGTGGTTTTAGAGCACCAAGGTTCTCAATTAAGAAATACGACTTTGAACGACTAGACGCTATATCAAAAGTTTTTGATTATGACTCCTCTCTGCATTTTAGTAACGATAAAGAATTAAAAGAGTGGAAGGACTTATGCCCCAACAGGTTGCAAGAATTTCCAGTACCAATGCAAAGTGTTATTTCATCAAAATTTAACGTAAAAACTGGTGGTTCTTATCTCAAATTATTTCCAGTTTTTGTCGTGAAAAACGCAATTCATAAATCATTAAGAAATAATATTACCCCAATAATTTATCTTCATCCTTATGACTTATTTTATGGATATAATCTACTTTTAAACTGGTCAGAACTTGAAGGTGCTCCTTCCCGAAAATATTGGTATGTTCGGCAGACACAGTGGGCAGGGTTGTTTAACTGGGCCCAAAAACGGAAGTTACAAGATATTTTCCTAGAGTTTAATAGTCTTGGGCGCTTGGATAGAAATTTAAAGTCAGTTAAAGCATAAAGAAAAACTCCCATAAAATTTTCTTTCCTTAAAAAACATTATATATCTAATTATAGCAGTCTATATATATATTTCCTCATATAACCTTACATATTAGGAAAATTTAAGGTAATTTTCTTATATGACAATAATCCTGCAAAAAAAGTTTTCTAAAAACAGATTATTACTCTTTTTAAATAAATAATCTATTGTCATTTCATCTTTCGCTTAGTCTGAATTATTTGGTTCTGGAAAATCGTCTGGAAAAAATAATAAGTGTGATAATTTCTCGTTATATATTGCCTTTTGAATTAAGACTGTGGTGGATTCCCCAAAAGTATCTTCTATAATCCATTTTTTCAAATTAAATGGGTTTTCTGAAAATTCTAATGTTAATCTTTCAGCATTATTATTTTCACTTCTTGTAATTTTTAAAGAAATTATTCCTGATTTATTCTTTAAATCAGTAGTTAAATATTCACTATCAAAATCTAACTTTTTTTTTATTAAAATGGAAAATGGTGAGCTATCGAGGGGTATGTTATTTGTAGTCTTTGAATTTCTATTTTGAATTGTTAACCAAAACCCCTTAGTTGTTATAAGGATATCATTAGGTTTTTCATAGTCAATTCGCAATTTTCCTGGTAAATCTAAATATATTTTTCCATTGCTAACTTCACCAGATGGTCCTACTTGTATAAAGTTTGCTTGCATACTGTTTAATGACTTAAAAAATTTTTCTACCTTTATTTGCGATTCATTAACTTGGTCGGAAGCTTTTAATATTTTGACATTAGAAAATAATAAAATAAAAACCCACAAAGTTACCAAAAAAAAATTGAAATAATTTTCATTGTTTTCGTTAATTATCCTCAATTAAAACTTCTCTTTTCCCTGCTCTACCCGGTTTTGACACAACATTATTTTCTTCCATTTTTTCAATTATAGTAGCAGCTCTATTATAACCTATTTTAAAGTGTCTTTGAATAAAAGATGTGCTTGCTCTTCTTTCTCTTGCGATTAGAGCTACTGCTTTATCATATAATTCATCTTCATGTTTATTATTGGATGTTAGATTATTAAAGTTTTCATCATTTAAATTTTCTGGCTCTTCTGTGATAGATTCATCATAATCTGGGACGGACTGATCAGAGAGAAATTTAGTAACTTTTTCAACTTCACTATCTTCAACAAATGGACCATGCACTCTAGTAACTTTACCACCACCTGCCATATATAGCATATCTCCTCGTCCAAGAAGTTGTTCGGCACCTTGTTCACCTAGTATGGTTCTACTATCAATTTTACTTGTTACTTGAAAAGATATTCTTGTTGGAAAATTGGCTTTAATTGTTCCGGTGATAACATCTACAGATGGTCTTTGGGTAGCCATTACAACGTGAATACCAGCGGCTCTTGCCATTTGGGCCAACCTTTGAACAGCTGCTTCAATATCTTTTCCAGCTACTAACATTAAATCTGCCACCTCGTCTATGACAACTACGATAAAAGGTAACGGTGTTAGACTTATTTGTTGATCTTCAAAAATTGGCTGACCAGTGTCAGGATCAAAGCCAACCTGAATATTTTTTGAGAGTATCTCTCCTTTTTTTCTTGCTTCAATTAGTCTTTCATTATAACTGTCAATATTTCTTACACCTAGTTTACTCATGGACATATATCTAGTTTCCATTTCTCTGACAGCCCATTTCAATGCAACAATTGCTTTTTGTGGTTCAGTTACAACTGGTGTTAATAAATGAGGGATACCATCGTAAACAGATAGTTCCAACATTTTAGGATCAATCATTATTAATCTACACGTTTCTGGTGTATGTTTGAATAAAAGTGATAAAATCATTGCGTTTATACCGACTGATTTACCAGATCCAGTTGTTCCTGCAACTAATAGATGTGGCATTTTAGCTAAGTCAACTACCACGGGATACCCTGCGATATTTTTTCCTAAGCACACTGGTAAATTGAAACTTGAACTTTGAAATTCTTGATGTTCCAAAATATTTCTTAATATTACTGTCTCTCGCACTTTATTAGGCAATTCTATTCCAATAACATTTTGACCCAGTACCATAGCTACCCTTACAGCTTCTACTGACATTGACCTCGCAATATCATCTGCTAAAGATATAACTCTTTGACTTCTTAAGCCAGGTGCGGGTTGTAAATCATACCTTGTAACCACAGGACCATATCTTACTGAGTCAATGTTTCCATTTATTGAAAAATCTGACAAAACACCTTCAAGAACTTTTGCATTTAAATCCAAAGCTTCCTTACTAGGAGGCTTAATATCCTCAGTAACATTTTTTAATAATTTTAGAGAAGGCAATATGAAGCCACTTTCTGAACTTAAAGGTAGTGTGTCTTGAAAAAAATCTTTGTTATTTAATTTACTTTTTAAACCGTCATTCTTTTCAAAATTTTTAATTAGAATAGGATTTTTTCTTATTTTTGGTTTCTTTCTTGGTATAAAATTTCTATTTAAACTTAATAATTTATTTTTTAAATAATGTAATAAATTAGGTTCAATTTCAGCTTTAATATCAACATTTTCGTTATTTTTTTGAATGACGAAAAATAAACTGTAAAACATACTTAAAACCCAAATAAAGGGCATAACTATTGGCCTAGTTATAATTTTCATAAATTTGATTTCAGCAGTATCAAGAGATAATATCCAAATAAATAATATTATTGAAATAATGAACGAACTAGCACCTAGTATTAATTCACTCATACTTACATCAAAACCTAAAATCTTAGATATTCCACTTGAAAAATATAATAAAAACCATTCTGACAAGCCAGTTTGATTTATTATTGAAAAATTAAGTCTTAAACTGTTAATCAAAATATTCTCTATATAAGTACCACCTAGAGAACTTAAAAAAATCATTATAAAAATCGTTAATAATTTTGTTTTAAGAAAATTTATATTTGAACTATTAAAAAATTTTAAAGACCAGATAAATAAAATTAAAGATGATAATAATCCTGGAAAAATTCCAAACTCTTTAATTATGAAACCTGATAACCAAGCTCCTATTTGTTTATATAAGTTAGTCGGGAGGGTCTCAGAAACAATTCCCCAACCAGTATCAAGAGGATTAAAAGTAATCAAAATTAAAACAAGTGATATTGAAGAAAATAAGAGTAAAAATGCTAAACTTTTTTTTATTATCTCAGATAAAATTGGGGTTCCAACTATTTCTTGGTCTTTTTTAACCATTAAGAAATTTCCGATTGTAAAAATAATTGAATTCTTTTCATTGCTTCTTCAATTACCTCTTTATTATCAACTAAAGAAATTCTTAAAAAACCTTTACCAGGATTAAACCCTTGAACATCTATACCCATAAAACTTCCTGGCATTACTCTCAATGAAAATTTATTCCATAAAATTTTTGCAGCATTCTGATCATCTTTCACTTTTAACCATAAGAAAAAACCTGCATCTGGTAACTTAAAATCTTTGTAAAAAGGTTTTAAGTATTTCTCAACAATAGAGAAATTTTTATCATAATGTATACATGCTTTTGTATGGTGTTCTTCGTCATCATACAAAGATGCCGCTACTTTTTGAATGGGGATTGGAACTGGCGATGCCCCATTAGATACTAATAACTTATAACTTTCTATTACGTTTTTGTCACCTGCTATAAAACCTGCTCTTATTCCACTAGCATTACTTCTCTTCGAAAGAGAATTAAAAATTATTAAATTATTTAATCCCTTTCCTAAGCTTGCAGCAGCTTCCAATGCACCAGGTGGTTTAGGCTTGTTCATCCTAAATATGTCGCAATAACATTCGTCGACAGCTAAAATAAAATTATATTTTCTTGCTAATAATATTGCTTGTTTTAAATAATCAAGACTTGCTACACTTCCATGTGGATTAGATGGTGAACAAATATACATTATCACCGACGAATTTAGTATTTTTTCGGAGATATTAGATATATTAGGAATATAGTTATTATCTGGTAATGCATTTAACCAATATATATCAGACCCACTAGAAATGCTACCAGCTCTCCATGCATGGTAAAAAGGATTGGTAACAAGGGCGGTTGTTTTTCCACCTTTCAAATTTTTTGCCAACAAACCAACTAAGTGAAGTGGCTCTCTAGTCCCTGGAACAGGTAAAATATTATTATCTAGTGTTAAAAGATTTTTAGTACTTGGGTATCTTCGTTCTATATATCCTGTTATACTATTGCCAAGACTTGGTATAGCAATACTTGGGGGATATTTACCCCAGTCATTGAAATTATCTTCTAAAATATTTTTTGCAAAATTTGGAATGTTTAATGTAGGCTCACCCAATGACATTTTTAAAATTGGATATTCAGGATTTGGTGATATGTTTTCCAAGAGGGATGTTAACTTACCAAACATCCAATCCTTTAGTATGTTATAATCAGGGTTAACCATTTAAAACCTTCAATATATTTATAAGATTAATTTAATTTTTATATTATAATATTAAATATTAAAACTAAAACATGATAATTAAATTAGAGAGAAAACATGAAATCAGCAGAAATTACTAGAAATTCATCACAAGAATTTTTTCATAAAATTTGTGTTGTAGGTGGAGGTTTAACTGGAGCTATTATGAGCTTACTCCTTAAAAATTCTAATTTGTTTAAATCACATGAAATTGGATGGATTAAACCTAAAATTGCAACCTCTGATGATATACGAACTACTTTTTATAATAAAAAAAGTTTAGAATTACTTGAAAGTTTAGGTTTATTAAAAAATCTCAGTGAAAAAGATTATACATTTATAAATAAAATTCAGGTTTTTGGAATGAATAACTCTTCTCCTTTAGAGTGGAATTATTCCGGTTCAAAATTAAATTTTGGAGCCGTTATTAAAAACAATATAATCTTAAAATCTGTTACTGAACAATTAAATGATATAAAACAATATGAGAGTTTAGTTACTAATACTCACCATAACGACTTTGAGAGGACTCTTTATTTAAATAATAAAGTCCTTATAAAAACTCACATGGTTTTATCGGCAGATGGTAAAAATTCTAACTTAAGAAAATTATTATCTATCAAAACAATGAAAAAAAAAGTTAATCACATAGCTGTTTCCGGATTTTTACAACAGTCGAAAAATCATAACTCTACTGCTATACAAGCTTTTACAAATCTAGGTCCAATAGGTCTTTTACCTTTCCAAGACAAGAATATTATTAATTTTGTTCAAAGTATTGAAGAAAATAAATATAAACAAATTCTATCAAAGACTAAGCCTGAAAATTATATATGTGATCATTTAAATAGTTTTTTTTCTAATGTTGATCTCAAATTTCAACCTTTAAAAAAAGTAAATCAATTTAATAATAAATTATCTAGTTGGAAACTAGATTTAAACTTTATAGTCAATCCAACTGCTTATAGGACAATATTAATTGGTGATGCTGCACATTCTATACATCCTCTAGCGGGACAAGGACTCAACTTAGCTTTAAGAGATTGTACTTCTGTAATAAAATCATTAAAAACTAATTTAGAGTTTGGGCAAGATTTAGGAGACTATTCTATTTTAAGTTTTTATAAAAATGATAGGTTACCTAAAACTATTGCAATGACTGCAGTAACAGATTTTCTTTTTTATGGATTTACATCAAATTCAAACAAGACAAAGTCATTTTTGACAAAGGGCATGGAGACATTAAATAAAAGTAATCTAAAAAACATATTTAGAAATATTGCTTCCGCCTAATTATAAAGAATTATAATAATCCTTTATATATTTTTTTTGATTTTTCCCAAAATCATATAATAAATCCCAACTAAAAATGCCTGAACTGTGGTCATCTGAAAAAATAATCCTTATTGCATAATTTCCAACTTCTTCAATTTTATTTATTAATACATTTTTTTTATTTTTTACTATTATTTTAGGACCTCCATGACCTTGAACATCTGCAGAAGGACACTCTACTCTAAGTAATTCAGCAGAAATTTTAAACTCAGATTTGTCATCAAATGATATATTTAAACTTTTTCCGTTATCTAATTTTTCAATTGAAACCGGCCAAACTTCCATATTAGATTTCCTTTTTCTAAACAATATATCTGGTTTTAATAAAATTATATAACTAGAAATTAGATGTTAATTCATTTTTAATGCTCATAGCTGTAAGCCTTAACTTCAATGTTTAACCACTTTTGAAATATTTTCTTCACTGACATAACTTTCTATAATTGATTTTAATAAATTACCTCTCTTAGATATTGATATTGTTTCCAGCAACAATTGTTTTTCTTCAAATGCAAGTGGACAAATCATTGTTATTTGATCAACAAAGTTATAGTCATTACATTTGTCAATTACTTCAAAGTTAAGTTTAATATTTTTAATCTTAAAATATTCTTTCAAAGATGCTTTAAGATTTATAAATTTTTCCTTTATGTCTCTCTTTTGTAAGTCTTTCCTATATCTATCCCATTTAACTTGAGCTTCTTTAAAATTTTTTCTGTTAGTTTTTTCAGATATTAACTGAAATCTACTTAGACCTTTTAATGTTATTAAATACCTTTTATCTGTGGTTTCCTCAAACTTTACAATTTTGCCTGCACAACCAACATTACAAAAATTGTCATGATTTGAATTGTTTGGTTGTATCATTCCAACTAACCTACTTTTTGAAGAAATAGCTTTGTTTATCATTTCTAAATAACGCGGTTCAAAAATATTTAATGGGAGATAAGTATCTGGAAACATTACCACGCCTTTAAGAGGAAATATTGGTATAATCTCTGGGAAATTATTATTAATATTGATATTTATATTCATTTATTACCTATACTTACTTTTATGAAAATAATAAAGTAGCAAGTTTTCTTCTTGCTTTAATTGTTTCTTCGGCCTCAAAACCTGCTGATTTAAAAAATTCTAATAATTGTTTTCTGGCTGCTTGATCTTTCCATTCTCTATTTATTTTAATTGATTTTAATAGCATTTCAAAAGAAGCTTCTATTTCATTGTTACCAAACAATGCAATAGACATATCTAATAAATAATCTAGATTCTCTGGATCATTTTTCAAATGTTCTTTTAGTGCCTGAATATTTTCTCTCGCTTTAAATGCTTTTTCAGAAGCATCTAGTGTAGATAAAGCATCTAAAACAGGTTTAGAGTTTCTTATTTCAACAGCCAATGTGTCAATTATTTCTTTCACTTCGTTGAACTTGTTAAGACCTATCATTGATCTAATAAGAGTTCCAAAACCTATTTGGTTTTCAGGATTTATTTGTAATATTTTTTGTGAAATGTCTAACGCCGCGGCCCAATTCCTTTCTTCAATTTTTTGTTGAGAACTTGAAAGCAAGGCTTCAACTTCTTCACCAGGTCCTGATAAACTTGCTGATTTCTTAACAAACTCTAATATTTCACTATTACTTTTAACACCTTGGAACCCATCTGCCACTTTACCTTCAAAAAATGTGTAAACTGTAGGTATTGATTGAATTCTTAATTGAGCAGCAATATCTTGATTTTGATCTATATCAATTTTAGCTAAGGTAATTTTTTCCCTTTGATCTTTTACAGCATTTTCTAATATTGGAGTCAGTTGTTTACATGGCTCACACCAAGGGGCCCAAAAATCTACAATTATTGGTTTTTCCTTTGAAGCTTCAATTACTTCAGTCATAAATGTGTCGGTATTAACATCAATAATATTTGTTTTTGAGATCATGCTGTCATTGTCAATATTATTCATTATTTAAACGCTTTCCTTTTATAAAATATTTACATTGTTGTACTGGAATGTTTATTCAACAATATATTACAAAATACTACAATTGACCAATCTTGAAAGTCTGTATATTTAAAATATTATAGTTATATTTAAATCATTATAAAATTGATACTTTGAAATGACCAAAAAACTGAATATTGCTCTAATCGGGTGTGGTGGCTGGGGGAAAAATATAGCCAGAAACTTGCATCAAATAGGGGCATTAGCTTGCATATATGATTCAGACCAAAATTTATCAAAAAAACTTAATCAAGATTTTAAATTAGATGACTATACAATTAATGATATTTTTAAAAATGAAAATATACAAGCATTGGTAATAGCGTCATCAGCTAAATCGCATCGAGATATAGCCGAAGAGGCTTTACAAAATAATAAAGATGTTTTGATAGAAAAACCATTTTGCTTATCTTTAAATGACGCTATTACTCTCTCAAAATTAGCTGTAAAAAAAAATAAAGTTTTAATGGCTGGACATCTATTAAATTATCATAACGCTTTTATCAAAATGAAGGATCTTATTAGAGAAGGTAAAATCGGAGAAACCAAAAATATACGTGCTCACCGGTTAGCTTTAGGCGCCATACGTTCTCATGAGTCTGTTATATATGACTTAGCTGTACATGATGTCTCTATGATACTTGCTGTTATGCAAGAATTACCTGTTAAGATAGATGCTCATTCCATTCATCATAATTCTAACATTGGACCAGATGCAATTAGTATTAAACTCTCTTTCAAAACAGGTACTACAGCATTATTAAATTGTGATTGGATGTGTCCTTACAAAGAACATAAGTTTTCAGTTATTGGTTCTAAAGGCTCTCTAATATTTGATGATACTGAAGATTGGTCAAAAAAACTACATTATAATCCATCAACTATTAACTCCGATAATTCTATTAATTTACTGCCCATTGAAAAAATTAGCCTTACAGAAAATGAACCTCTTAGAAATGAGTTAGAAGAATTTATTAACTGTATACAATCTAGAAAAAAACCTTTAACAGATCATCTAGAAGCAGTTAATGTACAAAATGTAATGCAAATAATAGAAGAAACTTTAGATAGAAATTAGTTTACCATGATTCCATTTATTGACTTGAAAGCTCAACAAAAACTTATTCGTAATAAAATTGATCAACGTATAAAAACAGTTTTGGATCATGGACAATATATTTTGGGACCAGAAGTTAAAGAGCTTGAAAAAAGGCTTAGTATTTTCACTGGTGCAAAATATGTATTGTGTTGTTCGAGCGGGACAGATGCGTTATTATTAGCTCTTCTAGGACTTAAACTCAAAGCAGGCGAGGGCGTCATAGTACCTGCCTTTACATTTGCATCATCTGCAGAAGTTATGCCTTTGTTAGGAGCAATCCCAATATTTGTGGATGTAAAGCAAGATACATTTAATCTAGATCCAAGTAAGCTAGTTGATGCTCTTAAGACAGCTACAGAAATGGGAGTAAAAGTTAAAGGTATAATGTCTGTAGGGTTATTTGGACAACCAGCTGATATGAAGCCAATTAATGAATTTGCTAAAAATAATGATTTATGGGTTCTTGACGATGCAGCTCAATCATTAGGAGGAAGGTATTGTGGAAATAATGTTGGAAACCTCTGCAAAGTAACTGCAACATCATTTTTTCCGGCGAAACCACTTGGATGCTACGGTGATGGAGGTGCCATTTTTACAAATGATCCTGAAATATACGAAATAGCTAATTCTTCTCATACTCATGGAATGAGTAAAAAAAGATATGAGTACGATAGAATTGGTATGAATGCTCGTTTATCAACTATTCAAGCTGCAATATTGTTGGAAAAACTTGAAATTTTTCCATCAGAGTTAAAAAAAAGACAGGTAGTTGCCAATAATTATCATAAACGTCTCAAAGATTTAGACCTTAATTTAAAATTACCTTTACTTAAAAGTAATTTTTTAAGTAGTTGGGCTCAATATACTATAACATTACCTGAAAACATTGATAGGTCTAAGTTGCAAGAAGAATTGAAATCAAAAAATATTCCAACCACGGTATATTACCCCATTCCACTCAATGAACACGAACCTTACAAGAACTTCCCAATATCTAAAAGTGGACTAGCGAATACAAATTACCTAGCACGAAACGTTTTATCATTGCCTATGCATCCATATTTAACCGAGGATGACATTATCAACATTTCAAAAAATATTCGTGAAGCTTTTAAAAATAATTAAGAATAATTAATTTTTGATTTTTCTTGATACTATCAATCATAATGCTATATTCCATTTAAATTAAGCGGGCGTAGCTCAGTGGTAGAGCATCTCGTTGCCAACGAGAATGTCGAGAGTTCGAATCTCTTCGCCCGCTCCAATTCATGTGTTCCACTTGTAGTTTTATACAAGCTTTATCCTCAGTCGATGTAGTTATTGTAGGTGGAGATACAGAAGTTATATATTCTGATCCTTCCATATTGCAAAAATATACCAAATTAGAATAATTAAATTATACTAAAAACTTGCTCTTTTTATGATCTAGCATCCATTTCTCAAAAACTAATATCGCTTCGTCCATATCAGCAGTTTTGTTTGGATGTTTTTTTGCTCTACCTAACATAGTGGATACAACATTTACCTGATATTTTTTGTCTCTGTCTTTTATTGCATCTATAGTATAAGTTGCTTTTTCTTTATTCTTAAATCCAAGCCCTTTTAGAGTTGTCTCAGGCTTATAGTCTGAATATAGAGATAGATTAAGAGGTTTTAACTTTCCCTCATAGTTTTCCTTACTCATTGGCATAGAATCTATAAGATCAAAAATGTTATGAGATTCTAAAGTTAAATATTCTTTTTTTAAAGTACCATCGTAACCAATTAATTTGATAGAAAACTTAAGGCCCTTTTTTCTAAAAGACATTAATTTGACATGTCTTTTATGAAATTCTTTTATATGTTTTTGATAAAGTTCTTTTGATTTTTTGTAGTTACTATCTCTATAACAAGTGGTACTTAACAAAAGTACTCTACATTTCCATTTGTATTTTGTTAAATCCATTGTTTAATGATTTATTAACTATTTTCTGTATCAACAATATCATTTTCAGTTTTACTAACTTGATCTTTTTTCTTTTTCATCTTGCAAACTTCTTTTAAAGCCAAGCCTGCCATTACTCCTATACCCATTCCTATAATAGTTCCTTTAATTATTCCTATTCCAAACATTTTAATCTCCTAATTTTCAATCCATGAAACAAATTGATAAAAACCAAAAAGAATACCAAAGAAAACATAAAGTCTGACTTGTGATCTTAATATTGGTATAACTATGATTTTTTGTATTATTGACACAATGATTACTTAATCTTTTTAAATTAATATTCAATATCACTATATAATATTAATAAAATTTAATAGGCTAGTAAAAGTAGTTTATTTTCTAAAATAGAATTTAAAAATTTAAATTAGCTTCTATAATCATAAAAAATTACACCTCTATTGTTTCTAGCTTTTATTGTATAACTTGCTTGCGCTTTAGGCATTACTTTTTCTTCAATGATCTTTTGACAAGCTTTATAAGCATTCTCATTTTCATATTCAAATGTGCTAGTTAATCTGTGATTTTGTTTGTTCCAGACTTGTGCAACAGTTCTTCTTACTAATCCTGCTTTAGATAATTCTTTCATTACATCTTCTGTCCATACTTTCTCTTCAAAAGTTGCCATCCAATGTTCTAATTCAACTTTTGTTGCAAAGTCTAGTTCCATGCAATTCATGAACAAAGTTTCTCTAGTTATAGGTTTTACCATGTATGTCACCTGTTAATATGCAAATTTAATATGCAAAAACATTAGATAGAATGCAAATGAACGATTTTTTTTTAAATTCAACCCGATTTATTATATATATTTCAATACTCAATTAAACATTTACAAAATTGAAAATAATGAAAACTTTATTTAAAATTTTTTTACTCATACTTTCTACATTACTTATTCAAAACAAAGCGTTTGCTTACAGTAAGAGTTCTGGAAAAGTTAATGTTAGTGTTTCCGTAAATAAGACAGATAAATCAGATAATAAGAGTGCTGATGCCAAAACAAATGCTTCAGTTAGTAAAAGCGTAGAGAGTATTACTAGCTCAAGCAAAGATAATACGCCTATCAGTAAAACTGCAGAAACACCGTCTGTTAAAGACACATCTAATGACCAATCATACTCTTATGACGATAAAAAAAGCTCGTCAGACAATAATTATGTTAAAAATAATAATTTTGGAAATAAAGTAGATGGTTACAAATCAAGTAGAAAATATGAAATTACTAATCAAGAAAGATTATTTGATGCTATTAAAAATTTTAAAAATGAAGAAAGTTTAAGTAAGAGTGATCTAAAAAAAATAGATGGTTTAGTTAATAGAAGAATTAAAGAAATTGCTAAAAAAATTAGATTTAAATTCAATAAAGATGACGAAAAACAATTTTTTGAATTTGCAGAAAATACTAATTATGACATTGAAATAATTGAGAAGAAGGCTGAGTTAGTTGACTATGTTCAAAAGACTTTTGAAGTAATGGGAATAATCAATTAACCCCATCTGCTGCAGACCCTATGAACATATAACATAGATACCCCCTGTAGCACATGCATGGGTAGGTACATTTAAGTGATGATTATATAAGTATCTTTTTAGAAATAGTATTAATAACAATTTCTATGTTTACATCTACCTATACTAAGAACAGTTATTTTAGGGTAGACAAAATGAGCACATTGACAGATGTTTTCATATAATTATATCATTGAAATTGCTGAACATTATGTGAGATTGAAGCATGGTATAGGTCTATACAAATAAGTCGACGGATCTATTTTATTGAAACGACTAAATTTTAACTTTTCTATTTAATTAATATATATGGCCAATCATATTATCAATGAATCAAATCTAATTAATTTCATACATCTCAAATTTCACTTTATTTAGAATGTGATGAGATTCTAAATCATCTTTAACATCTTTGTTAGCAATGAAAAAACCAATATACTTTGAAAATTTTGGTGACCAGACTATTGAAGTCGCTTTTCCAATTACTTGTTCTTTTTTAAAAATTGGTAAATTACTGTAAAATATAGGTTTTATCTTTTCTTCAAAATCAAATTGAATTTGATATATAGTTTTATTAAATCCAATTTCTTCTTTTTTTAATAAAGCACTTTTCCCGATAAAATCATAATCAGATTCAAGATTACAATATTTTCCTAATCCACAATCTTGAGGAAAATCCTTATTAGTCATTTCATTCCCATAACTAAGTAGGCTACTTTCCACTCTTTCTATCATGTTGGGGCATCCCACTCTTATATTGAATTCTTCACCTTTTTTAATAATTAAATCCCATAAATGGGTTCCATTATTAGGATTTGATAATAAAATTTCATATCCAGACTGTTTGCTAAAACCTGTTTTTGATATAATAATATTCTCATTGTTGAAAACAAAATTTTTAAAATTAAAAGACTTTAAAGATTTTATTTCTTCGCCAAATATCTTTAACATTGTTTGTTCTGATTTTGGACCTTGGATAGCCATAGTTATTATATCTGTCTCATTTACTTCAACGAAAAATTCTTTAGTATGATTAATTGCTGAAGCCCAATTAAATAAATCAGAGTCTGACAATGAAATTAAAAAATGTTCTTCATTTATGCAAAAAACAACTGGATCATTTAATAGGCCCCCTTCAAAATTCACTATGGGTGCATAATAAGCTCTGCCAGGAGTAATTTTTGTGAAATCTCTGCAAAATAAATACTTAATTATACCTAAAGCTTTATTTCCTTTAAGTTCTATTACTTTTTGTGCACATACGTCCCATAGCTGAACATGTTTTATTAGATGCAAATAGTCACTTTTTAAAGATTTAAATATTGTTGGTATTAATGTGTTATTATAGACACTATGTTTTTTTACGCCTGCCTTTTGGTTTCTTGAACTAAAGGGGGTACTTTTAATTCTATTTGATGTAGTAAAAAAATCATTAGACATTTTAAAATCCCCCCTTTAAATAAAAAACTAAAATCACTTTGGACATTTTTTATGAAAAGTAAATTAAGAAATTCACTACAGAAAAATAAATTTGTTTTTACTGCCGAAACATCTCCTCCAGACTCAGGAAATAAAGATACAGTTATTAATCAAGTCAAATGCTTAAAAAATTTAGCTGATGCGGTTAATGTTACTGATGGCGCCGGTGCTAAGTCTCACATGTCTGCTTTGGCAACAGCTGCTATTCTGGCTCAACATGAAATTGAGCCTGTATTACAGTTCACTACAAGAGACAGAAATAGAATTGCAATTCAAGGCGATTTACTTGGTGGGTGGGCTTTGAATATTCCTAATATACTTTGTTTATATGGTGATGAAGTCAAAGGCGGGGATCAGCCAGAGGCAAAAGAAGTTCGAGATTTAGATACAATTAGTTTATTAAAAACCGCACACGATATTAAAATTAACCAGAGTTATCCTTCTGGGAGAAGAATTGACGATGCACCTAGTTTTTTTATTGGTGGAGCTGACACACCTTTTGAAGTCAAAGAGGATTTTGATGCAGCAAATCTAGTAAAAAAAATCAATTCAGGAGTTGAATTCTTTCAAACTCAATATGCTTTTGACGAAATTATATTGAAAAATTATATGCTCAAATTAAATAAACTTGGTGTGACAGATAAGGCGTATTTTATTATTGGATTAGGAGTTATTAAATCAGCAAAAAGTGCTAGATGGATGAATAAAAATTTATT
Organism: uncultured SAR116 cluster alpha proteobacterium; assembly: GCA_902533225.1. Lineage (GTDB taxonomy): Bacteria > Pseudomonadota > Alphaproteobacteria > Puniceispirillales > Marisalimonadaceae > Marisalimonas. The sequence continues at coordinate 76,056 of CACALC010000001.1, read as the reverse complement.
TGGCATTAATATTCCTGAGCAAATAATTAACAGAATTGAAAATTCTAATAACGAAAAATTAGAAGGTATAAAAATTTGTGTTGAACTAATTGAAAGATATAAATTAATAAGTGGTGTAAGCGGAATTCACTTAATGGGTTATAAACAAGAACAGGATATAGCCTCTGTAATTTCAAATTTTAAATAATAATGTACATTGGAATTGAAAATGCAAGATCTTACAAATATCTATAATATAGCAAAAACATATAATAATTCTCAAATAAGAGCAGTAATTAGATCAGGAGAGTATAAAGGGCAAACTGCTGGTTTATCTAAAAATATGCTTCAAACAAATCTCATTATTTTAGAAAAAAAAAATGCTTTAGATTTTATGATATTTTGTCAGAGAAATCCTAAAGCCTGTCCACTTGTTGGTGTATCGGATGTCGGTTCTCCTTTTCTAAAAACATTAGGTAAAAATATAGACGTTAGAACAGACGTTCCATCTTATAATATTTATAAAGCTGGAAAACTGCATAGTACAGTTCATGAAATTAGTAATTTATGGAATGAAAATCTTGTTGCATTTGCAATAGGTTGTTCATTTACATTTGAACATTCCCTAATTAGGCATGGCTTTACAATAGATCATATTAATGAAAATAAAGTTGTCCCTATGTATAAAACAAATATTAAAAATCTAAAAAGTGGCCCTTTTGGAAATACAATGGTTGTTTCAATGAGAATCTTTAAAAAAAGTCAAGTCGATAATGTTATTAATATTTGTAAATCTTTTCATTGGGCCCATGGAAAGCCGGTACATATCAGCAATCCCAACAAAATTGGCATTTTAAATGTTTTTGAACCTGACTGGGGAGATGTTCCAAGACCCTTGTTAGAAGATGAAGTAAATGTCTTTTGGGCTTGTGGTGTAACTCCCCAAAATGCAATATTAAATTCTTCGGTTTCGTTTTGTATATCTCATACACCTGGTTATATGCTTATTACTGATGTTGAAGAGGATGCTGAAATACCAATTATACAATAAATCTAGAGCTTGGATTTAATTGATATTTTTTTTGCTGCAGCTTTGGCATTTTCTAGATTTTCAGCAAGTATAACTCCCATTCGTCTATAAGACTTTAAATAAGGTTTTCCAAAAATTCTAAAATCTATACTTTTATCTTCTAGAGCTTTTTCTACACCCTCTATTAAATAATTCCCTGTTGCATTTTTGTCAGCTAAGATTACATGACTAGCTCCAGTTCTGCTCAATTTTACTTCAGGCAAAGGTAATCCCAATAAAACTCTGGCATGAATGTCAAATTGACTATAATTTTGGGTATACATTGTGACCATCCCAGTATCATGCGGGCGAGGGCTTAATTCACTAAAAATAACTCTACCTTTTTTATCAACAAAAAACTCAACTCCAAAAATTCCGGATCCACCTAGATCTAATACCATTTTGCGTGCGGCATTTTGTGCATTGAGAATTACATTTTTTGAACAATCGGCAGGCTGCCAACTAAATTGATAATCACCACGTTCTTGATAATGTCCAATTGGTTCACAAAAAGAAACATTCCCTGATTTTTCAAGTATGGTTAAAAGAGTTATCTCATAATCAAAATTAATAAATTCTTCAACGATAACGCGTTTTCTATTTCCCCTCATCCCTTCAATAGCAAATTTCCAGGCACTTCTTAATTCGTCCTCGGTAGTCGCATAACTTTGACCTTTACCAGAAGAGCTCATTACTGGCTTTACTGCTACTTTGGTTCCAATCTTTTTGGCTTCTAAAATTAATTGTTCTTCTGTTTCAGCGTAGGCAAATTTAGCTGTTGGTAAGCCTAAAATTTTTGCTCTGTCTCTAACTCTATCTCTATTCATAGTTAAATTTACTGCCTTAGCAGAAGGTATTACATTTTTGCCATTTTTCTCTGCTTCTATCAAAACTTGTGTTTCAATAGCCTCCACTTCAGGAACTATGAAGTCTGGTTTATGTGTCTTTATTACTTCATTAAGTTTATTACTATCAAGCATGTTGAATACTTCAAATTGATCGCTTACTTGCATTGCAGGTGCATTTTCGTAAGCATCGCAAGTAACAACATCACATCCAATTCTTTTAAGACTGATAGTTAATTCTTTTCCTAATTCTCCACTGCCAAGTAACAAAATTTTTTTCATGAAATACCTTTTTAAAGTTTTAATTAAAAATAATCTATATTATCTTTCTAACATGTATTTTGTAATAAATCTTATTCATAAATTTTTAAATAAACAAATTTCTATTATATATAATAAACGTTTTCAAAAATATCTTAATACACCTAAGGGAGTGTTTTGGAACAGTAAATTATCACAAGATTTAAGACTTAAAATAATACTAGATATAATTATTAAAAGATCAAAATCTAAGATAGTATCTATAGCAGATGTAGGATGTGGGTACGGGAGATTATTTGAAATAATTAAAGAAAGAAATCTACTTAATAAAATTGAATATTATGGATTTGATATTAATAAAGAGTTTATATCATTTTGTTCTAGAAATAATAAATTTGAAAACATTAGTTTTGAAGTAGGTGCATGTCCCTCAAAGAACGTTGATTTTGTTGTCATGTCAGGAACTTATAATTTAACACCAATAAATAACATAAATTTTTGGGAAAATTATATTATTACAAACCTTGAATCTAATTGGAAGTTTGCAAATAAAGGCATGATCTTTAATTGTTTAGTGAATAAAGAACGTAAAGTAAAAAACAACCTATATTATACTGAATTATCCTGGATGAAAAAAGTTTGTGAAAATAATTTTGGCAAAACTAACATTTCAAAACACAGTCTCCTTAGAGAGGACGTTACGATTAATATAGAAAAATTAACTTAGTTTTTCTGCAAATTTAACAATGTATTCCGCAAATACATTTGGTTTCTCCATTGGTATTAAATGGCCGCATTCAGGAAATTCTATTCTTTCTATTTGTTTAATTGTGTTGGCAATCTCGTCTATATCACTTGGGATTCTAAAAACTTTGTCATAATGACCCGTCATTAATAAAACTGGCACATCAATTATTGACCAGTCAATGTCCCAATTGGCGGTTAAAGATCCTTTCATAAGTTTAAAAATGCCAGAGTTTTTATCTAGTCCTTTATAATTTTCTGGATTTAGAGCGTTTGGTTTCATTTTTTCTAGAAAAGGAGGTGAGGCTATTACTGGCATGTTAAAATCCATTAATAAAGATGTTCCGCCATAACTTGCAACATTAACCATTGTTTCATTAATCCAACTTAATCTTAAATTATTTTTTCGTAATGTGTTTATTAAAACTAAACCTAATATCTTGACGCCTTTTTCAAGAGCCAGTGTCGCATATAATCCACCTATAGAAAGGCCAACCAGTATTACATTTTCTAATTTTAATTTTTCTAGCAAAAGAGATAAATCATTAACAATAATATCAGTGTTTAAATCTATATTTTCGTCGAATGTACTATTTTCTTGCCCCCTAAAATTATATGTAAGATATCCATGTTCTTTAGCCACAATTTTTTTACCTATATCACCATTCCATGTTGATGTGTTTCCAGTCAGAGCATTTACAAATACAAAAGTACAGCCTTTTTCTTTTGGCTCTGTATATTCGTAGTAAATTATGTTTTCTTCATCAATTTTCAAAAAAGCCATTATATTTTATCTACTCTTCATTACTTTCGATTTTTAAATGTTGAAAATGTAATTCTAACTCTTGATCTCTTAGATTAGCAAATTTATTAAATTCTTCATCGTCAATTGATTTTGCAATGAATTTTTCATCTTCATTTTCTGTATTTAAATTAGTACTTAAAAAATTTTCTGTTTCAGAAATATTTCTCTTAATTGGTTCTTCTCCCACTCTTTCTTGGAATGTAACTATAGCCCTTAAACCTCTCTCAATAGCAGACCTTTCGTCGTCGTCTTCACTTTCATCAAAACCTACGTAAAGAGCGTGAATTATATGTTGTTTTGGATCAGGCAAAATACCTATATCAAAAATTGTTTCTCCTTGAGGATTTAAATTCATGTAAAACTCACTAAAACGAGCTAAAATTTCTCTTGTTCTTGATGGTCCTGATTCAATTGGAGGAGCCTTTTGTGGAGGTGGTGGAGCAGTTATACTATTCCATATAGCAATACATATCATGAAGCAAAATGTTACCACTAAAGCTATAATAAAAGGTGTGGAATCTTCAAACATGTTCTCAAGTTACTAATTAGTTTGATATAATCATAAATCATTAAATTCTAAATCAAAACAAAAATAAATTAATAAATAATTAAAAATTTAAAAAAATATTCTATATATATATCATATACTTATTTAATAATATTAATGATATTCCCAAACTGAGATTTGCAATATACACTAAATTATTGTTACAATGATTCTCGAAAACATTATTCAATGTTTTTTTAAAGTAATAAACAAAGGTTTGTAATTTATTTACAAGCGGAAACAGGAGGATAAAATGAAACGGGTATTCGGAGCTGCATTTACAATGGCGGCAACCGTAGCCGTAGGCCTTAGTTGGGCTACAATAGGTAATGCCGCATGTGGTAAAGTAAGCATAGCTGAAATGAATTGGGCATCTGCTGAATTAATGGCAAATGTTGATAAAATAATTCTAGAAAAAGGCTATGGCTGTGAAGTTGAGTTAGTTGCGGGTGCTACTATGCCAACTTTTACTTCCATGAATGAAAAGGGTGCTCCAGATGTTGCTCCAGAACTATGGGCAAATGCAGTAGCAGTACCACTTAAAAAAGCTGTTGGAGAAAATAGATTAATGGTTGCAAATAAGTCTCCAATAACCGGTTTGGGTGAAGGTTGGTGGCTGCCACCAGCAACTGTAAAGAAACATCCTGAATTGAAAACCGCCCTTGATGTTATAAATAGACCTGATTTATTTCCATACTCTGAAGATAAATCAAAGGGTGCTTTTGTGGGCTGTCCTGCAGGATGGGGTTGTCAATTAGCTAATGCAAACCTTTTTAGAGCTTTTGAAATGGAAAAAAAAGGTTGGGTTTTAGTTGATCCTGGCAGTGCTGCTGGTTTAGATGGTTCCATGGCGAAAGCTGTTGAAAGAGGAGAAAACTGGTTTGGATATTACTGGTCTCCTACTTCTATGATCGGAAAATACAAAATGCATAAACTAGATTTTGGTGTTCCATTTGGTGGAAAAGAAAATTGGGATAATTGTATTGTAAAACCGGAAAAAGATTGTGCTGATCCTAAAAAATCATCTTGGGTGAAATCAGAGGTAAATAGTGTTGTATCAGCTAATTTTAAGAAAAATGCTGGTGTCGCTATGGATTATATTGCAAATAGAGTTTATCCAGGTGCAATAATGAATGGTATGTTAGTTTTTATGACAGAACAAAAAGCTTCTGGTAAAGACGCTGCATTTGAATTTCTTGAGAAACATGGTGATGTTTGGGAAAAATGGGTAAGTCCAGACGTTGCTAAAAAAATTAAAGCTAGTTTATAATTAGTTATTAAAACATAAATAATCACTACTTCAATATGAAGTAGTGATTATTTTTTTAAAGGAAGGTCAGTAGATGGACTGGTTTTTTAATTTTCCTGATATGAGCAGATCTGATTTAAGAGAATTTAAAAAAACAGTTGATTTTGCCTTCACTGACTTTTCTCGTTCATATGGCGCTGAAATTGAAGGTTTTTTTGAACCTCTATTAATGTTTTTGGTCTGGTTTGAGAAATTTTTCATTAACACTCCATGGCCCCTTATTATTTTTGGTATACTTGTACTTGCGTGGATAGGTTCACGATCAATTCCAGTTGTAATTGGGACATTTTTAAGCTTTATGCTTATAGGCTATTTTGGTATGTGGGAAGACACTATGTCAACTTTAGCTATAATTCTTGTAGCTACTTTCTTATGTATCTCAATAGGTATTCCAATGGGAATAGCTATGGCAAGGAGTAACAAAATTCAAGCCGTAATAGTTCCTGTTTTAGATGTGATGCAAACTATTCCTAGTTTTGTTTATCTAATACCAGTAGTTATGTTACTTGGAATAGGAAAGGTTCCTGGTTTAATAGCGGTCTGTATTTATGCTATTCCACCAATAGTTCGTTTAACTAACTTAGGAATTCGGTTAGTTGACAAAGATGTTTTAGAAGCTGCAGATTCATTTGGAGCTAGTTACTGGCAAAAACTTTTTGGGGTGCAAATGCCACTTGCTTTGCCAACAATATTTGCTGGGGTTAATCAAACAATAATGATGGCGTTAGCGATGGTAGTTATTGCTTCAATGATAGGTGTTAAGGGACTAGGTCTTCCAGTTCTAAGAGCTATTTCAAATCAATATCTTGCTTTAGGACTTATGAATGGATTAGCAATTGTAGTATTGGCTATTATCTTTGATAGAGTGACTCAAAAATTTGGCTTGAGAATGCAAAAGTATAGAAATGACGGTAAGGGTTAGTTTTATGAGTAAAAACGACGTTTTGATCCATGTTAAGCAACTTTACAAAATCTTTGGTGACAATACAAATGAAGCTCTTGAATTAGTTAAGAATGGTATGGGTAAAGACGAGCTTCTTGAAAAGTGCAATTGTGTACTTGGTTTAAATAACATTAACTTAGATGTTAACAAGGCAAAAATACAGGTTGTAATGGGTCTATCTGGATCAGGTAAATCAACCCTCATAAGGCACCTAAACAGACTAATAGAACCAACAAGTGGTAAAATCCTAGCTAATAATCAAGATATATTAAGTTTATCACAAAAAGAACTTATTCAATTTAGACAAAACAATATGTCCATGGTATTTCAAAAATTTGCTCTTTTCCCTCATAAAACAGTATTACAAAATGTTGGTTACGGGCTTGCGGTTCAAAGTATTCCGGAAAAGGAGTGGAATGAAAAAGCTCAAAAATGGATTAATCGTGTCGGTTTGGACGGGTATGAAACATACTTCCCTGGTCAGTTGTCGGGTGGAATGCAACAGAGAGTTGGCTTGGCAAGAGCATTAGCAACAGATGCAGAAATCTTACTAATGGACGAAGCTTTCTCAGCCTTAGATCCACTTATACGATCTGAAATGCAAAATATTCTTTTAGATCTTCAAAATGAATTACATAAAACAATAATATTTATTACACACGATCTAGATGAAGCTCTTAAAATTGGAGACAGAATTGCTATTCTAAGAGATGGAAGTATGGTTCAAGACAGTAATCCTCAGGAAATTATTATGCAGCCTGCAGATGACTATGTTTCTGATTTTATTAAGGACATTAACCGAGCAAGAGTAATCCAAGCTAAATCAATCATGACCCCCACTAAAGTTAAGAGTTCTGGGGCTACTGTCAAAGAGGACATGGTATTAGAAGATATTCTTCAAATAATGTCAGATGCACCTTCAAAACCAGTTACTATAAAAGATTCTAAAGGAAAAGTTACTGGTAAAATTGAAATGGAAAATCTAATTGAGGGTATGAAAAGACCTAAATCACAAGGAACAAATATTACTGGCTAGATGCTCTAAATCTACCTATCTGTATCAAGTCGAATTTACTTCTCTTAAAACTATTTGGATTTAAAGCGTTTCTCATATCTATCAATAGGTTTCCTTTCATACCATTTAATTGGCTTGGCGATAAACTTCTAAATTCATTCCACTCAGTCAAAATTACTAACGCATCGCTATCTTTAAGACAAATATCCAGATTTTTAGCGTATTCAATATCTTTAAGAATTTTTTTTGCTTCATCCATAGCAACTGGATCGAATGCTGAAATTTGAATCCCTTTTTCTTGAAGTCTTGGAATAATATCTAGACATGGACTATCTCTCATATCGTCAGTTTCTGGCTTGAATGCCAGACCAAGAATAGAAACTTTTTTATTTTCATAATCACTCTTCAAAATAGTTATAATTTTTTCTGCCATATCATATTTTCTTTGTTGATTGTATTTTACTACTGTTTCAACTATAGAAATATTAGTTTTATTTCGTTCTGAAGTTTCTAAAAGCGCTAATGTATCTTTTGGAAAACAAGATCCTCCATAACCAGGTCCAGGGTGCAAAAATTTACTTCCAATCCTCTTGTCTAAACCTATTCCACGAGCAACATCTCGAATATCTGCGCCTACTTTTTCACATAAATCAGCCATCTGATTAATATAAGAAATTTTTACTGCCAAAAATGCGTTGGCAGAGTATTTAATTAATTCAGCAGTCTTTAAATCCGTAAAAACAATAGGGGTCTCGATTAAATATAGAGGCTTATAAATTGTTGAAATTATAGCTTTTGCTTTCTTTGTTTCACAGCCAACAATCACTCTATCAGGTCTCATGAAATCTTCAATTGCATTTCCTTCTCTTAAAAATTCAGGGTTAGATACAATATCAAAATTTGCTTCTGGATTTGTTTGTTTTATTATTTTTTTAACCTCATCTCCAGTTCCTACAGGAACTGTAGATTTAGTTACAACTAAAGTATAACCACTCAGATTTTTAGCAATTTGTTCAGCAGCTTCATAAACATATGAAAGATCTGCATGACCATCTCCACGACGAGCGGGTGTGCCAACTGCTACAAAAACTACATCAGCTTCTTTAATATTTTTATCTATATTATTACTGAATGATAATCTATTAGCAGCACTATTTTTTTTAACTAAATTTTCCAGTCCAGGCTCATAAATTGGTATGATGTTATTTTTAAGGTTATTTATTTTATTACTATCTTTATCTACACAACAAACATCAAAACCAAATTCGGAAAAACAGGTTCCAGAAACCAGGCCAACATATCCAGATCCTAAGATTGTTATTTTCATAAGGCTTTCCTTTATGATATAATATAATTTACTATTGTTGACGAATTTCAAATATTACAATAATCAAAATAAGTTCACTACTAAACTAATTTTAAGGATTTGTGAATGAAAATAAAAAAAGCAATTTTCCCTGTTGGGGGCTTGGGCACAAGATTTCTTCCTGCAACAAAGTCAATGCCAAAAGAGATGCTTCCTGTAGTTGATAAACCTCTGGTACAATATGCTGTCGAGGAGGCAGCAAATGCTGGTATCGAACAATTCATTTTTGTTACTAGTAGAGGAAAGTCAGCCATAGAGAATCATTTTGATCATTCGTTTGAACTTGAGAATAATTTACTTTCTAAAGGTAAACGGGACACCCTTAAAACCGCTCAAGAAATGTTGAAAATTCCTGGATCGTTTGCCTATGTTAGACAACAAGAACCAGCAGGTCTTGGTCATGCTGTCTGGTGTGCTCGACACTTGATTGGAAATGAACCTGTAGCTATTCTTTTAGCAGATGATTTAATTAATGGATTAAACACAACAAAAGAAATGATTAATAATTATACATCCGGCAATATGCTAGCAATCATGGATGTAAATAAAAAAGACGTTTCATCCTATGGTATTATCACTCCAGGCAAATCTTTTGAAAATAATATAACTGAAGTTCATGGCCTTGTTGAAAAACCTTCTATAGATAAGGCACCAAGTAATATGGCAGTAGTTGGAAGATACATAATTGAACCTGAAATATTTAATATTTTAGAAAAACAGAACAAGGGTGCTGGAGATGAAATCCAACTTACAGACGCAATAGCCAGCAGAATAGGAAAATCTAATTGTTTTGGTTATAAGTTTTCAGAAGAAAGATTTGACTGCGGATCAAAGATTGGTTTTATACAAGCCAATATAAAACTTTCAATAGAAAGAAAAGAAATGGGTTCAAAATTAAAAAGTTGGCTACATAATGAAATACTAGAATACAATAAATGATGTATAAGAAATGATGTATAAGCACAATTTTGATAAAACTATTCTAAGATCTTACGATATCAGAGGTATTTATAAAAAGACTTTAAATAATAAAGATGCCTTTATGCTAGGGTATTTTTTTGGAATAATTGTAAAGAAGAATTCACCTGGAAAAAAGAGCCCGTTAATAATAATTGGAATGGACGGGAGACTTTCAAGTCCTACACTTGAAGAAAATCTTAATTCTGGCTTAATAAAATCAGGATGTGAAATTTATAGGATTGGCTTAGGACCTACCCCAATGCTTTATTTTGCCGGCCATTACTATAATGCCGATGGAGCAATCCAAGTAACTGGAAGCCATAATCCAAAAAATTATAACGGGTTTAAAATCGTTTTAAATCAAAAATCATTTTTTGGTCAAGATATAATCAATTTGGGAGAACTTGCTAAAGAAGGACATTCCAGTAACAATAATGGTTTTTCTAAAAATGTTTTTATACTCGATAAATACATAGAAAAAATCATTGAGCCATTAAAAAATTTAAATGATAAACTTAGTAATAAAACGATAGTCTGGGATTGTGGAAATGGCGCATCTGGCCCTTCAGTAGAAATGATTACTAAAAAAATTTCAGGAAATCATGTTGTTTTATATTCTAAGGTTGATGGTAATTTTCCTAACCACCATCCTGATCCAACTGACATATCAACTTTAAAAATTATGTCTGACAAAATGAAAGTAGTTAATGCGGATATTGGTATAGGATTTGACGGCGATGGTGACAGAATAGGCGTAATTGATAAACAAAATCGTCCCGTAGCAGGGGACTTATTAACGTCATTTTTAGCACATTCGATAGATATTGAAAATAAAGCAGACCATACTGTTATTTTAGATATAAAGTCTAGCTCAGTTGCTTACGATAAAATTATGTCTTTAGGTTTAAATGTAGAAATAGGTAAGACTGGACATTCTAATATTAAAAAGAGGATTAAAGAAATTAATTCGCCACTAGCTGGTGAAATGTCTGGTCACATTTTTTTTGCAGATAAATATTATGGTTTTGATGATGCACTTTATACTTCAATGAGATTACTAAGTTTATTGGCAAAAGATGTAAATTTAGAAAAATTTATATCTTCTTTGCCCAAAACATTTGTTTCCCCAGAGATGAAATTACGTTGTTCAGATAAAATCAAATTTACAATAATCGATAATATTTCTAAAAAGGCTTTGGAAGATTATAGCCCAGAAAATATAACTACCATTGACGGTGTAAGAGCTAAAAATAATTTTGGTTGGTGGCTAATTAGAGCTAGTAATACTGAAGAGGCATTAATAATAAGGTTTGAGGGAAAATCTGTTGAAGATAAAAAAGAATTATTTTTAGAAGTTCAAAAGCGTCTCAAGATAGAAGGATTGACTTTAGAATATAATTAGAAAATGTTATCATATAAATGAATCACTTTAAAAATTAAGGATAATTATGACTAAAAGATTGAATAGAAGTAACTTACAAATTTCAGAAACTCTTGTTAATTTTATTGAAAATGAGGCTCTGCCAAACACTAATGTGAGTGCTGAACGATTTTGGAGTAGGCTTGAATTAATTTTAAACCAATTTGTTCCCTTGAACCAAAAATTACTTGAAACTAGAAGTATAATGAAGAATCAAATCGATTCATTTTATCTTGAAAATACTAGTAAAACAATTAACCATGATCAGTATATTAATTTTTTGAGGAAAATTAACTACATAGTTCCTGTTGGAAATAATTTTACAATTGAAACTCAAAATGTTGATCCTGAGTTGGCTCTTAAGGCGGGGCCCCAATTAGTTGTTCCTGTTACAAACGCAAGATATGCCCTGAATGCTGCAAATGCTAGATGGGGGAGTTTATACGACGCACTTTACGGAACTGATGCCATTTCAGAAGAAGGAAATACGCAAAAAACAAGCTCTTATAATCCTTCAAGAGGAAAAAAAGTAGTAGATTATGGTAGAGATTTCTTAGATAAAAATTTTAAATTAGAGAATAGTTCTCATAAAGACGTTAAAACCTATAAAATTGAAAAAGGTAACCTTATAATTAAGTCGAATGATAATACCAACACCCAATTAAGTGACATAAATCAGTATGTTGGATATCAGGGCAGTGAAGACAATCCTTCTTGTATTCTTCTAAAGAATAATAATTTACATGTAGAAATTTTAATAAATAAAAATGGTAATGTTGGTTCCACAGATAATGCTGGTATTGACGATATTATAATAGAGTCTGCACTAACAACAATTCAAGATTGTGAAGATTCTGTTGCAACTGTTGACGCAGAGGATAAAGTATTGGCTTATAAAAATTGGCTGGGATTAATGAAAGGTAATCTTGAAGACACATTTGAAAAAAATGGTAAAACTCTTACAAGAAAGCTTAATCAAGACAAAATTTATTTGACTAGTAATGGCGAATATAAATTACCTGGTCGTTCAGTTATGTTAATTAGAAATGTTGGTCATTTAATGACTAACCCTGCGATTCTAATGAGCAATGGAGAAGAAATACCTGAAGGCATAATGGATGCCATGATTACTTCAATGATAGCTATTCATGATATTAAAAATAATCAAATGAATTCTAGAACGGGCTCTGTTTACATAGTTAAACCAAAAATGCATGGACCAGAAGAAGTCCAATTTGCATGTGATATTTTTTCTGCTGTGGAAGAAGCTCTACATTTAGAAAAATATACTCTAAAAATTGGAATTATGGACGAAGAAAGGAGAACAACAGTTAATTTAAAGGAGTGTATTAGAGTAGCGAAAGAAAGAACCGTTTTTATAAATACTGGATTTTTAGATAGAACTGGTGACGAAATACATACAGCAATGGAGGCAGGCCCAATAATTCCTAAAGGGGATATCAAGAACGCAAAATGGATTTCAGCGTATGAAAATAATAATGTTAAAATTGGACTTGAATGTGGATTATCTGGAAAAGCTCAAATTGGAAAGGGTATGTGGGCGATGCCAGACTTAATGAACGAAATGTTAAAACAGAAAATTAATCATCCTAAAAGTGGGGCTAACACTGCATGGGTACCAAGCCCTACAGCAGCAACTCTTCATGCGCTACATTATCATGAAGTTGATGTTTTTAATATTCAAAAGCAAAAATCCAATGATAAGAATGATTATCTAATTGATATTCTTGATGTGCCTGTTTCAAAGGGTCATAATTGGTCTCAAGAAGAAATACAAAAAGAAATGGACAATAATGCCCAAGGAATCCTTGGATATGTTGTTAGGTGGATTGATCAGGGAGTAGGTTGTTCAAAAGTTCCAGACATAAATAATATTGGCTTGATGGAGGATAGGGCAACTTGCCGTATATCTAGTCAACATCTAACAAATTGGATGAGACATGGGATATTTACTAAAGATCAACTGGTAGAAACATTGAAGAAAATGGCTAAAATTGTTGATGATCAAAATAAAAATGACATAAACTATATACCTATGTCTAAAGATTTTGAAAATTCTTTAGCCTTTAAAGCGTCTCTTGATTTAATTATAGAAGGAACAGTTAGTCCCTCTGGCTATACTGAACCGATACTTCATAAAAGAAGATTAGAATTAAAATCTATGCTTGATTAACTGCTCTAGCGGCATGTCTTAAACTATCTATAGGAATTAATTTACCAGATCTCTTTATATGCCAAAAAGTCCAACCATTACAAGCTTGAAGACCTTGTAAATGAGCTCCTACGGAATGAATTGATCCTTTTGCGTCTTTTGAAATTAAACTGCCATCAGCTCTAATTTTGGCAGACCATCTGTTTCTAGAATCTTGTAATAGTTCTCCTGGACTTATTAAGCCTTGTTCTAATAAATTACCAAATGGAATTCTAGGTTCAGCAGTTTTTCTAGGTGTTTGAATAAGTTCTTTTGAAACAATTTCATTAATAGAATTAATTCTTTTTTGAGCTTCTATTGCATAATTGGCATTTTGTTCAATTCCTATGAAATTCCTACCAAGTTTTTTTGCAACAGCACCTGTAGTACCCGTTCCAAAAAAAGGGTCTAAGACAATGTCTCCAATATTACTGCTAGACATAATAACTCTAGTTAAAAGATTTTCTGGTTTTTGGGTTGGATGGACTTTTTTCCCATATCTATCTTTTAATCTTTCGTCACCAGTACATATTGGTATTAACCAATCAGATCGCATCTGAAGATCACCATTTAAGGATTTCATTGCTTCGTAGTTAAAAGTATATTTAGATGACGAAGTCTTTGAAGCCCAGATTAGAGTTTCATGAGCATTGGTAAATCTTCTACCCCGAAAATTTGGCATTGGATTAATTTTTCTCCAGATAATGTCATTTAGCATCCAAAAATTTAAATCTTGTAGAATGTAACCTAACCTAAAAATATTGTGATAAGAACCAATTACCCATATTGTGCCATTTGGTTTTAAAATTCTTCTTGCAGCTATCAACCATTGTTTTGTGTAAAGATCGTACTCAGATATAGATGAAAATTTGTCCCAACTTTCATTAACACCATCTACCTTAGTTTGGTCTGGTCTAGATAAATCTCTATTTAATTGAAGATTATAAGGTGGATCAGCAAAAATTAAATCGACACTTACTTCAGGCAATTTATTCATTTGCTCAATACAATCACCAACCAAAACTCTATTTACAAAATTCTCAATAGACATTATTTAAATCTTACCTTAATAAGTTATTAATATACTGTGGATAAAATGATAAATATGTATTAAAGTCAATGACTTAGTTAAAAAATATTGTTTTATACAACATGTGTATATTTACAATATTTATTAACTATATGTAGTATAAATTGGTTTAAACGACTTTCTGTGAAATCCTAAAATTCCGTTTTTTAAAATAGCTTCCTTATGCTTTGCTGTACCATAACCAAAGTGTTTTTCAAAATAGTAATTAGGATATTTTATTGAGTATTGTCTCATTATATTATCTCTAGTCTCTTTCGCTATGATACTAGCCAGGGCTATAGTTTTAGACTTACTGTCACCTTTAACAAGTGGAATTATATCATCAGAAATTAAATCCAACTTTTTAATTTTGAACAATCTGTCAAAATCTAAAAAATTTGGTTTGTATTTCCCATCAATGAATATTTTAAATTTATAATTTTTGTTAGATATATAATTATTTAATATTTCAATAATACTAAATATTGATCTTTTCATAGCCAATGTATTTGCAAATGTTAGTCCGTAAAAATCAATTTCTCTTTCGGACGAAATTGAACTGCAATATTTTACTGAGTTATTTAATGATAATATAATTTCTTTACGCTTTTTTGTTGTTAACGTTTTACTATCATTTATTTCTTTATGTAAAGATTTATAATCTTTAAAATCGATCCAAGATGCTGTTGCCACTAGTGGTCCTGCCCAAGAACCTCTGCCGGCCTCATCTACTCCGATCATTATAATGTTATTACGTGATAATTTTCTTTCTAAATCAAAATTTGCCATTAATTCTTTTTGCGAGACAATTTATGTTCTTGAAGCCTTGGCATTATTTCTACAAAATTACATGGTTTATGCCTTATATCTAATTGATGAATTAAAATCTGGTCCCATCCATCACGACAGGCAGATGGGGAACCGGGTAAACAAAAAATGTACGTACCATTTGAAACACCAGCTAGTGCTCGTGATTGCAAAGAAGATGTCCCAATCTTGCTATAGGATAACCATCGAAACATCTCTCCAAAACCATCTATTGTTTTTTCAAATAGTTTTTTCATTACTTCTGGTGTTATATCTCTACCTGTAAGGCCTGTCCCTCCTGTCGAAATTATTACATCTATCTTTTCATTATTTATTAAATTTGAGAATAATTCATAAATTTCTTCAAAATTATCTTTTACTATGTCCCTTGAAATAATTTTGTGATTAGAATTAAGCACTCTGTCCTCTAAGACATCCCCAGATTTATCATTATCTAAGATTCTAGTGTCAGATATAGTTACAATAGCTATATTTATAGGGATAAAATTATTGTGAGTTGACATAAGCTTAACTTCCTGTTTTCTCTTTAAAAAAAACTCTAAAATCTATAGGTTTACCTGATGCTAAAGTATTAAGAATATTATTATCTTGATTAAATCTTATTTTATAAATCCATAGATTTGTTAATACTAACTTAATATAATTTCTTGTTTCTCTAGCTGGTAAGCTTTCTAACATTAACAATGTATCTTTATATTTATATTTTTTATCTTTTGTCCATTTTTTAAAATTTCCAGGACCAGCATTATAACTCGCTAGCATCCACATCAAGTCATGGTTGACTATAGGTAAATTAAAAAGAAACTTCATGTATTTAGATCCAATATGTATATTGTGAGAAGGATTATAGAGTAGATGATTTTTACTTTTTCTAAGCTTATATTCTCTATTTTTCATTATAAATGCTGCAGTTGAAGGTATTATTTGCAATACACCCATAGCTTTTGAAGAGCTTTTTGCTCTGGGGTTAAAACCTGATTCTTGTCGAGCTATTGCATAAACTAGTGCTTTATCCTTTAAATCAGAAGTGTCCATTTTCCAGGAAGGTATTGGATATAAACCACCTAAGTGAATTTGATCGTAATCATTTCTTAAAATAGCCGCTAACCTGAACGTTAATCCTGGCATATTATTTTTAGATATAAATGATAATAACTGAGGATAATATTTAACATCAAATTTAGGAATAATTTTTCTAAACTCCCTAGCTGCTTTATGATATTCATTTACCTCTATAAGAGCTAGTGCTCTTATACCACCTCTATGCTTAGTAATTTTTTTTAATAAACTAATATCATATTTCGGTAAGTCAAATTTTGGAGTATATTTATATCCTAAAGAAGCCATAGCTAGTGAGCCATAAAATGTACGTTCACGTGTTGCTGCTTTAGTTAAAAAATAATTAGCCTTTTTGGGAGTTCCTAGAAAGTAAGAAATACGTGCAGACCAATAACCACCAGCAGCCGCTATTCCATCAGGCCCACTAATTTCAGCTAATTTGTTAAAAAAGTATTTTGAGGCATCAATGTTTTCAATTCTCCAGGATGCTAAACCACCAGCCAATAAAGCCAGAGGGTTAGGCTTATCAGACAAGCTCATTGAAAGTCTAGCTTGTCTAAGTGATTTATGATCTTTATCAAATATAAAAAAAGCATGAGCTAACTCAGCTCTAAGTTGAGATAGTTCTTTATTAGTTAGATATTTTTTTACGTTTTGATTATTTAGTAAGTTTTCTGCATATTTTGTGTTTTTTTTATTTATAGCTCGTCTTAATTTAATTGATGTTTGATAGGAGTATCTTTTATATTTATTATTATCTAATGGAAATCTTGGCTTAAGAGAATTTGCTGCATATGTACCATACCCATTTAAAAAACCTGCTGTTGGTTTTTTAGGATTCTTATAATTTTTTGGCTTTCTTTTAAGCGCTATTCTTGTAATTCTAGTCGCATCAGGATGATCATTATATTTTTCTAGCCAAATCCTAAGATCTCTATATGAACTTCTCCATCCAGTGGGGTGTAAGTATCTCTCTGCGTATACATTTCCCAATAATACTTTATTTTTTAATTGTTTTATTAAACTGTCAACTTTTATCCATTCGTTAGACTTTTTATTTTTAATAGATTTTTTTTGTATAGCAAAAATTTGTTTATAAACTTTAACGTCTTCTAATGACAAAATATTTTTATTTTGTGGAGTTTCTGCAAACGAAACACTATTACATAAAATTAAATTAAGTGGAATAGCAATAATAGCACATATTAGTTTTTTTGTTATTATCATAAAATCTTCACATTTCCCTAATTTTATCCCTCAACATTTTCATATCTTCCCATGCTTTTCTTTTCATATCAGGTCTGTTTAACAAGTATGATATACTAAGTGTTGGAAGTATATGAGGTTTATATTCTGAATCAAATTGATTAATTATATCAGATTTAAAGTAGTGCCATTTACCTCTTGTTTTAATAATACTCTGATTTAATTCTAATATCTGATTAGTTGGAACTTCTCCCAAACAAACAATTAATTTTGGTCGTAATAAATTTATCAAATTAAAAATAAAGGGTCTACAAATTTTTATTTCTTCTTCAGTTGGGTATCTATTACCTGGAGGTCTCCAAGGTATTGCATTAATAATAAATATATCATCTAGTTTTATATCTATAGAATTAAGCATTTTTTCAAAAAGATCTCCTTTGACTGAAACAAAGGACTTCCCAATTTGATCTTCTTCTGTATTAGGAGTTCCGTCAATAAATAATAAATTTGCATTCTCATTTCCTTGGAATTTAACAAAATTTGTTGCAGTTTTTTTTAAATTGCAGCCTTCAAAATTTTTGAATAATTTTTCTAACTCATTAATACTATTTGTTTTTTTTTCTTTTATAAAAATGTTATCTATTTTTTTTTCAGTCGCACTTTTTATTTGATTTATTAATTTTGTTTTGTCACCATTTTGAAATTGATTAATTATTATATCGATACCGATATCCCCATAAAAATTCAATATATTGAGGATAGTTTTTTGATCCATTATTTTTAGTTGTTTCAACTATTAGCTTTCTATAAATTATTTTAATCTATTTATTTAATAGATTAAAGTGTATTGGTTTAATGTAAAAGTTTTAAATTATTTTTTGGTAAATTCTATCATGAAGATCACAGTCATTTTTCTTTTAATTTTAAGTATTTCTAGTTGTAATGTAGTTAGAGAAAATTTAAAAATAAATAAAGATAATTATGAAAAAAAAAGCACTTCCCATAGCGCTACTTTTCTGACTGCTAACTTCTTTTTTTCTAGGGGTGATGCCTACACAGCAAGTAAAATTCTAAATAAAAAAGTCGAAAATATAGAACTTTTGCAACTTAAATTTTTTTCTAATTTGATTAGTGGAAATTTTGAAGAAGCAAATAAGACATCAATTTTATTAGCATCAGATTCAAAACAGCATAATCTATATGATTTACCAAAATATGTATTGAATATAAAAAGCAGTAATTTTAACCAAAATTTACGATTTTTAAAAAATAGTGATATTAATATTAGCCTAAATAATTTAACTCCATTGATAAAATTATGGATTTTAGAGTCACAAAATAAAATTGCCTCAAAGGTATATAAAGGTCATCAAGAAAAATCTATTTATGAACTTCTAATATTAGAAAACTTCTATAAACCTGAGAGTTTAAAAAAAATCGCTTATAAAATTTATGAATCAAAAGAGTTAAATAGCAATGATACGTTATTATTAGCTGGATTTTTTTTTAGATTAAATGATTTTGAAAAGTTTAACTATATTATTCAAACAAGGTTGTCCAATCAATTTGATAAACAGTTTATAATTAAAAACTTTTCTTTTCATAATAATATATTTTATAAAAAAACTAATTTAAATACAATTTTAGCCTCTAAAATATACAACAATTCTATTTTAAATAATAAACAGAGTGAAAATTCATATTCATATCAAAAAATTTTACTGGAAATTAGCCTTTTTCTATGTCCAAAGCTAGATATTGCAAAATATTCTCTAGCTGAATTATATTATCTTGAGAAAACGCATTATATAGCTTTAGAAAAGTTGAGATCTATTTCCTCATTTTCTTTTTTTGACCTGCCTGGTAATTTAAAAAAATTATCAATAATTAAATCTTTGGATAAAAAAAATTATTATAAAAATTTATTATTTCAGTTTAATGAAAAATGGCCAAATAATAAATTCCTCTTATACAGGTTGGCTGATTACTATAAGTCGAATAAACAATATGCTAAATCCATTAAAATATATCAGAAAATAATTGATATATATGGAAATAATGATAAGGACCTGTTTTTATACGCTTCTAATTTAGACAAAGTTGGTAAATGGAAAGAGGCTAAAATCCTATTTTTAAAATTACTTAAAAGAAACCCTAAAGATACATATACTTTGAATTATGTATCTTATAAATTAGCTTTAAAAAATCAAGATTTAGAGTTTGCTTTGAGTTTAATTAAAAAGGCTTTAGATTTGGATCCAAACAATGCATTTTTTCTTGATACTATTGGTTGGATAGAATTTAAAAGAACAAATTATAACGAAGCTGTTTTTTACCTTGAAAAGTCAGTTGCAATTCTGCCAAAAAGTTCTGAAATTTTAGATCATCTCGGTGATTGCTATCTAATGTTAGGTAGGAAAGATGAAGCGATTTTTGAGTGGAAAAAGGCTATAAAATATGAAAAAGATAAATATATAATTAGGATTATTAGAGAAAAACTTGTAAAATATGAATAATTGTTACTCAATAATTGCCCCAGCAAAACTTAATCTAAATCTATTTGTTAGGGGTAAAGCTAATAATGGTTTACATTTAATAGAAAGTGATGTTTGTTTTTTAGAGTTATCTGATAAAATTTTTTTTGAATTTAGTGAAAATGATAGTTTTCTTCAAAAAAATTCAAATAAGTCCTTCCTAGTTGATGATAAATACAACCTAATTCTAGAAGCTTTGAATGAATTTAGACATTTAACTGGTTGGGACCAGAAGTTTCAAATATATTTAGATAAAAACATACCAATTGGGGCAGGTCTTGGTGGCGGTTCAGCAGACGCAGCAGCGACATTAATACTATTGAGAAAATTATTTAATGGAGAAAGGAAGAAAAAAAAATTATCAATTTCAACTCTTTACAAAATTGCAAACAAACTAGGATCCGATGTTCCTGCGTGTTTGGAAAGTAAAAGTTTAAAAATAAGTGGTTATGGTAATAAAATTAAAAGAAATAAACTTTCAAAAAATTATTATTACTTACTAGTAAACCCTAATATTCAATTATCTACTAAACAAGTGTTTGCACATTTTAGTTGTTTTTCACATGATATAACCAAAAATAAAAAGAATTGTTTAGGCGATGTAAGTATTTATAATTCTCTTCTTTCGTCAGCTATTTCTTTAGCTCCTCAGATACATACTATATTATCAGTATTAAAAAAATTACCCAATATAATTGCATGTGGTATGTCTGGAAGTGGTTCAACGTGTTTTGGTATATTTGAAGATTTGAAAAATATTTTGCCTGTTTGTAATTACTTTGAAGATAGTAACTTCATCTGGTATGGGAGAGTAAAAGATTATAGTGTTAACAGAGTACGCTGTTCTAAAATGCTTGAAAATAAATTTTAAATAATGTAATTCAATATACAATTGGGGTGTAGCCAAGTGGTAAGGCATCGGGTTTTGATCTCGTGTACCGTAGGTTCGAATCCTACCGCCCCAGCCAAAATTCAATAATCTAGTTTATAAATTTTAGTTTCTCATGAGAAACCTTTGGTTAATACCTTCATATTTTAATTGTATATTTTTTAATAGATATTATGAATATTCAAATGTATATAGCCCATTTTGATTTATTAATGAAAATGTTAGGTTAGGATCTAATTTAAATAACTTCTGTTTTAACCTATACAAATGAGTTTCTAAAGTATGTGTATTAATTCTCTCAGTTACACCCCATACATCAATTAATAAGTCATTTTTAGTAAATTCTAAATTTCTTTTATTATATAAGAAATTTAAAAGATAGTTTTCTTTTTCGGTCAGATGTATTGTAATTTTAGTTTTAGGGTTAAATAATATTTTTTTATTAGGTAAAAATTCTATATGTTTTATAAAAATAATCTTATTACTCTTATTTTTCGTTAATTTTATATATTCTAATTTTTCAAGTAAGAACTTCAATCTGAAGGGTTTTTCAATTAAAGTGATATTAAGATTATTTATAAATTTATTATAAAGTAATTTATTACAATAACCAACTATATCTACATGGCGATTTTTTTCCAAAAGATCATTTGATAAATTTTTGAATATAGGTTCTATATCTTCAACATTAAAAATACAAATATCAAATTTTTTTTCATTTACCAATTTCGACAAATTTATTTGATCATTAGCTGTGTAAGTATCATAATTATCATTATCAGATACTTGTTGATACAAAATTGAGTTTAAATGATTTTCTTTTTCATATATTAATATAGAGATATTTTTATCCATATATGCAATCCTTGTGGCAAATCGTGAATACAAAATTTTAAAAACATATTATTATGAACAATAAAACTCTAACATTAAAAATGAAAAGAGCAATATCAGAGCTCAGAAGTGGCGGTAAGGTAGTTATATCAAATAACAGTTTTGGAACTTCCGTCCTGCTAATGTCGGCGGAATTAATAGAAAAAGAGAGTATTAACAAGCTATCTGATCTTGCTTTGTCTAGACCTAATATTATTTTGTCTAATAATCGTTGTAATGCAATTGGTATAGAAGTTAGTAATCAACCATGTTCAATTTTAATTGAAAATAATTGGACAATGAATGACATATTGTCGTTATGCATGCCACTAACTGGCCACAAGATTCCAAATATAAACGGTGTAATATCAGAAAATAATACAAGTATTATCTCCTATTGTTTATTAATCTTGAGACAGTCAAGACTTCTTCCAGCTGGACTAATGTCCATTATTTCAAATGTAGCTCCCGAAAAAATAAATCAATGGGCGTTTAAAAATAATTTTATACATGTTGATGTGAACGATATAAAGTCTTACGAGCAAAGAAGTGCAGAGAGTTTAGTAATGTCTGTAAGAGCTAAAGTTCCAATTGCTGAAACTGAAAACTGTGAAGTTATTATTTTTAGACCTCAAGACGGCGGGGATGAACATTTTTGTTTAGTTTTTGGAAAAACAAGAGAAATTGATAATAAATTTAAAAATGAGACTTTGGTACGGGTTCATAGTCAGTGCATTACAGGAGATATTCTTGACAGCCTAAAGTGTGACTGTGGCCAACAACTAAAGCAATCTATTAAAATTATGGCAAAAGCAGATGAGGGTGTATTAATTTATCTAGCACAAGAAGGTCGTGATATTGGTTTATTAAATAAACTTAGAGCTTATTCTCTGCAAGAAACTGGAATGGATACAGTCGAAGCAAATCAGGATTTAGGATTTAATGACGATGAGAGGCTATATTATCCAGCTAAACAAATGCTCTCACAGTTAAAAATTAATAAAGTTAAATTAATTACCAACAATCCAAAAAAAGTGGCGCATTTAAAAAAGTTAGGTGTAAACGTAACGAAACGTATACCAATTAAAATTAATCCAAATAAGTATAATGAGAATTATCTTAGTACTAAGTCTAAGAAATCGGGGCATATTTTATAATCAAAATTCTCTGGCTCCAAAGAATAATGAACCTATCCTAACTGAGGTTGCACCAAACTTTATAGCTTCTTTGTAGTCATTACTCATTCCCATAGACAATTTAAACAAACTATTCCTATCGGCAATCTTTTTTAAAAATGCAAAATGCATTGCGGGATCTTCATTCTGCGGTGGAATACACATTAAACCGATTATAGGCAATTTTAAGTCTTTGGTGCAGTATTCAAAAAAAGAATCAATTTCTGTTGGTAATAAGCCACTTTTTTGTTTTTCAGAACCTGTATTAACTTGAATATAAAAACTTTTTGTTTTTGATTCGTAACCGAAATTTTTAGCAATTTCCTTTGCTAACTTCTCTCGGTCAATTGTTTCAATAATATTAAACAGTTTAAGTGCTTGCTTTACTTTATTAGTTTGAAGTGGGCCGATTAACCTTAATTCTATGTCATTATATATTTCTATTCTTTTTTGCCATCTTTGTTGAGCCTCTTGAACTCGATTTTCTCCAAAAATTTTTTGACCAGATTTTATAGCTAATTCTATTTTTTGTTCTTTTTGTTTTTTTGAAACTGCTACTAGTTGTGGATAAGGCAATGAAGAAAAATTGCTGTTTTTATGTGCTATTTTAATAGACTCCAATATAGTTTTTCTTTTATTTTCAATATTTTCATTTTCCAAAATTGTTTCTCCACAAATTTTTATCTTAACAATAATAATAAAAATATGAAAATTTTTATTATGTTGCATAAATACAACAATAAAATGAAATAAGTGACATTTATATCATTTGTGCTGGTTTTTACACATATTTTAAATTAAATATAAACAAACATTTCTGTGGTTGAAATGTAATTAACTGTTTTCCTACAATGGAAAACTCAATATATGAAGGGGATACGCAATGCGTAAATATTTACTTTCTACTTCTGCACTAGCTGGAGCAGCTTTACTGAGCTCTGCAGCCCTTGCTGATCTATCAATAACTGGTACAGTTGAATTTGAATATTCAGATTCTGATTCAAACATAGCTGCCAATGACACAAAAGGTATGTCTTCTGCTAACGAGGTTTTAATTGATTTTACTAATAAAACTGACAGCGGACTAACAATTTCATACAACATGGACATCGACGGTGATGCTGGTGGTGGAATTGATGATAACTCACTTACAGTTTCTGGCGGTTTTGGTAAAATTGTAATGGGACAAACTGATGGTGCATCTGATGCATACTCAGTTAATGCTCAAGGACTTATTGCTGAAGAATCTGACGGTAAAGCAACTGGTGGTTCAGTATTAAAAGATTCATCAGGCGGTGGAAATACTGGTAACGGCGATAGAGTAAGTTTTCACTTACCTGCAATGGGTGGTTTAACAGCTGGTGTTTCTTATAAAGAAGCAGATACAGCTAGCGTTAGTGAATATGGTTTTAAATATACTATGGCAGCTGCAGGTTCAACTATAACTATTGGTCATAGTGGTTCAACTGCTGAAGTAGCTAACGCCCAAGACACTGACAGATCAAATACTGGTGTTTCAGTTGCCATGGGTGCTTTAACTGTAACAGTATCAAACGGTACACATGAAGCAGCCGGTGAAGATAATAGTGGTAACGGCGTTGGTGCAAAGTACACACTAGGTAACGGTCTGACTCTTGCAGCAGCTACATTTAAGTCTGAAGATGACATAGATACTGGTGAAGAATATAGCGTTAATCACTATGAAGCCATCTATCCTATTGCTTCAGGTCTAAGTGCTGTAGTAACTGTTTCAGATTTTGACTACGAAGGTGGTACATCTGGTAACGGTGGTGCTGACGAAAATGGAACTATCACAACATTAAATATTAAAGCAAGCTTCTAATTACTTTAATATTATAATTCATAGGGCGACCGAGGTCGCCCTTTTTTATTATAATTTTATTGATGTATTGTGAAATGCTGATAAAAGTTTAACATAAAGTTATTAAGGTTAGCATTCATGATAATAAAATATATTTTGATTCTCTTCTTCGCATTTATAACTTCATGCTCAAGTAATAAAACTATCGTAAGTAATCCTATTACAGGTAAAAAGTCCAATCCTGGTATATTCTCAAAGGATGCTGAAAAAGGAATTTCCCTTACTGACATTTTAGGTAAAAATGAAAAAGAAAATACTTACATTAATATTAATGCATATTTATGGAAAGCATCACTTAATATTTTATCAGTGGCACCTTTAATATCCACTGATGCATTGGGTGGTACAATAATAACTGACTGGTACACTTATAAGCATATTAAAAATAAAAGAATAAAAATTATGGCTTATATTAAAACTAGTGAATTAAGATCAGACGGTATAAGTATTAAAGTACATGTCCAGAAATTAAAAGATGGCATTTGGGGTGATACATACACTGATGGTAATTTAGCTTCTCAAATTGAAAATAATATTTTAAACGAAGCGCGAAATAATAGAATCAATACTATTAGCAAATAAAAAATATGAAATACAACCCTTCTTTAATTGAAAAAAAATGGCAAGAGAAATGGGCTGATTTAAATATCTTTAAAGCCAAAATAGATTATAAAAAACCTAAATACTATGTATTAGAGATGTTCCCATATCCATCAGGAGCGATACACATGGGACATGTTCGTAATTACACTTTAGGAGATCTTGTTGCCCGATATAAGAAGGCTCAAGGTTTTAATGTTCTTCATCCTATGGGATGGGATGCTTTTGGATTACCAGCTGAAAATGCAGCAATTGAAAATAACACCCTTCCATCTAAATGGACCTACTCAAATATCGAAATTATGAAAAATCAGCTCAAACAAATGGGTTTGTCTTACGACTGGGACAGGGAATTTGCGACTTGTAATCCGGATTATTATAAATTTGAACAAAAAATGTTTTTAGATTTTTATAAGGCAGGAATTGCCTATAAAAAAGAAACAATTGTTAATTGGGATCCTATGGAACAGACGGTCCTAGCCAATGAACAGGTTGTTGACGGACGTGGGTGGCGTTCAGGTGCAGAAGTAGAAAAAAAGAAAATGAAAGGGTGGTTCCTTAAAATTTCTGACTTTGCTGAAGACTTACTCAGAGAAATAGATAACTTAAAGGAATGGCCTGATAGAGTTAAAGTTATGCAAAGAAATTGGATTGGTAAAAGCAGTGGTGCCACTATAAGTTTCTCAATAAATAATTCAGACGATAAGGTTGAAATTTTTACTACTAGGCCAGATACAATTTTTGGTGCAACTTTTATAGCTATTTCTCCACAACATCCATTGTCAATAAAAATTGCTATAAATGACAACAAAGCCAAAAATTTTATAAAGCTTTGCGAAAAACAATCTAACAAAGCAGAAGATCTAGAGAAAGCTGATAAATTAGGTTATGAAACAAGCTTTACTGTCTCACATCCCTTTAAAAAAGGGATAAGTTTAAAAATCTATATTGCAAATTTTATATTGATGGATTACGGAACTGGGGCTATTTTTGGCTGTCCGGCACATGACCAAAGAGATTATGATTTTGCTAGAAAATACTCTTTAGATATTATACCTGTAGTTGAAAATGACAATATTCTTCCTTACACAGGAGATGGCTTACACATTAATTCCGAATTTTTAAACGGGTTAGATACAAAGGAGGCTATTGATTTAAGTATAAAGGAATTACAGAAATTAGGAATTGGAAAAGAAACTGTAACTTATAGAATTCGAGACTGGGGAGTATCTAGACAAAGATATTGGGGGTGCCCTATACCCATAGTGTTTTGTAGCAATTGTGGTGAGGTGCCTATACCTGAAGACCAACTCCCTATTAGCCTCCCAGAAGACATAAATTTTGATATAAAAGGTAATCCCTTAGCATCTCATCCTACTTGGAAAAACACAAGATGTCCAAAATGTAATCAAGATGCTACTAGAGAAACTGATACATTTGACACTTTTTTTGAATCTAGTTGGTATTTTGCTAGATTTACAGATTTAAATCCTTCTAGGGCATTTACTGATGAAGCATTTAAATATTGGATGCCAGTTGACCAATATATAGGCGGTGTAGAACATGCTGTAATGCATCTGCTTTATTCAAGATTTTTTATGCGAGCTTTGAAGTTTGTAAAAACAATTGACTTAAAAGAACCCTTTAATTCCTTACAGACACAGGGTATGGTTTGCCATCAAACTTTTAAAACTCAAAAAGAAAAATGGCTTTTTCCTAAAGAAGTAACAAAAGAAAATAATACATTCTTCCATATAAATACAAAAGAAAAAGTTATCGCAGGAAGAATTGAAAAAATGAGTAAATCCAAAAAAAATGTTATTGACCCTCAACAAATAATTCAAACTTATGGTGCAGATACTGCAAGATTTTTTATGCTTTCTGATTCTCCACCTAATAGAGATATGGAATGGTCAGATTCAGGCATAGAAGGTTCGTGGCGCTTCTTAAATAAATTATGGAACTTTGTTAATAACTTAGAAATAGAAAATATAGACGATAATCTTCCTACTAACTTTTCAAAATCACATAGAGAGTTACTAGCAACTTTAAATACAACTATAAAAGAAGTCACAAAATCTATTGATGATTTTCATTTCAATATTGCTGTAGCGTCAATAAGAAGTTTATTTAATGCCATTTCATCATTTAAAATATTAAATAATGATGACAAGAGTGTTATCTTACATAATGTGAAAAAGTTGTTAATTCTAATCAACCCTATGGTGCCTCATATTGCTGAGGCATTATGGGAAAATTTAAATGAAAAAGTTTTAATTGCTAATGCAAGCTGGCCTATAGCTGATAAATCCTTTGAGGAAAAAGATATAATAAAAATACCAGTTCAAGTTAATGGAAAAATGAGAGCAATCGTTGAAGTTCAAAAAGATTTGAATAATGATCAGTTAAAACAAATAGCCTTAAAAGAAAAGAATATATTAAAATTTTTAAATGGCACCCCTAAAAAAATTATTATAGTACCTAATCGTATTGTAAACTTTGTAATTTAATATAGAGTTAGGCATGTTTTTCATAAAGAAAATTTTTGTTTTTTTACTTCTCATAATTACTTTAGGTTGTACTTCCACTAATATTAATGAAATAAACTCTATTAATTTAAGAACTGTATCTATTGAGACGCCAAGTGATAGATACAATGTCATTTTCAAAGAGTATTTAAAAAGAAAATTCGATAATAAAAAAAACCTCAAACCTAGCTTTATTTTAAAGGCTGATATTTCTTTTAATTCCAATGAAACAATGTCAGTAAGCGGTTTACCAGTACTTAATTCAACTAAAGCTGTTGTTAGGTACTCACTAGTAGATAATAGTTCAAATACTTTGATTAAGTCTGGCTCAATTAAAACTTTTCCTGCATTAAGTTCTTCTTCTAATTCACTCTATAGTAATGAAGAGAGTTTAAAACATATTAAGGAAAGATTGAGCCAAAGTTCAGCCAATAAACTTTATTTATTAACAAAAGTAATACTAAGAAAATTAGATTGAAAATTAAGTCTGAAAATTTCGAAGATTATATAAAAAATAATTACCAAAAAAATAAAATAATTTTTTTATATGGATCTAATTTTGGTTTAGTAGAATTATTATACAACAAATCTATTGAATTATTGAATATTAATATAACTGATCCTTTTAATGTTTCTAAAATTAATGGAAGTGAATTTAAAGAAAATCCATCTATTTTAGAAGATAATATTAACACATTAAGTATTTTTTTTGAAAAGAAATTTATCTTATTAGATTTATTACATGTAACGATTAACAAACATATTGAAAATATTATTTTAGACACTGTCTTTAATGAAGACTTGAACTATGTACTTATTATAAAAACAGGTAATATAGGTGCTCAACATAAATTAGTGAAGCATTTTGAAAAATTAAATAATAGTATTGTAACACCCTGTTATGAAGAAAATAGTAATAAAATTAAAAGTGAAATAAAAAATTTGTTTTTAAAACATAAGCTTTCTTTCTCTAATGATTTTATACTTCATTTAAGTACCAAATTTAGCTCGGACTCATTATCTAACAAAATGGAAATTGAAAAGTTAGATAATTTTCTAACAAACAATACTAATGTCTCTGAAAACTCACTTACTAAATTTATTACAAGTAGTGAGGATATAAATTTAACTCAAATTGTAAAAACATGTTTAAATGGAGAGACTAAAGACTCCTTATTTTATTTAGATAAAATTTATGAGAAATCAAATAGTAATATTGTACTTATTAGAATGTTTGGTAAACATTTCAAAACTATTGAGAAAATTCTTTTATTAAGTCAACATGAAAAGAGCTTTTCAATTGCTGTAGATAATTTGAAGCCACCTATTTTTTTTAAAGACAAGCCTTTTTTTCTGTATCAATGCAAATTGTGGTCATACAAAAAAATTAGCTATATTCAAAAAAGACTAATCGATCTTGAATTAAAAACAAAGACAGGCTTATATCCCGAAAAAACTTTACTATCTCAGTTTATATTATCAGTCTCTGTGTTAGCTAAAAAAAAAGCTAGGACTTAATTTTTTTTAATACATAATTAAATTCAGATAGGCTATTACATTCTAATTTTATATTTCCCTTTTCTTTTATGTTATCAAAATTAATCTTCGCTTTAATACCGATAATCTCTAAAATCTCTTTTTCTAATTCTAAAATATCTAAATCATTATTTTTAGATAAAGGTAATTTTTTATTTTGCTTTTTTACGAGTGTTTCAACTTGTCGTGAAGATAAATTATTTTTATAAATTAATTCAAGTAAACTATCCGTATAATTATGTCCAATAAGAGGTCTTATTTGACCAACAGTTAACTTTTCCTGTGTTAGAAATTCTTTTGCAAGATCTGACAATGCCTGTAACCTTAAAATATTAGCAATGTAAGGACGAGATTTACCTACCGCTTTGGAAATTTCTTCTTGTGTATAGTTATATTTTTCTATTAAAGATTGGTAACCTTCAGCCTCTTCTATTGGATTTAACTCCGATCTTTGAATGTTTTCTACTAAAGAAAATTCCGCAATTTTTTTGTTGTCTATATCATCTCTTATAATTGAAGGTATTTCGTGAATTTTAGCTAACTGACATGCTCTCCATCTTCTTTCTCCGGCTATAAGATAATAATGCTTTCTTTTGTCGTCCCTAGTTTTTAAAATTATAGGCTGAATGACGCCTTGATTTTTAATTGATTTTGATAAAGATTCTAGTTCCTTTTTGTCAAATATTTTTCTTGGTTGCCATGGTCCAGGTTCTATAAACTCTATTGGAACCATTTTATACTCTTCAGGGATATTTTCAGATAAAATTGATTTTTTTTCAAATTCACTTCCGAGTAAACTTGAGAGACCGCTTCCTAATCCACTAGTTTTAGTAATTTTATTTTTTTTCATTGTAAATATTTTCTTGATTTATAATTTCACCCGCAAGAGATGCATAAGCTTGAGATCCAGGGCAAGAAATATCATACATCAAAACTGGTTGTCCATAACTCGGAGCTTCAGAAACTCTAACATTTCTTGGAATAACAGTTTTAAAAACCTTGTTATTAAAATGATTTTTAACATCATTTGATACCATTTCACAAATCTTGTTCCTTTTATCATACATAGTCAATAATATACCCTTTAATTCAATATCTTTGTTAAAATTACCTTTAACGGATTCTAACGTACTGATAAGCTGCGACAATCCTTCTAATGCATAATATTCTGTTTGTAACGGAATTATAAGACTTCTTGCAGCGCATAATGCATTTAATGTAAGTAACCCTAATGATGGCGGACAGTCTATAAAGATATAATCATAGCTATTTTTTATCCTATTTAATAAACTCTGAACTTTATACTCTCTTTCTTGTACATCAACTAATTCTTGTTCGAGAACAGATAAATTGGGCGATGTAGGAATTATATCAAGTTTAGGGATCATAGTAGACTTTATTGCACTATTAATATTTATTTTTCCACAGATTATAGAGTATAAATCTTTATCTCTTTCGTTATATTTAACACCAAAACCTGTACTAGCATTACCTTGGGGATCAGAATCAATAATTAATGTTTTCTTATCACAAGCTGCCATGGCAGTAGCTAAATTGACAACTGTGGTTGTTTTGCCTACACCACCCTTTTGGTTGGCAACTGCAATTATTTGATTAAGCTTATTATTCATTCCTAATGTTTAACATATTTCTTTTATTAATGTATAAAATTTTACCACATTTATCTGTAATTGATTGGAATTCTTCAATAGAAAAATCTTGCTTTTGAATTAAGTTTGAAATTTCTTGCCTGTATGATTTACCCTTTAAAAACAACATCTTAAGGGGTTTGTTTTTAGTTGAAGATTTGTTTACGAAAGATTCTGCATAATCTATCAACTTATTTAGTGGGGCTAAAGCTCTAGCAGTAATAAGTTCTACATCAAAATATTCTAAATTTTCAATTCTACTGTTATGAACTGTAATATTTGTTTCAGAGAGCATGCTAACTTCACGTAAAAAAGTACATTTTTTTTGGTCTGATTCAACTAGATGGATTTTTTTATGACCCATCATTGCTAATATCAAACCAGGAAAACCTGCACCTGATCCAAAATCAATAATATTTCCTTTAAAATCTTTTGTGATTTTATATAATTGTGCTGAATCTAGAAAATGTCTTTCCCAAATATTATCCAAAGTATTTTTACTAATTAGATTAATAGAGTTTTGCCATTTGATTAACGTTTTGTGAAAAATGATAAATTTTTCGTATGTTTCACGTGAAACATTTTGAAACAAACAAAATTCTTTATAGGAATTAATCTTCATTAACAGTTTTTAATATATTTATTTTTTTTATATGCCTAAGAAGTAATAAAGTTGCAGTAGGAGTAAATCCCGGTAAATTTGATACTTGGGAAATGGTGGTTGGTTTTATATTGTTCAAAATATCTTTTGTTTCGTTGGACAACCCTTTTATTTGATTAAAATCAAAATTTGTTGGGATTTTTATCTTTGTTTCCTTTTTATATGCTTTAATATCTTCTAATTGTCTTTTCAAATAAACATTATATCTAGAGTCTGTTTCTAACTGCGCATGCAAATCCATTGGTATTTTTTTAAGCTTTGGCCAAATATGAAATAAATCTTTAATCAAAAAATTCCCTGACGACAAAATTTCTTTGGGTGATCTAGGTTTGCCGGTTCTAGTAAATGGTAAGTTATATTTTTTTAATTCACTGGGTTTAGAAATTAAACTGTCCATCATTTTATTTGCTTTATCAAGATCTTCCTTTTTTTTAAGCCAAGATTTTTCTCTTTCAACGTTAACAACCCCAAATTTAATCCCTTTATCTGTTAAACGTTGGTCTGCATTATCAGAGCGTAGAAGCAACCTATATTCAGCTCTGGAAGTAAACATTCTATAGGGTTCTGGCGCCCCTCTTGTAATTAAATCGTCAATCATTACACCAATATATGCTTCGGATCTATCTAGGAAAAACCATTTAGGATTGTTGCTCAAATTAATTGATGCATTTATTCCTGCTATTAAACCTTGAGCCGCAGCCTCTTCATAACCAGTGGTTCCATTTATCTGGCCAGCAAAAAATAAGCCCTTTATTGATTTTACTTCCAATGTGCTTTTTAGAGCTTTAGGATCCATGTAATCGTATTCAATTGCATAACCATATTGTTCAATAATTGCATTCTCTAAGCCGTTTATCGTTTTTAAAAATTCTTTTTGAACTTTTTTTGGTAGGCTTGTCGAAATACCATTTGGATAAACTAAAGGACTATCTAAACCTTCTGGCTCAAGAAAAATTTGATGCGAATTTTTTTCATTAAATCTATGAACTTTATCTTCAATACTTGGACAATATCTAGGGCCTGAACCCTGAATTGAACCTGAAAAAACTGGGGACAAGTTAATGTTTTTAGATATTATATCGTGCGTGGCCTCATTAGTTCTTGTTATGCCACATTCTATTTGTTGAACATTTATTTTATTATTCATGTATGAGAAAGGTATTGGAAGAGGGTCTGCAGATTGCATTTCTACTTTTTTCCAATTAATAGAATCTTTTTTTAGTCGAGGGGGAGTGCCAGTTTTCAATCTTCCAATAGGTAGTTTTAACTGTCTAATTTTTTTTGATAAAATATCAGATGATCTGTCACCAATTCTACCGGCAGCAATTCTTTCGTTACCTATATGAATTATTCCACCTAAAAAAGTTCCTGTAGTTAAAACAACAGACTTGGCCTTATAAACTTCATTATCTTCTAATATAACTCCATTAATTTTACCATCTTCAACTTTTATGTCTTTTATAGTACCTTCTATAATAGATAGATTCACTTGAGAGTCTAAAAGTAGTTTTACAGAGGCTTTATAAAGTTTTCTATCAGCCTGTGATCTTGGACCATGAACCGCAGGGCCTCTCGAACGATTTAACATTCTAAACTGAATTCCGGACAAATCTATCGCTTTTGCCATAAGCCCGTCTAGAGCGTCTATTTCACGCACTAGATGGCCTTTTCCTAACCCCCCTATTGCTGGATTACACGACATTTCTCCAATTTTTTTTTTGTCCATAGTAATAAGCGCCGTATTTGCGCCCATTCTAGATGAAGAAGACGCAGCTTCAATGCCTGCATGACCTCCACCAATAACTATAACATCGAAATACTTCATATCTTTCCTAAATTTATTTTCCTATACAGAAATTATTGAATATATCGTCTAAAATCTCTTCAACGTCAATAATATTGGTTATTTTTCCAATTTCTTTAGCGGCAATTCTCAAATCTTCTGCAGCCAGCTCTGGACTTTGAGTTAAGTTTATAGTTGAAATTTTTTTAAGGGCAGTGATAGCTCTTTTCACGCCCTGAACATGTCTTTTTCTTGTTAATAATACGTTATCTTTGGGGGCTAGTATTTTTAAATAATCTACAATAATTTTTATTAATTCCTCTATTCCTTTCTGTTCTTTTACAGAAATTTTAGGCCAATCATCATTATGATGTTTGTTTAAATCTGATTTTGTATGAACTAATATTTTTTTTGCTCCAGACTTCACTTCTGGAATAGAAAAATCGCCACAATCAGATAAAATTAGAATTATATCAGATGCTTCAGCTTTCTTTAATGCTCTATTAATGCCAATTTTCTCAATATTTGAGTTTGTTTTTCTCAACCCTGCAGTATCATTTAATATAATAGGAAAACCCTCAAAATCTAGTGACACTTCTAAAACATCTCTTGTCGTTCCCGCTTCTTCTGTTACTATAGCTATTTTTTTATTTGATAAATAATTGATTAAGGAACTTTTACCAACGTTGGGCTTGCCTACAATAGTAATTGTAAAACCGTTTCTAATTCTTTCACCATAATTACTGGACCTGATAGAATTTTTCATTTCTTTGAGTAAACATGATAACTTCTTTTTGAATATAGCTTCAATTTCTCGAGGAAGTTCTTCATCTGAAAAATCAATCAGCGCTTCAAGTTTAGCCAGTAAGAATATGAGTTCGTTTCTCCACAGTTTCAATTTTTCACATAATGCACCCTCATAATATGAAATAGATAATTTGAACTGGCTTTCTGTTTCGGCATTTATTAGATCATTTATTCCTTCTGCCTGTGTTAAGTCAATCTTACCGTTTAAAAAAGCTCTCTTTGTAAACTCACCTCTATCAGCAATCCTAAATCTAGTTATATTTGATAAACAGTCATATATTTTTTTTTCAACTATAAGACTCCCATGCGTATGTATTTCAAAAATATCCTCTCCTGTAACCGATGATGGTCCTGGGAAAAAAATTACTACCGCATCATCGATAATATTCTTATCTAGGTCATATAGCCTTCGTAATGATGCCACTCTTGGTTTTGGAGTTTTAAATGAAAATATTTCTGGTATTTTCGTAGAAGCCTCTCCAGAAACTCTTATTATTTTAACTGCACTTTTTTGGGCATTAGTAGCAGAGGAAAAAATAGTGTCCAATTTATATAAACTTTATTTCAATTTGTTTCACGTGAAACATTCTATTTATTTATTCATTGCTCGAAAAAAATCTTCATTAGATTTACTTTGCTTTAGTTTGTCAGACAAAAAATCCATTGCTTCCACTGGTCCCATTTGCATCAAGATTCTTCTTAACACCCACATTCTGGACAAGGTATCTTTTTGAACAAGTAACTCCTCTTTCCTGGTACCAGACTTAGTTACATCAATTGCAGGGAAAGTCCGTTTGTCTGAAAGTTTTCTATCTAGAATAACTTCACTATTTCCTGTTCCTTTGAATTCTTCAAAAATAACTTCGTCCATTCTAGAGCCTGTTTCAACTAATGCTGTCGCAATAATTGTAAGTGATCCACCATCTTCAATATTCCTAGCAGCACCAAAAAATCGTTTAGGTCTTTGGAGTGCGTTCGCATCCACTCCTCCTGTTAAGACTTTACCACTTGAAGGAATAACTGTATTATAAGCCCTAGCTAGTCTTGTGATTGAGTCTAGTAGAATCACTACATCGCGTTTATGTTCAACTAATCTTTTCGCTTTTTCAATAACCATATCTGTTACTTGAACATGTCTTGATGCTGGTTCGTCAAATGTTGAACTGATAACTTCACCATTGACTGACCTTTGCATATCTGTCACCTCTTCTGGTCTTTCATCAATTAATAATACAATTAGGTAGATTTCTGGATGATTCTTTGATATTGCTTGCGCTACTGATTGAAGCATCATTGTTTTTCCCGTTCTAGGGGGTGCAACAATGAGACCTCGTTGACCTTTTCCCATAGGGGCAACCATCTCAACGACCCTAGTTGTTATATCCTTATTATTTGGATCAAATTCAGTTTCAAAATTTATTTTTTGTTGAGGATAAAGGGGTGTTAAGTTGTCAAAATTAATTCGATGCCTTACTGATTCTGGTAATTCAAAATTTATAGTTTCAACTTTCAACAAAGCAAAATATCTTTCTCCATCCTTAGGAGCCCTAATTTGACCTTCAACTGTATCTCCGGTTCTTAATCCAAACTTTCTGACTTGGCTTGGAGATATGTAAATATCATCAGGTCCAGCTAAATAGTTAGATTCTGGTGATCTTAAAAAACCAAATCCGTCTGATAAAACCTCTAATACACCATCGCCATAAATCCCAATGTCATTCGACGCTAACTTTTTCAAACAAGCGAACATCATATCTTGTTTTCTTAGAGTGCTAGCGTTTTCAATATCTAGACTTTCTGCATAAATTAACAAATCAGAAGGGTTTTTAGCTTTTAAATCTTTTAAGTGCATTTAATTCTCATAAAGGGGGGGGTTGCTAAGAGCTTTTAAGATCAGGCCTTACTATAACTAGTAGGATTATCACAATCATTAATATAGTCGGTATTTCGTTAATTATTCTAAAAAACTTAGTAGTTTTGTATCTATACCCTTTTTTGAAATCTTTGTAAAGAATAGATAAATATATATGAAATATAGAAAGGATGAAAACTAATACTAATTTTAACAAAAAGTAGTTTTCAGATAAAAGATAATCATTTTCATAAATTAAGATAAAACCAAAGGCATAAGTTGCTACTAAAGCTGGTTTCATAATATATTTTAAGAGACGGTGTTCCATAAGAAGGAAAGTGGTATCTATATCACTCAAATATTCTTTATCATTGTGATACACATAAAGCCTAGGTAAATATAATAGACCAACCATCCAAGATATAACAGCTACAAGGTGTAAAGATTTTATTATATCATAATACAATTAATTTTTCATTTATAGTTTCTAACAATGTCAATAACTTTTCTGACATTTTTAATTTTACAATCTGGAGTTAATCCATGACCAACGCTAAAAATAAATTTATTATCTTTCATAATATTCAAAATAGAAAGAACAATATTTTCTAAATGACTATTATTAAATGGAATTAGTGAAGCCGGATCAAGATTTCCTTGGATGGCGATTGAAGAATTTAGATTTTTAATTGCCCAATTTAAGTTAACAGTCCAGTCCAGAGCTATACAATTAACATTGCTTTCATATGAGTAATCTATTAGAGAAGAACCCGCTTTAAAAGGCAGTCCAATTATTGGTTTTGTAACATTTCTTGATTTTAACATACTAATGATATTGGCTGTTGGGTCAATGGCACATTTTCTAAAAAAATTACTGGGTATCATATGAGACCAAGAATCAAATAACATTAATACATCGGCTCCTGCATTTGCTTGCATTTCAAGTTTCTCAGCAACATAAATAGATAATGTATCTATTAATTTCATGAACCATTTATTTGAATCCCAGAGAGCTTTTCTTGTATTAATAAAATCTTTACTACTTTGACCCTCAATCATATAACAAGCTAGTGTCCACGGAGCACCAGCAAAACCAATTAAACTTGTAGACTGTGGTATTTCTTTTCTTAAAATTGATATTGATGTCTTTAAAGGTTCAAGTTTTTCTGAAATGTTGATGTTTTTTAATATTTTTGTTTCATTGGGGACCATTGGTTTTAAAGTTGGCCCAACCCCTCTAATAAAGTTTAGTTCTCTATTCATTGCCCAAGGAATCATTAGTATATCTGAAAAAACAATGGCAGCGTTTAAATCATAATATTTTAAAGGCAGTTTCGTGCTTTCAACAATCGTTTTCGTATTCAAACAAAAATTAACAAAGTTATCAGTTTTTTTTCTTATTTCAAAATATTCTGGAATATGTCTACCTGCTTGTCTTAAAAACCAAATTGGTATGCCATGACATTCATTTCTAAAAAACTTACTCAATGCATCATTCATAATCATTTTCTTTTATAAAAAATAATTTAAGTTTAGTAGTAGTAGCGTTTAAAGTCTTGTTGATAATTTTTTTGTTCAAGTAATTGTCAACAAGTTTTTAATATATAACTAGTTTATATATAATGATATTTAGCTTTATTAACAATTTATAATTTTGTTTTATTCAGATGTTGTTAAATTAAGAATAAATGCATAGTCTAATTTTATAAAATAATTTACTATTAGATTAGGCTTTTTTATTAACAGCTTATTTACAGGTATAATAGATCATTAATGATAATCATAGGCATTACAGGTTCTATAGGGATGGGTAAATCGACTATTGCCAACATGTTAAAGCAATTTAAGATACCTGTTTTTGACTCAGATAAAGAGGTTAGAGACATATTAGAAAAAAACAATGCAGTAAAAAAGCAGATATATGATTTATGGCCTGATGTAATTTTAACTGAAACAAACGAAAAAGAAATAGATAAAAATTTATTAAGTAGAAAAATATTTGGTAACATGAAGTATAGAAAGACTTTGGAGAGTATTATTCATCCAAAAGTTAAAGAAAGAAGGAATATTTTTATTAAGAGCGTAGAGAGATCATCTATAGTCGCACTTGATGTTCCTTTGTTATATGAGACAGGGACTGATAAGATTTGTGATTATATATTTTTAGTCTATACAAACGAAGAAACTCAAAGAAAGAGAGTTTTAGCAAGGCCTAGCATGACTCAAAAGAAACTAGATCTTATTAAAAAGGCTCAATGGAATGATCAGAAGAAAAGAAATAAAGATCCATACCTAGTGACTACTTCTTATGGAAAATTTGTCAGTTTTGTTATAATAACCAGTTATTTAATAACTATATTCTTTAAAAAGAAAATTTTAATGTTATGAGGGAAATAGTACTAGATACAGAAACAACAGGACTAGATGTTAATAATGGGGACAGAATAGTTGAAATTGGCATAGTAGAGTTAGAGAATCATGTACAAACAGGTACTTGTTTTCACTATTATTTAAACCCAGAAAGAGATTCAGGTTTACAAGCATTACAAATACATGGTTTAACTGCAGAATTTTTAAAAGATAAGCCTAAGTTTATTGATATAGCAGATCAATTCATTGACTTTGTATCAGATAGTAAAATCATAATACATAATGCACCTTTTGATGTAGGGTTTATTAACTCAGAATTAAGGAAATGTGAAAAAAAAGAACTGAATGAAAATTCAATAGTTGATTCACTATTATTAGCCAAAAAACATTTCCTTGGCCAATCTGTAAGTTTAGATTCTTTATGTAGAAAGTTTGATATAGATATTTCTGATCGTGAGATCCATGGTGCACTTAAGGATGCGAAACTATTGGCACATGTATATCTAGAATTAATAGGTGGTAAACAAACTAAATTGGAGTTTGATATGGAATCTACTACATCAGATTTCAACCATGAAATTTTACAAGGGGACATTAAAGGTCTCTATAAAAGAAGGGAAAAAAGAGCTTTTAAGAAATCATATTTAAATATTACTGATAACGAATTACATAAAAAAAGTATTAAGAAAATACCCAATAGCATTTGGGAAAAATTAAAAATTTAGTTTTTAATCAAATCAAGATCAACATCTTTTAAAGTAATTTTTAAACTTCCTCCTTTATTAGTAATATTTTCAATGATTGTCTTTACATATGGTAAAATTAATTTTGCTCCTTTTTTTGTTAAATTAGCTTTATTAGATGAATTATTTAAAATTTTAAAAAACCCAAAATAATCTAATTCTAAAACTAAAAGTTTATTCCCAGTTTTTTTAGAAGAACAATCACAAGAATATTTCACAATTATGCTGAAAAAGTTGTTTTTGAAAGACGTATGCACAAAGCTCATGTTTTGAGAAATATTACAATTTTTATTATTTTCCGAATTATTTTCTTGTATAGACTGAGGATTTTCAAATGATAAATCCTTTATGTAATGTTTAATTACTTCTATACCAAAATCTTCATTTTCGTTTACATTAGTCATCAAAAGCTCTAAATTATCAATTTTAATTAATATAAAGAAAATGAATAATAATAAATATAATTTTTATTTTTTTTGTATATAATTATAACCATATTTACTAATTACAACTAATGGTGTCACAAACATGCAGAATGGGTTTCCATATTTAGATATATTAATTTTTGGAGTTATAGCAATTTTTTTAATTTTCAGATTGAAAAATATATTAGGGACAAAAACGGATTTTGAGGATAATAGTTTAAAACAAAAAGAACAATCTAAGCAGTTTTCAAATGTAGTCTCATTAAAAACTAATAAGAACAGTTCAGTTAATGAAGAAATTGATAAAATTATTAAAGTAGATTCTAATTTTGATATGGTCAATTTTTTGGATGGATCAAAGACTTTTTTTGAGATGGTCCTTAAAAGTTTTGTTAGTGGCAATCTAGATGACGTTAAAGATTTTATAAAACCATCTGTTTTAAAAAGTTTCAAGGGCGCTATAGATGACAGGAATAAAGAAAATGAAACATTAATAATTGACTTGATATCTGTCGAAAAGAATAAAATCGTATCATCAGTAATAACCAAATCTTCAATTAAAATTAATGTTGTTTTTGAAACTTTACAAATAACAGCATTAATGGACAAAAACGAAAAAATTATTGACGGTGATACAGACAAGGAAATTCTTGTTAAAGATGAATGGATTTTTGAAAAGAAAATAAAGGATCAAAATCCTAACTGGACTTTAATTGAAACAAAAAGCTTTTAAAATAATGTCCTCTATTTCAAAAAACGACAAGCAGACTTGGGAAAATTATATCTCTAATATTAACAGTTTTAGCATTAATTTAAAAAATCGTAAAAAAAATTTAGTAAAAAAAAAAACAATTTTAACTAGTAAATTAAGCCACTCTCAAAAAGAAAAAAAGAACATCCCACAAGGGATTTTAGACCTCCATGGTTATAGATTGAAGACGGCTAAAATAATTTTACACAATTATATTGTAAATGCCTATGAAAAGAAAATTAGAAATATTTTGATAATAACTGGCAAAGGGCGCAATAATACAGGTATTTTGAAAAAAGAAGTTCCGTTATGGTTAAATGATGAAACATTAATAGATTTATTAATTAATTATGAGACAGCTCCTAATAAATTTGGTGGTGAGGGTGCTTTGTTGGTTAGAATTAAAAACAAGAACAAATCTCAATTAATATAATCTTTGGATAGTTTATGAAAAAATCAAATAAAAAAAGAATATCTATAGTTACTAGAAACACCAATGAAACAAAAATAAACGTTAAAGTTGAATTGGATGGAAAAGGAAATAATTCCATTTCGACAGGACTACCTTTTTTTGACCACATGCTTGAGCAGTTATCTAAGCATAGTCTAATTAACATTGAATTAAGTTGTATTGGTGATTTAAAAGTTGATGCCCATCACACCATGGAGGATTGTGGATTGGCGCTAGGCAATGCAATCAAAGAAGCATTAGGAGACAAAAAAGGTATAAGACGTTACAGTTTTAATTATTTACCTATGGACGAATGTCTTACCAGATGTTGTCTAGACATATCAGGCCGTCCATGGTTAATTTGGAATGTTTTTTTACCAAATATATCAATTAAAAATATAGAAACAGAAATATTTAGGGAGTTTTTTCAATCACTTTCTCAAGCTGCTGGTTTCACAATTCATATTGAAAATCTATATGGGAAAAACACTCATCACATTATTGAATCTTGCTTCAAAGCTTTAGCAATAAGCATGAGAAATGCTATCAATATTGACGTAAGAAATTCAACTAATATACCCTCTACTAAAGGCACATTAATAGGAAATAGTTAATATGTACTTAACAATAATAGATTATGGTTCTGGTAATCTTAGGTCTGTTGAAAACGCTTTAAGTAATGCAATTACTGACATTAATCTAAAATGTGAAATTAAAGTTACAAGTGACATACACATTATAGCTAATGCCGATTTGTTGGTTTTACCTGGCGTTGGCTCATTTCCTGATTGTAGAAAAGGTCTACAAAATATAGAAGGTTTAATAGATGTCTTATCTGAACAGGTTCTTTTTAAAAAGAAAAAATTTCTTGGTATTTGTGTTGGAATGCAGTTGATGTTTGATTTTAGTTTAGAGAAAATAAGAACTTCAGGTTTTGGCTGGTTGAGTGGTAACTTTAATAAAATAAAAACAGTTGGTTTAGATTATCTTGGAAGACAATTTAAAGTTCCACACATGGGATGGAATAGTCTACAACTAGAACATATTAATCATCCAATACTTAAAGAGATAAATGAAAAAGATCAATATTATTTTGTTCACTCATATTTCTTGGAAGGCAATCAAACAAATCAAGTAATAGCCAGCACCAATTATTGTCATCAAATTCCTGCAATTGTTGGAGATGAAAATTATTTAGGAGTTCAATTTCATCCTGAAAAAAGTAGTTTATCAGGTCAGAAATTAATTTCGAATTGGCTCAAATGGAGTCCCTAGGTGAAAGAAAAGAAATGGAAAAAGCTACAAACAAATATAATGTAAAAGCTGAAATTTGCAAAAATTTAGACAAAGTTGATTTACAAGAACTTTGCGACGCAACAGAAGAAGCTATCATTGGCGGAGGTGGATTTGGCTGGATATCACCACCATCAATTAAGACGCTCCAAAATTATTGGAAAGGAGTTTTATTGATACCTGAGAGAATTCTTATCTTAGGAAAGCTTGATAATGTTATAGCTGGTTCAGTTCAATTAATAAAACCAGCTAAAAATAATGAAGCACAGTCGCATTCTTGTACTTTAAGCACCTTTTTCTTTGCCCCTTGGGCAAGAGGTTTTGGTTTAGCTAAAGCTGTGTTTCAGAAAGCTGAATTAAGAGCAAAACAAGATGGATTTAAAGTTATGAATCTTGAAGTTAGGGAAACGCAGTTTAGGGCTATACAATTATATGAACAAGCAGGCTTTACAAAGTCAGGGGTTAATCCAAAATCAGTTTTTATAGATGGTAAATATATAGCTGGTTATTATTATTATAAAGAATTATGAAATGAAAAAAGAACAATTTATTTTATATCCAGCTATAGATATTAAAGATGGGAAGTGTGTAAGGCTTTTGTTTGGAGATATGAAAAGGGAAACAGTTTATAATAATAACCCAATAGATCAAGCCATGTGGTTTATAGATCAAGGTGCAAAATGGTTACATATTGTAGATCTTGACGGAGCAGTTGAAGGAAAGAGCGTTAATAAAACTATAATACAAAAACTTTCCAAAACCTTTCAAAATAGAGTAAATATCCAATTGGGTGGTGGAATTAGAAATCTAGAGAATATTGATTTCTGGTTACAAAACTCAGTTGAAAGATTGATTTTAGGAACTTTAGCTTTAGAAAACCCAGATTTTGTCAAAGAATTAGAAAATGAATATCATAAAAAAATTGTAATCGGCGCTGATGTTAGAGACGGTATGATTGCTTCACACGGTTGGAAAAAGCAATCTA
This sequence comes from uncultured SAR116 cluster alpha proteobacterium, assembly GCA_902533225.1. Lineage (GTDB taxonomy): Bacteria > Pseudomonadota > Alphaproteobacteria > Puniceispirillales > Marisalimonadaceae > Marisalimonas. Next base: position 32,632 of record CACALC010000001.1, on the reverse strand, counting down.
ATATCAGTGCGCATGACTTAATCAAAAAATTCAATCCTTCCATAATTAGCTCTGTAATATATACTGACATATCAAGGGATGGAAGTTTGAAGGGTATTAGTCTTAAGGAAACTCTAAAATTTGCTAAATCTATTTCACATCCTGTTATAGCCTCTGGCGGTGTTTCATCATTAAATGATATTGTTAGATTAAGTAATGAATATTCAAATGGTATTGAAGGTGTTATAATTGGAAGAGCATTATACGATAAAAAGTTTACTTTCGCAGAGGCTATAAATAAAATTAACAAGGCAAAAATTTAATGTTATCAACAAGGGTTATTGCGTGCCTTGATGTTCACAATGGAAGAACAGTCAAAGGTGTTAATTTTGTAGACTTAAAGGATGCAGGTGACCCAGTAGAACAGGCTAATTTTTATAGTAAAACAGGTGCTGATGAAATTTGTTTTTTGGATATTTCTGCCACTTATGAAAATAGAAAAACAATGTTTGATGTAATTTCTAAAACAGCTGAGACATGTTTTGTTCCTCTAACTGTAGGAGGAGGAGTTAATAACTTGAATGATTTTCGTGAATTGTTAAAATGTGGGGCAGACAAGGTTTCAGTGAATTCCTCAGCTGTATCTAATCCAAAAATAATTATAGATTCTTCTGACAAATTTGGGAACCAATGTGTTGTATTGGCAATTGACGCCATTGAGAGCAAAAATATGCCTAGTGGATATGAAGTTACCACACATGGAGGAAGAAAAAAAACAAACATAGATGTTTTGAATTGGGCAGTACAGGGAGTTAAAAATGGCGCAGGTGAAATTTTGTTAACATCAATGACTACCGATGGAATGAAAACTGGCTATAATCTTCATCTTACAAAGCTAGTATCCGAAAATGTTTCTGTCCCTGTAATAGCCTCAGGTGGAGCAGGCAACCCTAAAGATATGGTAGATGTGGTGCTTAAATCTGGTGCTTCAGCAGTCTTAGCCGCATCAATTTTTCATTTTGGGATTCATTCAATATTATCAGTAAAAAAAGAAATGTTAAGAAATGGAATTCTTGTAAGAGATTGTGGAAATTAAAATGAATGATCAATTTATTATAGAAATGTTTAATAGCTTAAATAAAAGAAAAAATATAAGCAAAAATAAGTCTTATACGGCATACTTAATAAAAAATCCTGAATTATTAGGAAAAAAAATCGGCGAGGAAGCTACGGAATTAATAATAGATTTTATAAAAAAAAATAAAGATGGACTTATTAAAGAATCAGCTGACCTTATTTATCACTTACTTGTTATATGGGTTTCAGCTGGAATAGACCCTAGAGAAGTATGGGAGGAATTATCTAATAGACAGTTAAAATCTGGGTTTGAAGAAAAAAACAGCCGGAGTTAAAGAATGAATAAAAATTACGATAAACACAATATCTTTGCAAAAATATTAAGGTCTGAGATTCCGTGTCACAAAATACTTGAAAATGATCACGCTCTTGCTTTTTCCGATATTAATCCCCAGTCACCTATTCATATTTTAATTATCCCTAAAAAAGCTTATTTAAATTTCCATGATTTTATGGAAAATACATCAATTAAAGAAATAGAATTTTTTTGGAAATTAGTAAATGATGTAATAAAGTTGAACAAAATTTCCAAAAAAGGATTTAGGATCATTTCCAATTCTGGAGATGATGGAAATCAAGATGTACCTCATTTTCATGTACATGTGTTGGGTGGAAAGAATTTGGGTAGAATGATGAACTAAAAACTTAATTTATTCTCTATAAAATTCCAAAAAATTTCTTCGATTGCAACTGAGTCATAAGATTTTATTTCTCTTATACCTGTTGGCGAAGTAACATTGATTTCAGTTATATAATCACCAATAATATCTATTCCTACAAAATATAATTCTTTATCTTTTAAAGACTGTGAAATTTCTTTACAAATAAATTTGTCTCTCTTTGTTAAAGTTGTTTTTTCTGGTTTTCCACCAACATGCATATTTGATCTACTTTCTCCTTTTTTAGGAATTCTATTAATAGCTCCCACAACTTCACCATTAACTAAAATAATTCGTTTATCACCACTTCTAACATCACTGAGATATTCTTGCACCATTAGAGGTTCATTATTTTGAGTGAAAAACATTTCTAAAATTGAATTAAAGTTCTCATCTTTAGGTAAAACATGAAAAACTCCTTGTCCACCATTACCATATAATGGTTTAATGATTATGTCCTTGTATTCGTCCCTAAAACTTTTAATTATTTTTGGATTTCTGCTTATTAAAGTTTTTGGCATCAAATGTGAGAAATTTGTTACAAATATTTTCTCTGGCGCGTTCCTAACTTCATAGGGATTATTAACAACTAATACAGAACTTGAAAGCTTTTCTAAAATGTGTGTGGCAGTAATATAAGACATGTTAAAAGGTGGATCTTGCCTCATTAACACTACATCATAATGGTTTAAAGATGATGTCTTTTCTTCATAATATCTATAATCATGAGTTTCATTCTGCGATGATAATTCTATTTTACAAATATTGGCAAAAACTTGCCCAGATTTTAAAAAAAGATTATCTGGTTTAAAAAAACTTATTTCATGTTTTCTAGCCTGAGCCTCGAGAGCTAAAGCAAAAGTAGTGTCACCTTTGAGATCAAGCTTTTCAAATGGATCCATTAGAAAAGCAATTTTTAAATTTCTTTTCATCTTTTATCATCAAATAAAATTATATAGTTATATACTTCCTTTACAAATCGTGCGCTTGATGCGTGGTTTTTTACAAGAAGCATCTCTTCTTTACTGCTTGCAACTCCACTGATATAAGCTTTGTCATTTACAACATCTATTGAAAAATTTATACTGTTAATAGCTTTATCTGACATTATTCTAGCTCTTATTTCTCCCATTGAAGCTATGTCTCTTGCTACATTTTTTATGGAAGAAGTGTCTGTTATCTGAAGTTCATTGTTCACCTCATTAACGCCCCGGACAGCCCAAGATATTTTAGTTAATTCGACTTTTTCACTTGGGTTTTTTACTTTACCTGTTAACAAAACCGATCCATTATTAACAAATATTTTGGTGTTTTTAATTAAATCTTTATCTAGTTTAAATATTAAATTTGATATTTTTGTTTTAATAATATTGTCATTTAATGTAGTGCCTATACCCTTTTCTTTTGAAGCGGCCCCTATAGACACCATGCCAATAGTGGCTAATGGTGCACATGATTGCAATAAAAGAGTAATAATTGAAATAAACAATAATTTTTTCATTTTTTATACCTTTGCCTAATTTTCTAAAGTTAGATAAATATAAATTAAATTCATGGTCTTATTTCTCAGCCATAGACTTTTTAATTTTTATAGCTTCATCGTAGATTAATTTTCTTGAAAAATTAGTCTCATTAATAATTAAATTCACAGTATCACGAAGAGAAAATTTTTGAAGCTTCTTTTTAATATTAACCCTTACAGTTTCAATACTAATATTTTTACTTTCAGTATGGCCACTAATTACAATTACAATTTCCCCTTTTAAAGGTTTATTTCTTAAATGCCTTTCATAAATTAAACTTTCCATATTTTCTAAATTACTAGTAATAATATCTTCATAAATTTTAGTAAGCTCCCTTGTTATAGAAATTTTTCTGTTTCCGTAGATCTTAAGCATTATCTTAAGAGTATCAATTAACCTTAAACAAGTATCAAACCATATACCTGTCATCGGATATGACTTAGTTAGGGTAAACTGTTTTATTTTAGCATTTCTCTTTGCGGAAACAAAACCTCCAAAATAAAATTGATTTGTAGGAAGTCCAGACAATATCAATCCGTTTATTACAGATGAAGGACCAGGTGCGTGTGTTACTTTGACTTTATTCAAATAGCACTCTTGAACAAGTTTATAACCAGGGTCAGAAATTAATGGCGTTCCAGCATCGCTAACTAATCCTATATTTTTGTTTAAAAGAAGTTGTTTTAAAATATAGGGTCTTTTTTTGGGAGCATTATTATCATTATATGAAATCATATTTTTATGATTTAAGTTGAGATAGGTTAATAGTTTTTTAGTTTTTCTAGTATCTTCACATAATAATATATCTACAAAATTGAAAAGTTGAATAGCTCTAAGGCTAATGTCACTTAAATTTCCAATTGGGGTAGCTATAATATATAAACATCCTTCAACATCTTCAATTTCGCAGTCATTTGGATGTTTTAGTTGTTCTTTACTTAACTTTTTCAATAGATTACCCTAATTATAATAACGAAATATTAAGTGTGTATTAATGTTTATTTTTAATTCGAAATATAATCTTATTATATATTTTTGTATATTATTAATGATTAGCGGATGCCAAAATAATACAAAGAAGTTAATACTAGAAAATAAGATTTCAACGGCAATTCCTAAAAAGAACCAATCAGTTTTAGAAAACAGAAAATTTTCAATAGACAAAGTATCTAGAAGTAAAATTAATTTAAATAAAAAAGAAAATAAAATAAAACAAAAAGATAATTATGTTATTTTTGAATTTAAGACTGAGAGATTGCTTCAAGGAAGAGACAAACCTAAATTTACAGAAAAAACAAAAACAAAAAAAGCCTTATCTGCAGTTTTTAAAATGTTAGAACAAAACTTAAGTTTAAGTAATGATAATTTGAATTTAAATAGTAATGGTGAAATTTCATTAGATAATAGATATTTTGATATAAAAAATGAAGTTACTTTCTACAGGAATATCTTAGCTTTTCTTCCACTAACGGGTCCTTATTCAAATTATGGTATTAAAACCAGGAAAGCATTGGATCTTAGTATTTTAAATTCTACTAATAATAAAATAAAAATTATTTATTTTGATACGGGCAAAAACATTAATAAAATAACTATAAGTAAATTATTGGATAATATAAATCCTAGTTTTATTATAGGACCATTTAGGAGAGAAGTTTTATTAGATATTAAACCTATAGCTAAATCTAAATTAATACCAATACTAACATTTTCAAATGATATATCATTAAGAGAAAATAATATTTGGTCCTTGGGATTTTCACCGGAAGAACAAGTAGAAAGTGTTATTTCATGTGCTCTTAGTTATGGATATAAAAATTTTGGATTAGTTGCTCCTGACAATTTATATGGCAGAATTTTAACAAATGCATCTATAGATCTAATTAGCGATTATAAAAATAATAAATATGACAAAATTTTACTTAATAATAATCAAATAAATAATAAATCAAAATTATTTTCAATCTTAAAAAGTTTCTTAAAATTTAAAGAAAACCAAACTATACACACTAGGTTTGACTCAATTCTTATTGGTGGTAGTAAAGAATTCATTTTAGAAATAGCTCCGCTGTTGGCATTCTTCAATGTGGATTCAAAGTATGTAAAAATTCTAGGTACCGAAAAATTTAATACCAGAGAGATAAAAAACGAACCTTCACTAGAAAAGGCTTGGTTTCCTGCAATTGTAAGCAAAAATGAAAAAAATTTTAAACTGCATTGGCAAAAAATTTGGGGAGATGACATTAATTATTTTTCAAACGTAGGCTTTGACTCAGGTAGTATTGGTATAAATTATGTTAATAATCACAAAGATGGTTCAAGTTTTCTTAAAAACATTTCAGGTCCAATTACGGGTCTAACTTTAAAATCTGGTGGCTATGTAAAAAAACCTATAAATGTGATGCAAATAGAAAGTTTAGGAAAGTTAACTAATATTAAAAAATGTAGTAACTTTAAGAATTAATTAAAAAGTCAATTATACTATCCAATTTAATCATGTAATTTTCTTCTACTTTTAAAATACCATTTTTAACTTTTAGTATTTTTTTATTTTGTAATTCTCTAAAAGCACTACTTTTAATTATAGATTGATCAAACAACTTGAAACTCTCTATTCCTTCATATAATCTAAGGCCCATTGTTAACGTATCGATATCCGAAGTTGCATCACTAAAAAAATTAATATTTTCAAATTCTGATCTGTTAATATTCTTAAACAACCAAGTTCTTGGGTTCTTATAATTTTGATATTCAATACGTTTAATATTTTGCTTTGAAGACCATAATCTTCCATATGCTCCAGGACCTATACCTATCCAGTTTTCTGATTTCCAATAGTTTTTATTGTGTTTGCAATCAAAACCTTTTTTTGAATAATTTGAAACTTCATATTTTAAAAAATTGTGATCTTTCAATATTTCATTAGATTTTTCATAAAAATCAGCTGCGTAATCATTATCAATTACATTTAACAAACCTTTTTTATAGTCTGTATAAAATCTTGTACCCTTTTCAATAGTAAGCTGATAAAGTGACAGATGTTGTAAATCATTATGTTTAAGAAAAATTTCTAATTCATTTGTCCAATGCAAAAGCTTTTGACCATAAAAGGCGTATATTAAATCTACAGAAACATTATTAAATGTTTTTACAGCATGTTCTACAGCTAATTTTGCATCCAAACTACTGTGACGTCGTCCTAGAAATTTTAAATTTTCATCATTTAATGACTGAACTCCAATAGATATTCTATTAATTCCTAACTTTTCTAAATCATTGAATTTTTCTTTTTCGTAGGAGCTTGGATTAGCTTCAAGTGAAATTTCTATATTCTCCTCAAATCCAAATAAATTTGAAGCACTCCTCAAAATACTATCTATTATTTCTAAGGGCATTAGTGAAGGTGTTCCCCCTCCAAAAAAAATAGCATTTAAATTATTAAAACTCACATTGTGATTTAATAATTGTTCCTTCATATCAAGTAATTGATTTGTATAAGATTTAATCCATTGTTTAGGATCACAGATTTCGTTTACATGAGAATTAAAATCACAATAAGGACATTTTGAATCACAATAAGGCCAGTGAATATAAAGGCTTAGTAGTTTATTTTCATTTGTAATCAACACTTTAAATTAGGAAAACATAAATTTATTAATTTATTAAAAGCAATAGATCTATGACTTATTTTATGTTTAAAGTTTGGATCCATTTCAGCAAAAGACATGTTATACCCCAATGGTCTAAAAATAGGATCATAACCGAATCCTTTATCTCCTTTAGGAGGCCATGAAAATTTTCCATGTACTTTTCCAGAAACTGTAACATCGAATTTATCAGGCCAAGAAATTGATAAAGAACAAATGAAATAACAATCGTAGTTAGGCTGTTTTACCTCTTTAATGGCAGTATTAACTTTAGACATTGCTGAATAAAAGTTCTTGTTTGAACCAGCCCATCTTGCAGAGTAAATGCCAGGATCATTATTAAGATCAGAAAAACATATTCCGCTATCATCTGATATGCTTGGCAATCCTGTTTTTTGAGTTACAAAAGAAGATTTAATTAGGGCATTCTCTTCAAATGTTGCACCATTTTCTTCTGGTTCCTCAATAGTAAAATCATAAACAGATAGAATTTCGATATTCAAAGGTGCCAATAAATTTTTAATTTCAGTTATTTTTCCTTTATTATGACTAGCAATAACTAATTTTTTATCTTTAAAAATTCGTTTATTCATTAAAATTATTCCAAATCAAGAGCACGTCTTTGAATTTTAAAAATATACTTTGTACCATGTTCAGCCAGTTTTATTAAATTAAGGAATTGTTCTTTATTGAATGGTTTTTCTTCTGCAGTAGTTTGTATTTCAACAATACCATTGTTCGCAGTCATAACAAAATTTCCGTCTGTTTCAGCAGATGAGTCCTCTTCATAATCAAGATCAATTATCTCTTTATTTTTCCAAATACCGCATGAAATTGCACTTACTTGATCTAATATCGGATTTTCTGAAATTTTTCCGGTTTTAAGTAAAAAATTAACTGCATCATAAAGCGCAACCCAAGCCCCAGTAATAGACGCTGTTCTAGTTCCCCCATCTGCTTGAATTACGTCACAATCTATTTTAATTTGATTTTCCCCCAATTTTTTCAAATCTACAATTGATCTAAGTGATCTTCCGATTAGTCTTTGTATTTCTTGCGTACGACCAGATGGCTTTCCTTTAACAACTTCTCTATCCATTCTTGAATGCGTAGATCTTGGTAGCATACCATATTCGGCTGTAATCCAACCTTTACCTGAGTTTCTTAACCATGGTGGTAATTTAGTGTCGACAGAAGCCGTACAGAAAACGTGCGTATTACCAAATTTAGCCATGCACGAACCCTCAGCATAGGGAGAGACTTGAGATGTTAATGATATTTCTCTCATTTCATTATATTGTCTGTTTGAAGGTCTATTTAACATAAATATTCACTGTTCATTAAGTTTATTATAATTGAGAAATAACTTAAAACACACTAAAGTTGTATTTACAATTATTATAAAAATTTTTACCTCTTGCAAATTTTATATAAACTCATTATTTGCATCATCACAATAATTATCTCTGGAGTGAAAATTGTCTGAAAAAAAAGATAAATGTAAAATAGATAATGAAGCTAATAATGAGGATGAGAAGGTAGTTGAAACTGAAAATATTTCAGATGAAGATTCTAATGATGTCAATGTTAATGAATTAAATGAACCCGTTGATGATGATGATAATTCAAACCTTGAAAATCAAATAAAAGATTTAAAAGATCAGTTAATGAGAACATTGGCAGACAGTGAAAACCTAAGAAAGCGTACTATCAAAGAAGTTGAGCATGCAAAAAAATATAGTCATATTACTTTTGTGAGAGATTTAGTTTCTTCTGTTGACAATTTGCAAAGAGCTTTAGAATCTGTACCTGATGATAAGTCTCAATTACCTGAACCCGTAAAGAATTTAATTATAGGTTTAGATATTGTTGAGAAAGAAATAGTTACTACTTTTGAAAAGCATAATTTAAAACAAATTTCTCCACTTGGTGAAAAGTTTGATTATAACTTTCACCAGGCTATGTTCGAGGTACCTACAAATGATAGTGAACCTGGTATTGTTGTTGAAGTTTCTCAAAAAGGGTATTTATTACATGACAGACTAGTTAGACCTGCAATGGTGGGTATTTCAAAAAAAATTGAAGACGTAGAAATTAAAGATAAAAAAACTGATGAAATCTAATTATGATAATTTAATTTTTCATAATCTTGTAAATACAACAACTTAACCCATATAAAGTTTGTTGATAATTCAAATTCAGGGAGTTTTTAAATGGCTAAAGTTATCGGTATTGATTTGGGTACTACTAATTCATGTGTATCTGTTATGGATGGAAAATCACCAAAAATCATCGAAAACAGTGAAGGTGCAAGAACAACCCCTTCTATGGTTGGTATTACAGATGACGAAAGATTAGTTGGCCAGCCAGCTAAAAGACAAGCTGTTACTAATCCTGAAAACACTCTTTTTGCAATTAAAAGATTAATTGGAAGGAGGCATGATGATAAATATTCAAAGAAATTTTCTGAGTTAGTTCCTTATAAAATTATTTCTGCAAAAAATGGAGATGCCTGGGTCCAGGCTAATGGCCAAGATTATGCACCCTCAGAAGTTTCTAGCTTTATCTTAAGAAAACTTAAAGAAGATGCAGAAGCATTTCTGGGTGAAACAGTGGATAAGGCAGTTATTACTGTTCCAGCTTACTTTAATGACGCTCAAAGACAAGCTACTAAGGACGCTGGAAAAATAGCAGGTTTAGAAGTTTTAAGAATTATCAATGAGCCAACAGCTGCAGCATTAGCGTATGGCCTTGATAAGAAAGAAAGTGGAACCATAGCTGTATACGATCTCGGTGGAGGTACATTTGATGTTTCCATTCTTGAGGTAGGAGATGGAGTTTTTGAGGTAAAATCCACTAACGGAGACACATTCCTAGGTGGCGAGGATTTTGACCAACGTATTATAGATTATATTGCTGAACAATTTAAAAAAGACAATGGTATTGATTTAAGATCAGACAAATTAGCGCTGCAAAGAATGAAAGAGGCTGCAGAAAAAGCCAAAATAGAACTTTCAAGTGCAGCTCAAACTGATGTTAATTTGCCTTTTGTTACTGCAGACGCAAGCGGACCAAAACATTTAAATGTCAAATTAACAAGATCTCAATATGAAAGTCTTGTTGATGATTTGATCACAAAAAGTATTGATCCTTGTAAAGCAGCCCTTAAAGATGCTGGTGTAAGTGCTAGTGATATTGATGAAGTAATCTTGGTAGGCGGTATGACCAGAATGCCAAAAATTATTGAAGCTGTTACTTCTTTTTTTAAAACAGAGCCACATAGAGGTGTTAACCCTGATGAGGTTGTAGCTTCTGGTGCTGCAATTCAGGGTGGAGTTTTAATGGGAGACGTTAAGGACGTACTTTTACTTGACGTTACACCTTTATCATTAGGTATTGAAACGTTAGGTGGGGTATTTACTAGATTAATTGATCGAAACACAACTATACCTTCAAAAAAATCCCAAATATTTTCAACTGCTGAAGATAATCAATCTGCTGTCACGATTCGTGTATCTCAAGGTGAAAGGGAAATGGCATCAGACAATAAATCGCTAGGAGAATTTAATCTTGAGGGTATTGCATCAGCACCTAGGGGCGTTCCTCAAATAGAAGTGACTTTTGACATTGACGCGAATGGAATAGTCAACGTTAGTGCTCAAGATAAAGCTACCGGTAAAGCTCATAATATAACCATACAAGCTTCTGGTGGTCTTGATGATAATGAGATTGAAAGAATGGTTAAGGAAGCTGAGGACAACGCCGAAGCAGATAAAGAAAAAAGAGAAGCTATTGATGTTCGAAATCAAGCTGAATCAATGATACATGGTGCTGAAAAGTCTCTAACTGATTTAGGTGATAAAGCTGATCCTAGTGCCAAAAGTGAAGTTGAAAATGCAATTGGAGAGGTTAAAACATCGCTTGAAGGCGAAGATATTTCAACTATAAAAGATAAAACGTCAGCTTTATCTGCAGTAATGATGAAGATGGGAGAGGCAGCCTATAAAGCTAATCAAGAAAACAATTCAGAAAATCCTGAAGACACTGATACGTCAAATGAGAATAAAGAAGACGTTGTGGATGCTGACTTTGAAGAAGTAAAGGATAACGAAGAGAAGAAAGACGCTTCCTAAATATATATATAGATATACTAAGGTATAAAAATGGCACGCGATTATTACGATATATTAGGGCTATCTAAATCAGCATCAGATAGTGAAATCAAGTCTTCGTATCGTAAGCTAGCCATGAAATATCATCCCGATAGAAATCCTGGTGATAAAAAAGCCGAAGAGAAATTCAAAGAAATTTCTGAATCTTACGAAATACTTAAGGATCCTCAAAAAAAGGCAGCATATGATCAGTACGGACATGCTGCTTTTTCTCAAGGTTCTAGTGGAGGAGCTTCTGGAGGGTTTTCAGGATTTGGGAGTGGTGGATTTTCTGATATATTTGAAGATATGTTTGGTATGGGAGGTGGTTCTGAAAGAAGATCAGCATCTACAGGATCAGACCTAAGATATGACTTGTCTGTTTCGCTTGAACAAGCTTACTCGGGTGACCAAGTTGAAATTTCTTTGACAGTACCGACAAAGTGTGAATCTTGTAATGGATCAGGAGCTAATAAAGGATCTGAACCAAAACAATGTAACCAATGTGGTGGTTATGGAAAAGTGAGAGCTCAACAAGGTTTCTTTACAATTGAAAGAACATGTGTGGCGTGTTCTGGTGCAGGTGAAATTATTGGAGACCCTTGTAGAGTTTGCAAAGGTCAGGGACGAGTAAATAAAAATAAAAAACTATCTGTAAATGTGCCTGCAGGTGTAGATAATGGAACCCGAATTCGCCTCTCAGGTGAGGGAGAAGCTGGTGCGAGAGGTTCAACACCCGGAGATTTATATATTTTCATTGATATTAAAGATCACTCTATATTTCAAAGAGATGGCAAGGACACATTTATTGAGGTTCCTGTATCATTTATTGACGCTGTTTTAGGAAATTCAATACAAGTTCCTTGTATTGATGGTTCAAAAGCCAAAATGAATTTAAGTTCTGGCACACAAAGTGGCACTCGTTTACGAATGAAAGGTAAAGGAATGCCAGGACTACGAGGTGGATCTAGGGGTGATCAGTATGTTCAAATAAACGTGGAAACGCCAGTTGGTATTTCAAGAAAACAAGAAGATTTATTCAAGCAAATTAAAGATTTAGGTGTTGACAAAATTAGTCCCAAGACTAGTAGATTTAAAAAACTAATACAATAATTGATATTATTGTATAAGATGATTTATGTAATCGACAAAAAGAGCTAAATATGAAAAAAATTTCTGTTTCTATTCCAGGTGGAAATGGTCGCATGGGCAAAACTTTACTTGGCTTAATTATAGAAAATGAAAAATTTGATCTATCTAGTTCCACTTGTTTACCGAATGAAGATGAGGTTGGAATTGACATTGGAATATTAGTTGGTAAAGCCAAGATTTCTAAAGAATTAAATACTGATACATCATCTTTATTCCAAAATTCAGATGTACTCATTGACTTTACTGTTCCAGAGGCAACCATGTTTCACGCAAGAAAATGCTATGAAAATAATTTGTCTATAGTAATAGGAACTACTGGATTAAACAAACTTCAAGAAGAAGAATTGCTTAACTTATCTAAAAAGATACCTATAGTCTATTCTGCAAATTTCTCTATTGGAGTGACTCTATTATCTAGTTTAGTTTCAAATTCAACACAAATGTTAGGTGCTGAATGGGATATTGAAATATTAGAGATGCATCATAAACATAAAATAGACGCCCCATCGGGTACAGCATTGTTGCTTGGAAAATCTGCGGCGGAAGCGCGAGGTCAAGACTTATCAAGTGTGAAGTCAGTCTCAAGAAACGGTATAGTTGGAAAAAGAAAAGAATCCGAAATAGGTTTTGCAGTTTTAAGAGGAGGAGATGTTGTGGGAGAACATTCTGTAATTTTTTCCAGTTCTGGAGAAAGAATAGAATTAGTTCATAAGGCTACCGACAGGTCAATTTTTGCTTCAGGAGCTTTGAGAGCTTCTCATTGGGCTGCGACAGCAGACCCTGGTTTATATAGTTTATCAGATGTTCTAATAAATGGTGGTTAGGAATTACGGATGTCTATTTATTTTGTTACTTATTTCCTTTAAACATTTTTCAGGTTTAATTTTTCCGTAAAGTTTTGTAGATCGTGTTTGTATATGTTTGACATAATAACTATTCTTTCTTTTAAGAAAGAAAATATCTAAAAAACAGCTTGAAAAATAATATTGATAACTTTTCAATTTACCTTCTTCTTTGATAAAATCACTTTGTCCCATCTTTTGAATTAATTTTTTTTCAGACCAATTTTTAATTACATCAAGTTTAAATATTTTAGTTTTAGGAATATTTATTTTTTTACTAAGAGCAACAGTTTTAACTTTTTGTTTCTGTTTGGGCGTGTTTATTGGCGCCATTTCAATTTCATTTGAGGGTTCATTTTTATCGATGTCATCAATTTTAGTTTTTTTTCTTTTTTCTTTCAAATTATCTATTCCTTCATACTGTATTTCATCTCTTTTTTTAGTATCAAGATAAATATTTTGATGTTCAAAGGTATGGCAAGAACTAAGAAATAAAATTAAGGCAAAGTTTAAAATAATTTTGTTTAGGTTTGATTTCATAAATGATATTCATAGATATTGTTAACTATTAAGTCTAATTAAAAATTAATTTTTAGGAAAATGATAATGCCAAATTATCAAGTTTGTTTTATTGGGAATGCTATTGTAGATATCATCTCTAAATTTTCGGATGAAAATTTAAAAGAACTAAAAATCCCGAAGGGATCTATGCAACTTATAGATGAAAAGTCATCTAATTTAATTTTAGATTATTTAAAAAATCCAATCATAATTTCTGGTGGTAGTGCAGCAAATACTGCTGTAGGTTTCAGTTCATTCGGAGGAAACTGTTCTTTTATTGGACAAATAGGTAACGACGATTTTGGCATATTATTTTCAAAAGATCTTAATAATTCTGGAGTTTTTTTTGAAAATAAAATCACTCAGACATTGGGAAAAACCTCAAAGAGTATTGTTTTAGTTACTCCAGACGCAGAAAGAAGTATGAATACATATTTAGGAGCAAGTGTTGAATTTAATATAGATTGCATTAACAAAGACTTTATTATTAACAGCAAAATAATTTACATCGAAGGTTATTTATTTGATCAATCTGATGCCAAAAAAGCCATTTATTATTGTTGTAAATTGGCTAAATTTCACAATTGTAAGGTGGCCTTAAGTTTGTCAGATTCATTTTGTGTGGATAGACATAGAGAAGAATTTTCTGATTTAATTAATGAGTTTGTTGACATTATTTTTGCTAATGAGGCAGAGATACAAAGTTTATATCAATTGAATTTGCAAGAAAGCTTAAAAAAAATTAAAGAAAATGTAGAGGTTGGAGCAATTACTTTGGGATCTAAAGGTTCCATTGTCTTTCAAAAACAGATTGAAAAATTAGTAACTCCTATTACGGTAAATGATCTAGTTGATACAACTGGTGCAGGCGATATATTCGCTTCGGGGTTTCTCTTTGGTTTAATTAATAAGTACTCAATTGAAGATTGTGGAAAATTAGGAAGTAAGGTTGCTGCAGATATAATTAAATATATTGGTGCAAGACCTAGAGTTCCTCTTAAAACATTTCTTAATTAGAATATAAAGAATTGTAAGTTGCAATAGATGCAGAATTAACGATATCTGATACAGAAGAACCCATTTGTACGATTTGAAATGGTTTTTCCCCACCTATCATTAGAGGACCTAAGATTGAACCTCCCCCAAGTTTTTGTAATAACTTAAAAGAAATATTGGCAGATAAAAGACTCGGCATAATTAGAACATTAGCTGGGCCAGAAAGTCTACAAAATGGATAATTTTCTTTAATAAGATCGTAATCTAAAGCAACCTCAGGTGTCATTTCACCGTCAAACTCAAAATCAACATTTCTTGTATTCAATATATTTACTGCTTCTTTTAAGTTTTTTGAACTAGGTCTGGTTAAGCTCCCAAAATTAGAAAATGACAATAATGCCACACGGGGAGTATAACCTAGACTTTTCACCGTTTTAGCTATACCTGTGGCAATATTAGCTAATTGTTCTGCATTTGGCATATCATGTATATTTACGTCACCAATAAAAACAGTCCGCTCTTTAGAAACCATCATAGACATTGACAAAAAACTTTCATTATTTTTTGTCGAAATAACTTTTGTAATGTCATCAAAGCATCGTCCAAAAGGTCTAGTCACTCCAGTAACCATAGCATCTGCGTCACCAGCAGACACCATAGATGCAGCAAAAACATTCCTATCTTGGTTAATTAATCGTTGACAATCTCTTCTTAAATGTCCGTATCGATGAAGTCGTTCATATAGACTATCTGTATATTTGTGATTGTTTTTACTTAAACTGGCATTATGAATTACTAATTCATTTAGACCTTCCAAGTTAACTTGTTCCATAGTTTCTTTAACTCTATTTTCTCTTCCAATTAAGATTGGAATTCCAAAGCCTGAATTATAAAATGATAACGCTGCTCGTATAGTTTTTTCTTCTTCACCCTCAGCAAAAACAACTTTTTGTTTTTTACTTTTTATTCTTGATTTTATTGGTTCGAGAATAGAGGCTATAGGGTTAGTTCTACCTTCTAATTCTCTTCTATATGCTTCTAAATTTTTAATCGGTTTTTTTGCAACGCCAGTATCCATTGCGGCTTTTGCAACTGCAGATGAGACAGACGAAATAAGTCTTGGATCAAAAGGTGCAGGTATTATGTAATCATTACCGTAATGTAATTGTACTCCATGATAAGCAGCATTAACCTCATCAGGAACATCCTCTCTAGCTAATTCAGCAATAGCATTTGCTGCAGCAATCTTCATTTCATCATTAATCATGGTTGCTCTTACATCAAGAGCACCTCTAAAGATATAAGGAAATCCGAGCACGTTATTTACTTGATTAGGATAATCAGATCTTCCAGTAGCTATAATAGCATCTGACCTTACACTCCTTACTTCTTCTGGCATAATCTCTGGTGTTGGATTTGCCATAGCAAATATAATTGGTTTATCAGCCATACTTTGCACCATTTTTTTTGTAACAGAACCTGGAACAGATAATCCTAAAAAAACATCTGAATTTTTAAAAGCATCTTCTAAAGTTCTAGATTTTGTGTCTACAGTATGTCCAGATTTCCACTGATTCATATTAGTTTGCCTACCTTTGTATATAACCCCATCTCGGTCTACTAAAATAATGTTTTTATTTTGTGCTCCCATACCTTTTAAAAGTTCAACACAAGCTATAGAAGCCGCACCTGCCCCATTACAAACAAACCTTGTTTCTTCTATCTTTCTATTAGTTAAATGAAGTGCATTTATTATTCCAGCAGCAGTAACAATTGCTGTCCCATGTTGATCATCATGAAAAACTGGAATCTTCATTTTTTCTCTTAATCTTTGTTCAATTATAAAACAATCAGGAGCTTTTATGTCTTCTAGATTAACACCGCCAAAACTTGGCTCAAGTAAGGAAACTGCTTCAATAAATTTTTCTGTATCTTCCGTATCTATTTCTAAATCAATACCATCAACATCAGCAAACTTTTTAAACAATACAGCCTTTCCCTCCATTACAGGTTTTGATGCAGAAGCACCAATATTACCGAGACCTAAAACGGCTGTTCCATTTGAAATAACTGCAACTATGTTTCCTTTTGAAGTATAGTCATAAATTGTTTCGGGTGTCTTTTCTATCTCAATACATGGTGTTGCCACACCTGGTGAGTATGCTAAAGATAAATCATGAGAACTAATTAAAGGTGTTGTTGGTGTTATTTCTAATTTACCAGGGCGACCTTTTTTGTGATAATCTAAAGCTTCTTTTTCTAAATTTGATTTTATAGTGTCATCTTTTTTGTTAGTAGACATTTTCCCCTCAAAAACTTAAAATAATTTGCTATTAACTATAACTTACTTTTTTAAAAAGGTCTTAATAAATTATATTTTATCCATTAATGATCAAATTATAAATAAAGTTAATTTAAGCTCTTTCAAAAGGAAACTTTTTATTGTGAATAATGTAAATACTCCAATGATGGAGCAGTATTTAAATATAAAAAATCAACATAAAGACGCTTTACTTTTTTATAGAATGGGCGATTTTTATGAGTTATTCTTTGAGGATGCGGTTGTTGCTTCTCAAGCATTAGATATAGCTTTGACCAAAAGAGGCAAATCTAACGGTAAAGAAATTCCTATGTGCGGTGTTCCATTTCATTCAGCAGATAATTATTTGCCCAAATTAATCAAAAAAGGTTTTAATGTTGCTGTATGTGAGCAAACCGAAACAGCAGAAGAAGCTAAAATAAAGTTAAAAAAAGGGCCGCTTAGAAGGGAGGTAGTAAGAATAATCTCGCCTGGTACTTTGACAGAGGATAATCTTCTTGAAAGAAAAACTAATAATTTTCTAGGTGCTATATCTGATAATAATGGTTCTGTCTCTATAGCATGGGTAGATGTTTCAACAGGATCTTTCAAATCAAGAAATATATTAGAAGATAACAAATCCAATAGAAAACAACTATTAGCTAATTTCCTATTAAGAATGAATTTTTCAGAATTACTAATTTCTGAAGAATTTGATTTAGATTTAATTGTAGAAGAATGGCACTCAATTCTGAAAAAACAACCATCAAGTCTGTTTCATTATCCATCCTGCTTAGATCAAATACTCTCTTATTACTCCATTGTTTCATTAGAAGGTGTTGGCGCTTTCAGTGATGGAGAAATTAAGGCAGCGGCAGTACTGCTTTCATACTTGAAATTAACACAATGTGGAAAAATTCCAATTCTTTCAATGATTCAAACTGAAACACAGAGTAATTTTTTAGAGATTGATTATTTTACTCAAAAATCACTTGAAATTCTTAAAAATCTCTCAGGGGGTAGTGAAGGCAGTTTAATTTCTTGTTTGGATGAAACAAAAACTGCATGTGGAGCAAGATTATTAAAACAGAGAGTAATCGAGCCTTTTTATAAAATTGAACAAATTCAAGATAGGTATGATTTAGCAAATTGGATCTTAGAAAATAATATAAATATATCACAATATCAAATAGATTTTGAAAACATACCTGATATTGAAAGGTCACTTTCTAGAATATCATTGTCAAGAGGTGGTCCAAGAGATTTGCTTTTGATGTCTAGTGGTCTTTTGACTATAAAAGGAATTTATGAAAATTTGACTTCACATAATCAAGTCAAACCAATTCCTTCATTATTAAACAGTATAATCAACAATTTAGACATTGATTACAGTGTATTTTTAAAAATTTCGAAAGCTTTAAAATCAAATGTTACGGTTGTTGCAAAAGAAGGTAACTTTATAAAAGAAGGATACAACAAGGAGCTAGATCTCCTTAGAAATTTTAGAAATAATGAATTAGAACACATAACAAAACTTCAAAAAAAATATTCAGAATTAACTAATGTTAACTCATTAAAAATTAAGCATAATAGAATGCTAGGATATCATATTGAAGTAAGAGCACTGCATGATGAATCATTAAGAAATGTTGATTTATTTATCCATAGACAAACAACAGCCCAGACATCTAGGTTTACTACAGTTGAGCTAAATAATGTTGAGAATCAAATATTAAATTCATTTGAAAAAGCTCTTAAAATTGAGGTTGATATTTTTAATGATTTTGCAACTCAGATAATAGAAAAAGGTAAAGAAATTTTAAATATTGCACTTTCAATTTCTGAATTAGATATTTCCATTATGGTTGCTAACCAATCAGTGTGTAGAAATTATACTTGCCCAAATATAGTAGAGGAAAAAAGTTTAGAAATTATTGGAGGGAGGCATCCTGTTGTAGAACAACAAATGAGTTTATCTGAAAAATCTTTTATTTTTAACGATTGTATTTTGAATAAAAATGATCTGATTTGGTTGATAACTGGACCTAATATGGCAGGAAAATCGACTTATCTTAGACAAAATGCACTTATAGTTATAATGGCACAAGCAGGTTTATTTGTTCCTGCTGAAAAAGCAAACATAGGTGTATTCGACAAAATCTTTTCCAGAGTAGGAGCATCAGATGATTTAGCAAAAGGACAATCCACTTTTATGATTGAAATGATAGAAACATCACTTATCCTAAATACTGCTACAGATAAATCATTGGTCATACTAGATGAAATTGGACGGGGCACTTCTACTTTTGATGGGTTAGCAATTGCTTGGTCAGTGTTAGAATATTTACATGAACAGATTAAACCTAGAACATTATTTGCTACTCATTATCATGAACTAACAAGTTTAAAGGAAAGCCTTAGCAACTTGTCTTGTCATAAAATGTCTATAAAAGAATGGAATGACACCATAATTTTCATGCATAAAATTTTGGATGGTGAAGCTGATAAGTCTTATGGTATTCATGTTGCAAAATTAGCAGGTATTCCTTTAGCTGTTACAAAGAAAGCTTCAAAATTACTATCTAATCTTAAACAAAAAGATAGGGAAAAACAGGATATGAGAACAGATTATCCAGCTGTTTCTGAATATAACGAACATGAGGATTTTTTTAAGGAATTTGATAGTATAAATGTTGACGAGATCACTCCACGTCAATCACTAGATATATTCTATAAACTAAAATTATTGAGAAATGCAAATGAATAAAATGAATTTTAAAAGTAAATTTTCATTATTTAGTAAACATAATGCTCATAAATCAGTTGATACCGATATATCACCTAAAGATGCAATTAATCAAAATGCAATATGGTTTCAAAGTATGGAACCAATAAACTACGCAAAAAATCAAACAAAAGAGTTACATGAGATAAATGATACAAATATTGACGAGGTTGACACAAAAATTTTTAGGGATCAGTTATTTAAAATTTTAAAAAAACAAATGGATCATAATAAAAAGCTGATTAAAAATAAATTTTTAGCAACATCCGATGGCTCACTTAATGTGGGTCTAAATGTAATTTTAATTGATAGCTTACTAAAAGTTATATTTAAAAACTCATATTTTCATAGTTTAGGTAATAAGCATTATCAATTTACTTTAATAGCTGTAGGAGGATATGGAAGAGGAGAATTATCCCCTCACTCAGATTTAGATATATTATTTCTCTTACCAAACAAATTAAGAAAAAATGATACAAAAAAAATTGAAAATGTAATTGAGTTAATTTTATATATATTATGGGATTTGGGATATACAGTTGGTCATTCAACTAGAACTATAGATGATTGTATCGAAAAAAGCAGATTAGATTTAACAATATCCACCAGTCTTTTAGAAAAACGTTTCGTAGCAGGGAATAATGATATTTATGACTTACTAAATAATAAATTCAAAACATTCATTGATAATACTAAAACTCTAGATTTTGTAGAAGCAAAATTAAAAGAATCTGAAACGCGACACAAAAGATTTGGAGAATCAAGGTATGTTGTTGAACCTAATGTTAAAGATGGTAAGGGAGGATTAAGAGATCTCCATACACTTATCTGGATATTAAAATTTGCTTATAAAGTCGATACTATTTCAAAATTAATTAATGTAGGTGCTTTAACAAAAGAAGAAGCAGTTCCATTTGCTGAAGCTCAGAGATTTTTATTATCTGTAAGATGTCATTTACATTATAGAGCAAATAGAGAAGATGATCGACTTGCAATGGACGCCCAGCTTGAAATCGCGAAGAGCATGAACTTCAAGAATACAATTACTCATAAAGATGTAGAAAGGTTCATGAAAAGATATTTTATTGCAACAAAAACAGTAGGTAATTTAACAAGAATATTTTGTGCTGCTATAGAGACAGAATTTAATAAACCTTTAAGAATGAGTTTCTTAAGCTTTAAAAAAAGAGAGAACATAACCCCTTTTAGATTAGAAGTAGGTCGTTTATTTTCTTACGAAAGAGAAATACTGACAGAAAATCCTATCAATATAATAAAACTTTTTTATATTTCTCATATTAATAATATAGACATTCACCCTAAAACTTTAAGACAAATAACAAGTTTGAGAAAATTAATAAATTTAAAGGTGAGACAAAATGTAGAAGCTAACAAAATGTTCTTGAATATTTTAACAAGTGATAAGGACCCAACAAGAACTCTTAGATTAATGAATGAGGCGAATATTTTAGGACAGTTCATTCCTGAATTTCAAAAAATTGTAGGGTTAATGCAATTTGATATGTATCATTCGTATACCGTTGATGAACATACTATTTTTACAATTTCCAATCTTCATTCTTTAAGAAGTGGCAAATTTAGTGATTTTGCACCCTTGACAAGCAGTGCAATTTTAGAAATTAAATCTTACAAATCATTATTTGTGGCGATGTTGTTACATGATATTGCTAAAGGAAAAAAGGGTGATCACTCTGAAAATGGATCATTGATTGCTTCTAAAATATGCCCTAGGTTAGGGTTAAATAAAGAAGAAACTAAAATGGTTGAGTGGTTAGTATTACATCATCTATTAATGAGTAAAACTGCGTTTAGATATGAATTAGGTGACCCAAAAGTAATTAAGAATTTTGCAAAACAAATAAGATCTATTGATAAGTTAAAATCACTTTTAGCTCTAACAGTTGCTGATATCAGAGGGGTTGGCCCAGATGTTTGGAATGATTGGAAAGGTGCTTTGATAAAAGAACTTTATATCAAAACCTATGATTTACTTAAACCCCCTCAAGAAATTTCCAAAATAACAGAACCTCTTAAATCATCTAAAGAACTCTTAATAAGATATTTAAATAACAAAGGTGTGAATGATTTAGATATTAAAACATATTGTAGTAAATTTTATAATAACTATTGGGGGACATTTAATTTACCATCAGTTGTTAATCATTATGAAATATTTACTTCAATGAAAAATTCTTCAAAAAAGTTAGAGGTCTACTTATCTAATGACAGTAAATTAAAAGCAACTGAGCTTTTAGTTATCACTCCAGACCATCATGGTTTATTTTCACAAATATCTGGTTTGGTTGCTTCATCCGGATATGATATTGTTAGTGCCAAAATTATTACAAGGTCAGATGGATACGCCTTAGATACTTTTTTCTTACAAAATAAGGAAAGAAAGCCAATCTCTGATATTAATCTAAGAAAAAAATTAATAGAAACTATTACAAAAGGTTTAGAAGGAAATTTTAATATAGAAAAAGCTTTAAATATAAAATGGAAAGAAATTCCAGCACGTTTTAGAGCTGTAAAGGCGCCAATCAGGGTCATTATTGATAATAAAACAAGTGATCAATACACTATATTGGATATAAAATGTAAAAATGCGCCTGGAGTTCTTTATAAAATTACAAAGATAATAACAAGTTTAGGTCTTCAAATAAATACAGCAAATGTTTCTACTTATGGTGACAGGGTTGTTGATATATTTTATTTAAAGAATGCATTTGGTTCAAAGGTGGATGATAATACAACTATTGAAAAAGTTAAGAATTCCATTTTAAAGGAATTAAAAGAAATAGATTATGTAAACCAATAAATAGAATAATGAGATTTCGAATGAAAGATAAAACATCTTTTTTTATTAGAGGTTTTACACAATCTGCTATACTAACATTCCTTAGCCGTATATCCGGTTTTATGAGAGATATATTCATTGCAGCATTCCTAGGTGCGGGTGTTTTTTCAGATATTTTTTTAATTGCATTTAAGTTACCAAATTTATTTAGAAGAATTACAGCGGAAGGGGCCTTAACTTCAGCTTTCTTACCAATTTATTCAAAGTTAATAGAAAAAAAAGGTAAGATATTTGCCGATAAATTTCTCAAAAAATTTATTTTTCGTGTAGCTACTTTTTTATTCTTATTAATGATTATTCTCCAAATCATAATGCCCTTTTGCATATATTTTTTAGCTCCAGGTTTTTTAGACAATGACTTAGTTTTGGATAAAATAACTATACTAACAAGAATAACAATAGTCTTCATGCCTTTAATATCTATCGTAGCTCTTTTAGGAGTTGCTACAAATGTTTCTGGTAAGTTTTGGATCTTATCTTCCTCTCCAATTATTTTAAATGTTTGCTTAATATTAAGTTGTTTTTTTATAAGTGATAATTTGTCAATTAAATCTTTACCACTAGCTATAGCAACGGTTTTAGGAGGAATACTTCAATTAGCATTTACTTTAATAATGATTAAAAAGTTTGGTGTTTTACAATTTAAAAAATTGAATATTAAAAGCGAAACTATAAAAGAACGGAATGAAATCCAAACATATTTTAAAAGAACATGGGAAAAATTTATACCTGCAGCATTCGGCGGTGGGATATTACAAATTAACCTCCTTGTAGATACTATTCTAGCAAGCCTATTAGGTTTTGGTTCTATTTCCTATCTCTATTTCGCAGATAGAATTGCCCAGTTACCTCTAGGTATAATAGGAATTGCATTAAGCACAGCTTTGCTAACGTCGTTATCTAAATCAAGTGCAATTAAAGATAAGAAACAATTTTCTAGAGAATTAATGATTTCAATAAAAATAGGATTATTTTTTTCTATACCCTCATCTTTTGTTTTTATTAATTTTTCAGAACTATTTATCAGCGTTTTATTTGAAAGAGGGGAATTTAGCTCTTTGGAAACCAATCAAACTGCTCAGGCTTTAATTGCTTATGCTTTTGGTATTCCTGCTTTTATTATACTAAAATCTTGTCAGCCTGCATTCCTAGCAGAGGGAAACACTAAAACTCCTATGAATATTGGCTTAATATTATTATTACTCAATATTCTTCTCTCATTTATATTAATGCATTATTTAAAACATTCAGGTATTGCCTTAGCTACTTCACTGGTATCCTGGATAGGGTTTATAATATATTTTACATTATTAATAAAAACGGGAAATATACCAAAATTTAAATTTAATTTTAAATATGATGAGTTTAATTCCTTCTCTTTATTGATATATTCATTAAAGATAATTTTAACATCGTTCTTAATGATATTGATTATGAAATTGATTTATTACGTTTTAAATATTTATAAGTTTGATAATATTACTATTTTATTATTTTTAGTCTTATTTGGTTTGTTATCGTATTTTTTGACAACTTATATTTTAAGATATATTCCTCAAGAATTACTAATTTCTAAGGTTTTTAAATTCAGGAAAGTAAAACCATGACCAACTTACAATCAGACCATTTACAGAAAAGAATTTTTTCTGGGATACAACCAACAGGAAATTTACATCTTGGTAATTATTTAGGAGCAATTAAAAATTGGGTTAATCTTCAAAATGACATTTCCTCAATTTTTTCAATCGTAGATTTACACGCAATTACTGTTCCTCAGGAACCAACAAAACTTAAATTTTCCACTCATGAGGTTACTGCTGCAATTATTGCCTCAGGTATAGACATTGATAAGTCAATTCTTTTCAATCAATCCTCGGTTAAAGAACATGCTGAATTAGCCTGGATATTGAATTGTGTATGTAGAATTGGGTGGTTGAATCGTATGACTCAATTTAAAGAGAAAGCTGGCAAAAATAGAGAAAATGCTTCAGTTGGTTTATATGGATATCCAGTTTTGATGGCTGCAGATATTCTTTTATACAAATCAACTCACGTTCCTGTTGGTGATGATCAAAAACAACATATAGAATTGGCTAGAGATATTGCATCTTCTTTTAACAATATGTTTACCTCTGATGAAGAAGACGACTTTTTTAATTTACCTGAGCCACAAATTATAGGTGAGGCCACTCGTGTAATGAGTTTAAGAGATGGTACGAAAAAAATGAGTAAATCTGACGCCTCAGACGCTTCTCGAATTAACTTAACTGACACTGCTGAGGAAATATCAAACAAAATTAAAAAAGCTAAAACTGATCCTCATCCACTGCCAGATACTATAGAGGAGCTAAAAGATAGACCTGAAGCACATAATTTAATGAGTATTTATTCTTCATTATCAGATCAGACATTAGAAAAAGCATTAATAGAATTTTCGGGTAAGGGCTTTTCTTATTTTAAGCCAAGATTGATTGATTTAGCAATTGAAACTTTAAGTCCCATTTCACGTGAAATGAGGAATCTCCTAAATTATAGAAATGAAATCGATAAAATTTTAAAAATTGGAGAACAAAAAGCTAAAGAAATAGCTGAGCCAGTTTTAAAAGATGTTAAAAATTTAGTTGGGTTTGTTAATTAATTAAGTTTACTTATGGAAATTTAAAAAAAAACTGCTATATCTATAAAAGGAGATAAAAATGTTTATTCAGACCGAAGACACACCTAATCCAGACACTTTGAAGTTTATGCCAGGTGATACTGTTTTAAAAACTGGCAGTGTTGATTATTCTAACAAAGAATCTTCAGTTAGTTCACCATTGGCGTCTAGGCTTTTTGAAATTGATGGTGTTAGCAGAGTATTTCTTTCTTCAGATTTTATTTCTGTAACAAAAGAAACTGATTTAGAATGGAATAATTTAAAACCATCAATACTTACAGGAATAATGGAGCATTATTCAAGTGGTCTACCTGCTTTAAACAATGAAAAAGAAATTAAAGTTAACGACATTGCCGAAGATACTGAGATTGTAAAACAGATCAAAGATCTTTTAGAAACTCGTGTAAGACCAGCTGTTGCGATGGATGGAGGCGATATATCCTTTTGTTCATTCGAAGCAGGCGTTGTAACACTGCAAATGAAAGGCGCATGTGCGGGTTGTCCGTCAAGTACTGCAACCTTAAAAATGGGAATTGAAAACATGCTTAGACATTATATTCCTGAAGTTACAGAAGTTAAAGCTGCAGAATTGTAATTAAACATAAAAATTTATGTTAAAAAAATATAAATTAAAAACTACTAATTTTTTTGAAAAAAAATCTTATAATATTTTTTTTTTACCATCACTTATATTATTGTTACTAAGTGGTTCCTTAGGACTAGCGATTTTTAAAAAAGATTCTCCTGTCTTCGAGTTTAGATTATTTACTAGAAATTTGAGTAAACCGTCAGTTGAAATTAATCAATTGGATAAATTCAACATAAATAAAAACTATTTATCATCAGATCAAATTAATAATAAAGATATTGTGTCTGAATGGTCAAAGAAAATTATGTACTATGTAGAAAATAATCTTCCTATACCAAGGATGTATTTCCCTTATATCCCAAAAAACATTCATGAATTTGAAACTCAAACAAAAAAAAATGTATTTATGAGTATTCTCTTACCTATAGCACTTAGGGGAAATGAATTAGTTTTAGAAGAGAGAAAGTTAATGAAGGATGCTTTTTTAACAAATAATATTCACAAAATTGAATATTTAGCAAAAAAGTATAATGTAAAAAACTTTAAAAAAATGAATTTTGGTAATCTTACAACAAAAAATATAGTCAAAATTAAAAACGAATTATTAATGAAAATTAATAAAATCCCTCTAGCTATGATATTGTCACAATCTATAATTGAAAGTGGATGGGGATCTTCAAGATTTGCTCAAGAAGGAAATGCTCTTTTTGGAGAATGGACTTGGAAAAAAAATGTTGGAATTAAACCAAGAGGAAATTTATATGCAAACTTTGCAGTTAAAAATTTTAAAAATTTATTAGAATCTTTAAATTCTTATATTTTAAACTTAAATCGTCATCCAGCCTACTCCGAAATGAGAAAATTTAGATCTATGAGATATAAAACTGGAAAAAAAATAACAGGTTATGACACGGCTAATTTTCTAAACAAATATGCTGAAATAGGATTTGAGTATGTTACAAAAATTGAGAATATGATTAAAAGCAATAAGTTGTACAGATTTCGTAATGCTAAATTAGAAAGTTATTAGAATTAAATTCTATTTAATTATAAATTGTCTCCCTAACCATCGCCATCTATTATTTTCCCCAGCCATAGTACAATTAATTCTACCTCTACCCTTTAAAAAGGGGCCACTTAACCTAACTTCAATTCTATTTTTTCCAAGTCTTTTTGTTTCTGTTTTTAATCCATTATTTGCAAAACATTTTACTGCGTTTTTTGGTTCTATAAGGTTTGATAAAGTAAAACCATATGATGGAGGGTTTTTTGAAAGTACTGGATCTTTAGGTGAAAGATCAGAAATGGGCATTGGCAAGGCGTTTATTGCCAACAAAAACCTATCCATACCACCATATTTTTCATTCATAGCAAATCTAGGCAATTCAAACATGCCTAAGCTTTTATGTGCAACTCCTGAATGTTGACCAAAAGCTGCAATAAAACCTTGTAATTTTACTTGTTCCAAAACTTCTTGGTTATATTCGCCATAAGGATATGCAAAAATTTCAGGCCTACTTCCAATCTCATCAATAAATCGTTTATTAGAAATTGTGAGTTCATTAATTATTTTTTCTTTGTTAATTTTATACATATGAGGATGGGACTTGGTTTGGCTTCCAATAGTTACACCATTATCTCTCAAGATTCGGATCTCTTCCCAACTCATATAACCAGGCGTTTTATTATCAATCACATCTGTAGAAACAAACAAAGTAAAAGGAAAATTATGTTTTTTAAAGATAGGCCAAGCATATTTATAAACTGATGAGTAAGCATCATCAATAGTTATGACAATAGATTTATCTTTTATAAGTTTAACATTATTTATACCTTGAAGAGCTTGTTCAATATTAATTACGTTATATTTAGGTTTTAACAATTCATTGACATGCTCAAGAAATTGCTTTTTTTTAATATTTGTTGAAGGATATCTACTATCACCAAATCTATGATACATTATTACAGACGCGTAATTTACATTCTTAATTTCTTTTATTTCATTTTCCTGTGAATATGACATATTAGGAAACATAAAAAACAAAAGTGCTAATATATAATACATTTTATCCTCAAATATTTTATATTTAAACTTTTAACTGTTAAATTTAATATATTGTAATTTTGAATTATACTACTTTTTTTTGAATATTTATAAAAAGAAGACAATGATTTTTTCTATTGAAACTAGTACATCAAATTTATCGCTTACCTTGTTAAGTAATAGTAAAGTATTCAACAAATTATCAATTAAAATAAAAAATGAATTATCTGAAATAATTATTCCAACAATTAAAAAATTCATGACAGATAATTCAATAACATTCCAAAGTGTGTCATTGTTAGTAGTAGGTTGTGGTCCTGGTAGTTTTACAAGTATACGGGCATTAATTTCGGCAGCAAAGGGAATATATTTATCTAACAAGCATATGAAAATTTTAGGAATTAATTCTCTAGCTGGTTTAGCAATGTCTGCCTTAAATGAAGCAAAAAATAGAAATGTTGAATATATTCTTGCTTCAATTGATACAAAAAGAAATGATCAATTTCTGCAGTTGTTTAAGATTAATAATTGTAAAAAGAGGTTGCTACCATTTTCTGTCATCAATAACATAGAACCAATTAAAATAGAAAATTTTCCACTATATTTAAAAGAAAACAAATTGGTAGTTGGAAACTTTTTGTATGTAGGTTTCATTTCAAGTTTATTAAAAAATAAATCACCAAACATAAATTTTTATAAAAAGTCAAATCAAATCCCAGATGCAGTTTGGGTTGGAAAACTTGGTTTATATATTACAAAAAATAATATTAATTATAAAAGTTCAAAAATAGCTTTTGATGAGTTTAAACCTATTTATGTTAGATTGCCTGAGATTAACTAGAAATGGTTCATATTAGTTTAAGTAAAAAAAGTGATTATAAAACTTTGGTTCAAATTGAAAAAAGTGTCTCTAAAGACCCTATATCACTAAATGAATTAAAAAGTTTTGAAATGAACGAATCACATGTAATTTGGAAAATTGAAAAAATCAAAATTATAGGTTTCGTTAGTTTTTTTCATGTAAGGGATGAAATAGAAATTATTAAGATTTGTATAATAAAATCCCATCAAAGAAAAAATTACGGATCAATACTGATCAATGAAATTAAAAAACTTAATATAAAAAAAATATTTCTTGAAGTATCAATTGAAAATGTAAATGCGATTAACTTTTATCTTAAGAATGGATTTCAAAAAATTGGTATTAGAAAAGGATATTATGCAAATGATAAAAGCTCTCGGATAGATGCATTGAGGTTTTGCGCTAATCTTTAATAAAAATGAAATACTTAAAACTTATATCAGGAAATATTAATATTTTATAGGTGCTATGGTGTTACTTAATAAAGTACGTGAAAATTTAGACTTTAAGCAGTCAAAAGGTGAAAATTTCAATTTTCGTCTTAAAAACAAAATTTTTCAAATAAAACCATTATTAAAAAATAAAATATTTCCAAAAATTGAATTTGGAGACTTCATCATTAAATTAGCAGATACCAAATCAGAGCTAAAGAAAGCCCAAGCTCTAAGATACTCTGTTTTTTATAAAGAAAAAAAAGCTAGGCCAACATTTCCAAAAAAGATGATGAGATTAGATTATGACAAAATTGATAAATTTGCTGATCACTTAATTGTAATAGATAAGAAGAGAAAAGGAATTAGAAACAAAATTGTAGGTACGTATAGATTGATACGTGGCGACGTAGCTTCACATTTTGGAGGGTTTTATACATCATCAGAGTTTGACCTTACCAATATACTTAATTCATACAATCATCCACAAATATTAGAATTAGGAAGATCTTGTGTTCATAAAGATTACAGAAATGGAACTACAATGAACTTTCTTTGGAAGGCGATTGCTGAATATATTAAGTTATATGACATAAATATATTATTTGGATGTGCAAGTTTTCCGGGAACAGACGTTCAAAAATTTTTAAAGGAATTTTCTTATTTAAAAAGTAATTTTTCTCTACCAGACGTGATGTCAGTTAAAAGTTTAGACAATAACAATTATCCAGTTCTTAATAAAAATAATTTTTATGAGACTGACTTAAGAACTTTTGTAAAATTACCTCCACTTATAAAAGGATATCTCAGAGTTGGAGGGAGAATAAGTGACAGTTTTTTTGTCGATTATGATTTCAACACAATTGACTTTTGTGTGGTTGTCCAAACAGAGAATATAGACGAAAAATACAAGAATAAATTCTTAAATTAAATTGATTGATTATGACAGTTAAGCAAAATACATATTCTAGTCCAATAGACAATCTATCATTTTTAGACAATATCATTTTTATTCTAAAGTTAATTGTTTTTGTATCATTTTCTATTCCCCTTATAATTGTGACGCTCCTTTTGGGAAAAATAATTCCCCTTTTTGGAAAATGGTTACCGGTTATTTTTCATAAACTACTTATATGGCTTTTATCAGTCCGTATTGAATTAGAAGGTGAAATAAATATATCAAATGATTGTAATCTTTATATCAGCAATCATCTATCATATTTAGACATACCTATATTAGGCTCTATATACCCAGTAAGATTTGTTGCAAAATCTGAAGTGGAAAATTGGCCATTATTTGGATTTTTAGCTAGATTAGGTAGAACAATATTTATAAGTAGAAATAGGTCTGACAGCCTTTATCAAAAAAATAATATTCTTAAATTATTATCCTCTGATGAGAAAATATTTATTTTTCCTGAGGGAACAACATCTGACGGGAATAGAGTATTAGACTTCAAATCAAGCTCTTTTTCTTCTGTAGAAGGTCAAAATTTTATCATTCAGCCAATAGTTATAGTTTATTCAGACTTAAATGGAATACCAATTAATAGATGGTTAAGACCTATAATAGCATGGTATGGTAATATGGATCTTAAACCTCACCTGTCAGTATTAGCACATTTAAGATCTATAAAGGCAAGATTAATATATTTAGACAAAGTGAATGCAAAAAATTTTTCTAGCAGAAAAGATCTCAGTAAACATTTAGAAAATCAAATAAAAAAAGTTTACGCTAGCGCTTTATCAAAAAAACATACAAAATAATATTATTGTCAGTAAATGGCATTTAATATATATGCATATTTAATGAAAAAACTTTTTATCAAAACTCACGGATGTCAGATGAATTTTTATGACTCTGAGAGAATGTCAGATTTGCTAAAACCACATGGTTATCAATTAGATAATAATGAAGATAATGCAGATCTTATAGTTTTAAACACATGCCATATACGTGAAAAAGCAGTTGAAAAAACCTACTCTGAGCTAGGTCGCATCAGAGATAAAATTAAATTAAGAAAAGAAAAAACTGGTAAAAAGTCTATAGTCGCTGTTGCTGGTTGTATTGCTCAAGCTCAGGGTAAAGAAATTATGAAACGTTCACCATGGGTTGATATAGTAGTGGGTCCTCAATCTTATCAAAATCTTCCGGAGTTAATATCTAAAGTTGATCCTATAAAAAATAATAAATATATAGATATTGAATTTCCTACAATTCCAAAATTTGACCAATTAGATTGTCACATCTCTGATAGGGGCCCTTCGGCTTTTTTAACTATTCAGGAAGGTTGTGATAAGTTTTGCACTTTCTGTGTTGTGCCTTATACTAGAGGAGCAGAATATTCCAGACCTTTAACTTCAATAATAGATGAAGCAAAAAAATTAGTTGATTCTGGTGTTAAAGAGATCACTCTTCTTGGACAAAATGTTAACGCTTGGAATGCTGTTGGCAAAGACAAAAATATTTGGGGTTTAGGAAGATTAATTGAAGAGTTAGCAAAAATCAAAGAACTTAAATTCATAAGGTATACAACTTCCCATCCGCTTGATATGGATATAGAGCTTATTGAAGCTCATAGAGATATAGATAAATTAATGCCATACTTGCATTTGCCAGTTCAATCTGGCTCTGACAAGGTGCTGAAAATGATGAACAGAAAACATACTTCAGCTGAATATATAAAGGTTATTGAAAAGATCAGAGATTATAACCCTAAAATTGCAATATCTGGAGATTTTATAATTGGATTTCCAGGAGAAACAGATAAAGATCATCAAGCCACACTGAATTTAATAAAAGAAATTAATTACTCACAAGCATACTCTTTTAAGTATTCTTCCAGACCTGGAACACCTGCTGTTGTTTTTTTTAATCATGTAGAAGAAATTATAAAAAGTTCAAGGCTACAAGAAGTACAAGATTTACTAAGATTACAGCAAATGGAATTTAATAAGAAATCTATAAATTCAACTCAAAACGTTTTAGTTTTAAAAAATGGAAAAAAAAATAGACAATATTTAGGAAGATCTCCATTTAATCAATCTATTTATTTTTACTCTGATAATAATAATCTTATTGGATCTACAATTGATATAAATGTTACAGAAGCATTTCAAAATAGTTTAACTGGCATTATTATGCCTAAAAAAAATATTTGAAAGCCTATTAATTTTGAATTTTAAAATAAATAAAAAAGAAATTAAAATTGAATTTCCAAATAATTCTTTAATAGCCTTATTAGTAGGAAATCATAGTATTAATATAATTAAACTAGAAAAATTGATTGATGTAAATATTAATTTATTCGGTAATCAGTTCCATATTTCTGGAAAACTTGAAAATATTAATTTAGCAAAATCAATTTTAACAAACGTTTATAATAAATTATGTAATGAGAAAATTGAAAATATAAAATTTGAATTTTCGGATTTTGAGAC